>NC_014722.1:1377654-2066481 GCF_000198775.1 Mycetohabitans rhizoxinica HKI 454 | reverse complement strand
CCTTGTAGGGCACGCCGTCCGGCTCCGCGGCTTGCAGTACTGTGTGGTCGCGCCCATTGGCTGCGTCGCGCCGCCGATGCTCGCGGGTGGCCGCGCGCAGCGGCGTCGGCCCGGCCTCGCCGTAGACCGGCTGCCGCGCCTGCTGGGTCGCATCGCGCAGCACTTCCAGCGCGCTAGTCTGCCAGCCGTTGTAGATCGCCACCGCAGCCGCGCGGTTGGTCGCGCCGAGCTTCTCGAAGATCGCGCCGAGATGGATCTTGACCGTTCCTTCGCTGATGCCCAGCGCGCGTGCAATGCTTTTGTTGGTCGCACCCATGTGCACGAGCCGTAGGATTTGCTCCTGGCGCGGCGACAGTAGGCCGGGCGACGCACTTTGGCGCCGGCAGGCCGCTCGGTTCAGCGAGCTGTCCTCGTATGCATTGATCGGCACGACGGTGGGCGTGTGCAGATTCAGCCCACTGGGCGGCACGTAGTGCCCGCCCAGCAGCACGATCTCAAACGCGCGAACGATGAGACGCGGATTGAGGCGCCGCGGCACGACGCCGAGCACGCCAGCGTCGACTAGCGATTTGACCCGCGTTGGGCTGTCATCATCGACTAACGCCGCGATCGGCAGGTTAGGATAATGGCGCCGGAGATCAAAGATATCCTGCACGTTCATCCCGTCTTGCCAGTCGATGACGAGCATGTCCGGGCAGGCATGTTGCAGTATGCGCTGCGCTTGCCGCCAGTCACGTGCATCGTAGAATGATGCATGTCGATTGATCTGGCGCAGCAATGTTTTCAGCCCTTCGCGCCTCTCGGCTTGCTCATTCAGCAAGCAGACTTTCATGACCACTTCTCCCTGACTGAGTCCACACAACCGCGCCGCCGCGTTGGCCAGCGCGGCGGGCGTCAGAGATCAATGATGGCAAGAACAGCCTTCGGCCGGCATTAGCCAAAAGGCCAGTCGGGCTGCGTCGCGACGGCGCTTCGGCCGATAACGCGACGCACGTGGCGGGCGGGAGAAACGAGGGTCTTAGTTCTTAGTGGAAGTGAGGTTGCGCTGGTTCGGCATCCTCAGGCATTTCGGCATGCACGATCTCGCCGAGTGGGTCGGCATACAGTGGCACGCCACAATCGTCGCAGTACTCCGGTTCAAATCGTGCCGCGTGACGGCGGATATCGGTGACACCGATTTCCTTAAGCAATCCGATGACATCGTCGAGCATGCCGCCGGCCGGATCCTCGTCAGGCGGCACGTCGTCATCCGGGCCGAGATCGCCGTTCTCGCGGCCGTACAGTGGCCATACCACGCCGTAGATCACGTCGTTGCTGCCGCGCCGGGTGAAGGCGATTCGATATTCGTCTACGCGCCGTTCGCCGAAGCCGGCGACAACCGCACGCAATTCATCCGGTTTAGCGCCGATCGTATCGCCCAAATACCTGACTGCGGTGCGCACGGTATGCGGGCGGATTTGCTCGTCCGCGTCGCGGCAAGCTGAGTAATACGCGTCCGGCAGCAGGCAGTCGAATTCGCAGCCGGGCAGCACGCCCGATAGGTTTGGGCCGCCTTGTGCACGCCATTGTTCCAGGCATTGCCCGCGCTCGACACGTGCGCCGTTCTCCTCCTCCTGCCAGCGAAACAGTGGCTCGCCGGCCGGCGCGGCGACCACGGATAGCAGAAAGCGTGGATCGGCGAGGATCGGCGACGTTTCCGGAAGGTCGCCGAGATTCATCTTGATCGTGCCGCCGCTCAGCGCCGCTTGGCCAAGTTGCTGCGCGAGCCGGAACGTCTCGACATGATGACGCGGTAATTGGTCGATGCTGTACAGGTACGGCGCCAACGCGATGCGCGCCCGTGCCGCGAAGATGTGCGCTTGCAACTGTGCACGCAGCGCATCGACGATGTCGCCTTTCAGCGGGCCGGACGGGATCATGTAACGCGTCCAGGTGAGCACCGGCGCCGCGATCAACAGCACGTCGTACGGTTGACCGTCGTGCTCGATGCGGAACGATTCGCTATGGGTCTCGGCCATGTCAGCGAGGGCGCCATAGGCGTCCGCATGGTTTTGCTGCAGATGGTCTAGAGCGGCATCTAGTGTCGTCTGGTTGCCATTGCGGATGATTTTTTCGATGAGCGCATCGAGCTTTGCTTCCCAGAAGTGGTCTTCGATGCGGCTGCCGGACGCAAAAAGCGCGAGCGACAGTCCGACCAGCTTGTCGGCGTCGGGTGGGAGACGTTTAGCGATACGCGAGCGCATGGTGTGCCAATTCAGGTGCGGAGAACCTTGTATTTTAGTCCCGATCGGGGCTGACGGCACATTTTCCGTCGTCCATGGAGGCGGGCTTTCGCGCCATGGCGCCTCTGCGATGCTGCAGCAGGCCCGCGTCGTGCCGATGCCGCGCCGCTTGCCTGATACACACGTCTCTTGAGCGCGTTGCCATGGGTTTCGGTCGCGAGGAAGGCCAAACAAGCACGGAAAAACGACAGAGACGACGGTCTCATGTGCGCTGCGACGCCGCGTCTCGGCGCAGGCCGCCGGCGGCCTGCCGCGTCCTGCTGGACGGCATTGCGCGATGCAGCATCGCGGCCATGGCAGATTTCGAATTGCTTTGATACACCGCCTTTTGCGGGCCTGTTGTGCTGCCACATCATGCCGCTCGTGGAAGAGCCTGCCGTAGGTCCGCCGGCTGGCACCTTTCCTGCATTGGCGTACTAGCGCACAAGTAACGGCCGTCGCGCAAGCATGCGGGCATAACGGACGCGGCGCGCTAAGACCTCAGCACGCAGGCGTAGCGCACATAGCACGCAGGCACACGGCATGCGGCACACGGCACACGGCACACGGCACACGGCACACGGCACACGGCACACGGCACACGGCACACGGCACACGGCACACGGCACACGGCACACGGCATGCGGCATGCGGCATGCGGCATGCGGCATACGGCATACGGCATACGGCACGCGTGGCGCCCAGCCGGCCCATTCGTTGATTTAGCGTCGCCCAACTAGGATGGAGGCACAATCGTGAACGACACAACTCCCGTACAGCAACCCAGCATGAAAGCCGCCGTTTGGCGCGGCCGCAAGGATATCCGCGTCGAGCAGGTGCGGGTTCCCGACGCGCCCCCGCCAGGGTGGGTCAAGATTCGGGTGCACTGGTGCGGTATCTGCGGCTCCGACCTGCATGAATATGTGGCGGGACCGGTATTCATCCCGGTCGAGCGTCCTCACCCGCTGACCGGGCTGAAGGGCCAATGCATCCTCGGGCATGAATTCAGTGGCGAGATCGCTGAGATCGGCGCCGGCGTAAGCGGTTGGCGCGTCGGCGAGCGGGTCACGGCGGATGCGTGCCAGCACTGCGGCACGTGCTACTACTGCAAGCAGGGCCTGTACAACATTTGCGAGAACCTGGCGTTCACCGGCCTGATGAACAACGGGGCGTTCGCCGAGTACGTGAATGTGCCGGCGGAATTGCTCTATAAACTGCCGGATGATTTTCCGATCGAGGCCGGTGCGCTGATCGAGCCGCTCGCCGTTGGGCTGCACGCGGTGAAGAAGGCTGGCAGCATTGCCGGGCAGACCGTGGTGGTGGTGGGCGCCGGCACTATCGGATTGTGCACGATCATGTCCGCTAAGACCGCTGGTGCCGGCCGTGTCATCGCGCTTGAAATGTCCACCGCGCGCAAGAAGAAGGCGCTGGAGGTCGGCGCCACGACGGTGATCGATCCAAGTCAGGGTGACGCGATTGAACAGGTGCGCGCGTTGACTGGTGGCTATGGCGCGGACGTGTCGTTCGAATGCATTGGCCATCGCACCACGGCCAAGCTGGCGATCGACGTCATCCGCAAGGCCGGCAAATGCGTGATGGTCGGTATCTTTGAGGAGCCGAGCGAGTTCAACTTCTGTGAGATCGTCTCGACCGAGAAGGCAGTCATCGGCTCGCTAGCCTACAACGGCGAATTCGCCGACGTGATCCGCTATGTTGCGGATGGGTGCATCGACGTGCAGCCGCTGATTACCGGTCGCATCGCGCTGTCTGACATCGTCAGCAAAGGGTTCGAGGAGTTGGTCAACAATAAGGACACGAATGTCAAGATCCTCGTGTCGCCAGTTGCCGCCTGAGGCGCGCGAAGTCAAAAAAGCCCGACGTCGTGGCATCGGGCCTTTCCATTGCCGCACCGGTACAGCCACACCGGTTTCGCCGGTCCTGTGCGACGTCTGCGGCTCGCTTCGAGCTTTCGACCTTATTGCAAAAACACCCATTATATTTCCAGAAACTCTATCATTTATACTCCTGAAGGCAATAGCTTATCGAGCAACGCCGACGAGAAGATACGGTTAGGATCGTATTTATTGAGTGTCCTGATAGCTTTATCCCAATCTTTCTCCTGATCGATTTGGCCCTCCCTATAAATATTCGGGATCGTTGTGCTAATCGTCGTGTAATCCTCCCAGGCTGACGAATCTGTATATGCCCAACCCTTAGACCATTCTGGTCGCATTGTTGCATAGGAGCCTGCATAATTTGAAAGCATCCACTGTTCGGTTTCGCGATAAAATTTATTCGCGTGAGGTGTCCCAGGCAAAGTCAAAATGTCGAACCAAACCGCAATATTCCAATCGGGTCTATCCAAGCGTGGCTTAAGCATAGACAGGGCAGCAGTGACACTATTAGGGCTCACATCATTCGGGTTATCTAGCCCTGACACCCGAATTTCGAGCGGGCCATTGATTGGGTATTGGCTTTGCTCCTGATACGCATTAATGCGCTCCTGATAGTTCTCGACGAACTCGCTAATGACGCGCTGGACGTTAGCCCGACTGGTAACGACTGCATAGCCATTTGCAGTAACGCGCAGTGTGCTGGGTCGAATGTATTGTAGTACGTTTCTTGACCATCCCCAGATATCCAGGCTATGCGTGGTAATCAAGCCTGCAGTGGTAATTGCCAACTGCTTTTGGCCAAAATGTGGAGTAATAGTTACCTCGTTGTCAATGACAATGCGCTTGATTAAATCAGATAATTCTGTGGGAATCCAGTCTGAAAATGGATAATTGTTCGCCTTCGTGACAGTGCGCGAGAATAATGGCTTATTTGGTTTTATACTCCAGACTTTTAGCCATGGATTGCTTGTAAATGGGAACCAGATTATCTCTATTCTGCCAGATTTATCAAGAAACGATTCAATTGTTCTTTTGGATGTTCCGGTTTTTGTAAACAATTCCCTGGCAGAAATCTTATCGCGAAACGATCCAGTTGTTCTCTTGGATATTATAGGTTTTGCAAATAATTCATCGGCAGGAATATTAACGTAGCTCCGACAGCGTAAACGCTGATTTTTCCCGACTTGCATCGTTACCTCGACAATGCAAGCTCGTCCGATATGCGTGAGGAATGCACTAATATCTGCCTCTTCACGGGAAAACGTCCTCAATATATATTCTCTCTTTGCTTCATCATACACTACCGCACTTAACGATAGAATAAGGTTGCTTAAAGAGCCATAGGTATGTCCTGATAATAATTTCTCTCCTTTGGCTGGCACAGCAGTGCCATGCGCACCAATCGCTAGTGCACCTCCCAACGTAATGTCGCCGGGAGCAGGTACGGCTGTCATTCCTAGGCCTTCTGCTTCCAGTTTTTCGAGTAAGGTCTCCATCGATACGCCTGTTTGCGCGGTTACTCGAGCTGGTTTTGATGCCGTGTCAATTGATACGGCATTCAGGTTCTTCGTCATGTCAAGTAAAACGACTGAAGAAGCCTTGCTATCCGAGTTCATTATTAACGGAGACCAGTTATGCATATATCCACGTGGACGAATCTTATAATCATTTGATCTCGCCCAGTTTACAATGGAAACGATGTCGCTAGGTGTTTTAGGCGCCGCTGTCCATACTTTATCTACAAATATTTCCCCGCTCCAGTTCTCGTAAGCCTGCTGATAAATTGGTATCCCAATCGGGAAATTTACCAACATTTCACTTGCGTTGGCTGATATTTGAAAAATTGGCGACCACCCTCCAGTAACGATGCCCGAAGCAGATAACATGGCCATATCAGAAATAAACTTCCGGCGGGAACTCGTAAAACCCTTCTTTTTAAAATCCTTTTTCATTTTTAACTCCTATTTGTTAAATAGTAAAAAATGAATAAATGAAGGAAAGAGGCCGTCCGGACGGCCAGTTAAAAACCCTTCCACGTTCGGTCGCGCAAATTCCTCTACATTGTGGAACGGGATGAGGTTGTTATTTAACGCTCTTTGGTTTTTTATGCAAGGGTTTTGTTAGCCCCTTTGAGTCGGTAACTATGCCCATCTAACTCGAGCAGAGAGCAGTGATGCATGAGCCGGTCCGGGATCGTGGTACTCATTTTGTGCTGCCGCTGAGGTAAGCACCCCAATTCTGATCTTGCTATCCATCACGCAAATTGCTTGTCATCAGAGGCGAGACGTGAGAACCGACGGATCTTGCGTGCTTAGCCGACGCCACGCAAGTTTGTCACTGGCCAGTTGGGCAGCTATGCAGCGGCCAAGGCGCAAATACCGCAGCTCGCTAGATTGTGTCGCGATAACGAAAAAATGTTGAGTCAGTTGCTAAATAGTCGAGCTTGAAAAGAGTTTGAAATGCTGTTGCGGTCAGGCGCAGAAGTCAAACGAGGGTTTGTGCAATAGCCGGAAAGATAGTCCAAAAGGGCAATTCCTAGGAGTTTTAAATATCACCGATGAGCGCGAGCCAGACAAGTTCTTGTAGGACACCGGATTTTTTCGTAGCCGCTTGGATGCGATGATCGATCTGCGGCACTCGCATGAGAGTCAGATGCCAGTGACCTGAAGAACGAGCTGACATTGCCGATGAAGTGCACCAGCGAACTGAACGAGGTGGAGAAACGAGCCTTGCGAGAGCTTGCGCTGCGGCATCCGTATGAAGACTTCCGGATCAGAGGGCAGGGCTTGTTGCTGCTCGACGCAGGTCAACGGGTGCACGAGATCGCGGCCCAGTTAGAGGTGAGCAAGAAGACCGTTTAGAACTGGACGAACGCTTGGCGCGAGAAAGGGTTGTGGCCTGCTCCACGGTCATCAGGGCGGGCGCCCTATTCGCTCTGCGAAGACAGGGTTGCCACTTTAAAACATCGGTACTCGCGAAAAGGTAGTGCGCCGGCCGGTAGCCACGCCGCGCAGGGCGCGCTCAACGGGCAGGTTATCGATCTCAAGTCGTTCGTCATCGCAGTAGCGCGTCAGCGTCTTCCAGCGGTTGAGCGCATAGAGAATGGCGCGGCTTGTATCCGATTGACGCGAGAGCGTGGCAAGCATCTGGCTCAGCCAAGTATGAAGCTGATCGAGCAAAGACTTAGCGTGCAACTGGCGATAGGCGCCGCGCTCGTCGGCAGGCTTGCCGCGGATGACTGCTTCGACTTGATAGAGCGCACCGATTCGCTCGAGTGCCTCGGTATTGAAGGCATTCGGCCGTGCGATGTGGAACGCGTAGCGCTGTTGTCTTGCATGAGCCCAACAAGCTGCTTCGAGTACACGAGATGCTCGGGCAGTATAGGTGCGTCACCATCTCGATTTCTCGTTGGGCCGGTGCCGCGCGGTGCGGCACCGGCAGCAGCTCACATCAGGCGGCGAGCAACTGGCGCAGCACGAACGGCAGGATTCCGCCGTGCTTGTAGTAGTCCACTTCGATCGGCGTATCGATACGCAGCAGCACCGGCACCTTCTTCACGCCGTTCTTGCCGCGGATGACCAGCGTGACTTCCTGTTGTGGCTTGAAGTCGTCCGTGAGACCTTCAATGTCGTAGATCTCTTCGCCGGTGATGCCGAGCGACTGCACGCTGTCCTCATTCTCGAATTGCAGCGGCAGCACGCCCATGCCCACCAGGTTCGAACGGTGGATGCGCTCGAAGCTGCGCGCCACGACCGCCTTCACGCCGAGCAAGTACGTGCCCTTGGCCGCCCAGTCGCGCGATGAGCCGGTACCATACTCTTCGCCGGCAAATACGATGGTCGGCGTGCCTTCGGCGATGTACTTTATCGCGGCGTCATAGATCGACGTCTGTTCGCCGCTCGGCTGGTGAATGGTCAGGCCGCCTTCCACCCGCGAGCCGTCTGGCTTGGCCGGAATCATCAGGTTCTTGATCCGCACGTTGGCGAACGTGCCGCGCATCATCACATCGTGGTTGCCGCGCCGCGAGCCGTAGCTGTTGAAGTCGGCCTTCTGCACGCCGTTCTCCTTCAACCAGCGGCCAGCTGGCGAGTCTTCCTTGATCGATCCGGCCGGACTGATGTGGTCGGTTGTGACCGAGTCGCCGAAGATGCCGAGTGCCCGGGCGTTCTTGACCGGCGTGATCGATTTGGCCGGTTGCATCGAGAAGTGCTCGCCGAAGAACGGCGGCTCGGCAATATAGGTCGACTTCGGCCAGTTATAGACTTGGCCCTCGGCGCCCTCGATCTGACTCCACAGATCGCCATTCTTGGTCAACTGCGAGTAATCCTCCTTGAACTTCTTCGCGTCCAACGCGTACTTGAGCAGTTGGTTCACTTCATCGCTGGACGGCCAGATGTCGCCCAGGTAGATGTCGCGGTCGCCCTTACCCTTGCCGACCGGCTCGGTCATCAGATCGCGTGTGATCGTGCCGGCGATTGCGTACGCGACCACCAGCGGCGGCGAGGCGAGGAAGTTCGCGCGGATGTTCGGATGGATCCGCGCCTCAAAGTTACGGTTGCCCGAGAGCACCGCGGCGGCGACCACATCATGCTTGACGATTGCCTCGTTGAGCGGCGCGGTTAGGTCACCGGCGTTGCCGATACAGGTCGTGCAGCCGTACGCCGCGACCGTGAAGCCGAGCTTTTCTAGGTAGGGCAGCAGACCGGTGGCGCTCAAATACTCCGTGACGATCCGCGATCCCGGCGCGAGCGACGTCTTGATGTGCGGGGCTACCGTGAGGCCCGCGTCGACGGCCTTTTTCGCGAGCAGGCCGGCGGCGATTAGCACGCTCGGGTTCGATGTGTTGGTGCACGAGGTGATCGCGGCGATCAGCACGTCGCCGTTCTTCAACTCGACGCCATCGGTGGTCTTGTATACCTTGCCCAGGTCGTCGGCTTTCTTCGCGAAACCGTTTTGCGCGACCGGCAGCGAGAACAGGTCGGCGAACGTGCTCTTCACGTTGCCGATCTCGATCCGGTCCTGTGGACGCTTGGGACCGGCAAGCGATGGCGCGACCGTGCTCAGGTCTAGCGTCAGCGTCTTCGTGTAGTCGATTTGGCCGGCGCTTGGGATGCCATACAGCTCCTGCGCCTTGAAGTAGTTCTCGAACGCGGCGATTTCTTCCTTCGTGCGGCCCGTGCCCTTGAAGTAGTCGATCGTCTTGTTGTCAACCGGGAAGAAGCCCATCGTCGCGCCATATTCCGGCGCCATGTTGCCGATCGTGGCGCGGTCTGGCAGCGTCAGCGACGCGGTACCTTCGCCAAAGAATTCGACGAACTTGCCGACCACCTTCTCCTTGCGCAGCATCTCGGTGATCGTCAGCACCAGGTCCGTCGCGGTCACGCCTTCGCGCAGCCGGCCTTTGAGTTCAACGCCGACCACGTCAGGCGTCAGGAAGTACACCGGCTGGCCGAGCATGCCCGCCTCAGCCTCAATGCCGCCCACGCCCCAGCCGACCACGCCGATGCCGTTGATCATCGTTGTATGGCTGTCAGTGCCCACCAGCGTGTCGGGATAATAGACCGTGTCGCCGTCCACGCTCTTTTTGTGCACGCCACGCGCCAGGTATTCCAGGTTCACCTGGTGCACGATGCCCACGCCCGGTGGCACGACCTTGAACGTGTCGAATGCCTGCATGCCCCATTTCATGAATTGGTAGCGCTCCTTATTGCGCTCGAACTCCAGCTTCATGTTCAGGTCCAGCGCATCCTTTTGCCGGAAGTAGTCGATTTGCACTGAGTGGTCCACAACCAGGTCGACTGGCACCAACGGCTCGATGCGCTTCGGATTCTTGCCGGCGCGCTGCGCGACGCCGCGCATTGCCGCGATGTCGGCCAGCAGCGGCACGCCGGTGAAGTCCTGCAACACGACGCGCGACACGACAAATGGAATCTCGTCGGTGCGCGCGGCGTTGGGTTGCCACTTTGCCAACTGCTTGACGTGCTCCTCGCTGATCTTCTTGCCATCGTAATTGCGCAGCACGGATTCGAGCACGATACGAATCGACACGGGCAGGCGGTCGATCTTGATGCCGAGGGCCTTGCCGAGCTGCGGCAACGAGTAGTACTTACCCTTGCCTGAGCCGCTATCGAATTCCTTGAGCGTTTTGTGGAGATTGTGGGCCATGGTGTTTCCCTTGGGTTGATACGCGTGGGTTCAGTCAAATCACGTACAAATCGACATACTCGTTGACGGGCATCGCCTCGAGGCGGGCCGGATCCAGCGCGCCGTCTCCAGCGCGAGCGCACTGTCGATGCGGTAGTGTTGCACGTAGTCGACGATGTCGACCAGCCCAGCATCCGGTTCAGGTCGCACGTTTGAGATCGGCGGGGACATGGCGGGGGCCCTGATATGCTGCCTGGCGTCGTTCAGTGACCTTGCAACAGGCTCGGACGCTGCTTGAGCGCCTCGGTCTGGATCGGCGCCGGCGCGCCAGCGACCATTTCGGGCGTCTTACATTCGTCGGCCAGTCGAGAGCTGTTCTTATCGGAGAACAGCATCGCCTTAGTCGGGATGACGATCAGATCGAGTCCCGTGGCCGCGTCGTGGAAGCGATCGGCGCCGGTGGTCGTCTGCTCACGCGGCAGCTTGTAATTCTTGCCGGCCCAATGCACGGTGACAATCTGGTCGCGCTTCATGTCGCCACTCAGGAAAAACGCGTTGTTGTCTGCGCAGCGCCATTTTGTTGCGCCTTCCGGCACCAAGTCGGCTATCGTTTTCGCAGCGGCTTTCTTGGCGGTGCGCTTCTTAGATAGTCGATGGCTCGGCTCGGGTTTCTTTGCTCCGGATTGTGTGCCGGATTGGGCGCCAGATCTTGTGCTGGATTGGGCGGATGCGGAGCTGGTGCCGGTTGCGGCGGCCGTGGCGGCGCACGCGTCGGCAGTCACGAATAGCGTGGCGCAGAGCACGCCGATGGCGGCGGCGATAGCGAGTGTCTTCATCTGTATCAATACCTTGAAAATAAGCGGCGACCGGGCGCGCGGGCGGCGCGCGCCGTGGGGCGGACGCTATTCTCGCCTATTCAACAATGGGACCGACATCGGGTTTGTCGTTACGGCGCGATTCGCCGCGGTGGCGTCCGACCCAGTGTTCTCAGCAGGCGTGAACCAGACGGCGACGTCGCGCGCAAGCGGCCGACCGACCGCCTTCGCACGGCGAAGCACGCACCAGTAATAGCGGTAGCTCGCGCGGTCGTGCAGCGTGTCGCGGTGGCGAATGGGCCCCCATTGCGCCTGCTGTGCGGCAAGCAGGATGTCGGTGGCCAGCGCCAATTCGTCGTCGCGCGGGGCGAAGGCGGCGACGATCGGCTCGATTTGCGCCGGATGGATGCTCCACATCCGCGTGTACCCGAACTCGTCGCGGGCCCGCGCGGCATCGTGCGCGACGCGTTGCACGTCGCGCACGTCGGTCGTCACGTTATGCGACGGCACCTTGCCGTGCGCATGGCAGGCCGCGGCGATCTCGAGTTTGGCGCGGCGCACCAGCGGATGGTCGAATTGCCCCGGCGAGCGCATCGCGGCGTCAGCAATCGCGCCGTGATGTGCGGAGACGAAATCCATCAGGCCAAACGACAGCGATTGCACGGCGGGCAGCGCGGCCAGTGAAAATACCGAGTCGAGCGCGGCATGCGTCTCGATGAGCAAATGAACCGGGATGGGGGCGTGCAGACCGGTCTCACGGCGCACCGCGTCGATGAATGCGCACTGCTCGGCCGCCTCGTGCAGCCCACGCACCTTCGGCAACATGATGTACGCGGGCGGGCACCGTGGCGCATGCAGCACGATGCGCACGTCGTCGCGCCAATGCGGATGATCGTACGCATGGATGCGCACGCCAACGCGGCCAAAGCGGTTGCCCTCGCCGTGCAATAGCGAGGCGACCAGCGCCGCGTGTTCGGCCTCGCGCCCGACCTGCGCGCCGTCCTCACAATCGAGCGTGATGTCGAACACCGGCCCGAGCCGTTGCTGCAGCTCGAGCGACTTGCGCATCAGCTTCTCGCTGCCCGCGTAGTGATCGCACGCGGGCAGCAGGGCAGGCGGCGTTTCGCCGTCGAACAGGACATCGGCAGGCGTCAAGGCGTGCATCGTCGGCGTGAAGCGCGTGCCGGGCTCAGCCGAGCAGGTGCTGCACGCCGTCACGCTCCTCAAGCAACTCGTTGAGCGTGGCGTCCATCTTCTCGCGCGAGAAAGCATCGATCTCCAGACCCTCGACGCGCTTGTACCCGCCGTTCTCGGTGATCACCGGCACGCCATAGATGATGTCTTCCGGGATGCCGTACGAGCCGTCGGACGGCACGCCCATCGTGACCCACTTGCCGTTGGAGCCGAGCACCCAGTCGTGCACGTGATCGATTGCCGCATTGGCCGCGGACGCGGCTGACGACAGTCCGCGGGCCTCGATAATCGCCGCGCCGCGCTTGCCCACCGTCGGGATGAACACGTTGCGGTTCCATTCGTCATCGTTGATCAGCTGGGTCAGTGACTGGCCCTCAGCCGTCGCGAAGCGGAAATCCGGGTACATCGTCGGCGAGTGGTTGCCCCATACCACGAGCTTCTCGATCGAGGCGACCGGCTTGCCGGCCTTGGCGGCCAGTTGCGACAGCGCGCGGTTGTGATCCAAGCGCAGCATCGAGGTGAAGTTCTTCTTGGGCAAGTCCGGCGCCGACTTCATCGCGATATAGGCGTTAGTGTTGGCTGGGTTGCCGACCACCAGCACCTTCACGTCGCGGCTGGCGACCTCATTAAGCGCGCGGCCCTGCACCGTGAAGATTTCGGCGTTGGCCGACAGCAGGTCCTTGCGCTCCATGCCCTTGGAGCGGGGGCGGGCACCGACCAGCAGCGCAACGTCGGCATCCTTGAATGCCACTTTCGGATCGTCAGTGACGACCACGCCGGACAGCAGCGGGAAAGCGCAGTCCTCAAGCTCCATCACCACGCCCTTGACGGCGGCTTGTGCCTGCGGCAGGTCGAGCAGTTGCAGGATGACGGGTTGGTCCTTGCCAAGTAGATCGCCATTGGCGATGCGAAATAGCAGCGAATAACCAATTTGACCTGCGGCGCCGGTGACGGCAACGCGCTGAGCGGGCTTAGCCATTGATAAATCTCCAGGACGAGACGTTGAACGCAACAAAGAACGCCATTTTAAGCGCGCCGCGTGGCTCTTTGCAGCATGCTCGAGCTGACATTCGTCGCGCGTCGGTGAAGCGCGGTCTCGTTTGGCCGCATGGGCGAGTCACCTGAGGGGATGCGGTACTCGCGCACGCGGCTAAACGGGGCGTGCCGGTAAATTTCGGTCGTTCAGCATTGCGTGGCATATCACGCTAGATCGACACGCGATACGCCACGCAGCAAGGCAACGCCGCGAAGCATTGCATAGCAAAGCAGTTTAGGAGCCGAAGGGGGTAAAGTCAACCATATCTTATGTCTTATATAAGACAGATGAATAGGGTGAAAAAAGATGGACGGTGCGGCGACCTTCATGATGAAATAGCGCCATGAATTCGAACCACGCGAGCCCGGGCAACACGACGAACGGCACCGAGCGCGGCCCGGCCGCGGGTGTGCCGTCGCCCACGTTCAGCCCGCTTTATCAACAGATCAAGGCGCTGATCACGCAGAGCCTGGAGTCGGGCGAGTGGAAGCCAGGCGAGATGATTCCGAGTGAGGTGGAGCTGGCCGCGCGCTACAGGGTTAGCCAGGGCACCGTGCGCAAGGCGATCGACGAGCTGGCCGCCGACAACCTGCTGGTGCGCCGCCAGGGTAAGGGCACGTTCGTGGCGACCCATAACGAGGACCGCGTGCAGTTCCGGTTCCTGCGGCTGCTGCCCGACCAGGGCGAGCTGCAGCCGCACGAAAGCCGCCTGTTGGAGGTACGTCGCTTGCGCGCACCGGCGGAGATCGCACGGCAGCTGGAACTTAAGCCCGCGGACTCGGTGGTGCTGGTCAAGCGCGTGCTCGAGTTCGAGGCCAAGCCGACGGTGCTCGATGAGATCTGGCTGCCCGGTGCGATGTTTCGCGGGCTCACGCTGGAGCGGCTGTCCGAATACAAGGGGCCGCTGTATGCGATGTTCGAGACGGAGTTCGGCACGCGGATGATCCGCGCTTCCGAAAAGATCCGCGCGGTGGCCGCCGACGCGGCAGTGGCCACGCTGCTGAGGGTCGCGCCCGATTATCCGCTGCTGTCGGTCGATCGCGTGTCGTACACGTACGGTGATCGACCGGTCGAGGTGCGGCGGGGCTGGTACGTGACGGCCGGATACCATTACCAAAACGATTTGAGCTGACAGAAAAAGACGATGGCATCGACGCGCGGCCGCCCGGTCTAGCGCCCGCCGCATACGTGGCGCAATGCCTATTGTTGCGCATCTGGCAAAGCAATCTTGCAACGCTGGCGCCCGGGGCAACACCGGGGCAACATTGTTGCAATGCATCGCGAAAAGAAAAGGCGTTAAAATTATGGGTTAGTGTCTCAACTTGGGGTCTAGCAATGGCTGAAGCCGTAAAAAAACCAAGACCGGAGTACCGGAACATCAGTATCGGCCAGATACTGAGATACCGGCTACCGCTCGCGGGCCGTGTATCCATCTTGCATCGTGTCAGCGGTGCGCTGCTGTTCCTGCTGCTGCCTTTCTCGCTGTACCTGCTTGAGCAGAGCTTGACTTCGGAGCTCAGCTTTGCGTCCCTGAAAGCCTTCTTTTCCTATCCTCTGGTCAAACTGATTGTGCTCGTGCTGTCGTGGGCGTACCTGTTCCACTTCTGTGCTGGGCTGCGCCACCTGCTGCTGGACACGCACCGTGCGGTCACGAAGCAGGGCGGCAAGCAAACGTCGATCGTCGTGTTCGTGGTGTCGTCGGTGCTCACGATTGCCGTCGCGCTCAAACTGTTCGGAGTGTTTTAAATGGCAGCGAATCACCGCATTGGTTCGAAGCGCTTGGTCGTCGGCGCTCACTATGGGCTGCGCGACTGGATCGCGCAGCGCGCAACCGCAATGATCATGGCGATCTACACGGTCATCCTGCTCGTTTGGTTCTTCTTGGCCGGCAACTTCTCGTATGACGGCTGGGCGGCGATCTTTTCGATCCAATGGATGAAGCTCGCGACGTTCGTCACGCTGCTCGCGCTCTTTTATCACGCCTGGGTCGGCGTGCGCGACATCTGGATGGACTACGTGAAGCCGGTCGGCGTGCGGCTCGTGCTGCAGGTGCTGACGATTGTCTGGCTCGTCGCGTGCACGGGCTACGCCGCACAGATTCTCTGGAGAGTTTAAAAGCATGGTTGCAATCAAGAATTCGCTGCCGCGTCGCAAGTTCGACGTGGTGATCGTCGGCGCGGGCGGCTCCGGGATGCGCGCGTCGCTGCAACTGGCGAAGGCTGGCCTGTCGGTGGCCGTGCTCTCCAAAGTGTTCCCGACCCGCTCGCACACGGTGGCCGCGCAAGGCGGCATCGGCGCATCGCTGGGCAACATGAGCGAGGACAACTGGCACTACCACTTCTATGACACGATCAAGGGCTCGGACTGGCTTGGCGACCAGGACGCGATCGAGTTCATGTGCCGCGAGGCGACGAACGCGGTCTACGAGCTTGAGCACTTTGGCATGCCGTTCGACCGCAATCCGGACGGCACGATTTATCAGCGCCCATTCGGTGGCCATACCGCGAACTATGGCGAGAAGCCGGTGCAGCGCGCTTGCGCGGCTGCGGACCGCACCGGCCACGCGCTGCTGCATACGTTGTACCAGCAGAATGTGAAGGCCAAGACACACTTCTTCGTCGAATGGATGGCGCTGGACCTGATCCGCGATGCCGAAGGCGACGTGCTCGGCGTGACTGCGCTCGAGATGGAAACCGGTGACGTCTACATTCTCGAGGGCAAGTGCACGCTGTTCGCGACCGGCGGGGCCGGGCGCATCTTCAATGCGTCGACGAACGCGTTCATCAATACCGGCGACGGTCTTGGGATGGCCGCGCGCGCGGGCATCGCGCTGCAGGACATGGAATTCTGGCAGTTCCACCCGACCGGCGTTGCGGGCGCCGGCGTGCTGATCACCGAAGGGGTGCGCGGCGAGGGCGGCATTCTGCGCAACGCAAACGGTGAGCGCTTCATGGAGCGCTACGCGCCGACGCTGAAGGACCTGGCGCCCCGCGATTTTGTGTCGCGCTCGATGGATCAGGAAATCAAGGAAGGACGCGGCTGTGGTCCGAACAAGGACTACGTGCTGCTGGACCTGTCGCATATCGGCGCGGAAACGATCATGAAGCGCCTGCCGTCGATTCGCGAGATCGCGCTGAAGTTCGCGAACGTCGATGCGATCAAGGAGCCGATTCCGGTGGTGCCGACGATCCATTACCAGATGGGCGGTATCCCGACCAATCTCCATGGCCAGGTCGTTGGCACGCCGAAGGGCCACAAGGAGCCGGTCAACGGCTTCTATGCGGTCGGCGAATGCTCGTGCGTATCGGTCCACGGCGCGAACCGGCTCGGCACGAACTCGTTGCTGGACCTCGTGGTGTTCGGCCGCGCAGCGGGCAATCACATCATCCAGCACGTGAAGGACGTGAAGGAGCATAAGCCGCTGCCGGCCGATGCGGCCGATTTTGCGTTGTCGCGGCTGGCCAAGCTCGATGCGTCCACGTCGGGCGAGTACACGCAGGCGGTGGCGGCGGACATCCGCAAGACGATGCAGGCGCATGCGGGTGTGTTCCGCACGTCCAAGCTGCTTGCTGAAGGTGTCGTGAAGATCCGTGAAGTGTGCGCGCGCGCTGGCGACGTGCATCTGAAGGACAAGTCGAAAGTGTTCAATACTGCGCGCGTCGAAGCGCTTGAGTTGGCCAACCTGACCGAAGTTGCCCGTGCGACGATGGTGTCGGCTGAGGCGCGCAAGGAAAGCCGCGGCGCGCACGCGCAGAGTGACTACGAGCACCGCGACGATGAAAACTGGCTGCGCCATACGCTGTGGTTCAGCGAAGGCGACCGTCTGGACTACAAGCCGGTCCACATGAAGCCGTTGACGGTCGACCCGGTCCCCCCGAAGCCGCGGACCTTTTGAGCGACGCGCAGCAAGTCAAAGGAAACGAACATGGCAAAACGTATTTTTGAAATTTACCGCTACGATCCGGATAAGGACGCCGCGCCGCGCATGCAGACGTACGAGATCGAGCTCGACTCGCATGACCGGATGCTGCTCGACGCGCTGGTCAAGCTCAAGGCCGTCGACGAGACGATCTCGTTCCGCCGCTCGTGTCGCGAAGGCGTGTGTGGTTCGGATGCGATGAACATCAACGGCAAGAACGGGCTGGCGTGCCTGACGAACCTGAACGATCTGCCGCATAAGATCGTGCTGCGTCCGTTGCCGGGGCTGCCGGTGGTGCGCGACCTGATTTGCGACTTCACGCAGTTCTTCAACCAGTATCACTCGATCAAGCCGTACCTGAATCAACGACACGCCGCCGCCGGAGAAGGAGCGGTTGCAGTCGCCTGAGGAGCGTGACGAGCTTGACGGCCTGTACGAGTGCATCCTGTGCGCGAGCTGCTCGACGTCTTGCCCCAGCTTTTGGTGGAACCCGGACAAGTTCGTCGGCCCGGCGGGCTTGTTGCAAGCGTACCGATTCATCGCCGATAGTCGTGATCAGGCGACCGGCGAGCGGCTAGACAACCTGGAAGACCCGTATCGTCTGTTCCGTTGCCACACGATCATGAACTGCGTCGATGTGTGCCCGAAGGGGCTCAATCCGACGAAGGCGATCGGCAAGATCAAGGAACTGATGGTGCGCCGGGCGGTTTGAGGCTGACGTGTCATCCTCTCATCAGTCCGACCCTACTCGTCGCGCGCGGCTGCGCTGGCGCGCGCGACGCGGCCTGCTGGAAAACGATCTGATTTTCGAGCGTTTTTTCAGCCGATATGAACATGAACTCAGCGATGCGGACGTTGGCGCGCTTACGCAACTGCTGGAGCTATCCGACAACGAGCTGATGGACCTATTGCTCTCGCGCAGCGAACCCGCTGCACCCCTTGCGACACCCGATGTGGCGCGCGTACTGGGTTGGCTGCGCACGGTGTGATTCGTGCGTCATATCGCAAATTGTTTCCTATACCACGATTGAGGATGTGCCATGACCCCGTCAGACGTTAAAGCCACGCTATCGTTCAGCGACAATTCGCCGAGTGTCGAACTGCCGATCTACAAGGGCACGATGGGGCCCGATGCGATCGACATCCGCAAGCTGTACGGCCAGACCGGCAAATTCACGTATGACCCGGGGTTCATGTCCACTGCGTCGTGCAACTCCTCGATCACCTACATCGATGGCGACAAGGGTGAGCTGCTGTACCGCGGCTATCCGATCGACGAGCTGGCGCAGAATGCAGACTTCCTCGAGACTTGTTATGTGCTGCTCAAGGGCGATTTGCCGAACAAACAGCAGAAGAAGGAATTTGTCGACACCGTGGCCAAGCACACGATGGTCCACGAGCAGATGCAGTTCTTCTTCCGAGGCTTTCGCCGTGATGCGCATCCGATGGCTATCCTGACGGCGGCGGTTGGTGCGCTGTCGGCGTTCTACCACGATTCGCTGAACATCAACGATCCGCGTCATCGTGACGTATCGGCGATCCGGATGATCGCGAAGCTGCCGACGCTCGTTGCGATGGCCTACAAGTACAGCATCGGTCAGCCGTTCGTCTATCCGCGTAATGACCTGTCGTACAGCGCGAACTTCATGCGCATGATGTTCGCGAACCCGTGCGAGGAATATGTGATCAACGACGTGCTGGTGCGCGCGCTCGACCGCATTCTAATCCTGCACGCGGACCATGAGCAAAACGCATCGACGTCGACCGTGCGGCTGGCCGGCTCGTCCGGCGCGAACCCGTTCGCGTGTATCGCCGCCGGTATTGCGTGTCTGTGGGGGCCGGCACACGGCGGCGCCAATGAGGCGGCGCTGAACATGCTCGAGGAAATCGGCTCGTCGGATAGGATTCCCGAGTTCATCAAGCAAGTCAAGGATAAGAACTCCGGCGTCAAGCTGATGGGGTTTGGCCATCGCGTGTACAAGAACTACGATCCGCGCGCGAAGCTAATGCGCGAGACGTGCCACGAAGTGCTCAACGAGCTTGGTTTGCACGACGATCCGCTGTTTAAGTTGGCAATGGAGCTGGAGAAAATCGCACTCGAGGACGAGTATTTCGTCTCGCGCAAGCTGTATCCGAACGTGGACTTCTATTCCGGCATCGTGCAGCGCGCGCTCGGTATTCCGACGTCGATGTTCACATGTGTTTTCGCGATGGCCCGCACGGTAGGCTGGATCGCGCAGTGGAGCGAGATGATCTCGGAGCCGGAGCAAAAAATCGGTCGTCCGCGTCAATTGTTCATCGGTCATACGCCGCGCGAGGCCAAGCCGATCGACAAACGGTAAGAGCAGATCTGTGCGTTGCGTCCGTCAGAGTCGGCGGCACGCGGCGCGCCGCCGGCGGTCTGTATGAACCAGCAGTCTGGTGTGAATCGGCAGTTTGCGGAACTACCGGTCTGCGTGAACCGACCGTCAACGTCGATTAGGCCAAGGACAGAGCGGGCCAGAGATGCCGGGCAGGCGTCTCTGGCCCGTATGCTTTTCCCGCGCTGGGCGCACGGGACAGCGCACGAGACACGCTGTTCGGGTGTGCCAATGATGCTGGCAGTATTTATCCAGGTATTGCGAATACCACCATAACTCTATGTTTTTAATAGAGTTTTTTATCAATTGGGTAGCGAATCGCCCCGTGCTGCTGGCATAATCGGTGCGTGGACCAACGCAACATCGACCTACGGTGTCCCTTCAATACCACGGTCCAGCACTGACCCGAGACTGAACGCCATGCCCCAGACCCTGTATGACAAACTGTGGGATTCGCACGTCGTCCATACCGAGGAAGACGGCACCACGCTGCTCTATATCGACCGGCACCTGTTGCACGAGGTGACTTCGCCACAGGCATTCGAAGGCCTAAAGCTCGCGCAGCGACCGGTGTGGCGCATCAGCGCGAACCTGGCGGTGTCGGACCACAACGTGCCGACCACCGACCGCAGCCACGGCATCGTCGATCCAGTGTCCAAGCTGCAGGTCGATACGCTGGACGCCAACTGTGACGCCTATGGCATCACGCAATTTAAGATGAACGACCAGCGGCAGGGCATCGTTCACATCATTGGCCCGGAGCAGGGCGCGACGTTGCCCGGCATGACGATCGTGTGCGGCGATTCCCACACGTCGACGCACGGCGCGTTTGGCGCGCTCGCGCACGGCATCGGCACGTCCGAGGTCGAGCACGTGCTCGCCACGCAGACGTTGTTGCAGAAAAAAAGCAAGAACATGTTGATCCAAGTCGATGGCGTGTTGCCGCGCGGATGCACGGCCAAAGACATCGTACTTGCGATCATCGGGCGCATCGGCACGGCGGGCGGCACTGGTTACGCGATTGAATTTGGCGGCTCGACGATCCGTGCGCTGTCGATGGAAGGTCGCATGACCGTGTGCAACATGGCCATCGAGGCCGGCGCGCGTGCTGGGATGGTGGCGGTCGATGACACAACAATCGACTATCTGCGCGAGCGGCCGTTCTCGCCGAAGGGGGCCGAGTTCGAGCAGGCCGCGCAGTATTGGCGCACGTTCCGCTCCGATGAAGGCGCGTACTTCGAGCGCGTCGTCGAACTGGATGCCGCGCAGATCGTGCCGCAAGTGACATGGGGTACGTCGCCGGAGATGGTCACCTCGATCGACGCACGGGTGCCGGACCCGGGGCGTGAGAAGGATCCGGTCAAGCGCGATGCGATGGAGCGTGCGCTCCAGTACATGGCGTTGGAGCCCGATACGCCGATTCAGGCGATCCAGCCCGACAAGGTCTTCATCGGCTCCTGCACGAATGCGCGGATCGAGGATCTGCGCGCGGCCGCGCACATGGTGCGCCAGCTCGGGCGGCGCATTGCGCCAAACATCCGGCTGGCACTGGTCGTGCCGGGCTCCGGGCTCGTGAAGGCGCAGGCCGAACGCGAGGGGCTCGACAAGGTATTCAAGGACGCCGGGTTCGAATGGCGCGAGCCGGGGTGCTCGATGTGCCTGGCGATGAACGCGGACCGGCTCGAGCCGGGCGAGCGCTGCGCATCGACGTCGAATCGCAATTTCGAGGGGCGACAGGGCAACGGTGGACGCACGCACCTGGTCAGCCCGGCGATGGCGGCTGCGGCGGCCATCGAAGGTCATTTTGTCGACGTACGTCGTTTGGCCTGACGCGACGGGGCAAGCATAAGAATGAAGCGCGTATTCATCGGGTGGCTCGCAGTGACCGCGGTGGTGCTGGGCTGTGCCGCGATCGCCGGATGCAACACCGTGTCGGGTTTCGGGCAGGACATGCGCGAGGCCGGTGCGGCGATCAAGAAGGCCGCGCAGTAACGCGGGTCTCGCTGCAGGTCACGGGTTGCGCACACGGCCCGCGACGGCGGGCCCGACCGGGTCCGATCAGGACTCGATCACGTTCGAGGAAGTCATGGAAAAATTTGTCGTTCATACCGGTATCGTCGCACCGCTCGATCGCGAGAATGTCGACACCGATGCCATCATTCCGAAGCAGTTCCTGAAGTCAATCAAGCGTACGGGCTTCGGACCCAATCTGTTTGACGAGTGGCGCTACCTGGACCATGGGGAGCCGGGCCAGGATTGCTCGACGCGGCCGCTGAACCCGGATTTCGTGCTGAACCAGCCGCGCTACCAGGGCGCCTCGATCCTGCTTGCCCGCCAGAACTTCGGCTGCGGTAGCTCACGCGAGCATGCGCCGTGGGCATTGCAGCAGTATGGCTTCCGGGCGATCATCGCGCCCAGCTTTGCAGACATCTTCTTCAACAACTGCTTCAAGAACGGCTTGCTGCCGATCGTGTTGCGCGGCGCCGATGTGCACCGACTGTTCAACGACACGGCCGCATTCAACGGCTTCCAGCTGACGATCGACCTGGAGCAGCAGCAGGTGCGCACCGTGGATGGCGCCCACGCGTTCGAATTCGACATCGCGCCGTTTCGCAAATACTGTCTGCTCAACGGGTTCGACGACATCGGTCTGACGTTGCGCCATGCCGAGCGGATTCGTCAGTTCGAGGCCGAGCGGCTGGCCCGTCAACCGTGGCTGAACAATCGTCTCGTCGGTTGAGGCGGCGCGCATTGCCGCGCGTCGCGCCTTTCGATTCAATGTTTTTGGAATGGAACGTATGAAGATTGCCGTGTTGCCGGGCGACGGGATTGGCCCGGAAATCGTCACCGAGGCGGTAAAAGTCCTGAATGCGCTCGACGAGCGCTTTGAACTGGAGCAGGCACCGGTCGGGGGCGCCGGCTACGAGGCAAGCGGGCATCCGTTGCCGGACGCCACGCTGGCGCTGGCCAGGCACGCAGACGCGATTTTATTCGGCGCGGTCGGCGATTGGAAATACGACCAGCTCGAGCGCGCGTTGCGCCCGGAGCAGGCGATCCTTGGCTTGCGTAAGCACTTGCAGTTGTTTGCGAACTTTCGCCCGGCGATCTGCTATCCAGAGTTGACCGGCGCGTCATCGCTGAAGCCGGAGATCGTGTCCGGACTGGACATCCTGATCGTGCGCGAACTGAACGGCGACATCTACTTCGGCCAGCCGCGCGGCTTGCGCGACGCGCCGGACGGCCCGTTCCACGGTAGCCGCGAGGGTTTCGACACGATGCGCTATGCGGAGCCGGAGGTGCGACGGATCGCGCACGTGGCCTTCCAAGCCGCGCAAAAGCGCGCGAAGCGGTTGACTTCGGTCGATAAAGCCAACGTACTGGAAACGTCGCAACTGTGGAAGGACGTCATAATCGACGTGGCGCGCGACTATCCGGATGTCGAACTATCGCATATGTATGTCGACAACGCGGCGATGCAACTGGTGAAGGCGCCCAAAGCATTTGACGTGGTCGTCACGGGCAACATGTTCGGCGATATCCTATCCGACGAAGCGGCGATGCTGACTGGCTCGATCGGGATGCTGCCCTCCGCGTCGCTCGACGTGAACAACAAGGGCCTGTATGAGCCGTCGCACGGCTCGGCGCCGGATATCGCGGGTAAGGGCGTGGCTAATCCGCTCGCGACGATTCTATCGGCTGCGATGATGTTGCGCTACTCGCTTGGACGCGCCGAACAGGCGGACCGGATCGAGAACGCGGTCAAGCGTGTGCTCGCGCAAGGCTATCGCACGCCGGACATCGTTACGCCGGGCTGCAAGCAAGTCGGCACGCGCGAAATGGGTGATGCGGTCATCGCGGCGCTGGCACGCTGACGCCGCCCAGGCGATTTGTCCGAGGGGGTGCAAGTGGCTGAATCGGTTCGCTTTTTGAGTCGGTTTGGCGCCATCGCGCTACGATTTCGTGTACACTGCGCAACATGATGCAAGCCCCCCGTTCCACGAGCCTGGTTGCTGCGATTGTCGGTGACGATCGCGGCGCGCGTTCGCGCGAGCGGAAATGGACGGCCGTGCGCGTTCTCGCGGCGCATCGCACGCCGCCTATTGGCACGACGATGATTCGTACCCGCAAAACGATCAAAACTTGATCGTGTCCAGTCGTGTCCGCCTCATCTTCCCCGCGCGGCCACACTGGGGACAGATGCGGGGAAGAACCGATCCCAAAGGTAAGTCATGAACGTAGGTCTCGTTGGTTGGCGCGGCATGGTCGGCAGCGTCCTGATGCAGCGCATGCAACAGGAGCGCGATTTCGACCTGATAGAACCGGTCTTCTTTAGTACCAGCAATGCGGGCGGTGCGGCGCCGGCATTCGCGAACACGGACACGAAGCTCAAGGACGCGTTCGCTATCGACGAGCTAAAGCGCTGCGACGCGATCATCACGTGCCAGGGTGGTGATTATACGAACGACGTCTATCCGAAGCTGCGCGCAGCCGGCTGGGAGGGCTACTGGATCGACGCGGCCTCCGCGCTGCGGATGAAGGACGATGCGGTGATCATCCTGGATCCGGTCAATCTCGACGTGATCCGTGATTCGCTGGTGCGTGGCGGGCGCGATTTCATCGGCGGGAATTGCACCGTGAGCTTGATGCTCATGGCGCTGGGCGGATTGTTCCAGCACGACCTGGTTGACTGGCTGACCGCGATGACGTATCAGGCCGCGTCCGGGGCCGGCGCACAAAACATGCGCGAGCTTTTGTCGCAGATGGGGACGCTACATGGCGCGGTTGAGCCGCAACTGACCGATCCCGCGTCGTCCATCCTAGACATCGACCGCCGCGTGTTGTCCGCAATGAACAGTGACGCGATGCCGACGCAGCATTTCGGCGTGCCGCTGGCCGGTTCGCTGATTCCATGGATCGACAAGGACCTGGGCAACGGCATGTCGAAGGAAGAATGGAAGGGCGGTGCCGAGACGAACAAGATCCTCGGCCGTCCAGCCGTCGGCGAGCCGGGGTCGATCCCGGTCGACGGATTGTGCGTGCGCATCGGTGCAATGCGTTGCCATTCGCAGGCATTGACGATCAAGCTGAAGCAGGACGTGCCGCTCGACGAGATCCATCAGATGCTGGCGACGGCGAACGATTGGGTGAAGGTTGTGCCGAACGCGCGCGACGCGTCGATGCACGCGCTATCGCCGGCCAACGTGACCGGCACGCTGTCGGTGCCGGTCGGCCGGTTGCGCAAGCTCGCGATGGGCGGCGAATACCTATCGGCATTCACGGTCGGCGACCAGTTGCTGTGGGGCGCTGCCGAACCGCTGCGCCGGATGTTGCGCATTTTGCTTGAACATTGATCTGCCAGCGGGCAACGCGCGCGCCCGTGCGCGCGAAAGACAAGGGCGTTGCGCGCTGCGTGGCGCCTTTTTCGTTTTAAGATGCGGCTTTTGTGATCGAAAGCCAACTAGAATCGGCGCCGGCGTGCGGCACAGGCCAACGGCGGCGCCCAGGTTAGCACGCATCGTGGCGATGTAGGAGTATTAATGAGGGTTCGAGCATGGGGCGCGCGCGTGGGCGCCGTGGCGGTGACGGCAATGATTACGGTGTCGTCGCCGGGCGCGGCGGCAGCCGGAACGAATACCGGCGCGGCCGGCACGGCCGGCGCATCGGTTGCCGATAGCGCAGGCTCCAATCGTTTTGTCGTCAAGCCCGGCCAATCGCTAAACGACATAGCCAGTGCGGTGATCCAGTCCAACGACCGGGCGATGCGTGACAG
This sequence comes from Mycetohabitans rhizoxinica HKI 454, assembly GCF_000198775.1. Taxonomy (NCBI): domain Bacteria; kingdom Pseudomonadati; phylum Pseudomonadota; class Betaproteobacteria; order Burkholderiales; family Burkholderiaceae; genus Mycetohabitans; species Mycetohabitans rhizoxinica. Next base: position 2,041,087 of record NC_014722.1, on the reverse strand, counting down.
GATGGTGGCACTGCTGTTCAAGGCCAATCCCGGCGCGTTTATGGGGCGCGATCCGGACCGCTTGAAGATCGGTGCGGTGATCCAGGTACCCGACGGCGCGATCCAGCGCGCGCCGCAACCTTCGAATACTGCGACGGGGATGAGCGGCGCACCATTGCCGACGCTCGCGTCCCACGCCGCGGCGCTGGACAGTGCCGCGCCGGGCATTGCCACGTCGGGTGGCGTCGCGTCCTCGGGTGCCTCCGTTGGCGTCACCTTGGGTGTCACCTCTGGCGCGTCCACGCCGTCTGCGCCGCAAGCCGAGGGGGTGCCGGTACATCAAGCGAGCACGCCGGCGACCGCGGGCGTGGCAGCCATTGTGCCGGAGTCAGGCTCGGTTGCATTGGCGTCGCCGTCCGCGTCCGCGGCGTGGGTGGTCTCGACAACTGCTGTGGCGGCGAGCCAGGGTACGGCTCGCGCGTCGGCCCGCACGGGGGCTTCGCCACGTCTGTCGCCAACGATCGCGGCGGGTGCCGCTGCACTAGCGTTCCTGCTGGTGGGATTGCTGATCGCGCTGGTGCGACGACGGCAGCGCGCGGCAGCTACTGGCAATATGGGTGGTGCACAGGGCGTTGGCCCACGCGAGGAGACTCGAGCGGGCGCGGCTCGTGCGCCGGATGGCGGCTTGCCGCATCGTGCCTCTGCAATGCGAACCGGGTCTAAATCGTCTGACGGTACGGTACCCCATGCCGGCGATGAGGCGTTGCAAGCTGCCGTCGTCGGCACGGCGGCTACGGGTGTCGCCGTGGCGGCCATGGGCGTCGCGGCGACGGCGGTGGCTGCCGCGGTGACGCGCGATGCCGGTCGGGGGGGGGATGCCACGTCGGATGCTGAGCCGCCGGTGGTTAGCCGCTCGTCGGACGCCATTGACAGCGAGCGGGCGCAGGAGCGGGCGCACGTCGTGCCCGTCGCACACGAGGACGTGGGGGAGCGCGACGACGAATCGCTGCTGGCCAGTCACCGTGGGGGCGACAAGGCACAGGCATCCGATCGTCTGGACGCCGGACAGACGCATGCCGCCGACACGGCGCGTGAAGGCCCGACCGTTGAGGCTGGCGAAGCCGGTCTGCGGTCCGGGACCGTTTCGACCGCCGGAGCGCACGACGCATTGTCGCGCGGCGACATGGTCGAGCACGATCCGGACGCTGCGTCGCCGTCATCGCATGCTGTTTTAGACGCCTTCGCAGCCGAATCGCCGGCCGTCACCGCAACGCACGCCGGCGAGCGGCACACGCCGCTGGCGCCCGACTTTCCGGCACACGCCGCTGCCGCGCTGGCATCGCTGGAGCTATCGCTGCCGCCGCTGCCGTCCACGACGTCGAGCGTGTACGATGCGGCGATTGCCGATGCGCAGATCGCCGCCGTCGAGCGCGACGCGCCGATGGCCCCGCCACCCTCCGTTGCGCCGCCGCCCCGCTTCGGTGCCGCCCATTTCGGCGCATTGAACCTCGATTTTGACCTTGATTTGCCGCCGCTGGCCGCGCAACCGTCCGTCGCGCTGGCGCCGGACGAACTCGCCGCGATCGCCCGACACAAGCTCAATCTGGCCGTCGAATCCATGAAGTTGGGCGATACGGCGGGTGCACGCGCATTGGTCAGCGAAGTCATCGCGTCGAACGATCCGACGACGCTGGAAAAGGCGCGGGCGCTGCACGCCGCGCTTGCGCCGCTTTGAGCAGGGTGGCGATGCGCATCGCGCTGGGACTCCAGTATGACGGCGCCGCGTTCTGCGGTTGGCAGGCGCAGCCGCACGGCAATACGGTCCAGAACGTGCTTGAGCGTGCGCTGGAGCAGTTCGCGCAAGTGCCGCTGCCCACTGTCGTCGCCGGCCGGACCGACACGGGCGTACATGCACTCGGTCAAGTCGTGCATTTCGATACATTGCTTGACCGGGCGGCATTTTCGTGGGTTCGCGGAGTCAACGCGTTCTTGCCGCCCAGTGTCTCGGTGCAGTGGGCCAAGCCGGTGCCGCCGACTTTTCACGCGCGCTTTGCGGCGTTCGAGCGCACGTATTTCTATGTGCTGTATGTGCATCCGGTGCGCTCGCCGATGCTCGCGAGGCGCGCCGGGTGGGTTCATACGCCGCTGGACGTCGAGGCGATGCGCGAGGCCGCCGGGTATTTGATCGGCGAGCACGATTTTTCGTCGTTTCGCTCGTCCGATTGCCAGGCGAAGACGCCCGTCAAGCACTTGTACGCGATCGATATCGTTGAGCACGGGCCGTTCGTGCATTTGCGCTTTCGGGCGAATGCGTTTCTACACCACATGGTGCGCAACATCATGGGCTGCCTGGTGTCAGTGGGACGGCACAGGCACCCGGCCTGTTGGATGGCCGAAGTGCTGGCTGCTCGCGAGCGCAAGCACGCGGCACCGACGTTCATGCCGGACGGCCTGTATCTGGCGCAGGTGGGCTATCCCGACGGCTTCGGCGTGCCGCCGCCCAATCTCGCCAGTTTGCCATTCAGCGAGGTATGGAATCATGACTGAGCCCGCACCCACCCAGGCCGCCGCGCCGGCCTACCGCGCGCAGCGAACGCGCGTGAAGCTGTGTGGCCTGTCCACTGAGCAAGACGTCGATTGCGCGGTCGCACTGGGCGCCGATGCGATTGGACTGGTCTTCTATCCGCCCAGCCCGCGCTGTGTGAGCATCGAGCTTGCCGCCGCGCTGGCGCGCCGTGTTCCGCCGTTCGTGACCGTGGTGGGGCTGTTCGTCAATGCCGACGACGCGCTGTTCGAACAGGTGCTCGACGCGGTGCCACTCGGCATGGTGCAATTTCACGGCGACGAGACGCCGCAGCGCTGCGCCATATTGGCAGGGCGCGCGGGCCTGCGCTGGCTGCGCGCCCTACGTGTCGGACCGGATACCCGGCCGGCTGATTTGGTAGAATCATCTATCAACTATGCTTGTGCAACGGGCTTGCTGCTCGATTCGCTGGTCGCCGGCTATGGCGGAGGCGGAAAGGTTTTCGATTGGTCACTTATTCCAGCAGACATCGCGCGTCAGGCCGTTTTGAGTGGTGGGTTGAGCGCGCAAAACGTCACTGACGCCATTCACCGGGTGCGCCCGTATGCCGTGGATGTGTCCAGCGGCATCGAAGTGCCGGGTGCAAAGGGCGTGAAGGATCACGCCCGAATGGCGGCGTTCGTCAATGCCGTGCAGGCCGCGGATGCGGCAGCGGCGGCGATGGACGCCCGGTGACCAGTGGGCTCGCGTGGCGTGCGGGCCCTGTCTGACGAGAGTGACGCAATGTACAATTTGCCTGATGAACGTGGCCACTTCGGCCCTTATGGTGGCGTGTTCGTCGCCGAAACCCTAGTTCATGCGCTCGCCGAGCTGCGCGACGCGTACGACCAATACCGGCAGGATCCCGAGTTCGTCGCCGAATATGCGCGCGAGCTTAAGCATTTCGTCGGCCGTCCGTCGCCGATCTACCACGCACGGCGTTGGAGCGAGCTGCTCGGCGGCGCGCAGATCTACTTGAAGCGCGAGGACTTGAATCACACTGGCGCGCACAAGGTCAACAACGTGATCGGTCAGGCGTTGCTGGCGCGCCGCATGGGCAAGCCGCGCGTCATCGCGGAGACGGGCGCCGGCCAGCACGGCGTGGCCACGGCGACAATCGCCGCGCGCCTTGGCATGGAATGTGTGGTGTACATGGGCGCCGAGGATGTGCGCCGGCAGGCGGCGAACGTTTATCGGATGAAGCTGCTGGGGGCGAGCGTCGTGCCGGTCGACTCGGGCTCGCGCACGCTGAAGGACGCGCTCAACGAAGCGATGCGCGACTGGGTCACGAATGTCGAGAACACGTTCTATATCATCGGCACCGTGGCCGGTCCCCATCCATATCCGCTGATGGTGCGTGACTTTCAGCGCGTGATCGGCGACGAGTGTCGGGTGCAGATGCCCGAGCTAGTCGGCCGCCAGCCGGATGCGGTGATTGCGTGCGTGGGGGGCGGCTCGAATGCGATGGGCATTTTCTATCCCTACATCGACGACACGGCGGTGCAATTAATCGGCGTGGAGGCGGCCGGCGATGGACTGGACACCGGCCGGCACGCGGCATCGCTGATCGGCGGCACGCCCGGCGTACTGCATGGCAACCGCACCTATCTATTGCAAGACGAGAACGGGCAGATCATCGATACGCATTCGGTCTCGGCGGGGCTGGACTATCCAGGGGTCGGGCCGGAGCATGCGTGGCTGCGCGATACTGGCCGCGCACAGTACGTCGGGATTACCGATGATGAGGCGCTGAAGGCGTTTCATGACTGCTGCCGCATCGAGGGCATCATTCCCGCGCTCGAGTCCAGCCACGCGCTTGCGTATGCAGCGAAGCTTGCACCGAGCCTGGCGCGCGACAAGCTGCTGCTGGTGAACCTGTCGGGCCGTGGCGACAAAGATATGCATACGGTGGCCGAGCGCGCCGGTATCGCGTTTTGAGCGCGCCGCTCGATACGACACCGATCACGATGCGCGACGACGAACTCAGCGAACGAGCCGGACCCGACGATGATTGCGGCGCGCTGGCCGGCGGCGGGTGCGACTTCGCGCTGGCGCTCGACGCGCTGCAGCCGCGCGCCATCCCGCCGGGGATAGCGTTGCGCAATTGCGATTTCCTCACCGACGTGGGCAGCCTGGCTGACCAGTCGATCGACCTGATTCTGGCCGACCCGCCATACGGGCTGGGCAAGGACTATGGCAACGATTCGGACAAGCGCAACGGCCAGGATTTCATCGCGTGGACCTGCCGCTGGCTCGAATTGGCAATTCCGAAGCTCAAGCCGAGCGGCTCGCTGTATGTATTCTGCACGTGGCAATACGCGCCGGAGATCTTCTGCTTCTTGAAGCGCCGGCTCACGATGATCAACGAGATTATCTGGGACCGGCGCGTGCCGAGCATGGGTGGCACGACGCGCCGGTTCACGTCGGTGCACGACAACATTGGTTTTTTCGCGGTGTCGAAGGACTATTACTTCGACCTGGACCCGGTGCGTATTCCGTACGATCCTGTCACGAAGAAGGCCCGCTCGCGGCGCATTTTCGAAGGCAGCAAATGGCTCGAGCTCGGCTACAACCCGAAGGACGTCTGGTCGGTGTCGCGCTTGCACCGCCAGCATGCCGAGCGCGTTGCGCATCCGACGCAAAAGCCGCTGGAGATCATCGAGCGAATGGTGCTGTCCAGTTGCCCGCCGGGCGGTCTGGTGCTCGATCCGTTCATGGGCAGCGGCACCACCGCGGTGGCCTGCGCGCGGCACCAGCGTCGCTTTGTCGGCTACGAGATTAACCCTGAATACTGCGCGCTTGCTCGCCGGCGATTGGCTGCGCTCGAGGCAGGCCGTGCGACTTTAGACGAGACTTTACCCCATGTCCCGAATTAAAACGAAGTTTGCGGCGCTGACCCGCGATCGACGCAAGGGCCTGATTCCATTCATGACCGCGGGCGACCCGGATCCGGCGCGCACCGTCGAGTTCATGCACGCGCTGGCCGCTGGCGGCGCCGACGTGATCGAGCTGGGTGTGCCATTCTCGGACCCGATGGCCGATGGCCCCGTGATTCAGCGCTCGTCCGAGCGGGCACTGGCGCGCGGCATCACGCTGCGGCGCGTGCTCGACGACGTGCGCGTGTTTCGCGAGCGCGACCGTGACACACCCGTGGTGCTGATGGGATACGCGAACCCGATCGAGCGGATGGGGCGCGAGGCGTTCGGCGCCGCGGCGCGCGAGGCCGGTGTCGATGGTGTGCTGGTGGTTGACTACCCGCCCGAGGAAGCGGCTGAATTCGCCGATACCATGCGTGGCTACGGCATCGATCCGATCTTCCTGCTCGCGCCGACGTCCACCGACGAGCGCATTGCCGCGGTGGGACGCGTGGCGAGCGGCTATGTCTATTATGTGTCGCTCAGGGGCGTGACCGGTGCGGCAAATCTCGACGTTTCCAGCATCGCAGGTAAAATGCCAGCCATCAAGGCGCGAGTGCCTTTGCCGATTGGAGTCGGCTTTGGTATTCGCGATGCCGCCACGGCCCGTGCAATCGCCGAGGTCAGCGACGCGGTCGTGATCGGCAGCCGCATTGTCCAACTGCTCGAGCAGACGCCCGGGCAGGACGCCGCGCACGTGCTCAAGGCGTTTGTTGCCGAGGTGCGGCACGCGCTGGACCACGCGGTCTGAGCCCGGCGGTATGCCGCGACGAACCTACCCATCGAGGAGCTTTCATGAGTTGGCTGGATAAACTGCTGCCGCCGAAGATCAAGCAAACGGATCCGCGCAGCCGCAAGAGCATTCCGGAAGGACTGTGGGTCAAGTGCCCGAACTGCGAGGCGGTGCTTTACCGCAATGATGTGCAGGCCAACCTGCACGTGTGTCCGAAGTGCGATCACCATATGCGGATTGGTGCGCGCGAGCGCTTGGACGTGTTGCTCGATCCGGAGGGCCGCTATGAAATCGGCCAGGAGATCGTGCCGGTCGACGCGCTGAAGTTCAAGGACAGCCGTAAATACCCGGATCGGCTCAAGGACGCGATGGACGATACCGGCGAGACCGACGCGATGGTCGTGATGGGCGGTGCGATTCACACGTTGCCGGTGGTGGTCGCCTGCTTCGAGTTCGCGTTCATGGGCGGCTCGATGGGCTCGGTCGTTGGCGAGCGCTTCGTGCGCGGGGCGAAGAACGCGCTCGAGCAGCAAGTCCCGTTTATTTGCTTTGCCGCATCGGGCGGCGCGCGGATGCAAGAAAGCGTGCTATCGCTGATGCAGATGGCCAAGACCACGGCGATGCTCACAAAGCTTTCCGAGGCCAAGCTGCCGTTCATCTCGGTGCTGACTGACCCGACGATGGGCGGCGTGTCGGCCAGCTTCGCGTTCTTGGGCGACGTCGTGATTGCCGAGCCCCGCGCGCTGATCGGCTTTGCCGGTCCGCGCGTGATCGAGCAGACCGTGCGCGAAAAACTGCCGGAGGGCTTTCAGCGTTCGGAATTCCTGCTGCAAAAAGGTGCGATCGACATGATCGTGGATCGGCGCAAGATGCGCGAGGAAATCGCCCGGCTGATCGCGCTGTTGACGCACCAGCCGGCGGACGCGGTCGCGTGAAGCGGCGGTGCTCGGCACTGGGGCTGTCATGACTGTTTTCGCAACGCTTCAGGATTGGCTCGCGCATCTAGAAACCGCCCATCCGGTTGGCATCGACATGGGGTTGGCGCGCATTGGACGCGTGAAGGCGGCGCTCGGCCTGCAGTTCAACTGCCCGGTGATCACGGTGGGCGGCACCAACGGCAAGGGATCGACGTGCGCGATTCTGGAAGCGATTCTGCTGCGTGCCGGCTATCACGTCGGGTGCCACACGTCGCCACACCTGCTCGAGTTCAACGAACGTGCGCGCGTGGACGGCCGCAATGCGCCCGATGACGAACTGCTGCCGCATTTCGAAGCGGTCGAGGCTGCACGGTTGTCGTTGCCCGAGCCGGTGTCGCTGACCTACTTCGAGTTCACGACGCTGGCGATCATGCGCTTGTTCGTATCCCTCCAGCTTGATGCGGTGATTTTGGAGGTCGGCCTGGGCGGCCGGCTCGACGCGGTGAATATCATCGATGCCGATTGTGCGGTTATCACCAGCGTCGATCTGGACCACCAGCATTACCTGGGCGACACGCGGGAGCAGATCGGCCGCGAGAAGGCGGGGATCTTTCGTCCCGGCAAGCCGGCGATCGTCGGCGATCCGCTGCCGCCGCATAGCGTGGTCGAGCATGCCGAGGCGATCGGCGCCGACCTGTGGCTGTTCAACCGCGACTTTCATTACGAGGGTCATGCCGGCAGCGAGCGGCAGCAATGGAGCTACCGCGGCCGCACGCTAAAACGCGCGGCGCTGGCCTATCCGGCGCTGCGCGGCGCAAACCAGTTGCTCAATACCGCGGCGGCGCTCGCTGCACTCGAGGCGCTGCGCGAGCGTCTGCCGGTCAGCGCGCAGGATATCCGGCTCGGGCTGGCCAACGTCGAGCTGCCCGGGCGCTTCCAGGTGCTGCCCGGCAAACCGGCGATCGTGCTGGATGTCGCGCACAATCCTCACGCGGCCGCGGTGTTGGCACAGAATCTGGGCAACATGGGTTATTTCCCGTACACCTATGCGGTGTTCGGCGCGATGGCCGACAAGGATATCGCCGGCGTGCTCGCACGCTTGAAAGGCGAGGTCGATCATTGGTGCGTGACTGAATTGCCCACGACGCGCGCGGCCCGTGCGCTCGACATCGAACAGACATTAGAGACGCTAGGTGTGGCGCGCGGCGACCCCGACGCGCCCTCGGACGCGTCGATCCGGCAGTTCGCGAATCCGCAGCTTGCCTATCAGGATGCCCTCAGCCGGGCGTCCGAAAATGATAGAATCGTGGTTTTCGGCAGTTTCTATACGGTAGCCGGCGTGATGGCCTATCGTAAGATGCAGCATCATTGATCCGCGCGGCGCGCGAGCCGGGCAGACCGGCCTGCCGGCGCCGCCACGAGCCACATATGGGATTGTTTTCCTTCGGCAGCAAAGACGACGCGGGCCCGTCCCGGACCACCGCGGGGAGCCGCGCCGGCCGCACGAGCCGCGGTGAGCGGCGTGCCGAGCGCCGCACGGATCCGGATGCGATGTTGCTTGATCCGACGCTGCCTGAGAAACAACGCGCGCGTCGGCGTCTGGTTGGTGCGATCGCGCTGGTCATGGCGGCCGTGGTTGCGCTGCCGATGATTCTCGACTCCCACCCAAAGCCCTTTACCGACGACATCGCCATCCAGATTCCGGCGCGGCCGGAATGGGCGCTGGCATCGTCGCATGCGTATGAAGACGATGTGATGCCTGCCGCCGCGCCGGACACGCCGCCCACCGCGACGCCGCCGCGCGGCAAGACCGCGATGGAATCTAGGCGCGCTCGAGCACAAAGCAGCGCGGCTGCGTCATTGGACGCGTCGAGTCCCGGCGGCACGCCGAATGTGCCAGCTGGCAATCGCTACGTGGTGCAACTGGGCACGCTGGGCAGCGATGCCGCTGCACGGGATTGGGTGGGCCGGTTGAAGGCGCTCGGCGTGCCGGCCTATGTCGAGCGCCGGCGCCAGTCCGACGGCAGTGAGCGCATCCTGTTGCGCGCCGGGCCCTTCGCCGATCGTTCGGCCGCTGCCGCCGCGGTGGCGAAGGTGCGCGAGGCCGGACTGACCGCGGGCGGCGGTAGCAAGCGTACGCAGTAGAGGGCGGCTGACGAAGTGACGGACGCGACGTTGACCGCTTTCGACTACGCCGTGGTCGCGCTCATTGGCCTGTCGGCGCTGCGCGGAATGTGGCGGGGGCTGCTGGCGGAGGTATTCGGCCTGGTTGGGTGGATCGTCGCGTTCATTGTCGCCGCGATCTATGCACCCGCACTGGCGGGCTATGTGCCGGCGAACTGGCCTGGCGGCGTGCTGACGCAGTACTGGGTTGTGTTCTTCGGCTTGGCGGCGGCTGTACTGGTTGTCTCTGGCGTGATCGGTGCGCTGCTTACCCGGCTTGCCGACGCCGGCGGGCTGCGCGGCGTCGATCGCACGTTGGGCATACTATTTGGGCTGATACGAGGCGTGCTGCTGGTACTCGTATTGGTGGCGGTCGCCGGATTGACCGAGCTGCCGCGACAAGATTTTTGGCGCAACGCGATGTTCAGGCCTTACGCCGAGCATGGTGTGCGCGAACTGAAACCGTTCCTGCCGGCCGCGATCGCAGCGTACGTGCATTTCTGAGCGGCACCCGGATTCAATTTCTTTGAAGGACATGCCATGTGCGGCATCGTAGGCGTAATTTCCCAGTCTCCCGTCAATCAGCTAATCTATGACAGCCTGCTACTGTTGCAGCATCGCGGCCAGGATGCGGCCGGCATTGCGACGGCCAACGGCAGCACGTTCCACATGCATAAGGCAAACGGCATGGTGCGCGACGTGTTCCGTACGCGCAACATGCGCTCGCTGCCCGGCAACTGCGGGATCGGCCAAGTCCGCTACCCGACCGCCGGCTCGGCGAGCAGTGCGGAGGAGGCCCAGCCGTTCTACGTGAATGCACCGTTCGGCGTCATCCTCGCGCACAACGGCAACGTAACGAACTGGGAACAACTCAAGGACGAAATGTTCCGCATCGACCGCCGGCACATCAACACGAGTTCCGATTCCGAGGTGCTGCTTAACGTGCTCGCACACGAGTTGCAGTTGGCCACGACCGGATTCTCGCTGGAGCCCGACGCGATTTTCAAGGCGGTGTCCGGGGTGCATCGGCGCGTAAAGGGCTCTTATGCGATTGTCGCGTTGATTGCCGGATACGGATTGCTGGCGTTTCGCGATCCGCATGGAATTCGGCCACTGGCCATCGGCAAGCACGACACCGCGCAGGGCACCGAATGGATAATCGCGTCCGAATCGGTCGCGCTCGAGGGCATCGGTTTCGAATTTGTACGGGACGTGGCGCCCGGCGAAGCCGTGTTCATCGGTATGGATGGCACGTTGCACGCCAAGCAATGTGCGCAGTATCCTAGCCTAAACCCGTGTATCTTCGAACTGGTCTACCTGGCGCGGCCCGACTCGGTGCTCGATGGCGTGCCCGTCTACGACGCGCGGCTGCGCATGGGCGATTACTTGGCCGAGAAGATCAAGCGCACGCTGCCCGGCGTGCAAATTGATGTCGTGATGCCGATTCCTGATTCGTCGCGGCCGGCGGCGATGCAGGTCGCCAAGAAGCTCAACATCGAATATCGCGAGGGGTTCTTCAAGAACCGCTATGTTGGCCGCACCTTCATCATGCCTGGCCAGGCAGTGCGCAAGAAGTCGGTGCGTCAAAAGCTCAACGCGATGGCGGTCGAGTTCAAGGGCCGTAACGTGTTGATCGTCGACGACTCGATCGTGCGCGGCACCACGTCACAGGAGATCGTGCAAATGGCGCGCGACGCCGGCGCGAACAAGGTGATCTTTGCTTCGGCGGCACCGCCAGTGCGGTTCCCGAATGTGTATGGCATCGATATGCCGACCCGGGCTGAATTGGTGGCGCACGGTCGGACCGACCAGGAAGTGGCGCAGATCATCGGCGCCGATGCGCTCGTCTACCAGGACGTCGAGGACATGAAGCAGGCGGTGCGTGACACGAATCCGCAACTGCAAAATTTCGAGGCATCGTGCTTCGACGGCCACTACATCACCGGCGACGTGACGACCGAATATCTGAGCAAGATCGAACGGGTGCGGCTCAATCTGGCGTCACAGTCGGACCGTGATGCGGCCGGCGAAGGCAACGACCGCTCACAACTGCACCTGCATTTGGCGGTTGAATGAGCACGCAACCCATCGGCGAACGTTATCCATGAACGATTTTCTCCATCCGCACGACGGGGATCTGCAAGGATTGTCCAGCGATACGCTGGCGGTGCGTGCCGGTACGCGGCGCACGCCGTTCAACGAGCACTCTGAAGCGTTGCTGCTGACTTCGAGCTTTTGTTTCGACAGCGCGGCGCAGGCCGCCGAGCGCTTTGCCGACTCCGAAAACAGCTTCACTTATTCGCGCTTCACAAATCCGACGGTATCGATGTTTCAGGACCGTCTGGCGGCGCTCGAAGGCGGCGAGGCTTGCATCGCGACCGCTTCCGGCATGAGCGCTATCCTGTCAATCGTATTGTCGGTGCTGCAGGCCGGAGAACACATTGTCAGTTCCCGGAGCCTATTCGGCTCGACGCTCGGTATGTTCGCCCAGATGCTGCCGCGGCTGGGCATCACGACGACGTTCGTCGACCCGTCCGACCTGCAGGCCTGGCGCGACGCGGTGACGCCCGCCACGCGGATGTTTTTCGTGGAGACGCCGTCTAATCCGCTCACCGAAGTGTCGGACATCGAAGCGGTGAGCCGGATCGCGAAGCAGGCAGGGGCGTTGTTCGTCGTTGACAACTGCTTCTGCAGCCCGGCGTTGCAGCAGCCGCTGAAGCTCGGGGCAGATGTGGTGATGCACTCGGCCACCAAGTACCTGGACGGCCAAGGTCGTGTGCTCGGCGGCGCGCTGGTCGGGCCGCGCCAGCTGTTGATGGAAAAGGTGTTCCCGTTTGTGCGCAGTGCCGGCCCGACGCTATCTGCGTTCAACGCATGGGTGCTGCTTAAGGGCATGGAGACGCTGCACGTGCGACTCGAGCGGCAGTGCGCCAACGCACTCGAGCTAGCGCGTTGGCTCGAGGCGCATCCCGCGGTGAACCGGGTCTTCTATCCGGGGCTCCAGTCGCATCCGCAGCACGTGCTTGCACGGCGTCAGCAGCGTGCCGGCGGCGCGATCGTATCGTTTGAGCTTAAGGGTGATTCACCCGAGCAGCTGCGCGCCAATGCATGGCGCGTGATCGACGGCACGAGGATCTGCTCGATCACGGGTAACCTTGGCGATACGCGCACCACGCTGACCCATCCAGCGACCACCACGCATGCGCGGATTACGCCGCAAGCCCGAGCGGCTGCCGGTATCACCGAAGGTTTGATTCGGATGTCGGTCGGTCTTGAAGGAGTCGATGACCTAAAGCGCGACCTGGAGCGTGGCCTGAACGGCTGAGCGTCGCCACCGACAGGCCCGCGTCGCCGCGCCCACGTTGTGCGCCCGCTCAGGCGAGCTTGCGCGACGCGTCGGTTGCCGACAACCATTGCCGGGCAATGTCCCACGCTTCCATTGTGGCGCCGGTCCGCCCCTCGTCTGCGTCGCGACGATCGCCCCGTCGAGCAGCAGCATGCAATGGCGCGCCATGCGTGTCGCGTTGCGCTTGTCGGTTTGCTGCGCAAGCACGCGCGCAATGAAATCGATCAGTTGCTGGCGTTGCTGATCGACCACCTGCATGACATCCGAACCCTTATGATAAAACTCGGCGGCTACGCATTGAGGCTGGTCAGGCTGCTCGTGTGCCAACTCGGCGGCGGCGGGTTGGCATCGCGGCGGCGCGTGGCCAGATCCGCTGCGACGTCCCCGTGATGTCCAGGACGCTGATGGCGCGGTCAGCGCGATGCAGTCAACGTGCGCAGTACCGCATTGCCTTCGGCAGTGAGCTCGACGTGCGATCCGCTCTCCGACGAATCGACGATGCGCACTAGGCCGGCCTCCGCCAGCGTGGCGACATCCGGCTTGGCAGCGAGCGCGCCGGCTGGCGCGTGTAGCAACAGCAACAGCGTGGCTATCTCATGGTGGCTCAACAGTCGGCGCAACAATGGCTTGCGCGGTGACGGCGTATTGACGGTATCGGCGTTCATGCGCTGGGTGTCTGCAAGGTTTTTGCAATGCTGGCTGCCGGCAAGGGAATGCCGCCGGGCGGCGATGCCAAATGATGGAGGTTGGACCACGGGTATCGGGCTACCGTTCCGTGACGATTGTTTCTGTTCATTGCGGCATTGCGCCGCGTTGGACACGATGCGTGCCGCGCGCTGCGCGACGGGTGCCGCAACGAGACTGCACCTGTCGCAATACGCAGCGCGAAAGCGGCACTTAATGCGAAGGCGATACTCGGAGCGCAACTCGGTGTATCGCGTTGCTGGGCGCTCGTCCATGCGTTGAGCCGGGGTGTTACGCAGCCCGGCTGATGCCGGCGTTGGCCGATGCCCGCTGTGCGGCATCGAAGAACGTGCGTTGCCCTGTGGCGTCACAGCGCGCATACGCTCGATTCACGCCATTCACGACTGCGCGGATCGACGCAGTCGTCAGGTTCGCATCGATGCCGACGCCAAACGCGCTGCCGCATACGCCGGGGCCGGCCAGTTCGGCGATCGCGATGGCCTGCGCGTCAGCGCCCTGCGTTAACGCGCGTTCCTCATAATGCTGGATGTGCAGCGGCGTGCGCAGCGCGTGCATCAGTGCATCGAGCGGACCGTTGCCCGTGCCCGTCAGAATCTGTTGGAGGTCATGAATCTGGACCGTGACGGCGATGAATTCGCCGCCCTCGTGCTTGGACAATTCATGGCCGATGTAGCGCAGCGGCGCATCGTTGCGCGCATATTCCTGCTGGAACAGCGTCCAGATTTGTGCGGCGCTGACCTCCTGGCCGCTGTCGTCGGTGTGCCGCTGTACCGCGGCACTGAAATCGACTTGCAATCGCCGTGGCAGCGCGATGCCATAGCCCTGTTCGAGCAGGTAGGCGATACCGCCCTTACCGGATTGACTGTTGACGCGGATGATCGAGTCATAGGTGCGGCCCAGGTCGCCCGGATCGACGGGCAGGTAAGGGACTTCCCAGACGGTATTGGCCTGCTGCGCGGCGAAGCCTTTCTTGATTGCATCCTGGTGGGAGCCCGAGAACGCGGTGAACACCAGGTCACCAGCGTATGGGTGGCGTGGATGCACAGGCAGTTGGGTACAGGCTTCGGCGGTGCGCGCGATCTCGTTGATCTGCGAAAAGTCCAGGCCCGGATCGACGCCCTGCGTATACAGGTTCAGCGCGAGTGTCACGAGATCGACGTTACCCGTGCGCTCGCCGTTGCCGAACAGGCATCCTTCAATCCGGTCCGCGCCGGCCATGACCGCGAGTTCTGCTGCGGCGACGGCCGTGCCGCGGTCGTTATGCGGATGCACGGACAGGATCAGCGAGTCCCGCCGCGCCAGGTGACGATGCATCCATTCGATCTGGTCCGCGTAGAAATTCGGTGTCCCAATCTCGACGGTGGCGGGCAGGTTGACGATGGCTTTGTGCTCGGGGCTTGGCTGCCAGATGTCGAACACCGCATCGCAGACTTCCTTGGCGAAGTCCAACTCGGTCGCGGTAAAAGTCTCCGGACTGTATTGCAGCGTGAACTGCGTTTGAGGCGCCGCGTCCGCGAGTTGCTTGATCAAGCGGGCGGCCCGCTCCGTCAGTTGTCGTACGCCATGGCGGTCAGTGCCGAATACGATGCGGCGAAATGCCGGCGCCGTGGCGTTGTACAGGTGGACGATCGCACGCGGGACCCCGTACAGCGACGCGAACGTACGCTCGATCAAGTCTTCGCGCGCCTGTGTGAGCACTTCGATTGTCACATCATCGGGGATGTGGCCGCCTTCGATCAGCTCACGCACGAAGTTGAAATCCGTTTCGGAGGCGGAGGGGAATGCGACTTCGATCTCTTTAAAACCAATGGCGACCAGCGTCTTGAACAGACGCATCTTACGCTTGGCGTCCATCGGATCGAACAGCGCCTGGTTGCCGTCGCGCAAATCGGTGCTCATCCAGATTGGCGCGCGGGTGATCGTGCGCGTGGGCCAGACACGATCCGGCAGCTTGATCGGCGTAAAAGGACGGTATTTAATTGAAGGGTCTTTCAGCATGGTTCGTCTCGCCAAGGGTCGAAAAACATCGGGCCGGCATGGCGACCGGAAGGCATGGACGAACAAGACCGCCGGTCGGTTACCGGGGCCAGGTAGTCAAATCAGGGGATTCAGGGAGGCTTCGTTAATGAAGCTGCCATGAAACGCGCGCCAACAGACCTAGCCCGAACAAGCAGGCTAGTAGTCGTAGCGATAGACGGATCGGTGCGCGGTTCATGTGGACAATGGAATCACAGTATTGCGGCAATGTCAATGATGGCTGGCCTAGCGTCAGCCTGACGTTGCAGCCGGCCAAGTTGTGCGTGCCGAAGCTGCTGTTAAGGCAACTCACTTTTGAGCCATGGCATACTGTTCCTGATTTGTGTCCGCGCCGCCTCAGAGAATTGATTGGTTTGTATAAAGCGGATAATCTCAGCCTTAACCAATGGCCATTGGTGAAAGTGCGGAGCTATTGGAGCGTTCTCCCGAAGCTTGCAAAGAAAGCGCGAGAACGTTGCCGCATCCACGCCATTGAGCAGACTTAACGCCTGCTGCCACACCCGCTGCGCCAGCGCATTATCCAAATTATGGAGATGGATATCGAAAAGCAATCCAAGCGCCACCTGCTCACGCTGTGCCGCGGGTACGCGCGCCAGCTGGGGCTCAATTAGCGCGAACTCCTGCGCACGTAGTTCGGGCGGCAACCTATAGAGTCCTTTTAGGAAACACTGCGGAGATCCCCACTCCTCGTCTGGCAGCGATAGGGCGGCTCCCCACTGATCGTCGGGCAGCGATAAGGCCCAATCGCGCAGCTCTGCGTAGATCGTGAATTGCTCCGCTGGCGGCAATCTCCAAATTTTACTCGCCAACGCGCCGACTGATGTGCCTTGATGAGACGGTGGCAGCTGCCGGGCCCGTTCGCGTAAAGCCGCATGCAGTTCAGGAATGTTCACGCGCCATTCTCTAGGTTTAAAATAAAATAATGCTTTGCACAATACCGGAATCAAGGCCGCTTGCTCAGGTATGCTTAACGATGGCAACCGAGAGAAAAGCGCCTGATAATACCCAAGAAACGCGTCGAATGGGCAAGTCCAGCTAGTCGCTAATGCGTATGCCAGTTCTGGCCAGAAATTTTCTTGTTCGGGCCCGCGCTGCGCTGCCATTGCGTGAACAAAGTCGAACAACTCCTGAAACTCGTGCCCAGACAATGCACGGTTATCGAAAAGATGACGTAACGTGAGCAGCATTACCTTTTGTATCCGCACGCCGTATTCTGGAAGGCGGTTCGCGGCCGAGAACACTCGCTTAAACGCGTCGACGCGCTCGGCCTGCGGCAATGTGCGCAGACGCCGGCGCAGCGACTCAATGGGCCCGACCTGCTGCGTTGGCTGGTGGAGCGTGCGCTCCATCTCATCGAGCAGCTGGTTGACTGACGCCAAGCTCGTGGCTTGATTAGCACGTTGCCAATAGTGCCAGACAAGCCGCCGGTCATACATTGAACGATACGTATGGCGATCGATTGCCGAGAAATGTCCTATGTCTTGAATGGGCACGTAGTCACCGATCCGCTGAATCACTTCGGGCGGTAGGTCCTGATAGGTGGTGGGCCCGGTGGCCGACCTGCCAGCCAGGGCACCGCTTGACGGCGTCAATGGCGGCGGCGTCGAGTCGGCGGGTGCCGGGCAGGCTGCCAACGCGCACAGATAGGTTTGCTGGTTGTTTAAAGCGGCGTTTAGATCAAAGTCCATTAGCAAGCTCGGTAAGAGGTCAGATACATGCAACGCGAAGCGATGCTGCACCATAAAATAGTCGAAAGCGAACAGATAGTCGATCTTCGCCCATTGCGTGTCACTCATCAGTCTGCGCACCATCCTGATTCCCGTTGAGAATCAAAATGGAAACACATTGATTGTGTGTTAACGACCCCTAGTGCTTGCCGGCATGGCGGCGTCGCCGGATCACGTCCAGGAATGCATGCAGAATCGGCGTATCGTCGTCGCGCCGATACAGGCAACTGAGTTCGATGTGGCGCATGCGTCGCGACTGCAACGGCCGGTAGGTGACGCCCGGCAAGCGCAGGTTGGCGGCAGAAGCCGTGGTGATGCAGACGCCGAACCGGCTGGCCACCAGCGCGATGCAGGTCACCACATCCTCCACCTCCTGTTCCACCCGCAACGTCACACGTGCTTGCTTAAAGGCGGCCGCGATTTCTTGGGCGAGCCCATGCACGGGCGCGTTCGGGTATAGGATCATCGGCTCGCCGTCCAGGTCGCGCAGTCGTATTCGCTCCTTCCTGCATAGCGGATGACCATCGTACAGCGCGACGAGGTACGGCTCCTCGAGTACTTTCTCGACGGCAATGTCGTCATCGTGTGGCACCAGCCGGTTGAAGCCGATCGTGATCCGGCGCTCGCGCAGCGCATCGAGCTGCTGGGCCTTGGTCAGATTGTGCAGTCCTATCTTAATCCGTGGCCGTTCGGTATGAAAGGTGGCGAGCAACTGCGGAATCACCTGCAGGACGCCGGAGCTGAAGATGCCCACGTCCAGTCGTCCGATCAGCCCCTGGCCGGCGAGTTGCGTCTGCTCGGTAGCTCTTTGGGCTAGCGCCAGGATGTTGGGCACTTCGGCGAGCAGCGTGCGTCCCGCCTCAGTCAACTCCGCGCCGCGCGCACTGCGCACGAACAGCGTGACGCCCAGCTGCGCCTCCAGGGCATGGATATGTCGCGTCAATGGTGGCTGCGCAATATGCAGACGCTGGGCGGCGCGTCCGAAATTGCGTTCCTGTGCGACTGCGAGGAAGTACCGCATTTGCTTCAGATCCATCGTTCGCATCCCGTTATGTCATACCGTTTTGGTATCGTAACGTAAAAAAACAGTATTGGACGGTATGTCCGGCGGTTGGCAAGATCGTTACCGTGTTGGCGCGTCCGCGCCTGGTGGGCTCAGTATTTCAAGGGAAGTTCGATGCCAATCGTACATATCTCGCTGGTCGAGGGCCGCAGTGAAGCAGCGGTCAAGGCTTGCGTCAAGGCGGTCGCCGTCACGGTGCACGAGACGCTTGGCGCACCGCTGCAGAGCATTCGTGTGTATGCAACCCAAGTGCCGGCCGTGCACTGGGCGATCGGTGCGCACACGAAGGACGAAGCGGCTGCGCAGCCGGAGCGGAGGGCCTGACATGACGCCCCAACAGATCCAGCAGGCGGCCGCGGCGCTGCGCATGGCGGCCAGCAGCGGCGAGTACATTGCACCACTTCGTGACACCTGGCCGTCGTTGTCGATCGATTCGGCCTACGCAATCCAACGTGAGAACACTGAGTGGCGTATCGCGCGCGGGCAGCGCGTGATCGGCTGCAAGATCGGCCTCACGTCGGTCGCGGTGCAGCAGCAACTCGGCGTGGACCAGCCCGACTTCGGCATGCTGTTCGATGACATGGCTTTTGGCGACGGCGAGCCGATTCCCACGTCGGTGCTCGCGCAACCGAAGGCCGAGGCCGAAATCGCGTTCATCATCGGTAAGGATATTGAGGCGGTTCGTCCCAGTCATGTGGACGTGCTGCGCGCCATCTACTATGCGTTGCCGGCGATTGAGATCGTCGGCAGCCGCATCGCGAATTGGAATATCCGAATCACCGATACGATTGCCGACAACGCGTCGTCGGGGGCTTTTGTGCTAGGCAATACGCCGGTAAGCGTTGCCGCGTTCGATATGCGGTTGTGCGGCATGGTGATGGAGCGCCGCGGCGAGCCGGTGTCGGTCGGCGCAGGCGCCGCATGCCTGGGCAGCCCCGTCAACGCACTCGTGTGGCTCGCCCGCACGATGGCGGCCTTGGGCACGCCGCTCAAGGCCGGCGACCTAGTGTTGTCCGGTGCGCTCGGGCCGATGGTCCCGATCGTGCCCGGCGACGTTGTCCAAGCTCGCATCAATAATGTTGGTTCCGTGCGGGCAGTTTTTGAACGTGATTCGAACGAGGCCCATCGATGAGCTTCATTACTGAATACGCCACACTGCTCGATACGGCGGCGCGCGACGCGCACGAGGTCGAGCAGTTCGATCTCGACGCTCGTCTGTCGTTGGAGGACGCCTACGCGATTCAGGCCGCGTCAATTGCGCGGCGGCTCGAGCGCGGCGAGCGCAGGGTGGGCGTGAAGATGGGTTTTACGAGTCGCGCGAAGATGCTTCAGATGGGATTGTCCGACGTGATCTGGGGCAGGCTGACCTGCGCCATGCAGCTCGAGGAAGGCGCATCGGTGTCGTTCAGGCGCTTCGTGCATCCGCGCGTGGAGCCGGAAATCGCATTTCTGCTCAAGCGGCCGCTGGCCGCAGATGTGACGGCCCCTGCGGCGTTGGCCGCCGTGGAGGCGATCGCGCCGGCGATCGAGGTTATCGATTCGCGCTACAAGAACTTCAAGTTCACGTTGCCCGAGGTGATTGCTGACAACGCCTCGTCCAGTGGCTTTGTGATTGGCGCGTGGTGTGATCCGCACATCGACTTCTCGAACCTGGGCTTGACACTGAACATTGACGGACAGGTCAAGCAAGTCGGCTCGAGCGCGGCATTGCTCGGCCACCCGTTGCGTTCGCTGGTGGCGGCCGCGCGCTTGTCCGCGCAGGCCGGCGAGCCGCTGCAAGCCGGTTGGATCGTGATGGCGGGTGGCGCGACTTCGGCCGAGTACATCGCGCCGGGTCAGTATGTGTCGATCGACATCGAGCGGCTGGGCAGCGCCGGATTCCACGTGGCCGACTAAGCGGCGCATGCTTCGCAGCGCGCGCCACTTAGCAAGAAACCGTACGATTGGGGCACAAGCATGACGCAAAAGGTGAAGGTCGCCATTATCGGCTCGGGCAATATCGGCACCGACCTGATGATCAAGGTGATGCGCAACGGCAAGCACCTACAGATGGGTGCGATGGTGGGCGTCGATCCGCAGTCCGACGGGTTGGCGCGGGCTGCGCGGCTCGGCGTAGCGACAACTGCGCGGGGCATCGATGGATTGCTCGAGCTGGATGTGTTTGACGACGTCGACATCGTGTTCGACGCGACGTCTGCCGCCGCGCATGCGCGGCACAATGAGATCCTGCAGGCCCATGGCGTGCAGGTGATCGACCTGACGCCAGCCGCGATTGGGCCATTCGTGATTCCGGCGATTAACCTGCAGGCCGAGACCGCGTCGAACATCAATATGGTCACGTGCGGCGGCCAGGCGACAATACCGATCGTGGCGGCGGTCTCGCGCGTAGCTAAGGTTCACTATGCGGAAATTGTTGCGTCGATCGCCAGCAAGTCCGCGGGACCCGGCACGCGCGCGAACATCGACGAATTCACCGAGACCACGCGCCGCGCGATCGAGTCGTTGGGCGGTGCCACGCGCGGCAAGGCAATCATTGTCCTCAATCCGGCGGAGCCGCCGCTGATCATGCGCGATACGGTGTTTGTGCTGTCCGAGCACGTCGATACGCAGCGGGTCGAGCAAAGCATCGAGCAAATGGTGCAAAGCGTACAAGCCTACGTGCCGGGATACCGGCTCAAACAGAAGGTCCAATTTGATGAGATTGTGCCGCAGCGTCCACTGAACGTGCCCGGCATCGGACTCGCGCATGGTCTGAAGACGTCCGTGTTCCTGGAGGTCGAAGGCGCGGCGCACTATTTGCCGTCGTATGCCGGCAATCTAGACATCATGACATCGGCCGCGCTTGCATGCGGCGATTTGATCGCGCGCCGCCGCCTCGACACGGGCATGGCGCGCGGCCATCGGGAGACCGCACAATGAGCCACACCGGCAAGAAACTGTATATCTCCGACGTGACGTTGCGCGACGGCAGTCACGCCATACGGCACCAGTACAGCGTGGAGAACGTGCGCGCGATCGCGGCCGCGCTGGACCGTGCCGGCGTGGACAGCATTGAGGTCGCGCATGGCGACGGGCTGCAAGGCTCTAGCTTCAACTATGGATTTGGCGCGCACAGCGACGTTGAATGGATCGAGGCCGCCGCGCAAAGCGTGACGAGGGCCCAAATCGCCACGCTGCTGTTGCCTGGCATCGGCACGATCCACGACCTGCGCAATGCGTACGACGCCGGCGCACGTATCGTGCGCGTGGCGACGCACTGTACCGAGGCCGATGTCTCGCGACAACACCTGGAGTACGCCCGGGAACTGGGCATGGACCCGGTCGGTTTCCTGATGATGAGCCACATGACCACGCCGCAGAAGCTGGCCGAGCAAGCGCTGCTGATGGAAAGCTATGGCGCGAGCTGTATCTATGTGGTCGACTCCGGTGGCGCGCTCGGCATGAACGACGTGCGTGACCGGTTCCGCGCGCTGAAGGAGGTGTTGCGTGCCGATACGCAGACCGGCATCCACGCGCACCATAACCTGAGTCTTGGCGTGGCCAATTCGCTGGTTGCGCTCGAAGAAGGATGTGACCGCATCGATGCGAGCCTAGCCGGAATGGGTGCCGGGGCGGGCAATGCGCCGCTCGAGGTATTCATTGCGGCTGCTGACAAGCAGGGCTGGAACCACGGTTGCGACCTGTACCAGCTGATGGACGCAGCCGATGACCTGGTGCGGCCGTTGCAAGACCGTCCGGTGCGCGTCGATCGCGAAACGCTTGCGCTTGGCTATGCCGGCGTGTATTCGAGTTTTCTGCGTCATGCTGAGGTGGCCGCTCAGAAGTACGGCCTGAAGACCGTTGACATTCTGGTTGAACTTGGCCGCCGCAAGATGGTGGGCGGCCAGGAAGACATGATCGTCGACGTCGCGCTTGATCTTCGCTAGGCCGTGCACCCGAATACCGACGGCCCGACGTTGCACAACGTCACGCCGAGCCAAGCCTGGGAATTGATGTCCAGTCATTTCGGATTTCAGTTTGACGCGCAAATTTCCGATGTGTTGCACGAGGTGCTTGCGTTGCCGCGGCGCTGAACAGCTTAACACCTCAGCCTGCCTCACTCTTGCGAAAAAAGCCAGTACTTGATGTGAACTGCACCTCAAAAGTTGGACGCCAATCCAACCTTTGGGGTGTCTTCATGGCGAAGTACACGGAGCAGTTCAAGTTATCGATCATCGAGGAGTATGAATCTGGCCAAGCAGGACTGCGCGACATGGCTCGTCGGCATGGCGTAGATGAAGCGACGATACGCAAGTGGGTACACGGGGTACCGGGTGCATGGCGCCGTCAGCGTCAAGCGCAAGTACGAGCGCTATAGCCGAAAGCTCAAGCTGCTTGTTCTGCAGCAAATCCGTAGCGAAGGCCTATCAGATCGCAAAGCGGCTGCGCGGTTCGATATTCGCAACCGTACCGTCATCGGCCTGAGGAAACGTCAGTATGATGAGGGGGACGTAGATGCATTGTCGCAACGCCCGCCAGCATGCTCCAAGAAGATGCCCGAACAGCCGACCACAGCGCCCCCTTCGCCCGATGGCGACACACGCACTCGTTAGGAGTTACTCGATGAGTTGAATTACTTGCGCATGGAGAACGCGTATCTAAAAAAGCTCGAAGCTTTGGCTCAAGCGCAGCAACAAGCAGCGCAACGCAAAAAGCGCAAATCGTGCTCGAGCTAAGGCAGCAGTACCCTCTGGAAGGCTTGCTAAAGCTCGCCGGCTTGGTGCGCAGCACGTTTTATTACCAGCAAAAGGCGCTGAGCACCGCCGACAAGTACGCTGAGTTGAAGACCAAGATCCTTACACTGTTCGAGCAGCACAAGGGCCGCTATGGCTATCGGCGTATCACGCTCGCGCTGCGCAACCTTGGGCAAGTCATCAACCACAAGACCGTTCAGCGTCTGATGCATGAACTGCGGCTAAAATCTCTAGTGCGCGTCAAGAAATACCGTTCCTACCAGGGCAGCGTTAGTCGCGTTGCGCCTCATGTCTTGCAGCGTCAGTTCCATGCTCAGCGTCCAAACGAAAAGTGGGCGACCGACGTCACCGAATTCAATGTGGGCGGGCACAAGCTTGACCTTTCGCCGGTGCTGGACTTGTACAACGGCGAGATCGTCGCTGACGAGACCAGCCGCCGTGCGGCGTTCGAGATGGTGAGCACGATGCTCAAAAAGGCGCTGGCGTGATTGACGCGGCACGCTCAAGTCCGAGCTCTTCCATCTTGAGCGCTTGCGCAACCTAGATGAACTGCAGTTCAGTCTGGCACGCTACATCCACGACTACAACCACGATCGCATCAAACTCAAACTAAAAGGGCTGGGTCCTGTGCAATACAGGACCCAGCCCAGACAGCCCTAGCTTTCCGAAACTGTCCAACTTTGCGGGGTCGGTTCAGATGTCGGGAGAGCTTCTTCCTGAACGCCTCACGCCCCTGATTATCGCGTCAACGAATACATCCTATGAAATATCCAGATCGATCACGGTAGCTACGCAATCCATAAGGATTCCTTGTCTCATATTGGTTTAACGCCGCTCGCTACCCGGCTAGACGGATTATGCTGCTGTGGTTGGGGTGGGTGGAGTCCATTGCATTACGATAACTGCGGTGCACAATGAATTGAACCAAGCAGCTAAAAGATGCAGCCCTGGCCGAAGTTGCACCTGATAAGCAATTTTGCGCCAAGGTAAGCCGGGTAAAGGTTACATTACAGGCCGCTGACGTACAATATGCCCCGAACCTTGACGGTACCTCAATACGTGGGGGAGGGGCGAACCACGTATCTTAAATCAAATAAATCTTTTATCTAAATTGGAGATAAATTGATGGCTGTTAGCGCGACACCCCTTGCGACGTATTCGCTTTCTTCTGAGCAAAAGGAAATTTGGCTCGCGCAGCAGCTTCATCCAGACGTTCCAGCCGACAACATTGCCCAATACACAGTGATCAAAGGCGCGATTGATCCGGCTGTGTTTGAAGCCGCATTGTGCCAAGTCATCGGAGAGGTGGACAACCTGCGCTTGCAATTTGTCGATAGTAGCGAGGGGCTGCGGCAGGCAATTGGATTACCCGGATGGTCGATGCCGATGTTGGATCTTAATACAGAGGCTAATCCTCACACAAGCGCGCAAGCCTGGATGCGCGCCGATTATGAGCAGCCGGTGGATCTCGTGCAAGGCCCGCTCTTTTGCTATGCGTTACTGAAAGTCGCTTCTGAACAATGGATTTGGTATCAGCGTTACTGCCATATCATCATAGATGGCTATGGCGCTGTGCTCATCGCGCAACGCGTCGCGCAGGTGTACAGCGCAATGCGCGCAGGCAAGAAGCCTGAGCCGTGTGCGTTTGGCTTGGGTCTGCAGCTGTTGGACAGCGATACGCAGCAGGCGGCCGCTCAGCGAGAACGAGACGAAGCGTATTGGCTCAAGCAATGCGCCGATTGGGCAGAGCCCACGATGCTGGTGAGTCGTGCCGCACCACTCTCGCAGCACCGGCTGCGCCAAACAGCTTACCTGCCGACTCAGGCGCTGGGGGACTTTATGTCAGATACAGGTCGGTTAGCCCAAATTCTTACAGTTGCGCTGGCCGTGTATTTGCATCGGATGACCGGCGTGCAGGACGTGGTGCTGGGCTTGCCAGTGACGGCTCGCTTGGGCGCGGATCGGTACATCCCCGGCACGCTGGCGCATGATATCCCGCTGCAGTTCACAATCCAGTCGGGAATGAACTTGTCATCATTGCTGCAGCAAGCCGCGCAGCAGATCCAGCGCGGCTTCCGATATCAAAGCTACCCGAGCGAGGCGCTACGGTGCCGATTGGGGCTGCCTCCAGGACAAGCGCTATTCGGTGCCACGGTTAATGTGATGCCGTTCGACTACGATATGTCGTTCGATGGTTACCCGTCGACGAACCATAATCTGCTCAATGGTCCAGTTGACGATCTGGTGCTCGATGTCTATTGGGTCCCGGACAGTAGTCAATTACGGATCGACTTTAACGCGAATCCCGCATGCTATACGGTGAAAGAGCTCGACGCGCATCAGCGTCGGTTCGTTCGGTTCGTGCACGCGCTGGCTGCGAATGCAACGCAACCGATTGGCCGGATCGATCTGCTCGATGCTGAAGAGCGGCATCGGCTGCTGGTGGAGTGGAACGCGACGCAACAGGATTATCCATCGCACTGGTGTATTCACCAATTGTTCGAAGCGCAGGTCGAGCGCACGCCGGATGCAACGGCATTGGTCTATGAGGATCAGACGCTGAGCTATGCGCAATTAAACGATAAGACAAACCAGCTGGCGCATTACCTGCGTGCCTTAGATGTAGGTCCGGAAGTCGTGGTGGGACTATGCGCCGAGCGCTCGCTTGAGGCAATCATTGGCCTATTAGGCATTCTGAAGGCGGGCGGCGCGTATTTGCCGCTGGATCCCAGCCATCCGGCCGAGCGCTTAGCATCTATGTTGCGCCAGGCGAGCGTCGCGGTGTTGGTGACGCAATCCCACCTTGAAGCGAGGCTGCCTGAAATCCAGGCACGACGTATTGATCTGGATATGGACTGGGCCAAGATTGCCGCGTGTCCCAAGACACGACTGGACAGTGGAGTCACCGCCGAGCATCTTGCTTACATTATCTATACCTCAGGTTCGACAGGGCAGCCTAAAGGGGTGATGCATTCGCATCGTGGCGTTGTCAATTATTTAAGTTTTCTGACTCGCCATTACGCCATCACGTGTGCGGATACTATTTTAAATATTACGGGTCTTGCCTTTGACCCCTGTGTGCGCGACTTGTTTGGTCCGTTGGCAGCAGGCGCGCGCGTGATCATCGTGCCCAATGAGCAGGCGAAAGAGCCAGGCTGTTATCTATCAGCGATTCGCGAAAGGTCGGTGACGAAACTGCTGAGTATCACACCAAGCTTTTTGCATAGTCTTTGTGAAACCGTACCGAAGGGCCCCATTGCATCGTCGTTGAATACTATCCTGACCTCTGGTGAGCCGCTAGAGGCAAGTGTATGTGAACAGGTACACAAGGCGTTTGGCCGTCAAGTAACGGTGGTCAATCAATACGGTCCCAGCGAATGCACGATGGCGTCAACGTGGTTCAAGGCCGACGCCCAGCAGGAAGGAAGGGTGCCGATCGGTCGGCCGGTGCCCAATGTGCGAGTTTATGTGCTGGGGCAGCATTTGGAGCTTATGCCACCAGGAGTGACGGGCGAGTTGTATATTGCGGGCGCGGGGGTGGCGCGCGGCTATATCAACCAACCTGAACTGAGTGCCGAACGCTTTATACCGAGCCCATTTAGCTCCGGCGAACGGCTATACCGGACAGGTGACCTGGCAAGATGGCGCTCGGATGGGCAGTTGGAATATATGGGCCGCGTGGATCAGCAAATCAAGATTCGGGGCTTTCGCATCGAACCCGGCGAAATCGAAGCGGCATTGGTCAAGCATCCGAGCATCGCGCAGTCAGTGGTGGTGTCGCGCGAGGATCATCCGGGTGACAGACGTTTGGTGGCCTATTGGGTCGCGGCTGACGATGGTGCGATGACACCGGTCGAACTCAAAGCCTATCTTAGCCAAACGCTGCCGGATTACATGGTGCCGGTCGCGTTCGTGCAGCTTAAAACGTTGCCTTTGACACTGAGTGGCAAGCTGAACCAGCGTGCGCTGCCGGCGCCGGATGGCGCGGCTTTTGCGCTGCAAGTGTATGAAGCGCCACAAGGTGAGCTCGAGACCACGCTAGCGGCGATCTGGAGCGAGTTGCTGGGTGTCAAACGAGTCGGTCGGCACGATAATTTCTTCGCGTTGGGTGGTCATTCGCTGCTCGCAATACGGTTAATCGAGCGATTGCGGCGTGTTGATTTTGAGTTATCGGTGCGCACGTTGTTCGATACACCGGTGCTCAGCGTTCTGGCCCAGTCGTTGGGTCAGCATCGCGACGTGGCGGTGCCAGCGAATCGCATCACGCGTGAGACGACGGCGCTCACACCAGACTTGCTGCCGCTGATCGAGCTGACGCAGGCCGAGATTGACCGGATCGTTCAACAGGTGCCCGATGGTGTCGCGAACATCCAGGATATCTATGCGTTGTCACCATTGCAAGACGGCATCCTGTTTCACCATCTGTTGGCCACTGACGGGGATCCGTACCTGGCGATTGCGCAGCTGGCTTTTGACACGCGCGAGCGGCTTGATCAGTATCTGGCTGCCGTTCAGCAGGTCATCAACCGGCACGACATTCTGCGCACCGCGTTTGTGTGGGAAGGGCTGTCCACGCCCGCGCAAGTGGTGTGGCGGCAGGCGCCGCTTTCGGTGACCAAACTTGCGCTGGAGGCGAAGGAGGGGCCGATTGCCGAGCAGTTGGCGCGACGCTTCGATTCGCGTCATACGCAGCTGGACCTGACGCAAGCGCCGCTGCTGCGTTTTGCGATTGCACAAGATACCGATGGCCGGTGGTTAGCGGTCCAGCTGCTGCATCACTTAATTGGCGATCACTCGACGCTGGAGGTGATGCACGCGGAGGTGCGTGCGTTTATCGAAGGTGAAGGTGAAACGCTGTCAGCAGCACAACCGTTCCGTAACCTGGTGGCGCAGGCGCGCCTGGGTGTCAGTCAAACTGGGCATGAGCGTTTCTTCACCGAGCAACTTGCGGATATTGAGGAGCCGACGCTGCCATTTGGGCTCACGGACGTGCATCGAGACGGCGTACAGGTTGCCGAAGCGTACTGGATGCTGCCCCAAGCACTGAACGATCGGCTGCGCGCGCACGCCAAGCGGTTAAGCGTAAGTTTGGCCAGCCTGTGCCATCTGGCGTGGGCGCAGGTGCTTGCACGCGCCAGTGGCCAACAGCGCGTGGTGTTCGGCACGGTGCTATTCGGGCGGATGCAAGCGGGGGAGGGCGCCGACAGCGCGATGGGCCTGTTTATCAATACGCTGCCGCTGCGGGTAGACCTCGATAGCAGTGTGGAGGCAGCGGTGCGTGCGACGCATGCGCGGCTGGCGGCGCTGCTCGAGCATGAGCATGCGTCATTGGCGCTGGCACAGCGCTGTAGCGGGGTGCCGGCGGGCACGCTCCTGTTCAGTGCGCTGCTCAATTATCGGCACAATGCGGTTAGCACCGGTGAGAGCGGCAGGCTGCCGGGCGTTGAACTCTTGAGCGAGCAGGAGCGCACCAATTACCCATTGACACTGTCGGTCGAAGATTTCGGTCAAGCGCTGGGACTGACGGCGCAGGTGGTGACGTCGCTAGACCCGGATCAGGTGTGCGGGTATATGCAGCAGGTGCTAGAGAGTCTGGCTGAGGCACTGGAGACGACACCCGAGTGGCCGGTCGAGCAGTTGGAGGTGCTACCTAAAGAGGAGCGCACCTTACTGTTTGAGACGTGGAACGCGACGCAGCAGGACTATCCGGCGCATCAATGCATTCATCAATTGTTCGAAGCGCAGGTCGAGCGCACGCCCCTGGCGCCGGCGTTGGTGGTTGAAGAGCGGACGCTGAGCTACGCGCAGCTCAATGCACAGGCGAATCGCTTGGCGCATCAGTTGATCGAGTTGGGCGTTAAGCCCGATGCGCGCGTGGCGATCTGTGTCGAACGCAGCCCGGCGATGGTGGTGGGGCTGTTGGCGATTCTGAAGGCGGGTGGGGCGTATGTGCCGCTCGACCCAAGCTATCCGGGCGAGCGGCTCGCGCATATCCTCACGGATGCGGCGCCGGACATTGTGTTGGCCGATGCGGTGGGTCGGGCCGCTCTCGGTGAGGCGACGCTCGCGTCGCGCACGGTGCTCGATCCGAATGTATTGCCGGCGCGGGCGGACACCAATCCGTCGGTGCTGGCACTGACGTCCCGCCATCTCGCGTATGTGATCTATACGTCCGGTTCCACGGGTATGCCCAAGGGCGTGATGGTCGAGCATCGCTCCATTGCCCGACTGGTCATCAACAATGGTTATCTCGATGTCGGGGCTGCTGATCGTGTGGCGCTTGCAGCCAACCCAGCATTTGACGCGAGTACTTTTGAAATCTGGGCTCCGCTACTCAACGGTGCCACGGCTGTCGTTATCAATCGCGATACGGTGCTCAATCCCGCTGCTTTTGCTCAAACCTTGCAGGAACAGCGCATTAGCATCTTGTGGCTCACCGTTGGGCTGTTTAATCAGTCGTTTATAGAGCTAGGGCCGATTTTCCCTCAACTCAAGGCGTTGATTGTAGGAGGGGATGCACTGGATGCCAGCGTGGTGGCGCAAGTGCTAAAGGGTACGCCACCGCGGCAACTGATTAACGGGTATGGCCCGACCGAAAGTACGACGTTTGCAACGACGTATAGAATTAACGCTATTCGGGAAGACATCGTCAGTATCCCAATTGGCCGACCGATTGCGAACACGCGCATTTACCTGCTCGACCGCTACGGTCAGCCGGTGCCACTGGGCGCAGTGGGTGAGCTGTATATTGGCGGCGCGGGGGTCGCGCGTGGCTATCTGAATCGTCCCGAGCTGACGGCCGAGCGCTTTGTGCGCGACCCGTTCTCGGACGAGCCCAATGCACGGATGTACAAGACCGGGGATTTGGCGCGGTATTTGCCCGATGGAAACTTGGAATTCCTCGGTCGCAACGACCATCAAATCAAGATCCGCGGCTTTCGCATTGAGCCCGGTGAGATCGAGGCATGCTTGGCTCAGCATACGCTGGTGCGCGACGCGGTGGTATTGGCAACAGGCGAAGGCCAAGATAAACGGCTGGTCGCGTATGTGGTGGCCAATCCCGATGACGCGTTAGCAGGTATCTTGCGCACGCATGTGGCGGCAGCGTTGCCTGATTACATGGTGCCCAGTGCGTTCGTTCAGCTTGACGCATTCCCTCTGACACCGAACGGCAAGCTGGATCGGCGGGCATTGCCGGCGCCCGATGCACAAGCGTTCGCGCATCAAGCGTACGAGGCGCCGCAGGATGAATTGGAGACCACGTTAGCAGCAATCTGGTCCGAGCTGTTGGGCGTGGAGAGAATCAGCCGACACGACAGCTTCTTCGCGTTGGGCGGCCATTCGCTGCTGGCAGTGCGCTTGATGAACCGAGTGGCCATGCTGGGCATCGTATTGCCGCTGGCCACGTTGTTTGCTGCGCCGACGCTGGCCGGGTTAGCCGCGGCATTGAATGCGCACCGCACGGACCGTGCCGTGCTGCCCGTGATCACGCCGGTGTCGCGTGACGGTGCACTGCCGTTGTCGTTCGCGCAGCAACGGCTGTGGTTCCTTGCACAGCTCGATGGTGCGAGCGACTCGTATCATATCTCGCTGGCACTGCGGCTGCGCGGCACGCTTAACGTCACCGCGTGGCAGCTGGCACTGGATGCGCTATTTGCGCGTCACGAAGCGCTGCGCTCGGTGTTCGTTAGCGTTGACGGTCAGCCGCAGGTGCAGCTGTTGCCCGCCGAGACGGGCGTGCCGATGGCCTGGCATGACCTGCGCGGCGTGTCTGATGCGCAGGCGCAGTTGGTGCGACTGAACGCCGAGGCGGCCCAAGCGCCGTTCGATCTGGCCCGTGGCCCGCTCGCGCGTGCGTGCGGGATGCAGTTGGCCGATGACGAGTACGTGATGCTGCTCGTGCAGCACCATATCGTGTCGGATGGCTGGTCGGTCGGGGTGCTGGTGCGTGAATTGAATACGTTGTATCGCGCCGCCTGTGGTGAGTCGGCCGATCCATTGCCGGCGCTGACGATCCAATATCAGGATTATGCGGTGTGGCAGCGGCAGTGGCTCACGGGTGAGCGGCTTGAGGCGCAAAGCGCGTACTGGCGCACGCAGCTGGCCGGTGCCCCGGTGTTGCTGGCGCTACCGACTGACCGGCCGCGTCCGGCGCAGCAATCGTTTGCGGGGGCCTGTGTACCGATTCGGATCGATGCGCAGACAACCCATGAGCTCAAGCGTTTGAGCCAAGCGCAAGGTGCGACGCTATTCATGACAGTGCTCGCGGCATGGAGTGCGGTGCTCGCGCGGCTGTCGGGACAAGAGGATCTGGTCATTGGCACGCCCAGCGCCAATCGCCACCATCCTCAGATTGAGCCATTGATTGGCTTCTTTGTGAATACGCTGGCGTTGCGCCTGGATGTGTCCGGCGAGCCGAGCGCGGCGCAGTTGCTCGAGCGGGTGCGGCGCACGACGCTGGAGGCGCAAGCGCATCAGGATATGCCGTTTGAGCAAGTGGTGGAGATTGTGCAGCCACCGAGGCGGCTCGAGCATACGCCGCTGTTCCAGGTGATGTTCGCGTGGCAGAACAACGAGCGTGCCGTGTGGGATCTGCCGGCGTTAGAAGTCACGCCAGCGGACTTGGCTTATGATGTAGCCAAATTCGATTTAGACCTGCACCTATATGAAGCAGGTGGGGAGATTGTCGGCGGGCTGAATTATGCGACGGCGCTGTTCGATCGAGCGACGATTGAGCGACACGTCGGGTATTTGCAGACGATGCTGCAGGCGATGGCTGCTGACGCAGCGTATCCGGTGACGCGCGTTGAATTGCTATCGCCGGCCGAGCGTACGTTGCTGCTGCAGACGTGGAACGCGACGCAGCGGGACTATCCGGCGCACCAATGCATTCACCAGTTGTTCGAAGCGCAGGCCGAGCGCATGCCTGAAGCCATAGCATTGGTGTACGAAGACCAAGCATTAAGCTACACGGAGCTCAATGCGCGGGCGAATCGCTTGGCACATCAGCTCATTGAACTGGGTGTTGTGCCGGATGCCCGGGTGGTGATCTGCGTGCAGCGCAGCCCGGCGATGGTGGTGGGGCTGCTGGCGATTCTGAAGGCGGGTGGTGCGTATGTACCACTCGATCCAGCGTATCCAGGCGCGCGGCTCGCGCATATTCTCGCCGATGCGGCGCCGGACATTGTGTTGGCCGATGCAGCGGGCCAGGCGGCGCTGGGTGAGGCGGCCTTGGCTCATCGCACGGTGCTCGATCCGAACAGGCTCCCGGCGCAGCGGGAGACTAATCCGTCGGTACCGGCACTGACGTCCCGCCATCTTGCGTATGTGATCTATACGTCCGGTTCCACGGGTATGCCCAAGGGCGTGATGGTCGAGCATCGCTCCATTGCCCGACTGGTCATCAACAATGGTTATCTCGATGTTGGGGCTGCTGATCGTGTGGCGCTTGCAGCCAACCCAGCATTTGACGCGAGTACTTTTGAAATCTGGGCTCCGCTACTCAACGGTGCCACGGCTGTCGTTATCAGTCGCGACACGGTGCTCAATCCCGCTGCTTTTGCTCAAACCTTGCAGGAACAGCGCATTAGCATCTTGTGGCTCACCGTTGGGCTGTTTAATCAGTTGTTTATAGAACTAGGGCCGGTTTTTCCGCAACTCAAGGCGTTGATTGTAGGAGGGGATGCACTGGATGCCAGCGTGGTGGCGAAAGTGTTAAAGGGTATGCCACCTCAGCAACTGATTAACGGGTATGGCCCAACCGAAAGTACGACGTTTACAACGACGTATAGAATTAACGCTATTCGGGAAGGCATCGTCAGCATTCCTATTGGCCGGCCGATCGCGAACACGCGCATTTACCTGCTCGACCGCTACGGTCAGCCGGTGCCGCTGGGCGCGGTGGGGGAGCTGTATATTGGTGGCGCCGGGGTGGCACGCGGCTATTTAAATCGCCCCGAATTGACGGCCGAGCGTTTTGTGCACGATCCGTTCGCCTCTGAACCCTATGCGCGGATGTACAAGACAGGGGACCTGGCGCGGTATTTACCGGACGGTAACTTGGAATTCCTGGGCCGCAATGATCATCAAGTCAAGATCCGGGCCTTTCGCATTGAGCTCGGTGAGATCGAGACATGCTTGGCTCAGCATACGCTGGTGCGCGACGCGGTGGTATTGGCAACAGGCGAAGGCCAAGATAAACGGCTAGTCGCGTATGTGGTGGCCGATCCCGATGACGCGTTAGCGGGCACGTTGCGCACGCATGTGGCGGCCGCGTTGCCTGAGTACATGGTGCCCAGTGCATTCGTGCGACTCGATGCATTGCCGCTGACACCGAACGGCAAGCTGGATCGGCGAGCGTTGCCAGCACCCAGCGCTGACGCGTTTGCGCACCAGGCGTATGAGGCACCGCAGGGCGAGCTCGAGATCACGCTGGCTCAGATTTGGTCCGAATTGCTCGGTGTGGAGCCGGTCGGTCGGCATGACAATTTCTTCGCGCTCGGTGGCCATTCGCTGCTCGCGGTGCGCTTAATGAATCGGGTAGCTGCGCTGGGCATCGCATTGCCGCTAGCGACGTTGTTTGCTGCACCCACATTGGCCGGCTTGGCTGCGGTACTCGAGGCGCAACGCGCGTCAGACGGTGCGGTGCTACCCGCGATCACGCCGGTCTCGCGTGACGGTGCACTGCCGCTGTCGTTCGCGCAGCAACGGCTGTGGTTTTTTGCGCAGCTCGATAGTGCGAGCGATACGTATCATATGCCGATGGCATTGCGCCTGCGCGGTACATTGAACCCCATCGCGTGGCAACAAGCACTGGATGCGCTATGGGCGCGTCACGAAGCGCTGCGCTCGGTGTTCGTCAGCGTTGACGGTCAGCCGCAGGTGCAGCTGTTGCCCGCCGAGACGGGGATGCCGATGACCTGGCATGACCTGCGCGGCGTGTCTGACGCGGCTACTCAGCTTGTCCAACTCAGCGCCGAGGCCGCCCAAGCGCCGTTCGACCTGGCCTGTGGCCCGCTGATGCGCGCGTGCGGCATTCAAGTGGCCGATGACGAATACGTGATGCTACTCGTGCAGCACCATATCGTGTCGGATGGCTGGTCGGTCGGGGTGCTGGTGCGCGAATTGAATACGTTGTATCGCGCGGCCTGTGACGGACAGACGGATCCGCTGCCGGCACTGACGATCCAATATCCGGATTATGCGGCGTGGCAGCGTCAGTGGCTCTCGGGTGAGCGGCTTAAGGCGCAAAGTGAGTACTGGCGCACGCAGCTGGCCGATGCACCGGTGCTGCTGACGTTGCCGACCGACCGACCGCGCCCGGCGCAGCAATCGTTTGCCGGCGCGCATGTGCCAATTCGGATCGATGCGCAGACAACCCGTGAGCTCAAGCGTTGGAGCCAAGCGCAAGGCGCGACGCTATTCATGACGGTGCTGGCCGCGTGGAGCGCGGTGCTCGCGCGGTTGTCGGGGCAAGACGATCTGGTCATTGGCACGGCCAGTGCCAATCGTCACCATCCTCAGATTGAGCCATTGATTGGCTTTTTTGTGAACACGCTGGCGTTGCGCCTGGATGTGTCGGGCGAGCCGAGCGCCACACAGCTGCTTGAGCGGGTGCGGCGCACGGCACTGGAGGCGCAAGCGCATCAGGACTTGCCGTTCGAGCAGGTGGTGGAGATTGTGCAGCCGCCGAGGCGGCTTGATCATACGCCGCTGTTTCAGGTGATGTTCGTGTGGCAGAGCAACGAGCGCGGCACGTGGGCCTTGCCGGGGCTGGAGGTCACGTCCGCTGGCCGGGATCACGAGGTGGCCAAGTTCGATTTGAACCTGCACATGCATGAAGCCGGTGGAGAGATGATCGGCGTTCTGCACTATGCGACGGCGTTGTTCGATCACGCGACGATCGAGCGGCACGTCGGCTATCTGCAAACGATGTTGCAGGCGATGGCCGCTGACACATCGCACCCGGTGACGCGCGTCGAATTGCTGTCGCCGGCCGAGCGCACGTTGTTACTGCAGACGTGGAACGCGACGCAGCGGGACTATCCGGCGCACCAATGTATTCACCAGTTGTTCGAAGCGCAGGTGGAGCGCACGCCGGATGTGACGGCATTGGTCTATGAGGATCAGACGCTTAGCTATGCGCAATTAAACGAGAGGGCAAACCAACTGGCGCATTACCTCCGTACCTTAGATGTGGGTCCGGAAGTCGTGGTGGGACTATGCGCCGAGCGCTCGCTTGAGGCAGTCATTGGCCTATTAGGCATTCTGAAAGCGGGCGGTGCATATTTGCCGCTGGATCCAAGCCATCCTGCCGAGCGCTTAACGTCTATGTTGCGCCAGGCGAGCGTCGCGGTCTTGGTGACGCAATCCCATCTTGAAGCGAGGCTGCCTGAAATCCAGGCACGACGTATTGATCTGGATATGGATTGGGCCAAGATTGCCGCGTGTCCCAAGACACGACTGGACAG
Organism: Mycetohabitans rhizoxinica HKI 454; assembly: GCF_000198775.1. Classification (NCBI taxonomy): domain Bacteria; kingdom Pseudomonadati; phylum Pseudomonadota; class Betaproteobacteria; order Burkholderiales; family Burkholderiaceae; genus Mycetohabitans; species Mycetohabitans rhizoxinica. The sequence goes on along the minus strand of NC_014722.1, from coordinate 2,005,736 downwards.
TGGAGTCACCGCCGAGCATCTTGCTTACATTATCTATACCTCAGGTTCGACAGGGCAGCCTAAAGGGGTGATGCATTCGCATCGTGGCGTTGTCAATTATTTAAGTTTTCTGACTCGCCATTACGCCATCACGTGTGCGGATACTATTTTAAATATTACGGGTCTTGCCTTTGACCCCTGTGTGCGCGACTTGTTTGGTCCGTTGACAGCAGGCGCGCGCGTGATCATCGTGCCCAATGAGCAGGCGAAAGAGCCAGGCCAATATATATCGGTGATTCGCGAAAGGTCCGTGACGAAACTGTTGAGTATCACGCCAAGCCTTTTGCGTAGTCTTTGTGAAAGTGTACCGAAGGGTCCCATTGCATCCTCGTTGAACACTATCTTGACCTCTGGTGAGCCGCTAGAGGCGAGTGTATGTGAACAGGTGCATAAGGCGTTTGGCCTTCAAGTAACAGTGGTCAATCAATACGGTCCAAGCGAATGCACGATGGCGTCAACGTGGTTCAAGGCCGACGCCCAGCAGGAAGGAAGGGTGCCGATCGGTCAACCTGTGCCCAATGTGCGAGTTTATGTGCTGGGGCAGCATTTGGAGCTCATGCCGCTAGGCGTGAAGGGCGAGTTGTATATTGCGGGCGTGGGGGTGGCGCGTGGCTATATCAACCAACCTGAACTGAGTGCCGAACGCTTTATACCGAGCCCATTTGGACCCGGCGAACGGCTATACCGAACGGGCGACGTGGCAAGATGGCGCTTGGATGGGCAGTTGGAATATATCGGCCGCGTAGATCAGCAGATCAAGATTCGGGGCTTTCGTATTGAGCTTAGCGAAATCGAAGCGGCATTGGTCAAGCATCCGAGCATCGCGCAGTCAGCGGTGGTGTCACGCGAGGATCATCCGGGTGACAGACGCTTGGTGGCCTATTGGGTTGCGGTTGATGGTGGAGCGATGACACCGGTCGAACTCAAAGCCTATCTCAGCCAAACGCTTCCGGATTACATGGTGCCGGTCGCGTTCGTGCAGCTTAAAACGTTGCCTTTGACATTGAGCGGCAAGCTGAACCCGCGTGCGCTGCCGGCGCCGGATGGCGCGGCTTTTGCGCTGCAAGTGTATGAGGCGCCACAGGGCGAGCTCGAAACTGCGTTGGCTCAGATTTGGTCCGAATTGCTTGGGGTCAATCCGATCGGCCGGCACGATAATTTCTTCGCGCTCGGGGGGCATTCATTGCTCGCGGTGCGCTTGATGAACCGGATGGCCGTGCTGGGCATCGCATTGCCGCTGGCGACGCTGTTTGCTGCGCCGACGCTGGCCGGGTTAGCCGCGGCATTGGATGCGCAACGTACGGACAGCGCCGTGCTGCCAGTGATCACGCCGGTGTCGCGTGACGGTGCGTTGCCACTGTCGTTCGCGCAGCAACGGCTGTGGTTCCTCGCGCAACTCGACGGCGCGAGCGACTCGTATCATATGTCGATGGCATTGCGCCTGCACGGCACGCTTAATGTCACTGCGTGGCAGCAAGCGCTGGATGCGCTGTTTGTGCGTCACGAAGCGCTGCGCTCGGTGTTCGTCAGCGTTGACGGTCAGCCGCAGGTGCAACTGTTGCCCGCCGAGGTGGGGGTGCCGATGGCCTGGCATGATCTGCGCGGCGTGCCGGATGCGCAGGCGCAGTTGGTGCGCCTGAGCGCTGAGGCGTCCCAAGCGCCGTTCGACCTGGCCCGTGGCCCGCTCATGCGTGCGTGCGGGATGCAGTTGGCTGACGACGAATACGTAATGCTGCTCGTGCAGCACCATATCGTGTCGGATGGTTGGTCAATCAGCGTGATGGTGCGCGAATTGAATACGTTGTATCGCGCCGCCTGCGGTGAGCCGGCCGATCCATTACCGGCGCTGACGATCCAATATCCCCGATTATGCGGCCTGGCAGCGACAGTGGCTCTCGGGCGAGCGGCTACAAGCGCAAAGCGAATACTGGCACACGGCGCTGGCCGATGCACCGGTGCTGCTGGCGCTGCCCACTGACCGGCCACGCCCGGCGCAGCAATCGTTTGCGGGGGCACGGGTGCCGATTCGGATTGATGCACCCATCACGCGAGCCTTGAAGCGTTTAAGCCAAGCCCAGGGCGCGACGCTATTTATGACGGTGCTGGCGGCGTGGAGCGCGGTGCTCGCACGCCTGTCGGGGCAAGACGATCTGGTCATTGGCACGCCGAGCGCCAATCGTCACCATCCTCAGATTGAGCCGCTGATTGGCTTCTTTGTGAACACGCTGGCGCTGCGTGTGGATGTGTCGGGTGCGCCGAGCCCGGCGCAGTTGCTCGAGCGGGTACGGCGCACGACGTTGGAGGCGCAAGCGCATCAGGACTTGCCATTTGAGCAGGTGGTGGAGATTGTGCAGCCGCCGCGTCGGCTCGAGCATACGCCGCTGTTTCAGGTGATGTTCGCGTGGCAAAACAACGAGCGTGCCGTGTGGGATCTGCCGGAGCTGGAAGTCACGCCAGCGGACTTGGCTGATGGCGTGGCCAAGTTCGATCTGGACCTGCACCTATATGAAGCAGATGGGGAGGTTGTCGGCTGGCTGAATTATGCGACGGCGCTGTTCGATCGCGCGACGATCGAGCGACACGTCGGGTATTTGCAGACGATGTTGCAGTCGATGGCCGCTGACGACCAGCATCCGGTCACGCGTGTTCAGTTGCTGACGTCGGCTGAGCGTACGTTATTGCTCGAGACGTGGAACGCGACGCAGCAAGACTATCCGTCACACCAATGTATTCACCAGCTATTTGAAGCGCAAGTGGAGCGCACGCCACAGGCGACAGCACTGGTCTATGAGGAGCAGACGCTCAGCTACGCTCAGTTGAATGCGCAAGCGAATCGCTTGGCACATCAGTTGATTGAGCTGGGTGTTGTGCCCGATGCACGAGTGGCGATCTGTGTGGAGCGCAGTCCCGCGATGGTGGTGGGGCTATTGGCGATTTTGAAAGCGGGCGGAGCGTACGTGCCGCTGGATCCGGCGTATCCAGGTGCGCGGCTCGCGCATATTCTCACGGATGCGGCACCGGACATTGTGCTGGCCGATGCGGCGGGCCGGGCGGCGCTGGGTGAGGCGGCCTTGGCTCATCGCACGGTGCTGGACCCAAACACGCTGCCGAAGCAGGCGGACACGAACCCCTCGTTGCCTGCGCTGACGTCCTGTCATCTTGCGTACGTGATCTATACATCCGGTTCCACTGGCATACCAAAAGGTGTTTTGGTCCAGCACAGTAGTGTAGTCAACCATGGAATAGTGGTGGCGCAGCGACTTGAACTGAGTTCGCGAGATCGCCTTTTGCAATTTTCTTCGTTATCTTTCGATGCATCAGTCGAAGAAATTTTTTGCACTTTATGCTATGGCGCAACGTTAGTTTTGAGAACGGATGCTTGGCTGGCAGACGCCAAGCAATTTTGGGATTTTTGCGAAGCAAACCGCGTAAGCTTGGTAGACCTACCCACTCAGTTCTGGGCACAATTAATTCAGGAAAAAGTTGCTGTTGCAAACAGCGTACGTGCGATTCTCATTGGCGGAGACACATTAAGCGTATCGGCACAAAGTGCATGGTTAGCAGGAGGCCATCAGGCGCGCTTATTGAATACTTATGGTCCGACTGAAACAACGATTATCGTTACGATATATGAAATAGTAGGTGATAGTGATCACTGGCGCTGCATCGGTCGTCCGATCGCAAACACGCAGATTTATCTATTGGATAGCTACGGTCAGCCGGTACCGTTGGGCGCGGTGGGTGAATTGTATATTGGGGGTGCGGGTGTGGCGCGTGGCTACCTGAACCGCCCGGAACTGACCGCCGAGCGCTTTGTGCACGATCCGTTCTCTCGAGATCCCAACGCGCGGATGTACAAGACGGGCGATTTGGCGCGTTATTTACCCGATGGCAATTTAGAGTTTCTGGGCCGCAATGACCATCAGGTGAAGATCCGGGGCTTTCGGATTGAATTGGGCGAGATCGAGGCGCGCCTGGTTCAGCAGCCGCAGGTGCACGAGGCGGTGGTGCTGGCCATGGGCGAGGGCCAAGATAAACGCTTGGTAGCGTATGTGGTGGCCGAGCCCGATGAGGCGTTAGCGGGCACCTTTCGTACGCATGTAGCGGCAACGCTGCCTGAGTACATGGTGCCTAGCGCGTTTGTGCGGCTCGATGCGTTGCCGCTCACGCCCAATGGCAAGCTAGATCGGCGCGCGTTGCCGGCACCGGACGCGCAGGCGTTTGCGCACCAGGCGTACGAGGCGCCGCAGGGCGAGTGCGAGACCACGCTGGCCGAGATTTGGTCCGAGCTGCTCGGCGTGGAGCAAGTGAGCCGACACGATAATTTCTTCGCACTGGGGGGACATTCGCTGCTCGCGGTGCAGATGATCAGTCGGAGCCGCACCGCTTTGGGTATCTCCATTCCGATGCCTGTCCTGTTCGAAGCACCGACCCTTGCCGTGCTAGCGCAGCGTGTATCGGCACAAGAGAACGTGCAGGATGAGTCCTTTGCTGTGCTACTGCCGATTCAACCTCATGGCGCCCGACCTGCGCTTTTCTGTGTCCATCCTGTCACTGGGCTAAGTTGGCACTATCGAGGCCTGGTGAGTCATTTGGAGGCAGATCAACCGATCTATGGTCTACAAGCTCGTGGACTCGACGGTGGCTCGTTGCCTGCCGTCACGATCGAAGCGATGGCGATAGACTATATTCAGCAAATCCGCCGTATTCAACCATGCGGGCCTTACTACCTGCTAGGTTGGTCATTTGGCGGAAAAGTGGTCCATAGCATGGCAACGCAGCTTGAACAACAGGGTGAGCGGGTTGCGTTGCTAGCGGTGCTCGATGCGACGCCAGATTATGTGCAATGGGATAATAAGCCAGAGATCAACGAAGACGATTTTTATCATCTGTTTGTACGCCACGCTGCAGGCAGTCTGTCGGAAGCCGGCCGCTATTTGTGGGAGAAAACCCGTGCAGTGCTGCAAAATAATATGCAGCTTGTTCAACGTTTTTCGCCACGTATTTACAGTGGCGATATGTTGTTTTTCAGGGCGACAATGGCACGAGATGCATTGACTCAACCCATTTCACCGGAGGTATGGCAGCCTTACGTAATGGGTAATATTGAGGTTTACGACATTGCCTGCCAACATTACGACATGGAGTTGCCCGCGCCTACTGCACAGATTGGTTGCATTCTAAGACATAAACTGAATGTGCTACAGGCGGCATGATTAACACTGCCGCTCTGGACCTGCCGGTCGAGTCAGTGCGTGAATTGGGCTGAGCATGGCTACTGCCAGTATGGGCCTGATTGGGTGGCGCAAGGGGACAGTTCCCTTGCGCTCCCACGGACAAGTTAGAAAATGAGTAGGCATATTGTCGGTAGGCGGTGGGCTTATTGGCCGCTCGATGGTACGCCAGATCAACCCATTCTAAATCGTAGCCTAAGGCGTGTCTCTACCTCCTGATCAGGCATCGATTGAGCCCGCCACCACTGCACGCAAGCTTCAGCTAGGCAGGATACCGAATCGATCAAATGAATGCCTCGGATTCCCGCAGGCACCACCATTGGCAGCTCGGTGCAACCTAGAATCACAGCGTCGGCGTGCAACGCACCGCATGCCGCAAGTGAGCGGGCCAGTTGAGCCGACGCGCCGGGAAGATCGCCTGCTTTGCTCAGGGAGATGGCGGCACTTGTTAGCTCGACGATCTCATCGTCAGGTTCGATGAGATGCACGCCGGCATCATTCAATGCGTGATCGTACAATCGATAACGGATCGTGGAGCGCGTGCCTAGCACGATTGCGCTCCCTGCTCCTGAGAGCGCAGTTTGCCGCGCGGTCGCGGAGATCATATCAATGAACGGAATCCGCAAAGCCGCTGCGAATTCATCGCACCAGTAGTGAGCGGTGTTGCACGCAATGGCGACGGCGCCGCATCCCGCGCGCGCTAATTGCGCAAGACGCGCATGGATCATTGTCGGGACAATCGTGTCGCCGTTCTCGATTGCAGTGGAGCGGTCCGGAATTTCTGGACAGGAAAGCAGTAGAAAGGGGACATGGTCTTGATCGACCTGCGCACCCGCACGTTGAGCCAGTAGCCGCAAAAAGTATGCGGTCGCCTCGCTGCCCATACCTCCTAAAATGCCAAGGCGATCTTTTCCAAACGAAGCATCCGTCCTCATCTACCCATCCTTAAATGTCGACGCCGTGACGCTTGACGACAGTCTTTATCCTGACGCCCCCAAACCTCTTGCAAAAAAATGAGCGTTCGTGCTCGGCGTACCGGCATCTAACTTTAAAAAGCTATAGCGTTTAGCTCCGGTACCACCTCGTACGCGTACGGATCAGTGTTTAACTCACTGTGCTTAGTTTCTGCGCAATGATGGGGCCAATTTGGGCTAACGGTTCCGGTTGCATCATCGCGCCATGCTCGCAGTCGATGGAATGCATCTCAACATGGCCTTTTACGTAAGCCTGCCATGTTTCCGGCTCTGGCCGAAAGCCTGGTTTCTCCAATGCTGCTTTGATATGCAGCACATCCCCTTCGAACGAAGAGCGAGGAACATAACGCTCGATCATTTGAGGTGTTTTTTCAAAGAAATCCAAAATGCTATCAAATTGACGCTCATCTAATGCGGCATAGAGGCTACCTCCTTGGCGAAGAATCTCCCGACGCTCGTCGAAATCGAGGGGCGTTTTTTCTGAACTGGCTGAATCGTATCCGACCTCGGCAAGCAGATCGGCAATCATGTCCTGTCTGGCAATCCGTCGCATGGGCTTGTCTCCTGTCCTAACGTAGCTATCCAAAAGTGTCAGTAAGGCGACGTGCTCGCCTTTCTTTTGCAGAAGGCAAGCCATTTCAAAGGCAATCAGTCCCCCCAAGGACCAGCCTACCAGTTGATAAGGACCGCTAGGTTGAATACGGCGGATTTGCTCAACGTAATCCAAAGCCATTTCTTCAATCGTTTCCGGAGGCGGCCCTGAGGTCGAAAGACAGCGTGCCTGCAAACTGTAAAGGGGATACTGTCGATCGATATATCGCAAAAGTCCGGCATAGCACCAACCCAGTTCTCCCGCCGGATGGATACAGAACAACGGGGGGCGATCTCCGTGAGATCTGAGCGGCAATACGACTTGGAATAATGAGTCGAGGTCGGTCGGCTTGTCTGGCTGCTGGCTGAGACCTGCTACGGTGGGCGTTTCAAACAAGTTTCGAATGGACAGCTCCAAGCCGAGCGTGGTGCGGACACGGTTGATCAACCGTGCAGCCAGCAACGAATGGCCTCCTAGTTCAAAGAAGTTGTCATCGATACCGACGCGTGCGACGCCCAGCACCTCGGCAAATATTTCGCAAAGCACCTGCTCTTCAGGGGTGCGCGGCATGCGTGCTGTTGCCGTCACCGTCATTTCCGGCGCTGGCAGTGCTTTGCGATCGACCTTACCGTTTGGTGTAAGCGGCAAGGCATCAAGCACGACGAATACGGCCGGGATCATATAGTCCGGCAGCTTCTGACTCAGGTACTGTCTCAGTGTAGCGGGCGTAATCGTACAGTTTGCTGATGCTACTAAATAGGCGACCAAGCGTTTGTCTGCTGATCGCTCGTCCTCCCGTGCGATGACCGTCGCTTGTGCCACACTGGGGTGACTAGCCAGCGCCGCGCTAATTTCTTCCAACTCGACACGAAAGCCGCGGATTTTGACTTGATGGTCGGTGCGGCCGAGATACTCGAGCTGGCCGTCTGCTCGCCACTTGGCCAAGTCCCCGGTTCGATATAGCCGCTCGCCTTGGCCAAAGGGGTTAGCGATAAAGCGCTCGGCGCTCAGCGCGGGTTGGTTGACATAGCCTCGTGTCAGACCCGCCCCCGCGATGTACAACTCGCCGGCTACACCACAGGGCACCGGCTGCAAATACCGATCAAGCAGATACACGCGCGCGTTGGACAAAGGCCGGCCGATTGGCACGATACCGCTTGCCTGACGCACGGCTGCAAACCACGTGGAGGTCATCGTGCATTCGGTCGGACCATACTGATTGACCACATGGATCTGCTCGCCCAGCGTCTGGTGCACTTGCGTGCATAAGTCCGCCTCAAGTGCTTCGCCGCTTGTCAAGATCGTGTGCAGCGTCGGGGTCGTTTGCGGGCCGTCAGCCATTTGGCAGACGCTGCGCAGCAAGCTGGGCGTGATGCTGAGCAACTTCGTGACGCCGTGCGCGTTGATCGCGCGCACGTATTGATGTGGCTCTTTGGCTTGCGCTGTCGGGATCAGCACGGTCCGCGCGCCTGCCACGAGCGGGCCGAGTAGATCGCGCACCGACGCGTCAAAGGCGAGGCTAGCTACGTTGAGCACGACATCGGCCTCAGTGAGGCGGTAGTGGCGCACCAGGAAGTTCAAGTAATTGACCGCACCGCGGTGCTGGGACATCACACCTTTAGGCTTACCCGTTGAGCCTGACGTGTAGGTGATATAGGCCAGATTGTGCGGTCTCACGACGCTGATTGGCCGTGTTGAGGGCTGCGTGGCGATCTGAGCCCAGCTTGTCTCCAGCATCACGGTCTGAGCCTGGGTGGCGGGCAACAGTGGCCCAAGATGGGGCTGCAGCACCACTGCTGCGACTTGTGCATCCTCCAACATATAAGCGATGCGCTCAGTCGGATAACTTGGATCCAGGGGTAAATAGGCGCCCCCTGCTTTTAAGATACCCAATAAGCCCACGAGCATCTGTAGCGAGCGCTCGGCACAGAGGGCCACGACAGCCTCGGGTCCTACGCCGATGGCACGAAGACGATGCGCAAGCTGGTTGGCCCGGCTGTCCAACTCGGCGTAAGTCATCTGCTGCGTTTCGAACACCGCAGCGACTGCGTTCGGCGTGCGTTGCACCTGGGCTTCGAATAGCTGGTGCAGGGTGGTCGCAGAGGCGAAGTCAGCGGCCGTGTCATTCCACGCTGTGAGCAGTTGGTGGCGTTCTGTGGTGCTGAGCAGCGGCAGTTCGGACAGGCGCTGCGTCGGGTCGGCAACCACCGCCTCGAGCACGTTGACCCAATGCTGTCCCAGCCGCAGGATCGTCTCGGCGTCAAACAGGTCAGTTGCATATTGCAGCCAGCCTTCAATGCCGTCCGATGTCTCGCCAAAGTACAGTGTTAGGTCGAATTTGGTACTAAGACGTTCCAGGTCGATCTTCTCAACGGTCAGTCCCGGTAGGGCAAAATTCGACACGGGTATATTGAATCCATTGACCATGACCTGAAAGATCGGTTGGCGAGAAAGGTCGCGTACCGGCTGCAGCACCTCCACCAACTTCTCAAAAGGCACCGTCTGGTGCGCATAGGCGCCCAGCGTGGTTTCACGCACGCGTGCCAGCAACGCGTCAAAGCGAGGATCGCCTGACAGATCGGTACGCAGCGCCAACGTATTAATGAAGAAGCCAATCAATTGCTCGGCTTGAACCTGCGTGCGTCCTGCGATCGGTGAGCCCACGACGATGTCATCCTGTCCGCTCCAGCGACTGAGCACGACTTGGAACGCGGCGAGCAGGGTCATATATAGCGTGGCGCCTTCACGCTGCGCCAGCGCTTTAAGTTGCGTGGCGAGCGCGGCCGGCACATGCACTAACACGCCATGGCCCTGTCCACTTGGCACGGCAGGCCGCGGCCGGTCAGTCGGCAGCTCGAGCGCGGCGGGCGCGCCCGACAGTTGCGCGCGCCAGTAATCCAATTCCTGCTCGAGTGCTTGGTCCTTGAACCAGGACCGCTGCCAGAGCGCATAGTCGGCATACTGCACGGGCAGCTCGGATAGGGGCGAATCTTGCTTTTGGCTGAAGGCGGTGTACAGCGCTTCGAGTTCCTGCATCAGCACGCCCATTGACCAACCATCTGAAATAATGTGATGCAGTGTCGCGCTTAGCACATAGCTATCGGGCGCAAGCCGCAGCAAGGCAAAGCGCGCCAGCGGCCCCGTAGTCAGATCAAACGGCTGTCCAGCGATGGCTAGCAGATGACGCATGACGTCTTGTTCAGTCACCTCTTGTGGTACCAACTCCACCGCCCATGGCGAATGGACGACCTGCACGCCGGTCCCCTCAACGGTCTCGAACCGAGTACGCAACGTTTCATGGCGCCGCACGATTTCGCTGAGCGCGGCTTCTAGCGCAGCGATATTGAGCTTGCCTGTCAAGCGCATCGCGATTGGTATCTGATACGCAGCGTCCTGCCCTAGCTGGTTTAGAAACCACAAGCGCTCTTGCGCAAACGATAGAGGCAGGGTGGCAGGACGCGTTTGCGTGGTCAGTGCTGGGATGTTGAGGTCACTGCTTTGCCGCAATGCGTCGAGATGAGGCGTGAGCTCAGCGATAGTGGGCGCTTCGAGCAAAAGACGCACCGGTAATTCGACTCCCAACGCCTGCCTGACGCGAGCTGCCACGCGCATCGCCAACAATGAATGGCCGCCCAGTTCGAAGAAATTGTCGTCGATGCCCACGCGTGGCAAGCCGAGCACTTCGGCAAACAACTCGGTCAGCGTTTGCTCCTGAGGCGAACGTGCAGCACGGTAGCGCTCAGATACAAAGTTCGGCGCGGGTAGAGCCTTTCGATCCAGTTTGCCGTTAGGCGTCATCGGCATGGCTTCTAGCTTCACAAATGCCGATGGCGTCATGTAGTCGGGCAAGCTGCCTTTGAGGTGTGCGCGTAGCGCGGCAGTATCGATTGCGTCATCACTGACGAGATAGGCAACCAACCGTTTTTGACCTGGCTCGTCCTCTCGTGCCACCACAACGGCTTGTTTGACATCGGGGTAGGCAAGCAACTGCGTTTCAATTTCTCCCAACTCGACACGAAAGCCGCGGATTTTGACTTGATGGTCGGTGCGGCCGAGATACTCGAGCTGGCCGTCTGCTCGCCACTTGGCCAAGTCCCCGGTTCGATATAGCCGCTCGCCTTGGCCAAAGGGGTTAGCGATAAAGCGCTCGGCGCTCAGCGCGGGTTGGTTGACATAGCCTCGTGTCAGACCCGCCCCCGCGATGTACAACTCGCCGGCTACACCACAGGGCACCGGCTGCAAATACCGATCAAGCAGATACACGCGCGCGTTGGACAAAGGCCGGCCGATTGGCACGATACCGCTTGCCTGACGCACGGCTGCAAACCACGTGGAGGTCATCGTGCATTCGGTCGGACCATACTGATTGACCACATGGATCTGCTCGCCCAGCGTCTGGTGCACTTGCGTGCATAAGTCCGCCTCAAGTGCTTCGCCGCTTGTCAAGATCGTGTGCAGCGTCGGGGTCGTTTGCGGGCCGTCAGCCATTTGGCAGACGCTGCGCAGCAAGCTGGGCGTGATGCTGAGCAACTTCGTGACGCCGTGCGCGTTGATCGCGCGCACGTATTGATGTGGCTCTTTGGCTTGCGCTGTCGGGATCAGCACGGTCCGCGCGCCTGCCACGAGCGGGCCGAGTAGATCGCGCACCGACGCGTCAAAGGCGAGGCTAGCTACGTTGAGCACGACATCGGCCTCAGTGAGGCGGTAGTGGCGCACCAGGAAGTTCAAGTAATTGACCGCACCGCGGTGCTGGGACATCACACCTTTAGGCTTACCCGTTGAGCCTGACGTGTAGGTGATATAGGCCAGATTGTGCGGTCTCACGACGCTGATTGGCCGTGTTGAGGGCTGCGTGGCGATCTGAGCCCAGCTTGTCTCCAGCATCACGGTCTGAGCCTGGGTGGCGGGCAACAGTGGCCCAAGATGGGGCTGCAGCACCACTGCTGCGACTTGTGCATCCTCCAACATATAAGCGATGCGCTCAGTCGGATAACTTGGATCCAGGGGTAAATAGGCGCCCCCTGCTTTTAAGATACCCAATAAGCCCACGAGCATCTGTAGCGAGCGCTCGGCACAGAGGGCCACGACAGCCTCGGGTCCTACGCCGATGGCACGAAGACGATGCGCAAGCTGGTTGGCCCGGCTGTCCAACTCGGCGTAAGTCATCTGCTGCGTTTCGAACACCGCAGCGACTGCGTTCGGCGTGCGTTGCACCTGGGCTTCGAATAGCTGGTGCAGGGTGGTCGCAGAGGCGAAGTCAGCGGCCGTGTCATTCCACGCTGTGAGCAGTTGGTGGCGTTCTGTGGTGCTGAGCAGCGGCAGTTCGGACAGGCGCTGCGTCGGGTCGGCAACCACCGCCTCGAGCACATTGACCCAATGCTGCCCCAACCGCAGGATCGTCTCGGCGTCAAACAGGTCAGTTGCATATTGCAGCCAGCCTTCAATGCCGTCCGATGTCTCGCCAAAGTACAGTGTTAGGTCGAATTTCGTGCCGAATGTGTCGAAGTGAACCGGCTCGGCGATGAGTCTGGGCAAAGCCAAGTTGGATGCCGACAGATTCAGGCCATTGACCATGACTTGTACAATTGGCGCGCGTGACAGGTCTCGTGCGGGTTGCAAGACTTCCACCAGCTTTTCAAATGGCACGGCCTGGTACGCATAAGCTTCTAACGCTGTCTCACGCATCTGGGCCAGCAATTCGCTGAAGCGAGGATTGCCTGACAAGTCGGCACGCAAAGGCAGGGTATTAATGAAGAAGCCAATCAATTGCTCGGCTTGAACCTGCGTGCGTCCTGCGATCGGTGAGCCCACGACGATGTCATCCTGTCCGCTCCAGCGACTGAGCACGACTTGGAACGCGGCGAGCAGGGTCATATATAGCGTGGCGCCTTCACGCTGCGCCAGCGCTTTAAGTTGCGTGGCGAGTGCGGCCGGCACGTTCACTGCAAGGCCGTGACCCTGGCCGCTTAACACGGCGGGTCGAGGCCGGTCGGTCGGCAGTTCCAGCGCGACAGGGATGCCCGCCAATTTTTGGCGCCAGTAATTCAGCTCCCGCTCCAGCGCCTCGTCCTTAAGCCATGCACGCTGCCAAATCGCATAGTCGGCATATTGGATAGGCAACGGTGGTAGTGGGGAGCGCTGGCCCTGGATAAACGCGCTGTACAGTTCATTTAATTCCCGTGTGAGCACGCCGATTGACCAGCCATCAGAGATGATGTGGTGCAATATGATGCTCAGCACATGAACATGGGGGGCAAGCCGCAGTAGTTCGAATCGCGCCAGTGGGCCGGTAGCCAGATCAAACGGCTGTTGAGCAGTCGCTTGCAGATAAGGGACAAGCGCTTGCTCATCCAGATCGCGTGGTGCCAGTGTCACCGTCCATGGTGCATCGATCATTTGCACGCCAACGCCATTGCGCGCTTCAAACCGCGTGCGCAACGCTTCATGGCGCCGCACGATTTCGCTGAGTGCAGCGCTCAAGGCTTGTACGTCCAATGGCCCCGTCAAACGGGTCGCCATCGGTATTTGATACGCATTGCCTTGCCCTAGCTGATCCAGGAACCATAGACGCTCTTGCGCGAAAGACAAAGGCAGTGCATCGGGCCTAGGCTGAGCCGTCAGCGCGGGGATGGACACGTCATGGTTTTGCTGCATCGCCGCGATGCGAGGGGCCAACTCCGCCACGCTTGCAGCCTCGAACAACGTGCGTATCGGGATCTCAACGCCTAACGTGGCGCGGATGCGGCTGATCAGGCGGGTCGCCAGCAGCGAATGCCCACCCAAGTCGAAGAATCGGTCATCGATGCCCACGCGTGGCAGACCGAGCACTTCGGCGAACAGCTCGGCCAACGTTTGTTCTTGCGGCGAGCGTGCAGCTCGGTAGTGCTCAGAGGCAAAATCCGGCGCCGGTAGCGCTTTGCGGTCGAGTTTGCCGTTGGGCGTGAGCGGCAAGTTGTCTAGCAGCACCATGGCGGCTGGCACCATGTAGGCAGGCAACTCGGAGGCCGCGTAGCGACGAATGTCTGCAAGCTGATCGAGCTTAGCGGGGTTATTCGCATGGGCGCCAGGCGCCTGGTTAGCCAGCGCGGGGGAGGGTAAGTACAGGTCGGTGAGCGTGGCGTGAGCCGCTTCGCTGGCTTGAACGAGCAAGATATCCATGCACGCTTGCGCGTCGCTTGACCAAGTCGCGGCAACCCAATAGCCGCACGTCTGGCCCAACGCATGGAAGTCGTCGGGCGTTAGCCCCTCTGCCGGCGTGCCACTGGCTTTGAGTTGGTGCTGGACAGTGGCAATATCGCAGCCGCGCTCGAGCGCGTGCATCGCCTCGATCTCTCGTTCCAGGCGTGCGTTGGGCACGCCTACGATACGCAAGCGTGCGGGACGTTGCGTGTTCAGGTGATCTTCCAACGTGTCGAGATCGGCGAGCTGCTGGCCCCAGTACAACTGCGGCGCTTGAGCGAGCGAAAGCGTTCGAATAAGGCTCTGCCGCCTGTTTATGCACACCACTTCGTAGCGGTAGCGGCTCAGTTCATTTTCATACGGGCCTCGCTTGAGTTGAATATCGACCGCGGCGATGGTGTCAATCGTATGCGGCAGCGAACTAAAGAACGCTGGTGCGAGTAGCAGTTCTTTTTCCGCGAGTAATGCCTGCTCGATACGTCGGCGTACGGTGGAGACGTCGTCGACGGCAGGGTTGGCTTGGTGCAGCTGTACGGCGCTGACAAAGCAATTCAGTAGGCTGAAGTTGCGCACGTCGCCGACAAAAAGCACACCACCGGGTGCAAGCAGTGTCATCGCTTGGTGCAGTACGTCTTGCAGATAATTGGCATTGGGAAAGTACTGCACCACCGAGTTGATCACGATGGTGTCGAAATAGCCTGACGGCAGTCCTTCAGTGACATGGGCCGCCTGCGTACGTAGTTCCACGCGCGAGGCTAATTCTGGATAGTGCGTCAGTTGCTCTCGGAGTGCCTCGATGGTGGGCATCGAGAAGTCCGTGCCCCAATAAGCTTCGCAATGCGGTGCCAGATGGGCAAGCAGCAGGCCGCTGCCCACACCGATTTCCAATAGCCGTCGAGGTTTGAGCGCTTGAATCCGTGCGACTGTGGCTGTTCGCCATGCCTGCATGTCGGGCAATGGGATCGGGCGCCCATCATAACTGCTGTCCCAGCCGACGAAATTTTCGCCAAAAGCACTGGATGAGTGGCTGCCGTAGTGGGTGTCGTAGATCGTTTGCCATTCACCGACTTGGCGCTCTTCAGTGGCGGCATTACGCTCGGCAGTCGTTTTGTCGAGCGTGACATAGCCAACCAGTTGCGCGTGGCCTGGGCGGTCTTCGCGGGCAATCACTGCGGCCTGGGCGACGGCTGGGTGGCGACACAGTACGGCCTCGATTTCGCCAGGCTCGATCCGGAAGCCGCGCAACTTGACTTGATGATCGGCACGGCCGAGGAAATCCAGTGTACCGTCCGCTCGCCAGCGAGCCAGATCGCCGGTGCGGTACAAGCGCGCGCCTGCCGGGCCAAACGGTGCGGCAATGAAGCGTTCAGCCGTTAATGCGGCACGATTGAGATAACCGCGCGCGAGCCCGATGCCACCAATATAAAGTTCGCCCGATACGCCGACTGGCACCGGCTGTAGATGCTCGTCTAAGACGTACAACTGAGTGTTGCCAATCGGCCGGCCAATTGATGACGCGACTTCGGTGACAGCCTCATCAGGTGAAAAACGTCGCATCGCCACGCACACCGTTGCCTCGGTCGGCCCATACGCATTGGTCATGTGCCGCGCTTGCGACCATTGTTCGACAAGGTGCGGTGGGCAGGCCTCGCCAGCCACAATCAAGTGCGAGCAGGTGGACAAGCTGTCGGCGGGCAGGGCGGCCAACGCGCTGGGCGGCAAAGTGGCGTGGGTGATCGCTTGGTCCGAGGCGAGCTTGGCCAGCGCGTCTCCTGGCAACAACTGTTCCGATCGCCCCAGGACCAACGTGGCGCCTGACAGCAGCGACATGCACATTTCCCAGAAAGCAGCATCAAAGCTCAATGACGCGAACTGTAGGACACGGCTGTGCGGGCTCAGCGAGAAGCGCTCGATTTGGGTGGTCGTTAAATTATGGCTGCCAGCATGCGTGACCACAACGCCCTTCGGTTTCCCGGTTGAGCCGGACGTGTAGATGACATACGCGGGATGGCGGGGAACGAGTGGTCGGCGACGATGGGTGTCGCTCGGGTTGGACTCGGATCGTTGCGTCAGCGCGGCGCAGATAGCCGGATCATCCAAATGGAGAACCGCGGTGTACTCGTTGGGTAAGCGCTTAGCGCTCGACGCATCGGTGAGGACGCGTTTGGGCTGCGCGTCCGTTAGCATGAAAGCCAGTCGTTCACACGGATAGTCCGGGTCGAGCGGCAGATAGGCGGCGCCCGCTTTCAAGATACCCAGCAACGCGCTGATCATCTGCGGCGAGCGGGGTAGCGCGACGGCGACAATATCCTCTGGGCCAATGCCCTCGGCAATTAAATAATGCGCAAGGCGGTTGGCTTGGGCATTGAGTTCAGCGTAGCTGACGTGTCGATCCTCGAAGACCAGCGCGATGGCATCAGGCGCTTTGGCCACTTGCGTCTCGAATAGCGCGGGCAGCGTGGCTTCGCAGATTGGTTGCGCCGTGTCGTTCCAGCCGTTGAGAAGTTGCTGCCGTTCAGCCGTCTCCAAAAGATCGAGTTGACCGATCGGTTGCGCAGGCGCGTCGGCGATGGCTTCCAACAAGCGGATGAAGCGGCGGGCCAATCTGTCCACCGTGTCACGATCGAATAGATCAGTCGCATACTCGATCAAGCCTTCCAGCCCGTGCGCGCTGCCATCTGGACTCGTTACTTCATCAAAGCTGAAAAATAAGTCAAATTTAGCGGTAAAAGTATCAATGGGTTCGGGGACCAAACGCAGGCCAGGCAGGTCAAATGGCTGCACAGCTGTGTTTTGTAATACCAATGAAACTTGAAAGAGGGGGTGATGCGCGGTCGAGCGGGTTGGGTTGAGCCGTTCAACCAGCTGTTCAAACGGTGCGTCCTGATGGGCATAAGCAGCCAGGCAAGTTTCGCGCACGCGCTTCAGCAGTGCATTGAAGCTCGGGTTACCTGACGTGTTGGTGCGCAGTACCAAGGTATTGACGAAAAAGCCGATGAGCTCGTCTAGCGCTTCATCGGTACGTCCAGCAATGGCGGTGCCGATTGGGATGTCGTTGCCTGCGCCCAGACGGGTCAGTAACGCCGCCAATGCGGCTTGCAATACCATGAACAAGCTGGCTTCGTGCGCTCGGGCAAGGGCTTGCAACTTGCTGTGCAGCGTGGCATCGATGCGCATGGCCACATAGTCGCCGTGGTAACTGGCCACAGGCGGTCGTGCCCGGTCAAACGGCAGCTCCAATCGTTCTGGTAGACCGGCCAATGTTCGCTCCCAGTACGCGAATTGGCGGCCAATCATGCTGTCCGGATCATGCTCGTTACCGAATAACGCCTGTTGCCACAGCGTATAGTCGGCATATTGCACAGGCAACGGCGTCCAGTCTGGCGCCCGGCCTTGGAGCCGGGCTGCATAGGCGCGGCCCAAGTCGCGGGCGAGGGGCGCCATTGACCAGCCATCGCCAGCGATGTGGTGCAACAGTAGCAACAGCACATGCTCTTGCGCATCGAGCTGAAACAGCCAGGCGCGCAGCGGGATTTCGCGTGACAGGTCGAAAGGGTGAACGGCTGCTTGGGCCAGCCTTTGTGACAGCGCTTTTTCTGTCACCTGAACTGTCTCCAAGGTGAGCGAGGCGGCTTCGGCAGCGATGATCTGTTGCGTGGCGGCACCGTCGATCTCCCTGAAGACCGTGCGTAAGCTTTCATGCCGGGCTAGCAGGTCATTCAACGCGGCCTGCAAAGCGTGTGTGTCCACTGTGCCAAACAGGCGTAACGGCAACGGCATGTTATAGGTGGCGCTGGGTCCCTCGAATTGGTGAGTAAACCATAAGCGGCGCTGCGCGAAGGACAACGGTAGTGTGGCGGGACGGGGCTGTGGACGCAGAGGCGGCCGGGCGAACGCGTTGGGCGTGAGGCGCTGCGCCAAGTCGGCGACCGTCGGGGCTTCAAACAACGTGCGAATGGCGATATCGATGTCCAATGCAGCGCGAATGCGGCTGATCAAACGCATCGCCAGTAGCGAATGCCCGCCCAGATCAAAGAAGTTGTCGTCGATGCCGACGGTATCCAAGCCCAATACCTCAGCGAACAGGTCAGCCAGCAGCGTTTCTGCCACGGTGCGTGGCGCCTGAGCGTTGTTTGAGCTGAAGTCGGGGGCCGGCAACGCCTGGCGATCGATTTTGCCGTTCGCCGTCAGCGGCAGCGCATCGAGTTCGACGAATGCGGCCGGCATCATATAGCTAGGCAGTATTTGGCCTAGATGGGATTTCAGTTCGACGGGTGTGACCGTGTGGCCGGCTGCCGTGACCCAATAGGCGACGAGCTGTTTATTCCCCGGACGGTCTTCGCGCAAGCTCAGCGTGGCTTGGGCAATACCCGGATACTTGGCCAGCACGGATTCGATCTCGCTAAGCTCAATACGGAAGCCTCTAAGCTTGATTTGATGATCAGCACGACCCAGGTATTCTAATTGACCATCCGCGCGCCAACGCACGAGGTCACCTGTTCGGTAAAGTCGAGTTCCTTGTTCAAATGGATTGGCAACGAAGCGTTCTGCCGTCAGATCAGGCCGGCCCAAATAAGCCCGTGCCAATGCCGGTCCACCAATATAAAGCTCGCCGGTGACGCCAATGGGTACCGGCTGTAATGCGCGATCGAGCACATAGACGCACGTATTGGCGATCGGTCTGCCCAGCGGCGGTGTCTCAGACGCGGCTAGCTGGGTCGCGGGCCAAGCCAGCGCATTAATGACACCTTCAGTCGGGCCATATAAGTTATAAAGCGTGGCGTTCGGGAAGGTTGTCTGACATGCGTGCAACACGGCGCTCGATAGCGCTTCAGCGCCGCATAGGATGAGCCTGAGATGTCGGCAGTCGGCCACACCTTCAGTGGCGCAAAGCTGTTCGAGCATCGCTGGAGCAATGTCGATCACGCTGATACGTTGCCGTGCCATCAAAGTGACAAGACGGCTTGCGTCCATCTGTATGGTCGGATCGGCCATCACCAGGGCGGCACCCGTCATCAACGGGATAAATATTTCTTCTATGGACGCGTCAAAACTCAGCGAGATTTGCTGCAGACAGCGATCGCTCGATCGCAATGACAGTAGCTGTTGTCCCGCATGCAGACGGCTCGACACAGCGTGATGATCAACCATGACACCTTTGGGCCGGCCAGTGGAGCCGGAGGTGTAGATCACGTAGGCCAGATGATGCGGGCGGGCGCCGCTTTGCGGCGCATGTTGTGGGTGGGCGGCAATGCGCCCCCAGTCGGTATCCATGCACACTCGCTGCGCCCGCATGTCGGGTAGTTGCGCTTCAAGATGCGATTGTGTGATGAGTACCGGGACGCTCGCATTGCCCAGCATATAGGCGATTCGCTCGGCAGGGTAATTCGGATCGAGTGGCAAATAGGCCCCGCCTGCCTTCAATATGCCCAACACGC
The DNA here is from genome assembly GCF_000198775.1 of Mycetohabitans rhizoxinica HKI 454. Taxonomy (NCBI): domain Bacteria; kingdom Pseudomonadati; phylum Pseudomonadota; class Betaproteobacteria; order Burkholderiales; family Burkholderiaceae; genus Mycetohabitans; species Mycetohabitans rhizoxinica. The sequence continues at coordinate 1,986,280 of NC_014722.1, read as the reverse complement.
CGACCAGCATGTCGATAGAGCGCTCAATGTACACGCCGACGACTACTTCGGGGCCAACACCGAGTGTACGTAGATAGTGCGCCAACTGGTTCGCGCGGGTGTTGAGTTCGCGATAGCTACACTGCTGTTGCTCGAAAACAATCGCCACGCCGTGCGGCGTTTTATCAGCCTGTACCTCAAATAACTGGTGCAGCATTTGAGCTTGCGCATCGCCGATAGCGCCATCGTGTGCCGGGGACAAGGGCGTCGCGTTCCACGTCTCGAGCAACAGTGTGCGCTCGTCAGCTGGCAGCACGTTCAGCTGCTGGACGGGCAGATGGGGTGTGTGCTCGAGTGCCGAGGCCAGGCTTTCCAACGCCTGTTGCATATAGCCACCTATCCGATCGGGATCGAGTGGCTGCACGGCCTGGGCAGTCAGCCTCAGCGCGTGGCCGCGATCTTCCACTGACAATCCGAGTGGATAGTTGTCACGCTCTTGGGTGCCCAGGAATTCGATGCCGGGCGTGGACTGAATCTCGCTGGGTAACACCCCTTCGTGCACATAGTTCAGCAGCGCGCTGAATAGTGGTGTACCGGCGGGCACGCTACTACAGCGTTGCGCGAGTCCCAGTGATGCATGTTCATGTTCAAGCAGTGTGGCCAGGCGGGCATGTGTGTGACGTACACCGTCTTGAACGCTGTCATCCACATCCACGCGAAGCGGCAGCGTATTGATGAACAATCCCATTGCGCTGTCAGCGCCGTCGCCGGCGTGCATGCGCCCGAACAACACGGTGCCGAATACCACTCGCTGCTGGCCCGTTGCCCGCGCGAGCACCTGCGCCCAAGCCAGATGACATAAGCTGGCCAGACTCACGCCCAGCTGCTTGGCTTGTGTGCGCAGCCGATCACTCAGGTCCTGTGGCAGCATCCGGTGCGATTCGGTCACATGCGTGCCGTCGCGATGCACGTCGGTTAACCCGAACGGCAACGTGGGCTCGTCTACATCGGCAAGCATGTCGGTAAAGAAGCGCTTGTGCTCACTTTCGCTGATGCCCAGGCGCGCTTGCGCCACGAGATTACGAAAGGGTCGCGCGGGCGGCAACGCGTCGCCTCGTCCTTCGAGAAAAGCCTGGACTTCGGTTTGCATGATCTCCTGCGTCGCATGATCACCGATGAGATGATGCAGCAACTCGAGCAACAGCCAGCGGCCATCGCCATCTTGAGCGATGATGAAATGCAGGAGTGGGGCTTGGGTTAAATCGATCCGATATTGGCTAGAATCGAGGCGTTGTAACAGTTGCTCGATGACTGGTCCATCGTCCGGATTTAACTCAAGTTCGGTAACGGCCAGCGATGCACGACGCCAAACCACTTGAGCGGGGACGGACAGTCCTTCCCAGACGAAAGCGGTGCGCAAAATATCGTGGCGATTGACGACCTGCTGGACCGCCTCCAGATAGCGATCCAGTACTTGCCGGTTGGCAAAAGCCATTTGGGTGGTCAACAGATACGGATCACTGTTAGCCGCAAGCAAATGGTGAAACAGCATGCCATCCTGCAATGGCGACAATGCATAAATATCCTGGATATTTGCCACGCCTCCTGGCACCTGTTCGACGATCCGGTCGATGTCAGCCTGAGTGAGATCGATGAGCGGCAGTAGCGCTGGTGTCAGCGTCGTGGTGTCGGGCGTGATGCGATTGGGTGGCACGCCCACTTCCCGGTGCTGACCCAGAGCGTGCGCCAATACACTTAGGGTGGAGGCTTCAAATAGTGCGCGTACGGAGAGCGTCAGGCCAACGCGGCGCAAGCGGTCGATCATCTGCACGGCAAGCAGCGAATTTCCGCCGAGTGCAAAGAAGCTGTCGTGCCGACCGATGTGCGATAGGCCTAATAATTCAGCCCAAATCGTTGCCAGCACCGTTTCAGCTTCGCCCTGCGGGGCTTCATACGCTTGACGAGCAAAGGCATCGGCGTGCGGCGCAGGCAACGCACGGCGGTCGAGCTTGCCGCTCTGGGTCAGCGGGAACGCATCCAGCCGTACGAACGCGGCGGGGACCATGTACTCGGGTAGGCAGGTCAGCAGATGCGCGCGCAGCGTGTTGGCAAGCTGTTCACCGGACTCGGCTATGACATAAGCAACGAGCCGCTTGTCACCGCCGTCGCCCAACGTTAGCACGGCAGCATCACGGACTTGCGGATGTTCGCGCAGACGCGTCTCGATTTCGCCTGGTTCAATTCGAAAGCCGCGGATCTTGATCTGGTGGTCATTGCGTCCGAGAAACACCAGATTGCCATCAGGTAAATAGCGAGCTAGGTCGCCGGTTTTGTACATGCGGGCGTTTTCGACATCGCAGAATGGATCCGTGACGAAACGCTCGGTGGTCAACTCAGGGCGATTCAGATAGCCACGTGCCACACCCGCCCCGCCAATATACAACTCGCCTACTGCACCCAGTGGCACCGGTTGACCGTGCGCATCCAGTAGATAAATTCGCGTGTTGGCTAGTGGCCGGCCAATCGGGACCCATTCGCCGTTGAAACCTTGCAAGCCACACCAAACGGTTGAGCAGATGGTCGTTTCGGTGGGACCGTAAGCGTTGAATACCACCGCGCCTTGACGAACCAAATTTCGAAGCAGTGTCGCACTGGGGGCTTCGCCGCCTAAAATCAGCGTCACAGGGGTGCTCAAATAAGGTAAATCGTCGCCTGCTTGCAGCAGTGCGGGCGGAATGTCCGCGTACGTGATCGCGTGCTTTTCTAAATAACGCCACAGTTCATTGCGATCATGGCGCGCTGTATCGGGCGGCAAATACAGGCTTGCCCCACTATTCAATGCGATGAACGTCTCAGACGTATTGACGTCGAAACCGAGCGAAGCAAACTGCAAGATCCGACTGAATGGGCCAATGCCAAAACAATCGATCTGAGCCTGAACAAGGTTGACGACACTCCGATGTTCGACCATCACGCCCTTGGGGGTGCCGGTCGAGCCGGACGTATAGATCACGTAAGCCAGATGACTGGAAAGGAGTTCACGCACATGCGGATTGGTCGCTGCGCGTTCTGGCAACACATTAGGATCGAGTATAGTCCGTGATGCGAGAGCCGCTTGACCTAGTGCGGCCTGACCTGCTGCATCGGCGATCACAAGTTTGGGTGCCGAATCGGCCAAAATATGCGTCAGGCGCTCAGACGGATACGCTGGATCGAGTGGCACATAGGCGCCCCCTGCTTTCAAAATCGCGAGCAGCCCCACGACCATCGCTGGTGAGCGTGCCACGCACAAGGCTACGCGCGTGTCCGGCTGAACCCTTAGTTCAATCAGCCGGTGCGCGAGGCGGTTGGCTCGCGCATTCAGCTTGGCGTAAGTGAGTGCCTGGTCTTCGTCAACTAACGCAATGGCATCCGGTGTACGCTTGACTTGCTCTTCAAAGACTTGATGAATACATTGATGTGCCGGATACGGTGTCGCTGTGGCGTTCCAGGTGTTAAGCAATGTTTCGCGTTCGGCCGGCGGCAACAGATTCAACTTGCAAACGGGCGTCTCGGCGTTGTTTGATGCTGCGTCGCATAATGCTTGTAAATGTTCGCTGATGCATTGAACGCGGCGTGCATCCATACGATGGGTATCATAGATCCAGCGAAAAGCGCCATCGCCTTTGACCTGGAGCGTCAGTAAGGCGCCACTGGCCTGCGTGTCGCAGGCAAGCTGTGATGGTGCTTCATCGGATAGCACGGACACTGCTACCTGCCAAGGACGGGCTGCATGCAGCGCGGGTAGGCTACGTAAAGCAGGATGTCGGACGACCAAATCGCGCACGAATGTATGGTGCTGTTCAAGCCGTGCGTATTCTGCTTCGATGGCGTGACAAACCGAAGCAAAAGGCTGATTGACATCCACCGCGATTTCCATTGGCACAACAGGCGATAGATCGGCAAGCGTCTCTGGTTTGTCGTTGGTTTCGCTGACGCGCCAACCAATCTGAAACTGCGCTTGCTCGGTCAAACGGGCTAGATAGATCGCCAGCACGCTCAGCAACACCGTCAGTGACCGCTTCGGCTCGCTTTTTCCCAGCAATGGCGGGCGCCATGCGCTGATCGCCCATTTGGGCTCAAGCGCACGCTCACCTTGTTCAAAGGGCAGTGGCAAAGGCTGCAGGCGAGCTAGTCGCTCCTGCCAGAACGATTCACTGGATGCGAGCGCCTTGCGAATGTCTGGCGCTCCCCCAGTGTTACCTTGATCGTCGAGCAGAGATGGATGATTCGCGTCGTTCTCGATAAGAGAGTCGAGTTTAGCCGTTTGATCGTTCATATCGATGCTCTACGTGCAAAGGGAAGAATATGGGGTAAACAGACAACCTGCCGCTTTCTTTGGCATTCGGTAGCCGATCGAAATAAAGCAAGTCATGCTGCCGAATTGGCAGCCATGCTGTTGGCAACGGAGAGGCTAGTTAGGCGCGTATCGGCGCCATCTGCCAGTGTGTCGGTGGCTGAATCGGACATCACGCGCCCGCCTTTGAGCACAATGAGACGGTCCGCCAAATGAAAAAAACGGTCATCGTGGCTAATGACGATCAACGTCTTGCCTTGCTGCTTGAGTTGTGGCAGCAATGTTAAATAAAAATGTTGGCGAAAACGAGGATCCTGATCTGCAGCCCATTCGTCAAAAAGGCACACTTCCCGATCTTCGGCATAACATTGCAACAATGCCAGCCTTTTTCGTTGCCCTGTTGAGAGACTGGTCTTTGAAAGCTTTCCCTGATCCACTGAGAGTTGTTCGTCTAATTCCAAATCGCGCAACAGCGCACGGATTTGCGCATCAGGCAACGCATCACCTTTCGCGTCAAGCACATCAGAGAACAGAAAGAAATCACCAAAAACGCTGGAAAAACGCTCCCTATATGCGCTCGATCCATAGGGAACGGGTTGTTCGTCCAAGCAAAGTCGCCCCGAGCTGGGCGGCAACAGGCCACACAGCAAGTGTATCAATGTGGATTTGCCGCTGCCGTTATCGCCCACAATAAATACCATTTCACCGCGGCGAATACTTAAATTAAATGGTCCAATGCCTTCACCTACCTTGCTTTCAGGATAGCGATAGCAAAGATCTTGTGCATGGATAGACTGCCATTTCGTATCGGTGTGCGACGTCGTATGCTCATCAGCCGTGACGTCCTGCGAGCGCAGATCCAGCCCGACGCGTTCAAGATGACGCAAGCTGCTCAAACCGGTGCTGACAGGCTGGCCAGAATGAATTAAAAAATTTAAGGGCCCTACGATAAACAGCGCACCGATGACAAAGCGCACAATCACATCGGACGGAAGCGCAAATGCGGCATAGCCCAGGTAGACCACCACAAACACGGTACCGTATGCCGAACCGGACGACCACGCCTCATTGAGGTTCCAGCGCAGATGAACCTGTCTCATCAACCTTTGCGCTTGCTCAATCGCGGGCAGCAATAGCACGTCATAAAAATGGTTGGCACGTGCTCGACTTAACAACATTTCCTTTTTGCCATCTGCAATCGCGTGAAAATGTTCAAACAATGCCTCTTCGCTGCGCCGCATTGCGTCAAGTGGTTTGCGAGTGGATTTGAGCAAGAATGCTGAGATTGCAAGCGGAATAGCCAGTCCTACCAGCAAGACAAGAAAGAGCTGAAACGACAGCGTGATTAAATAGATTGAACAGACTAGCACCAAGATAACGTTATAAGCGAGATGGGGTGCAAGTATGACCAGTGGACTAATACGGGTGATATCCTCGATCAAAACGCCAAATACGGTCGATTTATGGCCAACCAATTTGCAATAATCAACATCGATGAATTGTTTGGATAAATCTTTACGTAATTGGCCCACCAATCCGCTACTGAGCTTTGCCAGAATGATTTGTGAAACACCATTGACTAGACACAGCGCACCGAACCATCCCAGTGCCGTCACAAGGCAAACCCAATTGGGTTGTGGCAATCCTTGCGTTGCCAATCGATTGATATAGGCGAGCAGGCCGATCGTCAGCATTGCACCGGCAGACGAAAGGATCGCTGTGGCGAATAAGGGCCGGAAATACCGCTTCAGGTATTGAACCATCAACATCAATATCTTCCTTTTTCGCAGGCGGCGTTGCACTGTTACAAATTTTGCGCGATAGACCTCCGACTACGTCCGCCTTCGATGACCTACCCGTGATCACGGTTAGTGTGCTTGTCACATATAACAGGAATCCTGCGCCCCAAGGGGGGTCGTCCAGTTTTCGTAAATTTTATCGGCCACCTTTTCCGTGATGCTGCCTTGTCGTCCTTTTTTATATTTCATTATCAGCATATGGAGATGCGTGACGCCGTCATCGCGAGCAGTCTTTTTCATTTGGGAAACGACATCTTCGCCGTATCCAAAAATAGTGTTGAATCTGCCGACAAAATCATCATAGGAAATGGGCTGCCGGTCTAGAATAATCTCCACCGCTTGGCCTGGCAAATGATTCTCGAGAATTTCATATAGTTTGAATGGCTTCTTCGCATCTCCCGGCGCCATCGTGACCACCTGGAGCATGCCATCATCTGTTAAGTGCGGGTTGATATTGGACAATATCTTTTCAGCAAAATCCATCCCGTAAATGCCGGCTGCGGAATTGACGTAGTAATCGATTCCGGGTGGCGTAGGCTCGAACGGCGGGTTAGAACAAATAAAATCGAATTGCTTATCCTTGACAGATGCAAAAATATCCGAAGTGCTGCCATCCCGAATATCGAAATTCTTATCGATATGGTTGAGGATGGCGTTGTGTCCGGCCAATATTTTCGCTCTTGGGTTGACATCCAATCCAACACAAGAAGTGGCACCATTGAGTAGGCAAAAAATGCTCAATACGCCCGAGCCAACGCCGATGTCTAGGACGCTAGCCTGTTTCAAATCTTCTGCGGACGTGTAGTCCATGAAAAATAACTGTTCCGGCTGTATAGGAAGAACCTGATCAGCATGAGGATAGTGAAAGGCATCCGTCACGACCTTGATGGGATAGGGTGACGACAATAAATTATTTTTCTCGTCATGTTGACCATTCAAGCCATGATGCATTGAATTCCACTGGGCTATCGGCAAGCAGTCAGCTATTTGATGATGGCTTGCCGTCTGGCCATGGTTTTTCGTGATGAAAAAAATACATTTTTCTTCGTTTGTGTGGTGCATCGCGATGTTCCCGTATCATTCTGTTGTTGATCTAGCGATCAAACACTGGTTTATCTGACGACAAACCGATCGCCAATAAACAAAGCATCAATGGCCGTTCCCTGGAACGTCTTGATGGCATCCGATGGCGTGCAGACGATGGGTTCGCTATCGTTGAATGAGGTGTTGAGCACCACGGGTACACCGGTCATTTCAAAGAAATGCTGGATCAGCGCGTGGAATTTAGGGTTGCGCTCTCGACTGACCATCTGCACACGGGCGGAATGATCCTTATGCAGGACTGCTGGGATCGATGCTTGACGATCTTGTTTGGCCGGGCAGGCGAACAGCATCGATTGGTGGCTCATCGACGCTTGGCCCAGCTCGAACCAGTTGGCCGCTTCTTCAGCCAGTACGCTGGGTGCAAGAGGGCGAAATTCTTCGCGGTGCTTGACCTTCACATTGAGCACCTCGCGCATCGACGCGCTGCGGGGATCGGCCAGTAGTGAACGGTTACCCAGCGCGCGGGGACCAAATTCCATGCGGTCTTGAAACCAGGCTACGATCTTGCCGTCGGCGATCAGCGTGGCCGCATCGCGCGCGGGATCGGCGCTGTGTCGGGGCGACAGACCGGCGTCACGGAATGCGGCATCGATCGCCGCATCGGAAAACGCCGGGCCCAGGTACGGGTTGTCATCGGCCTGCGATGGACGTTGGCCGGAAAGCGAATAATAAAGATGCAGCGCCGCGCCAACCGCCGTGCCTGCGTCATGGGGCGCGGTGGGGACATACATTTGAGAGAACAAGCCGCTTTCCTTGATGACGGAATTGCTGACGCAATTTAGCGCGACACCGCCTGCATAGCACAATTTATCGGAGGCGGCGCGCTCACGCAGCTCGCGCACCAATCCCATCAGCGCGTGATCTGTGGCTTCTTGAAGGGCGGCGGCAACATGGCGGTGATGATCGAGGATCGGTTCTTTATCGGCTCGTGCCGGACCAAACAATGCCTCAATCCGCTCGAAGTCCGGCAGACGGAAATGGGCCACGTCCGGATCGATCGTATATCGGCCTGATTCTGAATTCAGAAGCTGCTTGAATGTCTCTCTGAAGACAGCGGGATCACCATAAGCGGCCAGCCCCATCAGCTTGCAAGCATCATATTCAGAAAAGCCCAAATATTTGCTCAGCTTTTCCCACAGGAACCCAAGCGAGTGCGGATAGGGCACCTGATCCAGTGTCGTTATTTTATTGCCGTCCCCACGCGCCAGCAAAGTACAGCCTGATTCGCCGATCCCGTCGACGACAAGGATCGCAGCCTGAGCGAAACCAGACGGATAGAAAGTCGAAGCGGCATGAGCGATATGATGCGGAACAAAGACTAATTTGCTGCCAAACTGGTGGTCTAACAGCGCATCGATTGCACCGGGAACTTGCTGGAGCTTGGCAAGGAAAATTTCCTCTCCCTCCGCACTTCCCCAATCACCCGGTAGGCTGAGCGAATCGAGCTTGAATTCACGCTTTCTGAGGGCGGGATCAAACGAGTAGGCGATCCCATCCAAATCCGTGGCTTTTAATCCTGCATGAGAAAGGCAAAACTGTATGCTGTTTTTCGGTAGCTCAGCCGGGCCACTTACACAAGCTTCTTTCGCATGCTTGATTCGGGTGAATCGCTCTTCTTCGACTGCCGCTACGATCTTGCCGTCGATGACAATCGACGCGGAGGATTCATGATAGGCGGAGTTGATGCCAAGGATTTTCATATCAATATGGTTCAGTCAAAAAGTGACAAAAAAGTAACTTCGCTTATCATGTAAGCGGATCAGCCGCGCCGGCGCTTTGGCTCAATCATCCTTGGCTTCAATTAGGCTTTTGGGCCGCATGTCAGTCCAATGCGTGTTGACATAATCAAGACAAGCTTGGCGTGTATCGGGTCCGTGCACCAGCTTGCCAGCCTGCAGGCACCTCGGCAAAATTTGGCCACAATGAATGCTGATTCTCGGAGTTAACCAGTACTAAGAAGCTTCCATTTGGGTCATCAAAGGGATTGGTCATACATTAACTCCTTTACTTCCGCTGGTTGATATGGTGGTAGTGCCTAAAAGAAGGAAAATGAATTTCTGACTGCACTGCATATACGCTTAAAACATTCAGACGTTCAAAACACTCAGCTTTACAGCATACGACAAGCGTGCAACTACCCCTGAGGGGGGCGATGGATGCCTGCCTCAGCATGACTTCAAAAATAGTTACCGTAGCGAAACTGACGAGTACGGATCAAGCTTGCATGCAAGACGCCAAAATAATGGTGATGTAAATGTGCTACGTGCAGCGTAAGCGCCTCACAGTATCTAAATTAAATACAGCGTCGAGAGGGGAGGAACGCAGACAGGATGGATAGGTACAGCAAGAAGCACTTCGTCATTTCCATTCGCTCCAGACATTACTTTCGTAAAACCGAACCTTTTTTGAGATGCACCTGTCCTGCTAGCGAATCACCCCATGGCTTCATAAACAGCGGATATGTACGGAGGTTAACGGTACCCAGTACCAACTGTCATGCTTGTCTAACTATAAAGTAGTTCAACTATAGAGAAGCTATTCAAAAAAGCCAAGCGCGCAGACCTAATTTAAACCGACAAATTTCGAATCGACATGCACAAAGTTGCAATTTGTTGGGTGTAATGCTGCATTGATTTATGTTTATGTTCATTATTGTGAATAATCGTTGTTCTTCAAACAGCGATGACAGGCGAGAGCGCTTCATTCGAGGAGCGAATGTGTGAGCAAATAATTTTTCTAGTTGTTGCGTACACAACATGCAGCGGCCTGTGGTAACGCGCATACGATGCTATAACATGCATGCGGCGCTAGAAAACGCATTGTCTGCTTATATTTGATAGATGTAAAGACGGAAGGCGCCATGACTCAAAACGTAGATGCTGCAGACTTTTAAATACGGTAATCGTCTATATTCGATTTTCGACGTCGCCGTCGATCCAGCACTCTGCTCACTATCCACGAGCGTTGACCCTGGCCCACAACCGTTTCGTGTCAAACGGGGCAGTTCCGGCATGTGCTCAGGCGCAATCCGTTGGATGAACCCATGGTCGGGCCCGGCTGATTCTTCGCGCATTTCCCGCAACGTGGCCTCGATCCCCACCGGCAGTGCGTGCAGGAGCATGGTCACCCGCGCAAGCGTTGCCCTGAAGTCAACGACATGCGGGCATTGCGTGCATTGTCGGCACATCGCCGTGCCGCTACACTCGACGCACGCTGAATCATGGAGTCGCATGATGCAATTTCTTGCCCTGTCGCGTTTGCGCACGGATCGTTATTCGGATGAGGACTTTGCCCCGTTGCTCGAGGACGAGGCCCAGCGTGCCCGCACGCTGTACATCGAGGGTTCGGTGCGCCAGATCTGGTATCGCGGCGACAAGCGCGGGGCCTGCTCGATTCTCGAAGCCGATTCCGAGCCGGCGGCCCGCGCGATGATCGAGTCGTTGCCGCTGGTCAAAGCCGGGATGCTCGAACTCGAGCACTTGGTGCCGCTACTGCCGTATCGCGGATTTGGTCCGCGCTGAGCATGAAGGACAGTCGAATGGACGACCCGAAGCTCAAGTCGAACAGTGCGCGCACCGCGATGGGCGCGCACGAGCGCGTATCGGCGGCGGCCGCGCCGGTGCAAGGCACCACGATCCATACCGACGCGCAAGGACTGGTGGTGGGCGAAACGAGCGTATCGTCGGTCGGCTTCGAGGTTCCGGTCTATTTTGCGAAGCCCGGTTCGGGCGGCGGCTTGCATCCGGTGTTGCTGGTTGTGTCGGAAGTATTCGGCGTGCATGCGCACATCGCGGACGTATGTCGGCGCTTTGCTAAGCTGGGCTACCTGGCGCTTGCACCAGACCTATTTGCGCGCCGTGGCGATGCTTCAGCGTACCAGACACTGCCTGAACTGATGCGCGAGGTGGTGTCCCAAACCGCCGATACCCAGGTGATTGCCGACCTCGACGCGGTCGCAGCGCATGTCGGTGTGCTGGGCGGGGACGTCGGCCGGCTGGGTGTCACAGGTTTTTGCTGGGGTGGCCGTATCACATGGCTCTATGCGGCGCATAACGCGGGCGTCAAGGCGGGCGTGGCATGGTACGGTCGGCTCGATGGCGACGTGACGGACTGCACGCCCGCCCATCCGGTCAGCGTAGTCTCCCGACTGTACGCGCCCGTACTGGGCTTGTATGGCGGACAAGACCCGATTGTGCCGGTGGCGCATCTAAGCGCGATGCGCGCCGGATTGGAGCAGGGTAGTCCCGCTGCCAGAACATCGCGTATTAATGTCTATCCGCACGCCGGACATGCATTTTTTGCCGACTATCGGGCGAGCTACCAGCCAGCCGACGCTGCGCAGGCATGGGGTGAGTGCTTGACGTGGTTGCGCTTGCACGGTGTTGCGTGACGTGCTTGGTAGCATCGTGCAGGCCATTGTGACGTGGCTCTTTTGATCGCTTGGCATGGGCGCACGGATGACCGGAACAGCACGCCATCCGCATCCCGCTCAGCGCGTTGCGCTAGTGGCTCGATCCTGCACGCTTCTTACAGGTGCAGCGCGGGGCGATCGCCGCCTACGGCCATCGAGCAAGACCTACTGGTTCGGCTGCGCATCCACCTGCACGGGCACGGCGACGTGCTGCTGGTCAGTCGTGCCTATGCAGGCCTGATCAACAGCTGTGAGTGGCCGATCCGGCGTACCCGTCAACAGTGAAGGTGCGGGCTCGTGCAACCATCTCGATGAAGCGGCAACGGACCGCGACGATCTAATGGGCAGCGTTGCCGTCGATTTTTTCGCACGCCGGGCGCGCCCGTTGCGCCATCCACTGCGGCTGGCACGATGAAAACCACCGATCTTGGCTCTTCTCACGGTATCGCTGGATGACTAAGATGTGCGTCAAACCCAACCGGCATGACGCCGGCCGTCACCGATGAGAGAACGACCTTGTCCGCTCCGACGAACAGATTTGGCCAGCCGATCGGGCGGCCGCTCGCCGATTGGTCCGCGCGCGCATACCCGCAGCGCGTGACGCTGCACGGACGCTATTGCCGGCTCGAACCGTTGCAGCCAGACCGGCATGCATCAGCGCTGTACGGCGCGTACGCAAAAGCGCCCGACGACCGGGACTGGACGTATCTGGCGGTCGGACCTTTTGACGATGAGATCAGTTATCGTCGCCACGCCGAAAGTGCCGCTGCGAGCACAGATCCATTGCATTTTGCGGTGATCAATCTGGCAAGCGGCCTGGCGGTCGGCACGCTCGCCTTGATGCGCATCGATCCGACAAACGGTGTCATCGAGGTGGGCTCGGTAGCATTCTCGCCGGAGCTGCAGCGCACACCGGCATCGACCGAAGCACAGTACCTGCTAATGAAGTACGTGTTCGACACGCTAGGATACCGTCGCTACGAGTGGAAGTGCGACAACCTGAACGCGCCATCACGCAAGGCGGCTGTTCGACTCGGCTTTCGCTACGAGGGCACGTTCCGGCAAGCCGTCGTCTATAAGGAACGCTCCCGCGACACGGCGTGGTTTTCGATCATCGATAGCGAATGGAGCGCGCTTGCCGCGGCGTTTGATGCATGGCTGTCGCCACAGAACTTCGATGCGCAATGCGCGCAGCGCCTTTGCCTCACGGCGATCCGCGCACAGCAGGCGGCAACTCGGCGTGCCGGTGCGCCGGTGACCGTCCGGCCGCTTGCCGCGTCGCGCACTGTATGACAACCTCGCGACGTATGCTGGCTTCATTCAATATCGCAAGGACATCGAATAGCGTCGCCACGGCATGGCCTGCGCAGAGGGGCTGCGATAGGCGCAGCGCGATAAAGCGTCCGGGACCCGCTCATGCATCGTAGACTACCGTTCGCTGGGGCGGACTTGACTTCGCGCACGCTGCGGCACGTGCGTCGCCAAGCGCCATCCTAATAGGACAAGCATGTCGGCCGCCATCGTACGCCGTGTCACCTATCGCCCTATTGAATAGGAGCGAGTGTTTTTTCGGTCGACACACGATGTCAATCCGACTGTATTGCGCTCGTACGCGGCAGCCTCGCCGCCAGGTCGGCTAGACTCAATTCGATTTCCGCAGGTGGCTAACACGCCAGAGCAGTGTAAGCCACCTAAGCTTTTTTGATTAAGGAGAAATGGATGCGCGGATGCTTATCTAGCCTAAATGTTCTTTCGATGGGGCGCCGGCGACAAAATACCGATCAGCCAAGCACGAGCAACGCCGCCAATCCGGCTGAGCACGGCGTGCCGAGCCAGAAGCCAACGCACAATGTGCTGTCTAAGTTAAAAAAACCAGCGCGACGATCGGCCGCCGGCATGTACGAAAAAACGGCCAATAAGAAGGTAGCGGACAACCCTATTTTCCACAAGCAAGTGCCAACTTCGTCTCCAAGTCGCCTCGAGACACTGCCTAATGAGACGTTGCAAGAAATTTTTCAGCATATGGACGCCAAAACGCTTGCGACTGTATCTCAAGCATCTAGGCGTTTGCACTATGAAGCCGCCCCGCAACTGGAGATAACGCGGGAAGTTCAGTGGATATTGGAATCAATCCCGCGCGTAAAGAATTTCCAAGGCTTCATCAGCTTGCTCGAACGCATCGAGCGACTTCCTGCTCATCGTCAAAGCGAGCCCGTTGCTGAATTGGGTGGGCAAATGCACACTTTGCTTTCACCCAAACATCGGCTAGAAGCTGGCAAAGCTTGGTTACGCGTTGCTGAACGGGTGCCGGCGCCCCGTCCTGCTTTGCTGGACGCCGTGGTGAGCGCCATACATAGGGATCCAGGATACCGTGAGTTTGACGTCCAGTCGGCTAGCGGCTTGTCAGCGCATCATAACGCGATGTTGGACATCATCCAGGGCGTGGCGGTTGAAGAAGTGATATTGCGGCATCGCGTTACAAGTCCTTGGGACGTGGTAAGTCTGCATCGCCAAGCCCGATACCAGTTAAAGCAACGCCAAGCAGGTACTTAATTTGGGAGAACGACCACATAGCATTGTGCTGCACGCCGTGCTGTTAAGCGCAACTGAAATCTGGGCCACTTCGCGCATGAGCGTGGAGCCCTGAAGCTGGGCCGGAAGACTATGGCAAAGTGATACGCTTGTTGGGCCTTCATCAAGAGGAGAAAGCCCACGTCGTCCAGAGGCTCGTATCGCCGTCACCGCGGCGAGTTTAAGCACTAGTTGTGTGCGCACATCGGTGCTGGCAAGGTTGGGCGCCGCGAAGCCTTGCATCTATGGCTTGTTAGCAAACCTGTTGTAGATGTGGTTAATGCATGCGCGTTGTGCTCGCGGGTGACATCGGCGTTAAGCTGCTCAAGCCGGGCATGCAAGACCTCAATTTGTTCGGCTTGATTGCGGCCGTGCTCGGCAATGGTTTCGATTGCGCGGGTCAAATCGCCGAATCGGTTTTCATCGCTTTGTCCCTTCTTTTTAACAAACCCCAGGATGTCGGCGATTTTGGTAAAGAGTTCACGCCCGGCACAATTCACCATTTGGTCGAGCCGGACGTGAATGAGGTGTACGGCTTGTCCGAGTACCTCGTCGCGCTGCACGCGGCGTGGCTCAACGAGTCGTCAACACTGTTTCGCCGTCGCTACTACGAGAACGGCAGCCATGCCGGCTTTATTCTGTACGTGACCGATCCGGCACAGAATCAGGACGATATCGACGAGATGCGCGCGGCGCTCAAAAGCGCGAAGGGGCCGGGCAATTCCGTAACCTTTTTTACTACGCGCCCCATGGCAAGAAGGACGGGATCCAGCTGATTCCGGTGTCGGAAGTGGCCGCCAAAGACGAGCTCTTCAATATCAAGAACGTGACACGCGACGATTTGCTTGCTGCGCATCGCGTGCCACTGCAACTGCTCAGCATCGTGCCAAGCAACGCGGGCGGGTTTGGCATGTCGGACACTGCCGCACGCGTATTCGGGCGCCACGCAATCCAGCCGCGGCAGGCGCGCCTCGGTCCAAACGCCATTGCGCCAGCGACACCGATCGCGTTTAGCCGCCAATGACGTTACGCGTGCGCGGCGGTACGCGCGCGCGCCCGAGTTGGCGCCGGCGCGGGTTCCGCCGCATGCACGGGCGATGCAATGATGGTCAGATGCAGTCCCAACGCGCGCACTACCTTCATGACCGTTGCGAACTCCGCGTTCCCACCTTCCGACAGAGCCCGATAGAGCGCTTCTCGCTTCACACCGGACTCGCGCGCGAGCGCGGTCATGCCGCGCGCCTTCGCGACGTTCCCGAGCGCGGCTTGAATCAGGCGCGGATCGCCATCCTCGAACGCTTGCGCCAGGTAGTGACGAACCGTTTCCTCGTCCTTTAGGTACTTCGAGCCGTCGAATTCAGTCAATTCGCTGATTTTCATACTTAATCCTCCAGTTCGCCGGCGAGCTTTTTCGCCAGTTTGATGTTCTTTTTCTGCGTTGATTTGTCGCCACCGCACAGCAGCACGACAATGATTTTGCCCCGCCGCACGAAGTAGGCGCGGTAGCCTAGACCAACGTCGATCTTCATCTCGCAGACGCCTTCGCCCACAGCACGCCAATACCCAAGATTGTCGAGCTTTGCGCGCTCGATGCGAACGTTAATCGCCGCGCTCGCGACCGGGGCGCGAACCTCGTCGAGCCACTCATCGAATTGAGGGGTGGTCAGAATTTTGAACATGACGCTATTGTAACCTATGGGGGACATCATGACGACTGCTTGCTCGCGCTCGTTCCCGTTCCGAGCGTTGATGGGCGCGGGCCGCGGCGCCTGCGGCGGCCGTCAGCAGTGCATGATCGTGGCACCGGTTTTCATGATATTCGGCACGGCACGCTCGCGTGCCCCATGCGGACAATCTGGGAAAGACTTATTTCACCCCATTGAAAGGGTTGAAGAGAAGGGGGGCATGCGGCCATGTTAGCCCCCTACGAATCGTTCAATTTCGCCCCCTGTCCAGAGAGGCGGCCGGGCATTCGAACACGGTCGTAGGGCCGCCCGCAGATTTTCCCTTTCAGGTCCTGTATAGCTGCGTGCCACCCGACCATAAGCAAGCGACCATCGTAGCGATGACAGCGCAAAACCTATGGGCGTAAAAAATTTGCTTGACTGACAGGAACGGCTTGCGCCGAAGCCAGCGGTCTGAAAACGAAAACTACACGCAGCAATGAACACGGGACCGCTCGGTATTAGACGCTATCTAATAACAAACGCATCGCCCAATGGAAAAGGGCCCGCACTCACGTGCAAGCCCTTGATTTCTTTGGTAGGCCGTACTGGATTCGAACCAGTGACCAACGGATTAAAAGTCCGCTGCTCTACCAGCTGAGCTAGCGACCCAAAGAGCAGAAAAGTATATCGATAAAAGAACGATTGGTCAAGCGAGCGACTTGCGGCGAGCCGCCGACCGGTACTAGCCCTATCGGATCTGCGACAATCGGCTTTGTGCCGCATGCGCGGCGTTTGATCCGCTGTACTGCGCGAGCACTTGTCCCAGTGTTCGCTTCGCGGATACCTTCTGTCCTTGCTCCAACTGGTTGTTCGCGATGGCGAGCAACGCCTCGGGCGCGCGCGGGTGTGTGGGGTACTTCGTCACGACACCCTGCCATACCGTCGTCGACGCCTTGTAGTCACGCTGCGCGTACAATGCATTGCCGAGCCAGTATTGTGCCGTCGGTTGATAGGGGCTGTTCGGATACTTCGACACGAACGCTTTGAATCCCGACGTCGCGCCCTTGAAATCACCGTTCTTGAATAGCTGCAGCGCCGCGTTGAACGCGTCCGTTTCGCCTGGCTGTACCTCGCCCTGGACGCCATCGATCGTCTGTTGCTGGGGTTCGAACTTCTTTAGTCGGGCGTCCAGATCGGCGTAGTAGTCACGCTGTTGCTTTTGCAGCGCGGCGACTTGATTGGCCAAGTCTTCGTTCTGTCCGCGCAACGTTGCCACCTGCTGGTTCAGTTGTTCAAGGCGGTTCGATTGATCGAGTATTGTGCGCTGTGCCGCGCTCATCTGGTTTGACAACGAGTCGGTTTTCGCGCGCAGATCTAGCACTGCCTGCCGTGCCTCGTTATCGTCGAACAGACCAGCGTGCGCGGGCGACGCGGCAAGCGCGGCGCCCGTCGCAGCTACGGCTGCAGCGACGCGCAGCCCCCTGAAACAGACTTTCATGCGTCAGTCACCGTCGGTTATTGATAAACGAGATCGGCGCGGCGATTCTGTGCCCACGATGCTTCATCGTGGCCCGTCGCAGCCGGTTTTTCCTTGCCCAGGCTTACCGCTTCCATCTGACTGTCGTTTACCCCGAGCAGTGCCAGCGTGCGACGCACCGACTCGGCACGCTTTTGGCCCAATGCCAGATTGTATTCGCTGGTACCGCGCTCGTCGGTGTTGCCTTGGATCAGCACGTGGCGTTGCGGATGGCCCTTCAGGTATTGCGCGTGGGCTTGCAGCAGCGGCTGATATTCATTGCTGACGGTGTAGCTATCAAAATCGAAGTAGATGCTGCGTTTGGCGAGCGGGCTGTTCGGGTGGTTGAGCTCGTCAACATTGACTTGCTGCACGTCGGTCGGCTGCGGTTGCGTGCTCACGGCGCCCCCCTTGGCGTTAGCGCCTTCGTCGAGCTTGACACCCGAGTGACACGCCGCCAATGCGCCCACCAGCAGCGCTGCAAAAACAATACGCAGTTTGGACATCATTTGAAGCTCTCCTTGTGATTATTGCATGAAAGGGCCCCAGGACGGCTCGCGCACGCCGCCGCCCGGGATCGACAACACCTGCCGTATGCTGCCGTCCGTTGAAACCGCGGCCAGCACCTGACGGCCATTGACCTGGGTCGCGTAGAGTAGGTATTGGCCATTCGCAGCGAAACTCGGTGATTCGTCGCGCGTCGTATCGGTGAGCGCCGTCGCGGACCCCGTCGACAGGTCTTGCAGATACAGCCTGAATGCACCCCCGACGCGCGAAATATACGCAAGCTCCTTGCCGTCTGGCGAGACGCGTGCACTGGTGTTGTAGCTGCCGTTGAACGTCACGCGCTGCGCGGCGCTCGCCGATTCGCCTTGTGCGGGCATCTTGTAGATTTGAGGCTGGCCGCCGCGGTCGCTGGTGAAGTAGATCGACTGGCCGTCCGGCGAGAAGGCCGGCTCGGTATCGATCGAATGGCCGCGGGTGAGGCGGCGCAAGCCGGAGCCATCGGCGTTGACGATAAAGATCTGCGTATTGCCGGTCAGCGACAGCGCTACCGCGAGCTTCGTGCCGTCCGGCGACCACGCCGGTGCACTGTTGTTGCCCTTTTGGTCGGATACCATCACGCGCCGGCCGGTTGGCAAGTCGTGGATGTACACGATCGGTTTCTTTCTTTCGAACGATACATAGGCGAGCTTCGTGCCGTCCGGCGACCACGTTGGAGAGATGATCGGCTCTGGACTCGTCAGCGCGATATGCTCGTTCTGGCCGTCCGAGTCGGAGATCTTGAGTTGATAACGTCCGCCGTGACGCGTCACATACGACAGCCGCGTGGCGAACATCCCGCGCGAGCCAAGGAGCTTCTGATAGATGTAATCGGCGGCCTTATGCGCGCTCATACGCAGCCCGCTTTCCGGGCTCACGAGTGAGAGCCCGCCCAAGCTTTGCTGCTTGATCGTATCGTACAGGCGGAATCGGACTTCATACTGGCCGTTCGCGAGCCGCGTGACGCTGCCGCCGACGAACGCGTTTGCCCCCTTGGCCTTCCAGCCGCCGAGATCGACTGAGTCGGACTCGGACACCGGCGCGCTACCCGCGTCGATGTTGCTGAACTTGCCGCTGCGGGCCAGGTTGGCCCGCACGATCGCCGCGATCTGCTGCGGCGAACTGGCCTCGTTTGTAAAGCTTGCCACCGCAATCGGGAACTGGGTTGAACCGACACCCGTGACGAGCACCGTCAGGTCGGCGCGCGCCGATACGCCGGCGGTGACGAGTAATGACGCAACTAGCGTTTTTAGCCCCAGTTTTTTGATCAAACTCATGCTTTTCCTACGTTTCCCTGACTACGTTATTGACGATTCCGCAACACGGCACAGACCGTGAAACGGGGCGATCGTTCCCTTGGCGCCATCGTGCTGCGAGCTTCACAAGCGTGCATGCGGATGCGCCTTAGTCAACGGTCGATCATCCGCTGGCAGGCCGCATCCGGATATTGAAGCCTGCCGGCGCCTTGCCATGAGTGTCTAGCGGCATCGGATCGGAGCGCTGGACCGCGCGCAGCGCTGCGTCGTCCCACTGCGCGTTACCACTGCTGCGCGCGATGCGTGCGTCGAGCAGTGCACCGTCGGGTGCGCAGCGTACGGCAATCAGCGTGTCCAGCCCTTCAGTGGGCCCGGACCAGATGACATTGGGCCGCACACGGCGCTGCACCTTGTCCGCATAGCCAGCCGACGTTGCGGTTCCGCCACTTCCCGTGCCTGTGCCGCTCTTGGCCAGTCCGTTACCCCCGGGCGCATCGCCGGCCAAGCCCTGCAACTGCGCCAGCCGCGCCCGACGCGCCTGGTCGAGCTTTTGGCGCGCGGCCTGCTCGGCCGCCTGCTTGGCCTTGGCCGCTTGTTGCTCCTGCTGTTTTTTCGCCTGGGCCAGCGCAAGCTTTTCCTGCTGCTCTTTCAACTGCTGCGCCTTCAACGCTTGCTGCTTTTTCAGCGCCTCTTGCCGTTGCTGCTCCGCGAGCTGCTGCTTGAGTTTCTCGGCCGCTGCTTTTTGCGCAGCGAGTTGCTGGCGGTGCGCGTCGGCTTGTTGCTCGGCCTGCCTGCGCACGTGCTCCTGTTCGGCCAGCTGCGCTTGGCGTTGCGCCTCTTGTTGCTTGCGCCGCTTTTCCTGTTGCAATGCGATGTCTGCTTCCTCGCGCTGGGCTGGCGGCGGTGCGAGTTGCGCCGGCGCGGGAGCAGAGGGGAGCGGGGCCGGCGTGCTCGGCACCTGCGTCCAGATTTCTGCTTCAACGCCGGCAGGCGTGCTGTTTTGCCATTTCATCCCGTGGTACAGAAAGAGCGCGAGCAGCACGTGCATCAACGCGGCGAGCGCGAGTGCGCGCAGCGTGCCGCGTTCCCGTGGCGGTTCAAACGGATATCCTGCTTTCGGCTTCATTTCGGCTTGACGAGCAGCCCGACACGCTTCACGCCGTTTGCTTTCAGCTCTGACATGACATTCATCACGATTTCGTATTTGACCGACTTGTCCGCGCCGATCACGACCGGCTGGTCGGGGTGGGTCTGCGCCCGGTCGGCGACAAAGTGGTTCAGGTCGACCAGCGTCATCGGCAATTCCTGCGTGGCGCCCGACGCGTCGTTCTTGTATTTAACACTCATGGTGCCGTCAGGCTTGAGATTGACGATAACGGGCGGCGTCTGCTCCTGTGGCGCAGTATGGCCGACCGTGGGCAGGTTGATGATTGACGGCGCGACAAGCGGAGCGGTCACCATGAAAATGACGAGCAGCACGAGCATCACGTCGATGTATGGAACGACGTTAATGTCGGACATCGCGCGGCGCGAACGGCCGCCGCGCAGACTGGAGCGGATCGGAGTGCCGGCCATCGGGTTCTCCGTCAGTGAGTCTGCCGTTGCAGGATGTTTGAGAATTCTTCGATGAAGGTCTCGAAGCGGATCGACAGGCGGTCGATGTCGTGTGCGTAGCGATTATAGGCGACCACCGCCGGGATGGCCGCGAACAGGCCAATGGCGGTGGCGACCAACGCCTCCGCGATGCCGGGCGCGACGCTGGCCAGCGTCGCCTGCTGCACGTTCGCAAGCCCGCGAAACGCGTTCATGATGCCCCAGACCGTGCCGAACAGGCCGATGTACGGGCTCACCGAGCCGACCGACGCAAGAAACGCTAGATTGGCTTCGAGCGCATCCATTTCGCGCTGGAACGCGGCACGCATCGCGCGACGTGCACCATCCAGTATCGCACCGGGGTCGGCGACGCGTTTTTCCTTGGCTTTTAGGAATTCACGCATGCCTGACTCGAAGATCCGCTCGAGGGCGCCAATCGTATGACGATTGTTCGCCGCGCTCTGGTAAAGCGACTGCAGCTCTCCACCTGACCAGAAATCGCGCTCGAACAATTCCGTCTGCGCGCGGGCGCGACGGATCGAGAACCATTTGCGGAAGATGAAAGTCCAGGACATGAGCGACAGCAACAGCAGCAGTGCCATGACGGCTTGCGCCAGCAGGCTTGCGTTCAATACAAGCGCAATGATCGAAAGGTCTTGTGCGTTATTCATGAGGATTCGTTGGGTGGAGCGGATCGGCTCACGTTCTGTACAGTGTCAACGCATGTCAGCGTGCGAGCGTTGACAGCCCCGCGTCGCGCGGGCCGCTCAGCAGCGCTTGGCGTACAGCGTCAGGCAGTGGCACGGGCCG
The DNA here is from genome assembly GCF_000198775.1 of Mycetohabitans rhizoxinica HKI 454. NCBI lineage: Bacteria > Pseudomonadati > Pseudomonadota > Betaproteobacteria > Burkholderiales > Burkholderiaceae > Mycetohabitans > Mycetohabitans rhizoxinica. Next base: position 1,964,695 of record NC_014722.1, on the reverse strand, counting down.
GATTGTCGCGCGCTGGACGCAGGCCACGCGGATTGTGCTGGTGGACAGCACCTTGCCGTTGCAGCTTGCCTGTTGGTAAAAATCGACTGAGGCGGGGCCGAGCCGCTCGATGCGACTGTCGATGATGAGCACATCGTCCAGGCGCGCCGGGGCGCGGTAATCGACCGCGGTGCTGCGCACGACGAACATGATCTGCTGGGTGTCGGCCAGCCGTCGCTGGTCGATGCCACATGCGCGCAGCCACTCGGTGCGGGCCCGCTCGAAGAACTTCAGGTAATTGGCGTAGAAGACAATGCCGCCGGCGTCGGTGTCCTCGAAATATACGCGTACTGGCCACGTAAAGCCGGGCTGGGCTGCTGGTTCAGGCGAGATCATGTTCATCCGCGGGATTCTACCGGAACGCGTGTGGCAGTCTCGGGTAGTGAACGGTGTTGCGCTGCGTCCAGGCAGTCGCGACGTCGCAATGATGGAAAAATGAATGCTCGTTTTTAAATGCCACGCTTAGTTGCCTATTCAGTATCCTTCCAATACACTAACGCGCCTAACCCTGCGTAACTGGCGATAGCGACTTTCAAGTCGAAGGTGGAACGACCACCGTGAAGCGCGGGGTGCAGTCTTGCCGTTCGCCTGGGCAGCCGTGATCCGGTCGCAGTCGTTGCGTCACCCGGGCTGTCCTGTCCTTGCGTCATCGGAAGTCTTTTTCCGCTAAGCCGTTCCAGGACCGTATCTCTGCCGTGGGCGCGACAGTGCACCGATTCGGTCAACCGTTTGAACATTGAAGGGAATTGACGCATGTTTGACAAAGCCGAGCAAACCATTGCGAACGTCGATCCGCAGGTCTGGCAGGCGATTCAGAACGAGAACCGCCGGCAAGAAGACCATATCGAATTGATCGCGTCGGAAAACTATACGAGCCCGGCGGTGATGGCGGCCCAGGGCTCTCAACTGACCAACAAGTACGCCGAAGGGTATCCTGGCAAGCGCTACTACGGCGGTTGTGAATATGTCGATGTGGTCGAGCAGCTGGCGATCGAACGGGTCAAGCAGCTGTTTGGCGCGGAGGCGGCGAACGTACAACCCAATTCGGGTTCGCAGGCTAATCAGGGGGTGTTTTTCGCGGTGCTCAAGCCGGGCGATACGATTATGGGCATGAGCCTCGCGCACGGCGGCCACCTGACGCACGGCTCGCCGGTCAACCTGTCCGGCAAGTGGTTCAATGTCGTCAGCTACGGGCTGAACGAGAACGAGGACATCAACTATGACGCAGCCGAGCAGCTCGCGCAGCAGCACAAGCCGAAGCTGCTCGTCGCGGGCGCGTCGGCGTTCTCGTTGCGCATCGACTTCGAGCGCCTGGCACGGATCGCGAAGTCGGTCGGCGCCTATTTCATGGTGGACATGGCGCACTATGCGGGGCTGATTGCCGCCGGCGTCTATCCGAACCCGGTGCCGCATGCCGATTTCGTGACGACGACTACGCACAAGAGCTTGCGCGGTCCGCGTGGCGGTGTGATCCTGATGAAGGCCGAGTACGAGAAGGCGGTCAATTCAGCGATTTTCCCGGGCATCCAGGGCGGTCCGTTGATGCACGTGATCGCAGCGAAGGCCGTTGCGTTCAAGGAAGCGCTCGCGCCGCAGTTCAAGACCTACCAGCAGCAGGTCGTGGACAATGCGCGCGTGCTCGCCGAAACGCTGGTCAAGCGCGGCTTGCGGATCGTGTCCGGCCGCACCGAAAGCCATGTGATGCTGGTCGACCTGCGTGCGAAGCAGATCACGGGCAAGGCTGCGGAAGCCGCGTTGGGCGCCGCGCACATCACCGTGAACAAGAATGCGATCCCGAACGATCCGGAAAAGCCATTTGTGACTAGCGGCATCCGGCTCGGCTCGCCGGCCATGACCACGCGCGGTTTCGGTCCCGCCCAGGCCGAGCAGGTCGGCAATCTGATTGCCGATGTGCTGGACAAGCCGGACGACGCAGCGACGATTGAGCGGGTGCGCGGCCAGGTCGCCGAACTCACGCGCCGGTTTCCGGTGTACAAGTAAGCCGCGGGACGAATCGTTATGCGCTGCCCGTTTTGCCGGCACGACGACACCCAGGTGGTGGATTCGCGCGTGTCGGAGGACGGCGCAGCGATCCGTCGCCGCCGCCGCTGCCCAGCTTGCGACAAGCGTTTCACGACATACGAGCGGGTCGAGCTTGCGCTGCCGACGGTCGTCAAGAAGGATGGCACGCGAGTCGAATTTGACCGTCGCAAGATTTTGTCCAGCATGCAGCTTGCGTTACGCAAGCGGCCCGTGGCCGCCGAGGCGATCGACGAAGCGGTTGCGCGTGTCGAATACCAGTTGCTGGCATCCGGCGAGCGCGAGGTGCGCAGCGAACGGCTCGGCGAGTTGGTCATGGACGCGTTGCGCAAGCTCGACAAGATCGCCTACGTGCGTTTCGCGTCGGTGTATAAGCGCTTTGAGGACGTGTCCGAGTTCAAGAATCTGATCGATGAGTTTGGTCGATCTGCAGCCGGCACGCCCGGCCCTGCCTCGCGCAAGCGGCAATCGTAGGCGCCTCTGACGGCGTCATCGCGTTTCTCATTCTATATATCGCTGTTCCACCCCACCATTGAGCCGCACGGCGTGTAGTTCGACGTGCTGCGGCTCAGAATCCGCGACGCGAAGCGGGCACAAGCCTGTGGTCCGGCACCGTCGGCCATTCGGTCAATTGTTGCGCGCCGCACGCCGTCTTACAGTGTTCGTCAATGGCAACGCATCGGGCGTTGCGTGTCGCGGGCATCCAGGAGACGTGACGGTGGAACGATATCGAGCCGCGCGGCGGCGCGGATTCATGCTGACCGAGATCTGCACGGTCATGGCGATTTCATTGGCGTTAGCGGCATGGGTCATTCCGTCGCTCGACGAATGGCGTTCGCGTGAGCAAATTCGGGTGGCGGCGCGTGCACTGGCGCGCACGTTGTCGTTGGCTCGCAGCGAGGCCGTAGCGCGGCAGGCGCCGGTGACGGTCTGTCGCTCGGATGGTGCGGGCCGGTGCATCTTACCCGGCCGACCGTGCGCCACGGGCGCGCTGGACTGGTCCTGCGGCTGGCTGGTGCAGGCCCGGCAGCCTGGCGTCGGCGCGCGGCCGGTCGTGCTACACGCACAACCGGCTGTGAGCGAGGTAACGATCACTGGCAGTACGACGGAGATGAGGTTCCTGCCGCCTGCTGGCTTATCTGTTGGCACCTTTCGTGGCTTTGCGGTGCGCGCAGCGCGCGCGTCACCGCGTATTGCGGCGTTGCATGTCCGCCTTGCGGCAGGTGGCCGTGCGTTGATCCGTGCCGATGCGTATCGCAAATGAGTTTTGTGCGCGGCTTGCCGAGCCGGCTGTGCAAGGCCGGCGTGATTCCGCCCATGGCTCGGGCGCCATGGCGCGCGCTACGTGTACCGCGGCTGGGCGTGACCGGTGCCACGATGATCGAGGCCGCGATGGCCACTGCATTGGCTGCGGTGACCATCGTTGGTGTGGGCGCGGCGTGGCAGGCGATGGTGCGCTCGGATCAAGCTTTGTCGAATCGCATGCGAGCGGCGTTGATCGCGGACGCCGCGCTCGAGTTGATGCGCGCCGGACACCCGCAATCCGTGGCGCTCGCGCATGCGAGTCGGGATGCGTCACGCCAACTGCTTGACGGTACCGTGACGGTGGAACGCGATCCGGACGGTGCCAACGTGCTCATGCTCGAATGGTCGGAACTGGCCACCGACGCGTCGCAGCGGGCGGCGGCGTGCCGCGGGACGATCGTGCCGCCCGACGGATATGTGCGCCGCTGCCTATTGCTGGGCTTTCTCGAATGATCAGCACGTCATGCAGGCGCGATGAGGGGCATACGCTGGTGGAATTGCTCCTTTCATCGACCATTGGCTTAATGCTCATGCTCTTGCTAGCCGGGTCCTACGGTACGCTCAGTGGGGTGCTCGGTCATGTCGACGAGACCCGCCGAGCCGCGGCCGCCGGCCTACAGGCGCTGGAGATCATTGTGGCGCATGCAAGGCTTGCCGGAATGCCGCGAGCTTTCCCACAGACATGGCGTGCCTCAACGACTTCAACGGCGACGCAGGCCGCCGAAGCATCCGATGTACCCGTTGGGGATGAGACGATCCGAGACCCGCCGATCTTCGGTTGTGAGCGCGGCATACCCGAGCGCGAGCAAGCTGGGCGGTGCCGCGCGGTCATGCACGATTCGGACGGCGTGGTTTTTCGGTATGCGGCTGACCCCGTGGCGACCTGGCCATCGAAAGACAACTGGCCCACTGATTGCCTGGGCCAGAACGTGACGGGCGATACGATTGCGGTGCGTTTCTACGTGCAGGCGAGTACGCCCGAGCAACCGGAGCTTTATTGCCGGGGCAATGGCCACGACGTGGCGGCACAGCCGTTGGTCGAGGGTATCGAACAGTTACGGTTGTCCTATTGGCTTGCCGGCGCTCACGCCGCGGTTCGCGCGTCGTCGTTATCCGAGTCGGACTGGCGTCGTATCGTAGCCATCGATGTCTGCGTCGTGTCGCGCGGACCGGTGGCCATGCGTCCGACGGCCTACCTCGACTGCGACGGCAATCGGGTGACGCCGGCCGATCGACGGGTCCGTACCGTCTGGATGCGCCGCGTGGCGATTCGCAACGTCGTTGCGGGCGGCGCGTGATGACGCGTGTGATGTTCAGGCAGCGTGGCAGCGCGCTGCCGTTCGTGTTGATATTCGCCGCCGCGTTGACCGCATTGCTCGGATCATCATTAGACGCGTTGCGCTCGACGGCGCGCATGGAGCGTGGATTCATCGCGCATATCGAAGCATTTCATGCGGCGGATTCAGCGCTGCGATGGTGCGAACGTTACGTGACGCATGCGTATGACATCGGCACACCGATCCATGGTGCCACACCCGACCCGATGCAGGCCGCGCCCGGATGGCATCAGCGCGCGCTATTCGACGAGGAGGCCGATAGCGCGATACAACCGGTGCGTCGTTGGCGTGCCGGCGGGCGGGCACCGCAGTGCCTGATCGAGGCGGTGAATGTTTCGGAGGCTGGCGCGGTCGCTTATCTGCTGACCGCGCGCGGCTTCGCGGTCGATGAAGAGAGCGAGATATGGTTGCAGGCGATTATGTGGGGTGGCGAGACGCAGACGGACGGTGCGTACTGGATGGCGGTTCGTGGCCCGCAGGCCGTTTTGAGCACGGTGCGACGCCGGGGCATGACGCTGGTCGAACTGGCGGTGGCATTGGCGCTTGTTGCTATTCTCGCAACGTATGCGTTGCCGGTGTATCGTGAGCAAATGCGTCGCGGCATGCGGGTAGCTGCCGTCAGCGCCGTTTACCGCGCCGCTCACCATGTCGAGATCCAACACATACAGCGTGCGCCGGCGCTCGGCGGGGCTGGCGTCGCCACGGATCCCATTGTCCTTCCAGCGGAATTGGTGCGCGTGCCGCCGGGTGCGCGCGCCGCCTATGCGCTGCGGGTTACCGGCGCGACGCGGTCCAATGGCGGGTACTCTGTGATAGCTGAGCCGCTGCAAGATGGTCCGATGGCCGACGATCACCTGTGCGGTGCATTCCGGCTCGATGCCACTGGGCAGCGAAGCAATGCCGGCGCTGCCGGGGCCGCCGGCGGCGCTGCCAGCCCGTCGAACCCAGCGGGCATCCTTTCACGATGGCACGAGCATGCGTATTGCTGGACTCGATGATGCGCGCAACCACGCCGGCGCGGGATGTCACTACGGCATGCCAGCGCGTCAACGAGTGGCAGTCGCGCGTAGCGTGAACGTCCTAAGCGTCCCTATGGGCATCACGCGAGTGCGCGGTTGGGCCGGTGTGCCTTGCGGCGGCGGCTGGCATGCTGCGTTGTGGGCGTACCGCCTTCCACAGCTTGTAGCCGCGCCACGCGATGGTGCCCACCACGGTCCATTTCAGCAACGGTTTGGCGTTGCGCATCACCATGCGACGCACGGGGCCGGAGAACGCGGCCGACGCGATCGAGCCGAGCACCGGATGCTGACCCAACAATGCGCCGATGGCCGGAAGCCGGCGCAATGAGCGGAACCGACTGATGCCGGGCATCAGCCGGCCAAGCCAACTGAACTTTGTGACGCCTTGGCGCAGTTCTTGGCCGGCTTGAGCGATGTCCAGCCGGTCGAGATCGGCGCGCGCCAGCAAGAGCTCCTTACGGATCGCTCGCACCTTGGGATCGCCCGACCCGCGCACTGAGGCTGGTTGGGCAAGACGGCTGTTGGAATAGGGATGGTTCATGGCGATGGCTTGCGGAAAATGGCACGGTCCTTGTCGAATTCGGCTAGCGTTTCCTCGAAAATCAAAGGTGCGCGCCGCACGCTCGAACGCGCCTTGTGCACGCAGGCGAGTGCCGCGATAACGTATAGCGCGGTGAGTCCAGCCAACGCCTGCCATCGATACGTTTCCCAGAACGCCGCGGCGATCAGGACGGTTAGGGTGATCAGCGCCATTGTTGCAAACATCATGGCCGCGAGGCCAGCGAACAATGCACCGAGCAGCCGCTCCTTTTCTTCCGCGAGTTCGATACCGATCAACTCCAGGCGCGTTTGGAGCAGGGAAAAGACCGATCCGATCAGGCGTCGCAGTGGGCCGTGATTCGGCGGTGACGATTGAGTGTCGTGGCTCATTAGCAGATTGCGCAGGGCGCGGCAGGCGGGACGTTCAATTAGCCACCGCGTCGCGCGCAGGCGGGACGCGGTAACACCAGGTACTGGCAGGCGCGACGCGCAGGCGTCGTCGCACCCAGCCCTACTTGCGGTTGATCAGCAGTCCAATCAATATGCCGACCCCGGCGGCGACACCGATGGATGTCCATGGATGATCGTGGACGTAATCGTCCGTGGCACGAGCCGCCTTCTTGCCTTTTTCGACGACCACCACTTGAACATCGGCCGCCTTTTCCTTTGCTTGCTTCAGGCGCGCAAGGGCCTTTTCGCGCAATTCGGTCGCGCGTTCGCCCGTCGTGCTTGCTGCTTGCTTGAGCAGGTCCTCGGCGTCCGACAGGACGGTTTTGATATCCGACATTAAATTCTCCTTGTTAACTTCCGTCATGACTGCTCCTGCGACAAACTTGCCGTCATCAATATCGTAACGGAACTGTGCTGCCATGGCGAGCGTGCTAGCCAATTCTGTCCTGACGGGAAGGACCTTCCGGCCATGTAAAAGCTGCCTGGGCTATGCCAACGCCGGACAGAAGATTATCCTTTGCCGCATCGGATAATGCGCACGCCTACCTGATTCAGTCAAATTTCGTTGCGAGCCGGACACTGGACGATCAACGGCATGCGGCGAGGGCAAGCACAATGTTAAGCGTACCGTCGTGCCATCGAAATACCTGCGTGGCTGCGCTTTCAAGAGAAAGCAGAATTCGGACCCGCTAGCGTCGATAACGAACCAACGAGTGGTCTTTGGTCGGTCTTGCGCCGGGTAATCTCCCCTAAAAACCCGCCGGGACCAAAAGTAAAATTTCTCGATGATGGCGTTTCACCGAATAAAGAAGCCGAGATTTGAGGACAACTAGATCATGGATGCGCTCAAGCGCGCGGCGGTGGGGCTGGCGGTACCGCAGTTGTGCCGGAACTAGGCAGCAGCATGACAACGTTTTACAAATGGCGCTCGAAGTACAGCGGCATGGACGTGCCGCTAATCGCGGCCCTGAGCGGATTGACGCGTTCAAGCCCAGTCAATATGCAGATCGCATCTAGAAATACGCCGATTGCTTTATTCAGGTTGATTTGGTTGGCAAGCGCTACATTTATTACGAATTACGGCATGCACTGAACCTTACTGTGTTGAGAACGACTGAAAATTCAATAGTCAACGATCAAATTCGGAAGCCGCTAAATGGTGTGATATCGTCGCGGGCTGTGCACAACGGAAGTCATGCTCAGGCGCGGTGCGATGACCGCAAGAAGCACGCGGATCGCTTTCAAGTGAAACCACCTAAACCAGTAAATCTAACACGAGCGCACTTGATCGTGGGGTGGCCGCATCTTGGTCAAGCTAGAAGTGTTGGCTAAGTACCACACAATCAAAATTATCTATTTGTGCAATTTGACTTCGATGGTTACGCTGCTATGTAACGTTTAGCCATTTAGGTACTTGTATATATTGAACCCAAAAAGGAGGTGCGAGAAATAGGTTAAGGCTCAAATTCAATCTCCAAGTGGAATTTCGATTTAAGCGGCACTTTTAATCATTCATCTAAATAGGAAAAATCATGAAATTGCTTGCTCTGCTGTTAACTGGTGTATTGACTTGGCTTTCCCCTATCTCGGCATCTGCCAAACTGCCCGTGTCGTCTGACATCACATCAGTGGAAAAGTCAGTATGGATACGCTGGCTACCTAATGCACTGCCTGCTGCTGGCTATATCACCTTGAAAAACAGTTCTGAACAGCCAGTTGATGTCACGAAGATCAAAAGTCCAGATTACCAAAATATTGCGATCTATCAAACTGTAAACGATGCAGAATCTAGTAAAATGGTTAAATTGGATAAATTTACCATCCCGGCAAAAGGAGAATTTGCGCTGGTTCCGGGTAAATACCACTTAATGTTTGAAAAACCAACTCATTTGATTACGCCGGGCAACGATGCTAGAGTTATTTTCTTTCTTTCGGATGGCAAGGTTTTTAAAGTAAAAATGCCAGTGCGTACGTCGCCAGAACTTTATTAAAAAATGAGTGGCTAGATATTGCACAGTCAGTCATGATGCAATACGTGTCCTCAGGGAGGCGCACACTTAAAATCAGTGTGTGCCTCCCGCAAGCCAGCTTGGCACAGTGCTAGAACGCAGCAAGACGGCACGCCGATGATGCGCCTTGAATGCAGCGTTCTGCTCGGTCATCGGCAAGGCTATGCCTTCTTTGCGAAATAATGGCCCTAATTTTTAGATGGGTCGAACAAAACTAGAAACCTTGTAAAGACGGCGGGCGTATTACCCTTGCGGATCTTGTATGAGTCGCGTTGTGCGTAAAAGCAAAAGCAAAAGCAGCGCATAATGCGCGTGTTTCTGTTTGTTTTTTCGATTGGTGCATTGACCAGTGCCTGATAGTGATAACCCTGTGTCGCGACGTGAAGCTAAATACTCGGCGCTGAACAATCTACCCAGGCTTATGCAGCAATGAAATGGTGTTGGGGAATGGCAAGACGCAAGCATATTAGTATGAGTTTGCTGCAAATTTCGACGGGGTTTGGAGGAGGTCGAAGACGCCGGTGCCAGAGGGGGCACCCGCCGCTGCGCGCGCAGATCAACTTGAAGCATCTGTTGGTGCAATCGGCCGATCTGTTCGATTGGGATCGGTTGAGTAGGCGGATGAGTGTAAGCTTCGTCTCGCAGCGGGGTCGGCCGGCGAACTCGCCCCATTGGATGGCCACGCTACTGTACTTGCAGCACGCCTTTGCTCTGTCAGACAAGGAGTCGTCTGGCAATGGATGGAAAACCCGTATTGGCAACTGTTTACCGGCCAGACATACTTGCAGACAAAGCCTCCGATCGGTTTGTCGAGTTTGACGCGCTGGCGAGGATTGGACCCGTAGTACTCGTTGGCTTCGTCTTAAGTTAATCGTAACTGTTTGGCGAGTTTTGCGTGCCCTTCACCACGCGAAGCCCGCCCTCGTATGTGCACGGCCCGTGCGTGTTTGCTGGCTCATGAAAATTTCTTGCGAAAGCAATACACCTGGTCTACAGTGAGTTCGAAAGCAAGTCAGAAACTTACGATATTTAGAGACGTGATCTGAGGAGACGCTTTGGTGCGTAGTCAACTAGAAGAAAAACGGGTTAAGGGCTGAAAAATCGCAAAGCACCACGAGGCTGATATTGAGCACGAAAAAGTGAGCCGCACGGAGAAGTGCGACTGGAGCCACGCATCGAGTGGCTTGCATCACTCAGCGTGTTTAAGTCAGCTTGCGTGGAGCCGGCGGCAAGCGGGCAAGGAGTGAATCGGCGTATCCGGTAGGTACGTCGGTTGGCTGTTGCAGTGGTGTTGGGCGCTGTAGTTATCGCCTAACTATTTGGGAGCTGGTGTGGTGCAAGCTGAATTTTTATCTCAAGGAGAAAGCGATGAGACGAAATTTGGGGCGTTCTAGCCGGGGCTGGCGTGCGACCTGGCTATGGTTAGCGGGGATGGCAAGCTTAAGCGGCATGGTGCAGGAAGTGAGCGCGCATGGCGCGGTAGGCTTTCCAATCGCCCGACAGTATCAATGCCATTTGGACGGAGGCTATTGGTCGTCACCTGACGGCTCCGGTATTCCGAACGCGGATTGCCTGGCTGCCTATCGCGCAGGTGACAACAGTGCTTATCCGTTTGTGCAGTGGAACGAGCTTTCCGCCAATCCAAGGAATCCCGAGGATTTTGACGAGGTCAAACGCGCCGTGCCCGACGGGCTACTGTGCGCGGGAGGTGATCCGCGTAAGCAGGGACTAGACCGCGCACCAACGACCCTTTGGCGTAAAACCAAAATTACCCCCAAAAATGGTGCGATAGAGCTGACCTGGGAAAATACGACAGCGCATAATCCTTCACGCATGCGTGTGTTTATCTCCAAGCCCTCATATGATCCGACTCGGCCCCTAAGCTGGTCTGACCTTGACCTGATTTACGATGCACCCGCCCCGGTCCCGGTGCCAGCTAATGGCGCAGGCCATTTGCCGAATGTCCAGTCATTTTATAAACTGAACGTTCCTATTCCGGAAAACCGGGTAGGCGATGCGATTCTTTACAGCTACTGGCAGCGTATAGATGCAGGCAACGAGGGCTTTTTCAATTGCAGTGACGTAACGATCGTGCGTGAGTAAGCAAGCACACCAGCGTTGAAGTGGGCTGAGCTGGCGCTCTCTGAGCGTCCAGCTCTGTGCTTTGCGGCATGTCCCACTCAGTGGAATATACCTTCATATTCTGAAATCGAGTGCCGCTTAAGCATTCGAAAGCAGAAAATTTTTGAAGAGAATAGGGAGAATAATTTGAAGACGGCGACCGTCAGGGTCGCCGAATCTTTGTAAAAATATTGGTCGGAGCGATAGGATTCGAACCTACGACCCTCTGATCCCAAATCAGATGCGCTACCAGGCTGCGCTACGCTCCGCCGAATTGCTGATTATAGTTGAACGATTGGTGCGACGTCAATTTTTTCGGTGCAGTGCACTGTGCTGTATCGATGTATCGTGTACTGTGCCCGCTCCCGTAGTGGGCGCATCAGTGCGCCGGACATGCGCGCGTCATCGCCGCCGTGCACACTGTCGAACTGCAATCGGAGCTGTCCTCGCGACTGAATTCGGTGCAACAGTCAATGCTGTGCACGGGCATCGTAACGACAATGAATCTAATTCTGTGGCGTCATGCCGACGCCGAATACCTTCCCGAACGTAAAACCGATCTGCTGTTTGGTGACGAAGCGAACTGGGGCCTCAAAAAGGCGGGATCTGGTGGACATCCAACCGCCGCCGCGACGAACAAGCGCAGGCTGTGCTGCGCGCCGTCGTGAATCCGGACCTTGTGTGATTCGTGTCGATTGCGTATGTTGTCACCGAATCATCCTGTTTGCCACCACACGTCACCGCTGATTTCTACATTGCACGCAACCTTTCTGTAATTTTGACAGGACACGCCAATGCGAGAGTTGCCGAATCCTACCTTGCCGCTTGCGTCCATTCCCCTCGATTCACGCAGGAGTCTTCCTCGGCCGCAAGAAACGGTTGCTGGACAACATCATCTCGGCGTGGCCTGGGCACGGACGGAAGAAGAGCTTCGCGAAGCACAAGGGCTGCGTTATCGTGTCTTTGCAGAAGAAATGGGAGCGCAACTCAAAGGCCCCAAGGGCCAGGACGTCGACGAATTCGACGCGTACTGCGATCATCTGCTAGTGCGCGACCTGAACTCGCTGCAGGTCGTTGGGACCTATCGTGTGCTGCCACCGTACCAGGCGGCACGCATCGGCAAGCTGTATGCAGAAAGTGAATTTGACATTTCGCGCCTTACGCATCTGCGCGCCAAGATGGTCGAAGTCGGGCGCTCGTGCGTGCACTCGGACTACCGTAGCGGCTCGGTGATCATATCGCTATGGGCGGGACTGGCTGAATACATGCTGCAAAACGGCTATGAGACGATGCTTGGCTGTGCGAGTGTCCCGATGGCGGACGGCGGGCATTACGCGGCCAACTTGTTCGCGTCGCTGCGGGACGCGTCGATGACTGCGCCAGAGTACCGGGCCTTCCCCCATACCCCGCTGCCGACGGACGACCTTGCCACCGGCTCTGCGGTATCCCCACCGCCGCTGATCAAGGGCTATTTACGCCTAGGCGCGAGGATATGCGGCGCACCCGCATGGGATCCGGATTTCAACGTCGCAGATTTCCTCACGCTGTTCCGCCTCGCCGATATCAACAAGCGCTACGCGCGCCACTTCCTGGGCGAGCTTAAATTAAGTTGATCCGCGGGATGGGAACGGTGACAAGCATTGTCGTCCGACGCGGGGCGTGCGCTTGCCGTTATTGCGGTGGCAAATAGCGGGCCGGGTCGATCGACTTGCCATCGTATCGCAGCTCGAAGTGCAGTGCGACCCGGTTGCTGTCGCTATCACCCATTTCGGCGATGGTCTGTCCTTGCGTGACGTTCTGTCCTTCCTTGACCAGCAGGGCGCGGTTGTGTGCATAGGCGGTCAAAAAATTGGCATTGTGCTTAATGATCAGCAAGTTGCCGTAACCGCGCAAACCATTGCCGGCATAGACGACGGTTCCGGTTGCGGCGGCGACCACGGGTGTGCCGGGCGCATTCGCGATGTCCACGCCTTTGGAATCCATGCCGTTGAAACGGCGTATGACGTCGCCTCGGGCAGGCCAGATCAAGCGGATCGTCGTGGCGGGCGCCAACGAAGGCCTGACCTTGGCCGTAGCAGTGGTGTTCGGCGCAGCCGCCGCGCTGCGCGACGGCGCCGGACGTGTCGGGGGCGCGACGCGCAGCAGCTGGCCAACTTCGATCACGTCCGGATTGGACAGATTATTCCACCGCGCGATCGCAGCGACGCTTTGGCCGTTTCGTTGGGCGATCCGCGAAAGCGTGTCGCCCCGCGCGACGCGATAGAAGCCAGAACCGACCGGGGCGGAACTGCACGCGGACAGCAACAACGCGATACCGCAGCATACCGTCACGCACTGCACCGAACCGAGGGCGCACACGCGTTGAAACATCGTGCTGCGCCTCTCGGAAAAACCACTTTTTATTCTCTGCATCGAACCTCGCGACGCCCGCAAGGCGCTGGCCGGGCCATGCGGGCGGGGCATAAAACGATTCATTTTACGTCATTCGTCAAGCTCTACGCGGATTCGCAGCACCGCGCGCTCGCTCGCCCCGGGCGCAAGCCAACGTAACCCAAGTCCGTTGTGAATGGCATCTGGCAAACCAAGCCAGGGTTCGATGCAATAGAAATCGGAATCAGGTTTCTCGGTCCACGTCGTGACGGCATACCACGGGATCGAGCCGGGGCGCTCGAGTGCTAGCGTGATCGTGCGGCCCAGTGACGGTGTGTGCAGCGTGACCCGCGCCCCGCCTGACAACGGGTCTAGTGCATGAAAACGGTCGACGATACGCGCGTCGTCGAGACGGTACTCGCGTGCCGCGGCAGCCGCTTCGGCGATCGCACCGTCGTCGCGCTGGTACAGCAGCCGCGCCGGCGGTAACGAGAGCCGGGATTCGCTCCGCAGCCCGTGAGGCAGCGAGAAATAAAAGTGATGACCCGCATAGTACGGCAGCGGCGTGTCGCCGGTGTTCGTTGTCGTGAGGGTCGCGTCAAGGGTGTAGCCGTCGATGAGATGATAGATCGCATCGAACCGGAAACCGAATGGATAGCCGGTGCGGGTCGCGTCGCTGTCCGTCAGCGTCATGTCGATGCGGGCGTTAGCCACGTCGATCGTCGGCTCGAACGGCAGATCGCGGGCGAATCCGTGCATCGGCAACGCCCGTACAACGCCGGCGTGATCGCGCCATCGACCGATTGTGCCATCAACGCGATGCCGGCCGAGGAAGGGGAACAGCAGCGGATTGCCGCCGCGCACCCGGGCGGGCTCGTTCCAATTCGCGTTGTCCGGCCATCCAATGACGTCGTGGCCGCCCACGCGCCAGCGCAATAGACGGCCTCCTGATTGCGGCGCGACCAGCAAGCTGGCGCGCTCACGTTTGAGTTCAATGACATCCTGGTTCTGGAAACGCATCTTGTAATCGAAGCAGAAAAAGTGGGGCGCCCCTGCTGCCGACGGTGCCTGCCCCGGGGTTGTCGAATGCCGTGTCGCCGTCAGGCGCACGGCCTGCCGACGGGCGGGTTTTCCATGATATCGGTGTGTCGCCGGATGTCGGCTATGCGGGTTCTCTCTGGTTGTTCGCCGGCAGATCGCTGTCGATAATCACTCAGACCATACCGTATCGGAGAGGAGATGATCATGGACTTGGCCATGGCGATGGGATGTGCGCTTTTTGGCATGTTTACTGGCGGCACGTTCCTCTTTTTCTATAAGCTGGTTAAATAACTGGTCTGTCGCCTTTGTGCTGCCACTGCCGCGGTCCATGCCGCGGCATCGCGCCACTACAGCACAGGCGTGTTGTGTGAGGTCGTATCGGCGACCGACAAGATTGTCATGGCCTATCGAAGTCCGAGTCCACGCGCAATAAATGTACAACCACGATACTCATCAGCGGCGGCCAGCGTGTGCGACCTGCCGCACGGACAAGCCTATGCCGGCATGCCAAAAAGGAGCCCGCGCTGATGCTGTCATTTACATGGAGGACTTTCTTTCGTGAGCCTTGTGTTTCTGATCTTCCTGAGTGTCTTGCAGGGTGTGACCGAGTTGTTCCCGGTCAGCAGCCTCGGGCATACGCTGCTCGTGCCGGCACTGTTCGACATGCACATCAACAAACATGCGCCGCAACTGTTGCCCTTTCTGGTAGCGCTGCATTTGGGCACTGCTTTTGCGCTGCTGTGGTATTTCCGCACGCGGTGGATCGCGATCATCCAAGGCTTGTTCGGCTCGCTGGGCGGCCGCCGTACCGAGGACGGACATTTAGCCTGGGCGTTGCTGATCGGCACGATTCCGGCAGGCATCGTCGGCGTTCTGCTGGAAAAGCGGATCGAGCATGTCTTTCATGACTTGCGTATCGTGGCATTGGCACTGGTGATCAACGGTATTTTGCTGTGGATCGGCGACCGGTTGCAGCGCGCGCGCGCGGCGCGTGCACCCGAGGCGCGTGTACCTGAGGCGCTAACGTTCAGGCAGGCCGCGCTGGTCGGCATCGCGCAGATCGGTGCGCTGATTCCGGGTTTCTCGCGCAGCGGCTTGACAATGATTGCCGGCGTGGGTGCTGGCATGTCCGCGGAAAAGTCGGCGGAGTTCGCGTTCCTGCTCGGTACGCCGATTATTTTTGGGGCGGGCCTGCTCGAGGTGCCTAAGCTGTTTCACGCACCGGCGCAATTGGCTGACGCGGCGCTAGGAGGCGTGCTGACCGGCATCGCGGCATATCTGAGCGTGCGTTTTCTGATGCGCTATTACGAAGGCCGGGGGCGGTTGGCTTCATTCGGCCTTTATTGCGTGATAGCCGGCTTGGCTTGTCTGGGCTGGTTCTTTTTCCATCCCCAATCGTTGGCGTAGACGTTACGTTATCGCGTAGAGCGAGCCGGCAATCGGAGCCGGCTGCGTTGTTCAGCTATAATTGAGCACCTGTTTGTCTATCGCTCAGTTGGGATAGCGCATCGGTCTTCTAAGCCGACGCGCGAGCCCCGATGGAGCAGCGAACGGGTGATACGCAGTACAATCATCACTCCCTTGACCGCCCTTAGCTCAGTTGGATAGAGCAACGGCCTTCTAAGCCGTAGGCCGCAGGTTCGAATCCTGCAGGGCGGGCCAACAAAATCAAAAAATTAAACGGCATCAGGAAACCGCGTGATGCTGCCTTA
The DNA here is from genome assembly GCF_000198775.1 of Mycetohabitans rhizoxinica HKI 454. Lineage (NCBI taxonomy): Bacteria > Pseudomonadati > Pseudomonadota > Betaproteobacteria > Burkholderiales > Burkholderiaceae > Mycetohabitans > Mycetohabitans rhizoxinica. The sequence continues at coordinate 1,948,712 of NC_014722.1, read as the reverse complement.
AGTCTGGAAATGCGTGTCGTGGCTGGCGCAAAGCCGCATCCGACGCGTCTGGATCTCGCGTCTTAGCCGCTTCGCCATCGTGCCATGCACGGCACAGGTCGATCTGCCGCGTCGCTTGCATCAGCGTTTCAATCAGCTTGCCACGCAGATCACGGTAGCGTTTCGGCGCGCTTTTCATCAGATAGTTCGCGAGCTTGTCGTGGCTTGTTGCCAAGTCGGCGTGGCGCGCGTGCGGATCGACGAGTTCACCCTGTTGCACTGAGATGAACTGGTCGATGGTAATGGCCAGTTGCCGCTCGTGTGCATTCGTCAACGGCAGCTGGCGCTTCAGCTTCCGGCATTGCGCCCGTACGGCCAATGCGTCGCGATACAGTCGCTGATCATATTCTAGATCCTTGTCTAGCCCCACCAGGATTTCTTTCAGCGCGAGGTTGCGCGGCATGTCGGCCGGATGGTTCTCGATGCGGACATCCTCGACGTGCGTGATAGTCGCATCGAGTGGGGCGAATATTGCCTTGAATTGGTGTTCGTGCGACGTGTTGTCGGTGGCGTCCACGGTGCTGAGCCTGACGTCCTCGATGGCGTGCCCGTCTGCAGAGGGGGCGGGCGTGCCGCTCAACTTGTTCACCACGTGCTGATAGGTCTGTATTTTAGCCTCGAGTTTCCTGCGCAGATAAGTGGCCTGAGTGTCTAGCATGTCTTCAAGCAACTCAATCTGGGCCGCTTGCGCTTCTCGTGTCGGTTGGGCGAGCCATGTTTTCAAGCTGCTTCGGGTCAGATACTCGCGCGAGCCGTTCCAAGCTTGCTGGGCGGCGCGCGTCGCGCTGTGCGGGGAGTTTAGCTTGGCACTGTGAGCCAGGAACGATGATGCTGCCTTCAGCCGTCCCAATGAGTCTTGCGCCGTGCGTCGGGCCGTGCTCGCGATAAATTGCTGGGTGGACGGCTTAGTGCCACGCGCGTCGGAATCGCCGGTGTAGACATATTTGTCGTCGTAGCGTTTGCCGAGTTGGTCCGCGACCTGGCTTAGAAATGTTTGACGTCGGTCTTCACGCTGGTATATCTGTTTGTAGAATGCTGATTGCAGCAGCAAGCCGTCCAACGGCGTTGCAATGCTGCTGCCCCAATTGAGCACGTCCATGGATTCCAGGAACGTACGATTCAATTCCGGGTCATCGTCGGTGTAGTAGGTTTGATAGCGCCGCTGCTTGCGGTAGTCGAAGAGCGTGCGCTGCGAGGATGCGCTCATTATAAGCAGCCCGCTTATTGTCACGGCCAGCAGGCCCCCGGCGACGGCGGGATGGGCTATCGCGGCGCCTGCTGTACCGGCGGCGATGGCGCCCGCCACGCCGGCCTTGGTCAGCGTGCTGGCGGCATAGAGGGCGCTGCCAGCGAGGAAGCTGTTGTTCCATCGCGCATAGCTTGTAAAGAACTGATCCCGCTGTTCCGACTTGAGTGATTGGAATCGCGCGTAGCGGTGCAGCCATTCGACGTCTTCAGGGTCTAGAGGGTGCCCGTTCTGACGCAATTGACCGATCAGGGCATCGATATGTGCGTCTTTCAAGCGTGTGTCGGTTGCGGCCTTGGCGGCGCGGAACGCGCTGAGTTGCTGGCGCGAACGATGAACCTTGTATGCACCACTGGCGAGCGCCGTGGCACCGACAAGCGGCTCCAGGCCCAGCGTTGCGAGGCCTGCGACATGATCCAGTGCTGCTGCGGCAGGGCTGTCCGATGCGCACAGGGCAGCTTTGGCGGCAATGCCGACTGAAGCCTTGGCCAGCACGGTGCTGCCGGAAGCGATCGAGCATGCCCCTAATGCGGCGCCGGCACGGTTTTGCTGTCGCGTAAACGTCATCACCTGGCGCTTGACTTCCATGACGGCGCGCAAGCATGTCATCATTGATTGCGCGTCGGTGAACAGTCGGACCGAAGCCGCTTGCGCGGGACGGTTGTGATCCCGCGTTGAGCCGGCAACGCCGGCGAGCCGCTCAAGACAGGCGACCTCTTGTTCGAGTTGCTTGATCGAGTGCTTCAGTTCCTTGTGGTGCCTGGCGGCATGCGCCATTTCTTGAATGCCTGACTTGATCTCCATGACCGCCAGCAAGGCCAACGTGCCGTCGGCACCGATTTTCTCGTTCCGGCTGAAAATTTCCTCGGAGATGCCTGCTTGCTTGAGGGTGTCCAGTGGGTCAGCTTCTATTAATTCGGAAGACTGATCAAGACCGTCGGAAGTGGTTTGCGTGCAACCTTTGAAGACCTGAATTGGGGTGGCCATCGCGGCATACACGCCGCGCATGGCGGTACCTAAGCCCATCCGCGTGATGGCGCGCGGCAGGCGGACATCGCGTTGCGACGCACCTGCCACGGATCTTTCCGTCGAAACGGTCCGCTGCTCGGACGGGGACCGCGTGATGCGGGCTATCAGGTTCCGGCAATTCCGAGCAAGGTCGTGTATCTCGACCAAGCTCAGCGAGGATGAGGTGCTATCGGAGGTGGGCAGGGTTTGCGCTGAAGGTCTGTCTACCGCTGACACAGGCACTGAACGCACGTTCCCGTCGTGGGGCAGGCCTTCTAATTGAGTCATCGCGCGGCTGCGTGCCGCAAGCTGTTTTTTCCACGCGTGAGGCAGGCTTTCGATCCGGCCGTGGTGATGCGCATGGCTGGACGGCGCCGTCTTCAGCCGTGGTGGGGCGCCAACTAGCTGCGCGAGGCGTTCGCCGAAATCTATTGTTAGGTCTGCATCATGATTTCGCTGATGAAGTAATGGGCTCAACGTCATATTGGGTACTCTCTGGTAGTGCTGACGTTGTCACTCTAGGACGCTTTGCAACGCGTGACCATGAAGGCGCACGAAGCCCCGTTGCCAGGGGCGTACACTGCGGGAAGTTCCCGAAATACAGTGTTGACGGGGTTGCAAGCAATATAGCCGCAGTGGCTTTGATCATTGGGGAAGGCGCGTGCGTAAGCGTTCCTCAATGAACCTGACAAATGCCCAACAGGTGGCAAACAACTGCCGATGCAGTGGATAGACGACGCTCAGCGGCAATGGAACTGGCGCAAACGGCTCTAGCACGGTGACGAGTTGACTACGGTCCAACGCCGGTGCCACGATGAAGCGAGGCCGCAGCACGATGCCGAACTTGGCAACGGCCGCGTCGCGACCCGTGCATTTTGCTGGAGGTGTCCAAATGTCAAGAGCGCCGAGCCGCGGTATCAGCAAGCCCGTATCAGCGATGCGGACAAGTGCGGCAAGTGGCGGCTGATCGTATCCTCGCACGGGTGGGACGGATCGCTGCAGATTCGCCAGGATGGGCGGGGTTATATGCCGCCTTGTTCGACGGCGATGTCAGCGAGCGCTGCGTGCTGCCAGCGCAGCGCAATGCGTATTGGCATGTCGCGAACGTTACCCCCAGCTTGGCACGCAAAGGTTAACGCACAGCCGCGGCAGCCATGCGATCGCGATCAGCTGTGCACCGACGCTTGCATCACGGTGGCTGCTGCCGCTGCTGCCTCGGTTGCGGCAGCAGCGTTGGGCTGCCACCGTGGTGGCGGGCTTTGTCGCGGCGATGTTGCACTTTCCGATCGACGATGCGACCGTTGACGTACCACCCCGGGTGGTGGGCGCGGCACGCGCGTAGCGGCCGCGCAACGCCGCAACAGTGTGGCGGACGCCGTATGATGACTATTGGTAAAAGTACGTGCCGGAGGCCTTCTGATTGCTGACGCCGGAGGGGTCAAAGCCGTTATTGTCGGACGAACTATCGCGATGAAAAGGGTCTGCGGACTCGGTGGGGCTCGTCGACGCGTTCTTGCTGTTGCTGCTTCCCGGATGGGTGCTCGTGCTTGAGTCGCCGTTGGACGCCGGGCTGGTGCTCGTGCCCGAGCCGCCGCTAGTGACCGGATCGGTGATTGTGCCCCAGCCGCCGCTGGTTACGGGCTTCGTGGTTGTGCCCGAGCCGCCGCTAGTGCCCGGATCAGTGATCGTGCCCCAGCCGCCGCTAGTGACCGGCGCCTTGCCATCGTGCTGGGTGCTATCCGCAGTCGAGTGCCTATGATGCGGTGAGCATGGACATTCACAGTCGCCATCCGTTGATGGGGCTGGAGAGCGATGTCCGCACGTCGTGCCGTCGTCATCGAACGAATCGTCGTCGTCGTCGCTATGCGAATTCTGCAGCAGGGCCAGCAATTGCTCGATGAGTTTTTGCAATAAATCGGAGTCGTCCGATGAAGTACCGTTCGCCGGCCACGACATGGAATCGCTTTGATCCGCGCGCTTGTGGTGCGCAGCGTCCGGGGCTGTGCCGTACGTGTGGCTCGGGCTACCCGGGTCGAACGGCGAATAGGGCGAATCCGTTTGAGTGATGGAAATGGTAATGGTCATGTTGTGCTCCTTGTTGGGCAGCGCGCCGTTATTTTGGAAAACCACTGTCAGTACGGCTCGCCATGGTGCCTAGCGGCGCGCTCGGGTTCCGTTGTCAGTCCACCTGGGATTGGGTTGGCGCAGTGTTAACCCGGTCGCTTGCAGCGGCAACTGCGCTCCTGGGACATATGCGCTGATTGTGCCGGGCAACCTCGCTTTATCGAGGCAGGGCGCCGGCACCTCTGCGCATTATTGGCTGTCGTCCAGCTCTTTGTGCTGGTTCAATACGTTGTAGTTGGTGATGACGTTTCTTGCGTATTTCCCTTCGTCGCCCACTCCAACGTATTCTTCGAGCCCCTTCTTCAGCGCCTTTTCGTTGGCCATCGGATTGTTGCGATCACCGCCGTGCTCGATGATGTGGGTCTTCAGTTCGAAGGCTCCCGCAATCACGTTGTCGTGCGGATTGTGCATGTCCAGGTCCTTCGGATCCTTGCCAGTCAACTTCTTGATGTTTTCTTTGTCTTGTTTCGTCAGTTCCGGCAGCACGTCCTTTTCCCAGCGCCGCTGGCCGATCTGCATCAGGCCCAGGTCCGGCGTGCCGTCGCTGTTTCTCGACCATTCCTTCGGATTACCGCGCGATTCGGCCCACATCTGTCCACCAATCAGGTTGCCATCTAGCCCCGTCAGCCGCGCGGCCAAGTTGATGTCGTTTTCCCACCGGTCGATCTTCGGATTTTTGCCTGGCGTGTATGCCTTGCCTGGCGTTGTCGGACCGTCCAGCGCGGGTTGGTCCTCGCCGGACCGGCTGCTCGCTTGGGTCGAGTCGGTGGTGTCGCCGTCGGATGAGGTGCCGTGGGTCTTACTGGATGAGCCGCTCGTGCCATCCTCTGGCGCGTCGCAATGGTGATGGTGACATCCGCCGCCGCCGTGATGCCGGCCGATGGCACCATCCGAGTCCGGGCCATCGCCGGTATTGCCCTCGTTACTGTTACCGTTGAACTGCATCAACAACTGGATTAGCTGATTGAGCAAATCGTCGGTGTTCGACCACTGTCCGTCCGATGGCGTCGAGGTGTGCCCGTCTCCTGCCCGCTTGTGATGGATTCCCGGCGTGTCGTTATCGTAAAGCCCGGGCCATTGGGACCAGTTGGAAGACGGCGAATCGGTTTGGATGATTGTGATCGTGGTTGTCATGCAAGACCTCGTCTGAAATAAACAAATATGTCGTTATTTCATAGGCATTTGGCTGGCTCGCTAAGCTGGACGCGAACGGGAGGTGCCGCAAGCGAACCCGATGGCCCGAACCTGGTCGGGCGTGGCCGATGATGCTCGGCGGGGCGAGCAGACGAACGGTGGCCGCTCACCATGGCGTTCGCTAAGCAGGTATGGAGAAAAAAAGATGAGAATACCCTGTCGCCGATAAACCGGACGGGCGACTTGAGCGGCGTCCCGGACGGGGGCTGGGCAAGCAGGTGGGCAGGCGCGCCGGTGCGACGCGCGCTGTGCTTATTGGACGTTACCCGTGCGAGAAGGTCGTATTGAACGGCACGTCATCGCCGGTTGGCGCGGGCGGGCTTATGCAGGCTCGGTCCGGACTTCGGTCCCTGTTTCAGCGCTGGCTCGCGCTTCGGTTCCGGCTTGCACGGCCGCCGGGATGGCGGTCTTGGCGCCCGGTGCAGGGGCCGGGTGGCTATCCGCATGGTCGGCGGCCGTGCACGCGTCCATGCCGGCGCCAGGCAGCTTCGACTTGCGCGAGGCATCGACCGCGAGCGCGGGCGTCGCGACGGAACCCGCCGGCGCCACGATAGGACCCGTCGGTGCCGCGACAGAGCTCGCCGGTGCGACGGCGCTCGCCTTGGGCTCGGCCGGCTTGGCGTCTGTACCCTTGCGTGGCTTCTTGGCTAACGGGATCAGGCCGAAGGCGCGCGCCGCCTCGGAGATCTGCTCCGGGGAGAAGAGTTCGTCGGGCGTGATGTTGAACGTGCGAATGTGGCTCTCAATCGTCTGCATCGCTTGTGCACGATCGTCGCGACGCTGCTGGGCGCGCGCGACAATATCGCGTAGTTCATCGGCTTCGTCGCTCGAAATCGTGAATGCCGCTTGTTTCTGTTGCAATTCGTTGAAGCGATGGAATTCCTGGTCTGTCAAGAGTTTGGCCATGAAGATATGCAGTTGAAGCAGGGGGAATGCGTGCATCGGGCGATGCGCAAGCTGCGCGGGCGCGCGATCGCACTCGTTGCGGGGGCCGTATTCTACCTGCTTCGAAGGGGTGTCTCGACGACGATCCTCGGCTAGCGAGTGCCGCAGCAAGTTCCCGGCAGCGGCTGACGAGCAAGGCACGATTATCCACTCCTACGAGGCGGCGTTGCACGCCGTCGGCGGCGCATCGCCGCTATCGGCTCCCGCGTGCGCCGGCGTTTCGTGCTGGCCAGGACGTAGCGACATCATGCCGGGACACCGTCACACGGGGCGCCGTCGCCCGGCAGCGTTACTCGTCACTGCCGAACACGTGGCGCGGCGGGACGTGCTCGCCGCCGTGCCGTGCGCCCCACCAAGTACGGAGCCGGTCCATGTAGAGGTAAACCACCGGCGTGGTATAGAGCGTTAGCAATTGGCTGACAATCAGTCCGCCGACGATGGAGATGCCCAGCGGCGCGCGCATCTCGTGTCCTTCGCCGTGGCCGAATGCGAGCGGCAATGCACCGAGCAGCGCGGCGCAGGTGGTCATCATAATCGGTCTGAAGCGCAGCAAGCAGGCCTGACGGATGGCCTCGCGCGAACTCATGCCGGTGCGCGCGGCGTCGATCGCGACGTCCACCATCATGATCGCATTCTTCTTCACGATACCGATCAGCAGGATCACGCCAATCAGCGCAATGATGCTGAACTCGATACGGAACAGCAGCAACGCCAGTAGCGCGCCGACGCCAGCCGACGGCAACGTGGACAGGATCGTGAGCGGATGGATATAGCTCTCGTACAGAATGCCCAGCACGATGTAGACCGCGGCGAGCGCCGCGAGAATCAATAGCGGCTGGTTCGATAACGCTTGCTGGAAGGCGTGTGCCGTGCCGGAGAAACTGCCGTGAAGGGTGCCGGGCATGCCGATGTCGGCCATGGTTTGGTAGATCGCGGCGGTCGCGTCCGACAGTGAGGTGCCCACCGGCAGATTGAAGGAGATCGTCGTCGCGACGAATTGGTTCTGATGGCTGACCGCCAGCGGTGTATTGCCCGGGGCGAAGCGCGCGATGGCCGACAACGGGATCATCGTTTCCTTGGCGGTGGATACCGCGGCGCCGGACGATGAGCTGGACTTGCCGCTGGCGGCGATCGAGTTGATCGCCTGATTGCGTGCCGAATCAAGTGCGACGCTCGCTGCACGGCTGGCGGCATTGGACGTCGACACGCCGACCGTCTTTTTCGCGCCCGATGCATGGGTGACGGTCCCGACCGTCGCGTTGGTGCTCGCGGTGCCTGATGCGCTGCCGCCGGATTGACTAATGAAGATGTCCTTCAAAATGTCGGGGCTTTGCCAATAGCGGGGCGCCACTTCCATCACGACATGATACTGGTTCAGCGAATTGTAGATCGTCGACACCTGCCGCTGGCCGAAGGCATCGTACAGCGTATTGTCGATCTGCGCAGGGGTGATGCCATAGCGTGCAGCAGTTGGCCGGTCGATGATCACGTTCGCCTCCAGACCGCCTTGCTGCTGGTCCGAGTTTACATCGGCAAGCTCGGGCCGCTTTTGCAGCGCCTCGGTTAGGATCGGTGCCCATTTGTACAACTGAGCGGTCGAATCACCGAGCAGCGTGAACTGATACTGCGCGTTCGATTGTCTTCCACCCACGCGGATATCCTGCACCGCTTGCAAGAACGTTCTGGCGCCGGCGACCTCGGCCAGCGGCGCGCGCAGTTGCTCAATGACCTGGTCCGCGGACACGCCGCGCTCGGCGAGCGGCTTCAGCGAGATGAGCATGAAACCCGCGTTGGTCTGACGCCCGCCGGTGAAACCGACTGCGGAATCGACTGCCGGGTGGCGCTTGACGATGTCCATCATCTGCGAAAATTTCACCCGCATCGATTGGAACGACGTGCTCTGGTCCGCCAGGATGCCGCCGACGAGTCGGCCGGTGTCCTGTTGCGGAAAGAAGCCCTTTGGCACGATCGTGTACAGGTACACGTTCAAGCCGATGGTGGCGACCAGCACGGCCAGCACCAGCAACGCGTGGTCCAGCGCCCAGCCGAGTGAGTGTTCGTATCCGCGCTGCAAGCGGGCGAAGCCGGCTTCGAGCCAGCGCGCGAGCCGGCCTTCGCCGCGCACGTCAGAGGTGGGCCTGAGCAGTCTGGCGCACAGCATTGGCGTGAGCGTCAGTGACACGAGCAGCGACACGAAGATCGCCAGCGACAGCGTGACAGCAAACTCGCGAAACAGACGACCGACGATGCCGCCCATCAATAGAATCGGCAGAAATACCGCGACCAGCGAGACGCTGATCGACAATACCGTGAAGCCGACTTCGCGTGCGCCAACGATCGCTGCGCGCATGCGCGGCATGCCGGCCTCGATGTGCCGCGAGATGTTCTCGAGCACGACGATCGCATCATCGACGACGAAGCCGGTGGCGATCGTCAGCGCCATCAGCGACAAGTTGTCGATCGAATAGCCGAGCAGGTACATGCCGGCAAACGTACCGATGATCGATACGGGCACCGCAACGCTGGGGATGAGCGTCGCACGCCAGTTGCGCAAGAACAGGAACACGACTATTACCACCAGGATCACCGCGATCAACAGCGTGCGCTCGGTGTCTCGCAGTGAAGCACGGATCGTCATTGTGCGGTCGGCGGTCGGCGTTACATCGATCGCTGCGGGCAGTGCCGCGCGTAGCTGGGGCAGCCTCGCCTTGACGCGGTTGACCGTCTCGATGATATTGGCGCCAGGCTGCCGGTACAGGATCACGAGCACCGCGCGTTCGCCGTTCATTATGCCCATGGTGCGCAGGTCTTCGACCGAATCGACGACCTGCGCGACGTCGGAAAGCCGCACCGCGGAGCCGTTACGGTAAGCAATCACCAGGTCACGGTATTGGTCAGCGCGCCGCGCTTGGTCGTTCGTGTATAGCTGCAAGTGCCGGCGGCCGGCCTCGATCGCGCCTTTCGGGCTGTTCGCATTGGCTGACGCGAGCGCGGCGCGGATGTCTTCCAGTCCGATCCCGTAGTGGAACAGCACGGTCGGATTGATTTCGACGCGCACGGCCGGATTGGCTGCGCCGCTCACGTTGACTTCCCCGACTCCGTCGATTTGCGACAGCGCCTGTTGCAGCACGGTCGAGGCCGCGTCATACATCTGTCCGGCCGTCATTGTTTTCGACGTCAGCGCAAGGACGAGGATCGGCGCGTCGGCCGGGTTGACCTTGTGGTATGTTGGATTTTGTCGCAGGCTGGCTGGCAGGTCTGCCCGCGCGGCGTTGATCGCGGCTTGTACGTCGCGAGCCGCCCCGTCGATGTCACGGTTCAACCCGAACTGCAGCACGATCCGCGTATTGCCGATGCCGCTCGTGGACGTCATCTCGGTGACGTCCGCAATGGCGCCCAAATGTCGCTCGAGTGGGCTGGCCACGCTGGTGGCCACGGTCTCCGGGCTGGCGCCAGGCAGTGTTGCCAGCACCGAGATGGTCGGAAAGTCCACCTGCGGCAATGGCGACACCGGCAGCTTCACGAAAGCGAATAACCCGGCCAGTGCGATGCCCACGGTCAGCAGTGTGGTGGCGACGGGGCGCGCGATGAAAGGGCGGGAAAGGTTCATTGTCTGCTGCCTTCGCCGCTGGCATCGCGCGACAAGCGTTCGCGCAGCGCCGAGGCGAGCCGGTCAAAGCCAAGGTAAATCACCGGCGTCGTGAACAGCGTCAGCAACTGGCTGACGACCAGCCCGCCGGCGATCGCGATGCCTAGCGGATGGCGCAACTCGTGACCGGAGCCCGTGCCCAGCATCAGCGGCAGCGCACCGAGCAGCGCTGCCATCGTCGTCATCAGGATCGGCCGAAAGCGCAGCAGGCAAGCCTGGTAGATCGCGTCGCGAGGGCGCTTGCCTTGTTCTCGCTGCGCTTCAAGCGCAAAGTCGATCATCATGATCGCGTTCTTTTTGACGATGCCGATCAGCAGCACGATGCCGATGATGCCGATGATATCCAGGTCATGCCCGGTGACGCTCAATGCGAGCAGCGCGCCGACGCCGGCGGAGGGCAGCGTAGACAGGATTGTGATGGGATGGACGAAGCTCTCGTATAGCACGCCAAGGACAATGTACATCGTGACGATCGCGGCCAGGATCAGGAATACCTGGTCGGACAGCGATGCTTGGAATGCCAGCGCCGCGCCCTGATAGCGGATCTGGAACGAGGGCGGCAGACCGATGTCGTCCTTCGCTTGCTCGATGGCCTTCACCGCCGCGCCGAGCGATTTGCCCGGCGCGAGGTTGAACGAGAGGGTGGTGGACGGGAACTGGCCTAAGTGCGAGATCAGCAGCGGCGCGTTTTGCTGATGGAAGGTCGCGATGGACGACAGCGGGACCTGGGCGCCAGGCGCGGTGGCCGATGGCAGGTAGATCGTGCCCAGTGCGTCCGGGGACTCGTGCATCTTCGGGTCCGCCTCCAGGATCACGCGATACTGGTTTGATTGAGTGAAGATGGTCGAGATGATGCGCTGCCCAAAGGCATCATACAGCGCGTTGTTGACCGTCGCCGGCGTGATGCCGAAGCGCGCGGCGGTACTGCGATCGATCTCAATATAGGTTGAGAGCCCGTTTTGCTGTAAGTCGCTGGCGACATCAGCCAACTCCGGCGCCTGCTTGAGCCGCGCGACAAACTTCGGCACCCAGTCAGCAAACGCTTGGGCGTTCGCGTCGGTCAGCATGAGTTGGTATTGCGTCGCGCTGAGCGTCGAGTCAATCGTCAGGTCCTGCACTGGCTGCATATACAGCGAGATGCCGGGTATCTGCGCGACGCGCTGCTGCAACGAGCGGATGATTTGCTGCGCGTCGCGGCTGCGTTCGTCGAACGGCTTCAGATTGATCAGCAAACGGCCGCTGTTCAGCGTGAGATTGGTGCCGTCTACGCCGATGAACGACGACAGGCTCTGGACATCCGGGTCCTTCAGGATTTCGGCGGCGAGCGCTTGCTGGTGCTCGGCCATGGCCGCGTACGACACACTTTGCGAGGCCTGCGTGATGCCTTGGATGATGCCGGTGTCTTGCGTCGGGAAAAAGCCCTTCGGCGCTACGATGTAGAGCATGATCGTGAGCACCAGCGTGAGCAGTGCAACGAGCAGCGTGAGCGGCTGGTGATCGAGCACCCGCGAGAGCATCTTTGCGTAGGCGGCGATCACCGCATCGAAGAACGCACGGGCCCGGGCCTCGAAGCGGCCGCTTTCCTTCGGTGGACTGTGCCGGAGCAGCTTGGCGCACAGCATCGGCACGAGCGTGAGCGACACCACTGCAGAGAACACGATCGCCACGGCAAGCGTGATCGCAAACTCGTGGAACAGCCGGCCGACGACATCACCCATGAACAGCAACGGGATTAGCACCGCGAGCAACGACACGGTCAGCGAAATGATCGTGAAGCCGATTTGCTTGGAGCCCTTCAGCGCGGCTTGCAACGGCGTGTCGCCGTCCTCAACGTAGCGGGTGATGTTCTCGATCATCACGATCGCGTCATCGACGACGAAGCCCGTGGCAATGGTCAGCGCCATCAAAGACAGATTGTCCAGCGAAAATCCGTACAGGTACATCACCGCCAGCGTGCCGATCAGCGACAGTGGCACGGACAGGCTGGGAATCACGGTCGCCTGCCAACTGCCGAGGAACAGGTACATCACCAGCACCACCAGCACGACCGCCGTTACCAGCTCGAACTGCACGTCGCGTACCGACGCGCGGATCGTCGTGGTGCGATCGGTCAACACGCGGGTCTCGACCGATGCGGGCAGGCTTTGCTGCAACTGCGGCAGCAGCGCCTTGATGTTGTCGACCACTTGGATCACATTGGCGCCCGGCTGCCGCTGCACATTTAGGATGATCGCCGGCTCGGTATCGACCCACGCGCCTAGCTTCGTGTTCTCCGGGCCGGAGACGATCTGCGCGACGTCGGTTAGCATCACCGGACGGCCGTTCTTGTAGGCGACTACCGCGCTGTGATACGCACTGGCATCGGTCAACTGGTCGTTGGCATTGATCGTGTAGGCACGTGTCGGACCGTCAAAGTTGCCTTTTGGGGTGTTGACGTTCAGGTTCGAAATCGTGGTGCGCAGATCGTCCAGATTCAGGCCGTACGCCGCGAGCGCGCGCGGGTTGGCCTGGATGCGGATCGCGGGCCGCTGTCCACCGCTCAAGCTCACCAGCCCGACGCCGCCCACTTGCGAGATTTTCTGCGCGAGCCGGGTATCGACCAGGTCCTGCACCTGGGTCAACGGCAGCGTCTTAGAAGTGATCGCCAGCGTGAGAATGGGGGCGTCGGCCGGATTGACCTTTGCGTAGATCGGCGGCGCTGGCAGATCGGACGGCAGCAGGTTGCCTGCCGCGTTGATGGCCGCCTGCACTTCTTGCTCCGCGATGTCCAGCGGCAAGTCCAGCGAAAACTGCAGCGTGATGACCGATGCGCCCGCCGAGCTTTGCGACGACATCTGATTCAGCCCCGGCATCTGACCGAACTGGCGCTCCAGCGGCGCAGTCACCGACGAGGTCATCACCTCGGGGCTGGCACCGGGATAGAAGGTCTGCACTTGAATCGTCGGATAGTCCACTTCTGGCAGCGCGGACAGTGGCAGGAACTGCAGCGACACAAGGCCGGCCAGCATGATGGCGGCCATCAGCAGTGCTGTGCCGACTGGGCGGAGAATAAAGAGGCGGGATGGATTCATGCGTCGAATGGTCCGGGAGCGCGGCGCCGGGGCAGGTCCCGGCCGGAATCAAGGCTGCGGTTGGTGCGCGTGGCCGTGCGTGGCCGACGCGTGACGCGCGCCACGCGCCGCTTGGCCTGCCGACGCGGCGGGGCGGCCACTAGCGATCGCGGCCGGAATCGTGATTTTGGCGCCTTCGCGCAATCGGTCTGAGCCGTCGATGACGACACGCTCTCCCACCACTAGACCGGAGACGATGCTGGTGCGCTCGCCATCGACCGGACCCGTTTTCACCGGGCGCACGGTGACTGTATTGTCGGCTTTGACCACATAGACAAATGTTCCCATCGAGCCATTGAGCACCGCGGAAGTCGGTACGATGGTCGCGTTGCGGATCGTGTCCACGCGTAGCCGCACGTTGACGAACTGATTCGGGAACAACGCCTGCCCCGCGTTCTGGAACACCGCGCGCAGCTTCACGGTGCCGGTGGTCGTATCGATCTGGTTGTCGAGGGTGTGCAACTCGCCGGTTTCCAGCGGCCGGCTGTTGGTGCGGTCGTATGCGGTCGCGCACATCTTGGCGCCGGCGGTCCATTGCTTAAGGATGGCTTGTAGGTTGTCCTCGGACGTGGTGAACACGACGCTCATGGGCTGCATCTGCGTGATTACGACAATGCCGTTTGTATCGCTGGTGGTCACGTAGTTGCCCGGATCCACCTGACGCAGTCCCACTCGGCCAGTCACCGGCGCGGTGATCCGCGCGTAGGTTAAGTCCAGCTTGTACGTATCGATCGTCGCCTGGTCCGACTTTACCTGGCCACGGTACTGCTCGACGAGCGAGGCCTGCGTGTTGACCTGCTGGCGCGAGATCGAATCCTGCTTGAACAACGCCTGGTACGCGTTCAGATCCGACACTGCCTGTCGCAGCAGCGCCTGGTTTTTCGCCAGTTGCCCTTCGGCGTTGCGCAGTGAAATTTCGTAGGGGCGTGGATCGATTTGTGCGAGTACATCGCCGCGCTTGACGAGTTGGCCTTCCTGGAAATTGACCGACATCAGCGTGCCATTCAACTGCGTGCGCACGGTCACCGTCGCGAGCGGTGTCACGGTGCCCAGCGCATTGATCATGATTGGCATTTCGCCATGGACCACGGTCGCGACTTTAATCGGCTGTGGCATGTCCGCGAACGCGCCGCCACCATGGCTGCCACGTTTCGCGCCAGGCGGCTTGCCGGCATTGCCCGTGGCTGTGCCGCTGGCGTGGGCGCCCGCCGTGCCGCGCATGGCATTACGTTGCCACGGATGCCACCAAAGCAGCACGACGACGACAGCGACGAGCCCCGTGGCCAGCCGCAGCACGCGCGTGCGGGTGCGGCTGGCCACGGCGCGCGGCGCTGCATCGGATGATCGGGTTTGTTGTTGTTCGTCTTTCTGCATGGTCGAGCCAATCGTTGGGACGCGATGGTGGGGAAGGGCTGCGACGACGAGCCGACGTGGTGGGATGCCTGGTTTGTCGGACCATCATTGGAAACTGCACGAAATCCTACGTGCGTCGACCGTGTCAGTCCAGCGCCCTTTTTTTCGGAACGTTACTGCGCCCACCGCCTGCGGCAACCGCGACGGGCGTGCGGCATGGCAGTGAGGGGGCACGTCAGGCCGCCGCGTCCGGGGTCGTGCACGTTCCGCGTGTGGGACCATCCGGCCGCGACCTCCTATGGCGCGGTGTTCCCAAAGTAGTGTCTCCGAGCCTAGGCGCTCACCCAGGGTAGGCCACGGAAACACCAACCGCCAACCGTCTTACGGTGGCCTCGAGCGTCCTTGTCGCCCTCAAAACCTTCCAGAATATCGTAGGCGTGCATGAAGCCCGCGTTCGCCGCTGCCACTGCGGCCAGCTTCGAGCGCGCGGCGCTGCGGCACAGCAGCAGGATCGGTGTGTGCGGCATCGCCACTTGGGACAGTTGCTCGACGAACTCCGGGTTGGGAACGCCGCCCGGGTATCGCGTCCACTCGATGTGTACGTACTGGCCATCCCCGACGACCGGGCGGCCGACCCAGTCCAGTTCCGCGCGGGTGCGTACGTCAACCAGCCGGGCCCCCGGTTCGAGCGCCAACAACTCGAATGCCTCACCTGGCGCCAGCGCGCCGGCATACTGCAACTGGTGTTGCGTGCGGCGCCGCTCGGCCGCTGCATAAATCGCGTCACGGGAAGTCATCACTGTGTCCAAAAAGCGCAATGGTTTAATTTTAGCGTCGTCGTAGAATGACCCGCCTAGGCAGCGGCATGGAGCACGACCTTGGTGCATTATCGTCTTTTTGCACCGATCGCGTGCTTGTTCGGTGCCGCCAATCGAAGTTGCACTAATATTGTGCGCAAGGCGCTGCGACTAGGACGGGTAATACGCTGCTCGTAGGTCATGGTAGGTCATAAGCCCTGCAATGGAGCGTGCCCGGCGTCCCTGCGTCATAATTTGGCATGGAGTGTGCTTTGTTCGGACCCGATCCCGTTGCATAACCGAGAAGCCGGAATCGGGAAGTGGTATCGCCCCCATTGTTCATCAGGAGAAAGGAATGGCTCAAACCGTGGCCGACGTCATCAAGCTCGTCGAGGACGAGGACGTCAAGTTCGTCGATTTTCGCTTCACCGACACCCGCGGCAAGGAACAACACGTGTCGGTGCCGGTGTCGGCGTTCGACGAGGACAAGTTCGAAGCCGGCCACGCGTTCGACGGTTCCTCGATTGTCGGCTGGAAGGGAATTGAAGCGTCGGATATGCTGCTGTTGCCGGATCCGAACACCGCGTATATCGACCCATTCTACGAGGAATCGACGTTGGTCCTTACCTGCGACGTGATCGAGCCGTCGGACGGCAAGGGCTATGAGCGCGACCCGCGCTCGCTCGCCAAGCGTGCCGAGGCGTACCTGAAGAGCACGGGCTTGGGTGATACCGCGTTTTTTGGCCCGGAACCCGAATTCTTCATTTTTGATTCGGTGCAGTGGAACATTGATATGTCGGGCTGCTTCGTGAAGATCGGCTCCGAAGAGGCTGCTTGGTCGTCGGGCAAGGAATTCGAGCACGGCAACAGCGGTCACCGTCCGGGCGTTAAGGGCGGCTATTTCCCGGTTGCCCCGGTCGATTCGTTCCAGGACATGCGCTCGGAGATGTGCCTGTTGCTCGAGCAACTGGGCGTGCCGGTCGAAGTGCATCACCATGAGGTCGCGGGTTCCGGCCAGAACGAGATCGGCACAAAATTCTCGACATTGGTGCAACGCGCTGACTGGACGCAGATCCTGAAGTACGTTGTACATAACGTGGCCCATACGTACGGCAAGACCGCGACGTTCATGCCCAAGCCGGTGGTGGGCGACAACGGTTCCGGCATGCACGTGCATCAGTCGATTTGGAAGGATGGCCAAAACCTGTTCGCAGGCAATGGCTATGCGGGCCTGTCCGAGTTCGCGCTGTTCTACATCGGGGGCATCATCAAGCACGCCCGTGCGTTGAACGCGATCACGAACCCGACCACGAACTCGTATAAGCGGCTAGTGCCGCACTTCGAAGCACCCGTCAAGCTCGCGTATTCGGCGCGCAATCGTTCCGCGTCGATTCGCATTCCGCACGTGTCGAACCCAAAGGGGCGCCGGATCGAGACGCGTTTCCCGGATCCGATGGCCAACCCGTATCTGTGCTTCTCGGCGCTGATGATGGCCGGCCTAGATGGCGTGCAAAACAAGATCCATCCGGGCGAGGCCGCGGACAAGAACCTGTACGACCTGCCGCCGGAAGAGGACGCGAAGATCGCGACCGTCTGCGAGAACCTGGACACCGCGCTGGACGCGCTCGATGCCGATCGCGAGTTCCTCACGCGCGGCGGCGTGTTCACGGATTCGATGCTGGATGCGTACATCGAGCTTAAGACGCAGGAGCTGCAACGCTTCCGTCAAACCACGCACCCGATCGAGTTCGAGATGTACTACTCGCTCTGAGCGATGGCGCGTGCTGTCCGGCAGCCGGCAGGCCGTGCGGCGCGCCTATGCGCGTTGTCGCCCGCGCCCGCGAGGTGACCGGTAGGAAATGGGGATGGCCTTGCGCCGTCCCTATTTTATTGGACCGGCCCGAGGATATTGAAGAGCCTGGTCAAATCGAAACGAAGCCAATGCGATACGCTGCGAAACGAAGCCCATCCGATACGCCGGACGATTCAGCGTTGTCATGCTCTGGGCTGCTGCCTGGGCTCGACGCGCTGCCAACGGCCGTGCTGGTGCTGGATAAGCGGACATTGCGAGTGGCGTATGCGAATCCATCGGCCGAGTCGATGCTCGAGATGTCGCGCCGGCAACTGGAGCAGACCACGTGGCCGGATCTGTTCTCCAATGGCGACGAGTTAGTGACGACCATCGCAGCGATTGCTGACAACCGGTTCCAGGCGACGCACTTGGACGCCACACTGGAGCGCCAGCTGCGCGAGCCGTTGCGCGTGCACGTGATCGTGGGCTACCTCGAGACAGCATCGGACTACGTATTGCTCGAGCTGTTCGCCAACGACCAGCAATTGCGCAGCGATCGAGAGGAACGTATCCATGACTTGACGTCGGTCAACAAGCAATTGATCCGCAATCTGGCGCACGAGATTAAAAATCCGCTTGGCGGCATTCGCGGCGCGGCGCAGTTGCTTGAGTCCGAGTTAGGCGAGCGCGAGGCGCGCTACGACCTGCGCGAATACACGCAGGTCATTATCAAGGAGTCCGATCGGTTGCAGACGCTGGTGGACCGGCTTTTGGAGCCCCACCGTCATCCGCACATTGTTGGTGACGTGAACATCCACGAGGTCTGTGAACGGGTACGCGCGGTGATCTTGGCCGAGTTCCCCTGGGGGCTGACGATCGAGCGCGACTACGACGTGAGCGTGCCAGAGTTTCGCGGCGATAAGGAGCAACTGATCCAGGCGTTGCTGAACATCGCGCGCAACGCAACGCAGGCGCTCAAAGAGCGCATCTCGCAAGGTGACGCGCATATCGCGTTGCGCACGCGCGTCGCGCGCAAGGTCACGATCGCCAAGCGGTTGTACAAGTTGGCATTGGACTTGCGGATAACCGACAACGGCCCCGGCATACCGGAGGCGATCCGTGACCGGATTTTTTATCCGCTGGTGTCGGGACGGGAAGATGGCAGCGGGCTTGGACTCACGCTTGCGCAGACCTTTGTGCAGCAGCACGCAGGGTTGATCGAAGTGGAAAGCCGTTGCGGCCATACCGAATTTCAGATCCTGTTGCCGCTGGCTCGATGACTGTAGGCGACAGGTGCGCGCACGCAGATATTGAAGGAAACCGCTCGATCAATCTTGAAGCCAATTTGAAATCTATGAAGCCAATCTGGATAGTTGACGACGATCAGTCGATACGCTGGGTGCTCGAAAAGGCACTGGCGCGCGAGCGCTTCGTGACCCGTAGCTTTACCAGTGTACGCGACGTGCTGGCCGCATTCGAGCAGGACCAGCCGCCGCAGGTGCTGGTATCGGACATTCGAATGCCGGGCGGTTCGGGACTTGAACTGCTCAATGTGGTGCGCGAGCGGTGGCCGGGGTTGCCGGTGATCATCATGACGGCATTCTCGGACCTGGACAGCGCCGTCGCGGCTTTTCAGGGCGGGGCGTTCGAGTATCTGGCCAAGCCGTTTGACGTCGATAAGGCGGTCGAATTGATCCGCCGCGCCGTTGACGAGGGCATGCGCGGCGAGTCCGGCTGCGATGACCGGCTCGCTGAGGCGCCGGAAATGCTTGGGCAGGCCCCGGCGATGCAGGACATGTTCCGTGCGATCGGCCGGTTGTCTCATTCCGCGGCGACGGTGCTGATCACTGGCGAGTCCGGGACCGGCAAGGAACTGGTGGCCCATGCGCTGCATCGACACAGCCCGCGCGCCAATGGACCGTTTATCGCATTGAACACGGCGGCGATGCCGAAAGACTTGCTCGAGTCAGAGCTGTTTGGGCACGAGCGCGGGGCGTTCACGGGCGCGCAGGCGATGCGGCAGGGCCGCTTCGAGCAGGCCGAGAACGGCACACTGTTCCTGGACGAAATCGGGGATATGCCGTTCGATCTACAGACGCGACTGTTGCGCGTGCTCTCGGACGGGCAGTTCTACCGCGTCGGCGGTCACCGCCCTTTGCGGGCGAACGTGCGGGTGATTGCGGCGACGCATCAAAATCTGGAGACGCGGGTGCGGCAGGGATTGTTCCGCGAGGATCTCTATCATCGGCTCAACGTAATCCGGTTGCGGCTGCCGCCATTGCGCGAGCGCAGCGAGGACATCCCGCTGCTCACGCGGCATTTCCTGCAAAAGAGTGCCCGCGAGCTTAGCGTCGAGCCCAAGCGCGTCACTGACGAGACGCTGGCGTACCTGGCACTCCTGCCGTTTCCCGGTAACGTACGTCAACTGGAGAACCTGTGCAACTGGCTGACCGTGATGGCGCCCGCGCAGACCATCGAGATCAAGGACTTGCCGCCGGAGCTGGTCACAGAGCGGCAATCGGCCCCGCACGCCGTGTCCGATGAAGGGCTACTGATTGGCGAGACTGTCGACGTCGCCGCCGGCGCAGCAGCGGCGTCCCCATCCGGCGATGCCCGCACCGCTGCACTGGCGTGCAGCGGCGTGACGCCGCTGGGTGGCCCTGCTCGTGGCGCGCTGGCGCCGGTATCGTCTCACGTCAGTGCATGGGAGGCTGGCTTGCGCGCCGAAGTGGCGCGACTGCTGCGCGAGAACGCGCCCGAGGTGATGGATGGGCTGGCGCGCCGCTTCGAAGCCGCGGTGATTCGCGAGGCGCTGGACTTCACGCGCGGCCGCAAGGTCGAAGCCGCCGAGCGGCTTGGCATTGGACGCAATACGATCACCCGCAAGATCCAGGACCTGCGTTTGGAATCGTGATGGCGATCGGGTCGCCGCCCGCTTAGCGCTCTAGCGTCGCGATGACCGGCGCATGGTCCGATGGCTGGTCCCAGCGACGCGGAGTCTTGTCGATCTCGCACGCGCTGCAGCACTGCGCGAGTGACGGCGACAGCAGAATGTGATCGATGCGTAATCCTGCGTTGCGGCGAAAGGCCAGCATTCGGTAGTCCCACCACGAGAACGACTTGTCAGGCTGCTCGAAGCAGCGAAAGGCATCGACGAGCCCGAGTTCGACGAGCGATCGGAAGGCATCGCGCTCCTCGGGCGACACGAGGTTCTGTCCTTCCCACGCTTGTGGGTCGTGCACGTCGCGATCTTCCGGCGCGATATTATAGTCGCCCGTTAGCGCGAACTGTGGGTGTGCACGCATTTCGGCGGCGACCCATTCACGCAGTGCAGCCAGCCATGACAGTTTGTACGCGAATTTGTCGGTGCCCGGCGCCTGCCCATTGGGAAAGTAAGCGCTGACTACGCGCACGCCGTCGATGGTTGCGGCAATCAAGCGCTGCTGCAGGTCGTCAAAGCCGGGAATGTTTCGTATGACGACCGCTTCGTCGACGGGCAAACCGTCGCGTACGAGGATCGCGACGCCGTTATAGGTCTTTTGTCCGGAAAACCAGCTGCGGTAGCCGGCCGCTTCGAGTGCCGCGCGCGGATACTTGTCGTCGGGCAGCTTTAGTTCCTGCAAGCACAATACGTCGACACGACTCATGGCGAGCCAGTCGATGACGTGTTGCAAGCGGACTTTCAGAGAATTGATGTTCCACGTGGCGATTTTCATGTTTGAGTCAGTGCCGCGACAGGACTGGCTTTGCGGCTATGTTTAAATGGTAGTTGACTATCTGGCTATCCATCTCGCTACCCACCTTGGAGGTGGGAGAGAAAACGATGGAGGCCGCTTATGATAGCTTTAGTCCGCTGCTTGACCCTCGCGGCTCTTGGGTGGCAACGGTGCGGGCCCTGCGGCCAATTCGTCAGGCGACAGCAGACTTAAGCACGTCTGGGCAACTTTGGCTTTCGGCACGTGAGCCGGTCATCGTAAAGCTCTGTCGCAGGATCACGATGCCGTGCTTCGATCCTCGGCTTGTGGAAACGGCGCAGGAGGGAGGCGCACCTTGCCACAGCACTTGTCACGGTGCTGATACTGATGGCAATCGGTTTTCTCGTTGGGCGTTGGTCACCGCGGCCAACCGTTTGCCACTGATGCCGTTTGCGCAACTTGCCACCCGGATTGGCGGAGCACTTGCGGTGATGGTGGCTCTGCTATGGTTGGGTCAATGGGTTCGACGCGCAAAAATAAAAGTGTTTTGCCGGTGTCAGTGATTTCAGACAAATTGCGTGGCCATTGACCAATAATGCTTCTTGTACGCTTAAGGCAAGACACGAATTACGGCCTTGACAAGGCTGAGAAATTATGAAAGCGTTAGTCTATGAGGATGGGCCTGCTATGGGCGCGTGCTGATCACTGACCATGGAAACAAGGGAGGATGGCAATGAGAAAGCGAGCGATGAAAGTCAAAGCGCAACAAAAAGCTAAAGTTGCAAGGATTTTACATGAACATGAGGGAGAACTCAGTTCATTCGCGTGGATGCAGCGGTATTACGATGAACTTCAAACAATACTCAACACCGTTGCCTCGCATTTCGGCGCAACCGCTCGTCCAAGCCCAGCGATGCGCGAAATCGACAAGCGTGCTGCAGCTATCGATGAGTGGGTAAAGAGTGATCGACGGCAACAGGTGCCGGTGCGCGTGTTAGGACGCTTGGGAGGTGAGAGTGGAGGGGATATGATAAACGGTGTAAATAACTGGCTAAATAGGAATAGGTCAGCAGGTCGAGAGCCAACGGCAGGCGAATTCCTTAATATCAACCCGTTCTCAGATTGGTCTGGTTCAATCAATCAAGGTTGGATACAGGGAGCGTTTGATAGAGGTCATATGTTCCGCTTGTTAACTGACGTGCCTGAACATCTTGTTGCTGCGCATAACAATGCCGCTCAAAATCCGAATGAAGAAAACATTAATCAATATAAAGAAATTTTGAGCAATGCAGCGGAAAACTGGCAACATCGAAGCAGTGTTTTTGCAAAAGAGTTGATTGCGTGTGCTAGGAATGGATACGCCATTCACGAAGACGAAAACGGTAAAAAAAGCGTTATGCCATGGGGCAGGCATGAGCTTTTAGAAAGATTCCGTCCAGGGGCTGCTGCTTGAGCGCAATGTGAAGGTGACGTATGAGTCGGCGCGCGCTGGCGCAACCCATCCGGCGGGCAGCTTGCCCCGCCAACGAAAGCCGTACAGGGTAAGCCCGGCTCGACGTGGCACCTTGATGAAATGTTCGTGAATCTGCGCGGCAGGCCGTATGCACTGTGGCGCGTCGCCGATGAGCGTGGAGCCGAACTGGATGTGCTGCGGCAAAATTGCCGTGCTAAATCCGCCGTCAAAAGCGTCTTCAAAAGCGCGCTGTGCTCGGCTACCGTGCCATGCAGAATTGTCACTGAGACCGACTCGTACGCATTCAGATAGACTTGCTCATCATTGGGTGCTGCGCCACACTCGCGCGACGACGAATCCGCCGCGCCGAACATGTTTGCCACGCGCTTTTGCAACTGCCGTTTCCATTAAGTGATTTGACTCGGTCGCACATCGAACTGCTGTGCCAATCGGCCTGTGTCCGGACTCTTTTGATCGCCGCAAGGGGCACCTTTGTCTCGATGCTGCTCAATGCGCCCGCTTCTCTGTCTGCGTCATCTTCCAGTTTTCTTGTCGGCTTTATTGCTACCTCGTTCCAGCACGTCTCGCTTATTCGTCGGTCCGATTTTGTCGGTCACTTTTATAGGAACCTGTGTAGGCACGCTGTTTGCGCTAAACGTAGGTAGCTAGTTCACCCCGTTTCGTTGCATTTCCTTAGGAGATTGCTATGACTATCGTGACCACCTTTGGCGCACGTTCCAACCTACTCGACTGGATTGCCGGCGCACTTGTCATCATTGGCGCTCTGAACTGGGGGCTGGTCGGGCTGTTTCAGTTTGATCTCGTCGCGGCGATCCTCGGCGTCGGATCGGTTGCGTCCCGTATTATTTACGGGCTGGTGGGATTATCGGGGATTTACTGCCTGGTTAGGGCTTGCATTGCAGCCAAGGTTACAGCGTCCGATGATCGGACGCATTGACCATACGTGCGGTCACGCCGATGAAAGAATGGCTGACCGCGGGTTACTTCAACTTAGTTGCAATGCAAAGTATCTTTCGGTGCTTTTGTGTAACTGTCTTCCGTAACATGCCAAACGCTATCTGTCTACTACGCGGAAGGCCCCAATTTGTTTTATTTTAACGCTTAGCGATTTAAAAAATAGTAAGAAGCGTGGTATTTATCAACCAGTACTCTATATTGGGTTGAACCTCATGAGGCTAGTCCGTGTATTTATGACCGGGCGCCATGCGAGCGGGTAGTAAAAACGATGAGGTGATTCGCCAACGGAACGGGTGCATTGCTGCTCACCAACTCCCGTTTCATAAAGCCCTGTCTGGGGTGAACAAGCATGGCGAAGTTCTCTAGCTTGAACCTTATGGCCTCGTAGTGGCGCGGCACGCCCAATTTTTCTTCGGCTTGTGTCTTCAAACTTGTCTCATATGGTACACGCTGGCTGTCAATTTCGCGCTGCCTGCATCGCGCGTCGTGGTGACCTCTTGCATGAAACCGCGGTGCGTGTGTTGCTAACCAACATGCAACGCCGGCACGCCCTGACACAGAGGAGCTTCGGATGGATCTAATTATCCGTAACGCATCGTTGCCCGACGGGCGTACGCAAATCGACATCGGCATAAACGGCGCGCGCATCGTCGCGGTAGAGCCCGCGCTGGCGGCGACCGCATCACACGAAATCGATGCGCAGTGCAACTTGGTCACACCGCCGTTCGTCGACGCCCATTTCCATATGGACGCGACGCTCTCGTACGGGTTGCCGCGGGTCAATGCGTCGGGCACCTTGCTCGAAGGCATCGCGCTATGGGCAGAACTCAAACCCACGCTCACGCAACAGGCCGTGTTGGAGCGCGCGCTGCAATATTGCGATTGGGCGGTCGCGCGTGGATTGCTAGCCATCCGCTCGCACGTAGACGTCTGTGACCCGCGGCTGCTGGCTGTCGAGGCGCTGCTCGAGGTCAAGCGACGCGTCGCACCCTACCTGGATCTTCAACTGGTCGCGTTCCCGCAGGATGGCCTGTTGCGCAGTCCCGGCGCGTTCGACAACTTGAAACGCGCGATTGCTCTGGGCGTGGACGTCGTCGGCGGTATCCCGCATTTCGAGCGGACGATGGCCGACGGCGCCGAATCCATCCGGCTGCTGTGCGAGTTTGCGGTGCAGAAAGGGCTGCGGGTGGACATGCACTGTGACGAATCCGATGACCCGATGTCACGCCACATCGAGACGCTGGTGGCTGAAACGCACCGGCTTGGGCTGCACGGGCGCGTCGCTGGCTCGCATCTGACGTCGATGCACTCGATGGATAATGACTATGTCAGCAAGCTGCTCCCGTTGATGCACGAAGCGGGCGTGGCCGCCATCGCGAACCCTCTAATCAACATTACGCTGCAAGGCCGTGCCGACACTTATCCGAAGCGACGGGGCATGACGCGCGTGCCCGAGATGCTGGCCACGGGCATCGATGTCGCGTTGGGTCACGATTGCGTGATGGATCCGTGGTACGCACTGGGCTCCGGCGACATGCTCGAGGTCGCGCATATGGCGCTGCATGTCGCGCAGATGACTGGCATCGACGCGAGTCGCGCTTGCTTCACCGCGGTTACGCAGACGCCTGCCAGGATACTGGGTCTGGAAGGGTACGGATTGGCGCCGGGCTGCTACGCCGACCTCGTCTTGCTCGATGCTCGCGATCCGATCGAGGCGATTCGGCTGCGCGCGGCACGTCTGGCCGTGATACGGCGCGGCCAGGTGGTCAGCCGCCAGCCGGCAGCGCACGCGACGTTGGCGCTCGCTGGTCGGCCCGATACCGTGGATTTCAAGTTGCGTCGTTGACAGCCCGAGCCTTAAGCGCTTGGGCCTGCCATTACTCACGCCTCGTTAGGCCGCTTCCCCAGCCATCCCGTTGTGACGCAGCAGTGCTTCGATGTTCGGCTCGCGCCCGCGGAATGCCTTGAACGACGCCATCGCAGCACGGCTGCCGCCGACTTCAAGAATCTCCGCACGGTAGCGCGCCCCCGTTTGTCTGTCGAGCACGCTGCCGCTCGTGCTTGCCGCTTCCTCGAACGCCGCGTACGCATCAGCCGACAGCACTTCTGCCCACTTGTAGCTGTAGTAGCCGGCCGCATAGCCGCCAGCAAAGATGTGGCTGAATGTGTTCGGCCAACGCGAGAACGGCGCCTGGGGCACGACGTGGCAGCTGTCGTTGATCTGTCGGGCAAGTGCATTCACGCTGACGGCGCCATCCGGATCGTAACCGGTATGCAGTAGCATATCGAACTTCGAGAAGACGATTTGCCGCAGCGTCGCAAGCCCGCTTTGGAAGTTGCGGGCCGCCAGCATCTTGTCGAACAGTTCGCGCGGCAGCGGCGCACCGGTGTCCACGTGTGACGTCATGCCGGTGAGCACGTCCCACTCCCAGCAAAAGTTTTCCATGAATTGCGATGGCAATTCAACTGCGTCCCATTCAACACCGTTGATGCCTGACACGCCCAACTCTTCGATGCGCGTGAGCATATGATGCAGTCCATGGCCGAACTCGTGGAACAGCGTAATCACTTCATCATGCGTGAAGCACGCCGGCTTGTCGCCGACCGGCGCCGAGAAGTTGCACGTCAAGTAGGCAACCGGGGTTTGCAGGCTACCGTCGGCGCGCTTGCGGCGCGAACGCGCATCGTCCATCCACGCGCCACCGCGCTTGCCTTCGCGCGCGTATAGGTCCAGGTAGAACTGCGCGACGAGGTTGCCATCCGCGTTCTCGACGCGGAAGAAGCGCACATCGGGATGCCATGTCTCGGCGGTGTCCGGCTTGATCGAGACGCCGAACAATGTCTCGGTGACGCGAAACAGCCCCTGCAGTACGACGCGTTCCGGGAAGTACTGCTTGACTTCGTTTTCGGAGAACGCATAGCGTTTTTGCCGCAGCTTTTCGGACGCGTACGCGATATCCCATGGCGCGAGTTGTGCCAGGCCAAGCTCGTTGGCAGCGAATGCGCGAAGCTGCGCCCAGTCTTTTTCCGCATAGGGCCGCGCGCGCCGGGCCAGATCGTCAAGAAACGTGATCACCTGGTCCGGAGAGTCGGCCATTTTCGGCTCGAGCGACACTTCGGCGAAATTCCGGTAGCCGAGCATTGACGCTTCTTGCGCGCGCAGCTTCAATTGCTCGGCCATGTTGGCGGTGTTGTCCCACTCGGGCTTGCCGTTGCCGTATTCGGCCCCCAACTCGGACGCGCGGGTCGCGTAGGCGCGGTACATTGCCTCGCGCATTGGGCGGTGTTCGGCGTACTGCAGCACCGGGAAATACGACGGAAAATGCAGTGTGAACTTCCAGCCCGGCTTGCCGTCCTTTTCCGCTGCATGGCGTGCCGCGTCAACCGCGTCGGCAGGCAGGCCGGCGAGTTGTGCGGAATCGGTCGCGAAGTACGCGTATGCGTTGGTCGCGTCCAATACATGGTCGGAAAACGCCTTTGCTAGCGTCGCTTGCTGATCCTGCAATTGTGCAAAGCGTGGCTTGCTGGCTTCCGGCAATTCGGCGCCGGACAGGCGGAAATCGCGCAGCGCATTGTCTAGGATCTTCTTGCGCGCGTCACTCAGTTGCGCATAGGCGCTGCTTGCCGCAATCGCCTTGTACTTGTCGTACAGCGCCAGGTTTTGGCCCACATTGGACCAGAATTCGGTCACGCGCGACAGGTTCTGCGCGTGCGCCGTGCGCAACGCCGGCGTGTCGGCCACCGCATTCAGGTGCCCGATCACGCCCCAGGCGCGCGACAGCGGCTCGGTCGCCGCCTCAACGGGGTCAATGACCGCTTCCCAAGTGGCCGGGGTGTGCGGCGCGCTGGCGCGCTCGATCGCGTCGTTGGCAGCGTCTAACAATACATCCAGCGCCGGCGTGACGTGCTCGGGGCGGATCGATGCAAAGCGTGGTAGATCGGAAAAATCGAGCAGCGGGTTGTTAGCGGCGGTGTGAGGCATGGTGTTCCTATCGGATTCCGAAAGCGTGGCGGATCAGCGCGCCGCATCGCTCAGCGGCGTCGCGTGTCGTTGCGTCGTCAGCCGGCGGCGCGTTCGGCCGCCTCGATCGTGTTGACCAGTAGCATCGTGATCGTCATCGGACCGACGCCGCCGGGCACGGGCGTGATATAGCCGGCGACCTCGCGTACGCCGGCGAAATCCACGTCGCCGCACAGCTTGCCCTCGTCGTCGCGGTTCATGCCGACGTCAATGACGGTCGCACCGGGCTTGACCATGTCGGCTGTCAGCAAATTACGCTTGCCCGTTGCCGCGACGATGATGTCCGCGCGGCGCGTATGGGCGGCCAGATCCCGCGTCTTGCTGTTGCAGATTGTCACGGTGGCACCGGCCTCGATCAGCAGCATTGCCATCGGCTTGCCGACAATGTTCGAGCGGCCGATCACCACTGCGTTGGCGCCAGCCAGCGGGATGCGCTCCGATTCAAACATTTTCATCACGCCGTACGGCGTGCAAGGGCGGAACAGCGGCTTGCCGGTCATCAACGCGCCCGCGTTGGCGACATGGAAGCCATCGACGTCCTTTTCCGGTGCGATTGCCTCGATGACCTTGTGCGCGTCGATATGCGGCGGCAGTGGCAATTGCACGAGGATCCCATGAATCTGTGGATCGCGGTTTAGCGCGTCGATGCGGGCGAGCAGGTCGGCTTCACTGAATTCAGCCGGATAGCGGTCATAGACCGAATGCAATCCGTTGTCCTCGCACGCCTTGATCTTGTTGCGCACGTAGACCTGGCTGGCCGCGTTGTCGCCGACGAGCACCACGGCCAGGCCGGGCCGGTGGCCACGTGTGGTAAGCGTGGCAGCACGTTGCGCTACGTCGGCGCGCAGCTGTTTGGAAAGGAGGGTGCCGTCGATGATTCTGGCTGTCATGGCAGGTGGTGGGTCGGATTATCGAAGCGCAAAGCGGTGGACGGCGCATGCTACACTGCGCTTGCATGGCAAGCGGCTGCACGCGACCGAAAGGGCTGATTATACCGCCACGGGCGGCCGGCTTCGTGCGCGCGCCCGTGGCTTGACGCGCCGCTACTGCTTTTTCGATAGAGCGAGGCGCAGCAGGTCGGCCACCGTGTTCACGTTGAGCTTTTCCATGATGTTCGCGCGGTGCGCCTCGACCGTCTTGATCGAGATGCCAAGATCGTCGGCAATCTGCTTGTTCAGCCGTCCGGCGATGATGCGCCCGAGCACTTGTTGCTCGCGCGCGGTCAGCTTGGACAGGCGCTCGGCGGCCGCGCGCTGCTGCTGCGCGGTCGAGCTCTCGGTGCGGGCACGCTCGAGCATGCGCTCGACCAGCTGGCGCAACTCGGCTTCGTCAAACGGCTTTTCGATAAAATCCATCGCGCCTTTCTTCATTGTCGACACGGCCATCGGCACGTCGCCGTGGCCCGTGACAAAAATGATCGGCAGCGTTGCATGCTCAGCAATCAGCTTTTCCTGTAGCTCGAGCCCGTTCATGCCGGACATGCGCACGTCCAGAATCAGGCAGCCGAGCTGCGACGGCTGGTAAGCATCGAGAAACTGTTCGGCGCTGGAGAAGCACTGGACACGGTAGCCGTTGGCCTCGAGCAGCCAGCGCAGCGAGTCACGCACTGCCTCGTCATCGTCGACGACGAAGACGGTTTCCTGTTGTGTGGTGAATGGGCTGCTCATAGATCTCCCGTGACAGTTTGCGGCGCGGCCGCTGCGGGCCCATGCTGCGTAGGTTCTTCGGTTTCGCCAAATGGCAACGTAAAATGAAAAGTACAGCCGGTCACGAGGCCGTCGGGCTCGACATTGTTGACGACCCACAGACGGCCCCGGTGAGACTCGATGATCGAGCGGCAGATGTTCAGCCCCATGCCCATGCCGTCGGACTTGGTGCTGTAGAACGGCTCGAACAGGCGCTCGGTGCTGGCCTCGTCCACGCCGGGTCCCTGGTCAACCACGCTGATGCGCACGCACGGCCCCTCATCGACGATGCGTACCTCGACGCGGATCACGGGATCGACCGCGTTTGGACGGGCATCGGCCATCGCTTCGGCGGCGTTTTTCAGCAGGTTCACGAGTACCTGTTCAATTAGTACCGGATCGACGTTGATGACCGGTAGCCGCGCGCGCATGTCGGTGACGATGCGGATGTGCCGCTTGCGCATTTCGATCTCGGCTAGGCCGACCGCATCCGCAATGATGTCGCTGATCTTCGTGCGTTGACGCTTCGGTTCGCTGCGTTTGACGAATTCACGGATGCGCTTGATGATCATGCCGGCGCGCACCGCTTGCTGCGACGTTTTCTCGAGCACCGGTAACAGATTTTCCGGCGACGCGCGGCCGGACTTTACCAGCGCCACGGTGCCCGATGCGTAGTTGTTGATCGCCGCCAGCGGTTGGTTCAACTCGTGCGCCAGTGACGAGGCCATTTCACCCATCGTCATCAAGCGGCTGGTGAACTGTAGCTTCTCGTCCTGTTGCTGCGCCAGTTCCTGCGCTTGCTTGCGCTGCGTGATATCCGTGGCGATTTGCATCTGCGCGAGGTGGCCATCGACCCACTGAATGTATTGCCGACGCACCTCGAACCACTTTTGGATGCTCTGCACGTAGATTTCGCGCGCGTCCGATGTGCTTTCGGTCAGCGCGGCAGCTGGCAGGCCGGCGTAGGTATCGACTAGATCGATCGAGTCGTTCGACGCCTGGGTCGCCGCATCGAAGCTCGAGCCTGCCAATTCCAGGTGCCCGTCCGGGCGGATACCGAACAGATGCCGGTAGTAGCGGTTGGCAAACAGCAGCTCGGCCTGGTCTGCCGCCAGCACCGAGACTGCCGCGTCCAGCGACTCGAGTACCGTGGTGAAACGCTCATGGGCGGCGGCCAGCTCCTCGCGCGCGCGCTTGGGCTCGGTGATGTCGGTCATCGACGACATCCAGCCGGTCTGGCGCCCGGAGCTATCGATCAGCGGCGATACATACAGCCGCGCGTGAAAAATCGAGCCATCCTTGCGGCGCACCCGCAACTCGAACCCCGACGAGGGCGCCTTGCCGCGCAGCGTCATGTCGAGCTGCCGATGCATCTCCGCGTGAGCTTCGCGCGGCCAGTACGGGAACGGAGCGGTCTTGCCCACCAGGTCGCTTTCGTCCCAGCCGGTCATCCGGCAAAAGGCCGGATTCACGTGCGTGATGCGTCCTTGCATGTCGAGCACGCGCATGCCAATCAACACGGAGTTTTCCATCGCGCGCCGGAAGAACGCCTCCGCGTACAGCGCCTGTTGCGCCTCGAAGCGCTGCCGAGTGTGCTTCCATAAGCTCCACAGGCTCCATAGCACGAAGCACGACAGGCCGGCGACCAGCCACACCAGCGTCTTGTTCGTAAAGTTGGTCAGTTGCGGATACGAGTACACGCGCACCGCCAGGCCATGGCCCGGTGGATCGAGCGGCAGGTCGTAATACGCATCGCGCGGCAGCCTCGGGCGGGTGGACGTAGTGGATAGCTCGCGGTGACCCAGATCGATGATCGAGATCTTGTATTTGGCGGACAACTCGGCTGGAATGTCGTGCTTGAGCATGCCTTCGACCGAGAACACGGCGGCCACCGTGCCGAGGAACTCACGCTCGCGAAAGATCGGCGTTTGCAGTGTCACGTAGCCATTGCGTAAGTCGTCGTAGAGCAGCGCCGAGTAGATCTGCCGGCGCGAAGCACGTGCCTCAGTGAACGCAGCGTGGATCGCATCGTCCAATTGCGTCTCGTTTGGCTTGGCCAGCCGCGAGCCGACGTGCGACTCCGGGGTGCTGGCCCAGTGTGGCGTCTGCGAGCCGTCGAGCCAGTTCATGTAAATGATTTCCGGATGGCTTTGCATCACGGCACCGGCGGCCGTTTGGAAGGTCCGCGCGTCACCATGACCGGCGGCAATGTCGCGAGCGAGGGCAGCAATGTGTTCCTGCGTGCTCGTCATTGACAGACGGATCTGTTGCTGTGCCCACGCGACGTTGCGATACAGCGTGTCTTCTTGCTGCTGTTGCTCGCGCCGGTTCAGGCTCCATAGAATTAGGCTCATCACGATCAGGAACACCACGATCGACACGAGCGGCGTGAGCAAGTAAGAGTTGGACCACCACGGGCCGTGATGCCAGCGGTTAGGCGGCGGCGTCGGCCCGGGCCGCGCTGCACGAGCGAGAAGCCGTTCAGTCAACATGAAGCAAATTGTAGCGCAGGGTTAAAAGCACAAAGCGAGCTGTTCGCGGCAAAGCAGCGATAGAATCCAGTCAGATGCCGGATTTTCGGGTTGCGCTGCAGCAATTTTTCGTATTGTGGGAAATCATCTCGTCATTTGAAAATTTTGTTGCGCAGGCTCAGACCGGGTCTTTACAATTCGGTGGCCGCCCGGCCAGGATGCCGCTTCCGGCCGCGCGATCCCGCAGGCGGAACCGCGCACGCGGTAGCTGGTCAGCTTGTGCTGCACGTTCCCCATACCAGGACTAGGAGACGCTCATGTCCGCCGTACCCGAGGAAGTGATGAAGTATGTCGCCGCCGAAAAAGACAACGACCCGCAGGAAACCGCCGAATGGCTCGAGGCGTTAGATGGCGTGCTGTCGGCTGTGGGCCCCGAGCGCGCACATTACTTGATCGAAAAGCAGATCGAATTTGCGCGGGTCCATGGCGAGCATCTGCCATTTTCCGCGAACACGCCGTATATCAATACGATCCCCGTGTCCGCGCAGGCTAAGAGCCCCGGCGATCAAGACATCGAACATCGGATTCGCTCGTACACGCGCTGGAATGCGCTGGCGATGGTGCTGCGCGCCGGCAAGCACACGAACGTCGGTGGGCACATTGCATCGTTTGCGTCGGCCGCCACCCTTTATGACGTCGGGTACAACCATTTCTGGCACGCGCCGAGCGCCGAGCATGGTGGTGACCTGGTGTTCGTGCAGGGCCACTCGTCCCCCGGCATTTATTCACGCGCGTTCCTGTTAGGTCGGCTAACCGAGGAGCAACTGGACAACTTTCGGCAGGAGGTCGGAGGCAAGGGCATCTCATCGTATCCGCACCCGTGGCTGATGCCGGATTTCTGGCAGTTCCCGACGGTGTCGATGGGCTTGGGTCCGATCATGGCGATCTACCAGGCGCGTTTCATGCGCTACCTGGAGGCGCGCGGCATCGCGAAGACCGCGGGGCGCAAGGTTTGGGCTTTCCTCGGCGACGGCGAGACCGACGAGCCGGAATCGCTCGGCGCGATCGGCATGGCCGGGCGTGAGAGGCTGGACAACCTCGTGTTCGTGATCAACTGTAACCTGCAGCGGCTGGACGGGCCGGTGCGAGGCAACGGCAAGATTATCCAGGAGTTGGAGTCCGAATTCCGCGGTGCGGGCTGGAACGTGATCAAGGTGATCTGGGGCAGCCGCTGGGATTCGCTGTTTGCGCGCGACAAGACGGGCGCGTTGATGCGCCGGATGATGGAAGTGGTCGATGGCGAATACCAGACGTACAAGTCGGAGTCCGGTGCCTATGTGCGCGAGCATTTCTTTAACACCCCGGAACTCAAGGCGTTGGTGGCGGACTGGTCCGATGATGATATCTGGAATTTGAACCGAGGCGGCCACGACCCGCATAAGATCTACGCGGCATTTCACGCGGCGCAGCACAATGTCGGCCAGCCGACCGTGATCCTGACAAAGACGATCAAGGGCTACGGGATGGGCGAGGCCGGGCAGGCGATGAACATTACCCACCAGCAGAAGAAAATGCAGGTGGACCAACTAAAGCAGTTCCGCGACCGGTTCCGGCTGCCGATCTCGGACGACGAGATCGCTGATGTGCCTTACTTGAAGTTTGACGAGGGCTCAAAAGAGCTTGAGTACATGCGCCAGCACCGGCTGGCGCTCGGCGGCTATCTGCCGCAGCGACGGATGAAGGCCGATATGTCGCTGGACGTGCCGCCGCTGTCCGCGTTCGAACCGGTGCTTAAGGGCACCGGCGAGGGACGCGAGATCTCCACGACGATGGTGTTCGTGCGGATCTTGAACATCCTGCTCAAGGACAAGGCGCTCGGCAAGCGGATTGTGCCGATCGTGCCGGACGAGTCGCGCACGTTCGGCATGGAGGGGTTATTCCGCCAGATCGGCATTTGGAACCAGGAAGGGCAGAAGTACGTGCCGGAAGATTCCGACCAGTTGATGTTCTACAAGGAATCGACGACCGGACAGATCTTGCAGGAAGGCATCAACGAGGCGGGTGGCCTCTGCGACTGGATCGCGGCGGCGACATCGTACTCGACGCACAACGAGATCATGGTGCCGTTCTACATCTTCTACTCGATGTTTGGCTTCCAGCGCGTCGGTGACCTGGCCTGGGCCGCCGGTGATATGCGCTCGCGTGGCTTCCTGCTCGGCGGCACTGCGGGGCGCACAACGCTCAATGGCGAAGGGTTGCAGCATGAGGACGGGCATTCGCTGTTGTGGGCGTCGTCGATCCCCAATTGCGTTAGCTACGATCCGACATTTGGCTACGAGCTTGCGGTGATCATCCAGGACGGCTTGCGCCGTATGGTGCAGGAGCAGCAGGACGTGTTTTATTACCTGACGGTAATGAACGAAAACTACGAGCATCCGGCGATGCCCGAGGGTGAGCATGTCGCGCAGCACATCATCAAGGGCATGTATTCATTGCGCAAGGCTGATGCGGATAACGACGCTCCGCGTGTGCAATTGCTCGGTGCCGGCACGATCCTGAACGAAGTGATTGCTGCAGCCGAGTTGCTGAAGAACGATTGGGGCGTGGCCGCCGACCTGTGGAGCGTGCCGAGCTTCATTGAACTGGCCCGCGAAGGGCAGGCGGTACAGCGCCAGAATCTGCTCAACCCGCTCGCTGAGCCCAAACTGTCACACGTGCAGACCTTGCTGAAGGACACGCAAGGGCCGGTGATTGCGGCGACCGACTATGTACGCTCGCTGGCCGAGCAGATCCGCGCATTCGTGCCGCGTCGCTATGTGGTGCTGGGCACCGATGGCTTCGGTCGTTCCGATACGCGCGAGAAACTGCGTCACTTCTTCGAGGTTGACCGCTATTGGGTCACAGTGGCCGCGCTGCACGCGCTGGCCGACGAAGGCACGATTGACCGCAAGCGGGTGGCGCAAGCGCTGCAGAAATACCAGCTCGATCCGGCCAAGCCGAACCCGGTGACCGTCTAACGCCATTTTCCCGCATCGCGCGAACGCGCTGCCCCGTGTGCGACGGCCATGGCCAGCCGTCGCACGCGCGTGGCTGATGGAGACAAAATCAATGAGTGAAGCGATCGAAGTGAAGGTGCCGGACATCGGCGACTACCAGGACGTGCCGGTGATCGATGTGCTGGTCAAGCCGGGCGATGCCGTCGAGCCGGAGCAATCGCTAGTCACGCTCGAGTCGGACAAGGCGACGATGGACGTGCCGAGCCCGAGCGCCGGTGTCGTTAAGGAAGTGAAGGTCAAGCAGGGTGATACGGTTTGCGAAGGGTCGCTGATCGTGATTCTCGATCGCGCGAGCAACGCCTCGGCGCCTAGCGGTCACGGTGCGGCGCAACCCGCCGTAGCCGCTGCGCCGGCCGCAGGCTCAGGCTCAGGCTCAGGCTCAGGCTCAGGCTCAGGCTCAGGCTCAGCGCCCGCTGCCGCGTCCGCGCCGCCCGCCGCTGCGGCTCCGGACTCAGCCCGGGTCACATCGCCTGCCGCGTCGGGTAGGGCCGGCGGCGGTGTCCGCGAGGTCAAGGTCCCCGATATCGGTGACTACCAGGAC
This sequence comes from Mycetohabitans rhizoxinica HKI 454, assembly GCF_000198775.1. Classification (NCBI taxonomy): domain Bacteria; kingdom Pseudomonadati; phylum Pseudomonadota; class Betaproteobacteria; order Burkholderiales; family Burkholderiaceae; genus Mycetohabitans; species Mycetohabitans rhizoxinica. Next base: position 1,913,555 of record NC_014722.1, on the reverse strand, counting down.
GTGCCGGTGATCGAAGTGCATGTGAAGGTGGGCGACGTTGTCGAGCCGGAGCAATCGCTGGTCACGCTCGAGTCGGACAAGGCGACGATGGACGTGCCGAGCCCGGCCGCGGGCAGGGTGAAGGCACTGAAAGTCAACGTTGGCGACACGGTGTCGGAAGGCACGCTGATCGTCGTACTGGATAGCGCCGGTGGCGCGGCGTCCGAGCAGGCGCCGGCCGCGCAGCCGGCTACGGCGTCCAGGTCGGCCGAGCAGTCTTCAGATCTGCCGGTTGCGCCAACGCCGGCGAGTGGCGCTGGCGAGCCGTCGGCGCTTGCGCAGGCGCCGGCGATCCCGATTGCTGGCGAACACCGTGCTAGTCACGCGAGCCCGTCGGTGCGCAAGTTCGCGCGCGAGCTGGGTGTCGAGGTCGCGCGCGTGCCGGGCACGGGCCCGAAGGGCCGGATCACGCGCGAGGATGTAACCGCCTATGTGAAGGGCGTGATGACCGGACAGCGCGGCATGCCTGCGGGCGGGGCTGCCGCATCGGGCGGCGCGAGGCTAGACCTGCTGCCCTGGCCGAAGGTCGACTTTGCGAAGTTCGGCCCGGTGCAGGCCAAGCCGCTGTCGAGGATCAAAAAGATCTCCGGAGCGAACCTGCATCGCAACTGGGTCATGATCCCGCACGTGACGAACAACGACGAAGCCGATATTACCGAGCTTGAGACGTTGCGTGTGCAACTGAACAAGGAAAACGAGAAAGCGGGCATCAAGGTGACCATGCTCGCGTTCGTGATCAAGGCGGTGGTTGCCGCGTTGAAGCAATTCCCGACCTTCAACACCAGCTTGGACGGCGACAACTTGGTGTTCAAACAGTATTTCAACATTGGCTTTGCAGCCGATACGCCGAACGGGCTCGTCGTGCCGGTGCTCAAGGAGGCTGACCACAAGGGTGTGCTCGACATCGCGAAGGAAACCGCGGAGTTGGCGAGACTGGCTCGCGAAGGCAAGCTGAAGCCGGACCAGATGCAGGGCGGCTCGATCTCGATTTCGTCGCTTGGCGGCATCGGCGGCACACATTTCACGCCGATCATCAATGCACCGGAAGTGGCGATCCTCGGCCTGTCCAAAAGCGCTTACAAGCCGGTCTGGGATGGCAAGCAATTTGTCCCGCGGTTGATGCTGCCGCTGTCACTGTCGTACGACCATCGCGTGATTGACGGTGCACAGGCCGCGCGCTTCAACGCCTACCTGGGCCAGATCCTCGCGGATTTCCGTCGCGTGATGCTGTGACCGGACGATATCAACCCGTTGCGCGAACAAGAAGGGGACGTGGATGAGTCTCGTTGAAGTGAAAGTGCCCGACATCGGCGATTCCAATGATGCCATCGTGATCGAAGTATTGATCCAGGCTGGCGATACGATCGACAAGGAGCAGTCGTTGTTGACGCTGGAAACCGACAAGGCGTCGATAGAGGTACCGAGCGACTACGCTGGCACCGTGAAGGAAGTCAAGATCAAGCTCGGCGACAGCGTGTCCAAAGGCACCGTGATCGCGATCTTGGAGGTTGCTGCCCAGGTGGGTGACGACGACGGTTACGTCGCGGCGCGACCGCCGGTTGCGTTCGTCTCGGCTCCCGCCTCGACGCTGACATCGCCCACCGCATCAGGTACGCGGCCGGCGACCGCGTCGCCGCTGACGTCGGGACAGTCGCCCGCCTCCGGGGCGCCGGCTGCGGCCTATCGTGGCAGCGTCGACATCGAATGTGACATGCTGGTGCTCGGTGCCGGCCCGGGCGGATATTCGGCTGCGTTTCGCGCCGCCGATCTCGGCCTGAAAACCGTACTCGTCGAGCGCTACCCGACACTGGGCGGCGTGTGCTTGAATGTCGGATGCATTCCGTCAAAGGCGTTGCTGCACACCGCCGCCATCGTGGACGAGGCGGCGGCGCTGGCAGCGCATGGAATCACGCTCGGCAAGCCGCAGATCGATTTAGGCAAGCTGCGTGAGTTCAAGAGCGGCGTGGTGCGTAAGCTCACGACCGGGCTCGCCGGTATGGCCAAGGCGCGCAAGGTGCAGGTGGTGTCCGGCGTCGGGGCGTTCGTCGACCCTTATCATCTCGAGGTGCAGGCCGATGGCGGCAAGCAGATCGTGCGGTTCAAGCAGGCGATCATCGCGGCCGGCTCGCAAGCCGTGAAACTGCCGTTCCTGCCCGACGACGCACGCGTCATCGACTCCACCGGCGCGTTGGAGTTGCCCCAAATCCCGCAGCGGATGCTGGTGATTGGCGGCGGAATCATCGGGCTCGAAATGGCCACGGTGTATTCGACGCTCGGCGCGAGCATCGACGTGGTCGAGATGCTCGATGGTTTGATGCAGGGCGCGGATCGAGACCTCGTCAAAGTATGGGAGAAGTTTAACGCGAAGCGCTTCGCAAACGTGATGCTGAAGACCCGGACCACGGCTGCCGAGGCTAAGCCGGACGGCATCTATGTGAGTTTCGAAGGCGAGCATGCGCCAACGGGTCCGCAGCGCTACGACTTAGTGCTCGTCGCAGTCGGGCGCAGTCCAAACGGCAAGCGCATTGGCGCTGAGCGTGCTGGCGTTGCGGTGACCGAGCGTGGTTTCATCGACGTCGACAAGCAGATGCGTACCAACGTGCCGCACATCTATGCGATCGGCGATATCGTGGGTCAGCCGATGCTCGCACACAAGGCGGTCCACGAAGGGCATGTGGCTGCGCAGGCCGCCGCCGGCGAAAAATCCTACTTCGATGCGCTGCAGATTCCTTCGGTGGCGTACACCGACCCCGAGGTCGCATGGGCCGGTAAGACAGAGGCGCAACTGAAGGCCGAGGGCGTCCAGTATGGCAAGGCCGTGTTTCCGTGGGCCGCCTCCGGGCGTGCGATTGCGAACGGCCGGGATGAGGGCTTCACGAAGTTGCTGTTCGATGAACAGACCCATCGCGTGATCGGCGGCGGTATCGTTGGACTCAATGCGGGCGATCTAATCAGCGAGATTTGCCTGGCCGTGGAAATGGGTGCGGACGCGACGGATATCGGCAAGACAATCCATCCACACCCGACGCTCGGCGAATCGGTTGGGATGGCCGCGGAACTGTACGAGGGTGTCTGCACCGATCTGCCGCCGCAGCGCAAGAAGTAGCGCGAGCCGTTGCCGGTTCGCGGTGAACGCGTGGCGCACCGGCGAAAGTGCGCGGCGCAGGGCGCCAGCGCAACGTGGAATCGATACCATCGTCCCATGCAGGCTTGCGCTGGCATGGGCTCATGCACCGCACCGTTGCCTTGGGCGCTGCCGGCTTCATGACGCCGAGCCGGTAGCCGTTACTTCTTTGCGGCGTGCGATGCCTGTGCGGTCGCTTGCTGAGCAGCCTTCGACGCGGCGGTGGCGGCGGCGTTGAAGTTGCTTTCGGCGATCTCAACCGCCTGCTTCGTGGCCTTTTGCACTGTTTCGTACGTCGTGTTCGCGGCGGTGATCGCTGACTTCCATACCGAGACGGCGGTTTCTGAGCCAGCCGGTGCGTTCTTCGCGACGTTGTCGACCAACGCCTGCACCTTGCGGCTTTGCTCGTCGTACTGCGCTTGGGCAACGCGAACGAATTCGGCTTGTGTGGCCGACGTGATCTCGTATAGTTGACGGCCGTACGACAAGACCTTCTCCGCACCAGGCTGCGCCAGGCTGGCTTGCAACGACAACAGCTCCTGCGCATCCTTCACCGACAGCGCGCGGTGCGCGTTTTCCTGTGATTCGGCCAGTGTCGACTTTGCCGCTTGCAGGTTCAGTTCAACGAACTTTTCGATGCCTTCGAACGCTTTGTTCGTCAGACCAAACCATGTTTCCAGATTCGCCTTCTGGGCGACAGCGATTTGCTCCGGGGTCAACAGATTCATGCTTGCGCTCCTGATCCGACCCTGGCGGGGCCGCTAGTGGGGAAGACTGCCGAGCTATTGTGCAATGCAGCATGATGCACATTGTAGGAGCGTTTTTGCGCGTGTCAAGCCTAATTTGTGCATTGCACAAATTAGGCTTTAACTTAATAAACAAGTGTTTAGCGACGCAAGACGATGGGCGCCGTAGCCGGTGCGGCAGGTTCAACGCAGCGTCTCAGCACACTGCGCTTCGCCTGGTCTGGGCGTACAGGCACTGCTGTGTGTCAATTTTTGGAACGTTTGGGCCTTTCTAAGATGTTTGGGCCGCTGATTGGTCGTAGCGCGTCGCGCGCGACGCGAAAGGGCATCCCTAGGCTGTTCTCGCCATAACCCTGGTTTAACGTCGGTGGCATCGAACCGTTAAGTTGGAGGTAGATACCGTTCAGCGACGGTGGAGCGAATCGCCGCGCGCGCCTGATTACTGATCTCAATTACACTGTGAGGCTCGATTGTCTTTCCTGAACGTCTTACAGATATTGGATTAAGTATTGGCGATAAATGCCTAACGTCGTTAATCATTCCAGGCTTGGCTACACTTTCGGAAAATTCGGTCATAACACGAATGAAAAGCTCCCTGTTTTCTTCGCTGAAAGGCATCCGTGTTGCTGCCTTCAGCGCGGCGTTGTCCCTCGCCGGCTCAGCCGTACTGATGGCCGTGCTGGTCGCGCCGGCCAACGCGTATGTCGCCACCGCCGCGAAGGATGCGCGCGCGTCGCGCGCGAGCCATGCTGCCGCCGGCAAAGGTGGCAAGGTGTTGGCCGCGAAGCGCGTGTCCAAGGCTCAGCGGGTTCGCGCTGCGCGCTCGAGCAAGGTGGTGCGTCAGGCTGCCGCACGGCCGTCGAAACGGCGCGTGTCGGCGCGCCTAGAGGGTCGCGCGCACCATGCGGCGGTGCGCCGGGTCGCGTACCAACCTAGGCCCGCGCTGGGCGCGTTCACGCTGCGGTCCGACGGCAGCGTGGCGTTGCGCTCGACGGTGGGCTTCATGGTCGATCAGCACACCGGCGAGGTACTGTACGACAAGAACTCGGCGTCAGTCGTGCCGATCGCGTCGATCACGAAGCTAATGACCGCGATGGTTGTGCTGGATTCGAAGGCGCCGCTCAATGAGAGGCTGACGGTGACCGACGAGGACCGCGACTACGAGAAGGGCACCGGTTCCCGGTTGTCGATCGGCTCGACATTGTCGCGTGAGGATATGTTACACATTGCGCTGATGGCCTCGGAGAATCGCGCCGCCGCGGCGCTGTCGCGCTATTATCCCGGCGGCCGGCCGGGGTTCATTGTGGCGATGAACCGCAAGGCCGCCGAATTGGGCATGGCGCAAACCCATTTCCAGAACGCGACCGGCCTGACGTCGCAGAACGTGTCCAGCGCGCGTGACCTCGTGAAAATGGTCAATGCGGCGTATCAGTATCCGCTGATCCGCCAGTTCTCGACTGACCGCAGCTACGATGTATTCACCGGCAAGCGCACGCTCGCCTATAACAGTACGAATGCACTGGTGCGCAACGCTTCGTGGGACATCGGGTTGCAAAAAACCGGCTTCATCAACGAGGCCGGCGAATGCCTGGTCATGCAGGCGACGATTCATGGCCGGCCCGTGATCATGGTGTTGCTGGACTCGTTCGGCAAGTATTCTCGTTTTGCCGATGCGCAACGGTTGCGCAATTGGATGGGCAATGGCGGAGTGCAACGCGTGACGAGCGCACAGACCAACGGCGCCGGCACCTGAACCGCACCCGTGTGCTAGTGTGCGGCCAATCCGCGCCCTGGCGCTGGCCGGGCCGGCGTGTGTTTGCGGGTCCATCGTCCGCTGGTGATACTGGGCGGACGGCGGGATCGTTTATTTCACGCGGCGGCGGCCGTGGTGGCGCTCGCCGGTGGTTGGTACCCGAGCGCCTGTGAAATTTCCAGCGCGGTATGGGTGAGTTGGGCGATCCATGCGTCTTGCAAGCGGTCCGCCGGCGCGGACAGTGACAGGCCCGCCGCCAGTTTCGAGCTGTCGTCATAGATGCCAGCTGCGATACATCGCACGCCCAGTTCCAGTTCCTCATTGTCACGTGCGCACGCTTGCTGGCGCACGTGTGCCAGTTCGCGCTCCAGTTTTGCTAAATCCGTGATGCTATTCTGCGTATGGCCGGCTAGCCCGGTGCGCGTCGCGTAGGCGCGCACGCGCGATGCTTCGTCTGCAGCCAAGAATAGCTTGCCGACGGACGTCAGGTGCAGTGGCGCGCGGCCGCCGATCGCGCGGACCACCTGCATGCCGGAGCGCTCCGAATAGGCGCGCTCGATATAGACGATTTCGTCGCTTTGCCGAACAGATAGGTTCACCGTTTGACCCGTGAGCCGGTGCAGTTCGCGCATCGGGCCGAGCGCGGCGTCGCGCACCGACAACCGGGCTTTCACCAGATTGCCCAACTCGAGCAGGCGCATGCCTAGGCGGTACGTGCCGGGATCCGAACGATCGACGAGCCGGCACGTTACCATGTCGTTCAGGATCCGATGGGCAGTCGACGGATGAAGCGCGGTGCATTGCGCGAGGTCCTTAAGGCTGACAGGATCGCTATGCGCGGCGAGTGCGTCGAGCAGTCGCATCATCCGGTCGATTACCTGGATCGAGGTCTTGGCTTCTGCGTTCAGGTCACTCATCATGGGTACCGCTATGCTGCAGTAGAAGCCTGATTGTATCTCGTATTATGAAAGGTGCGAACAGGGGGAGACGGGCCTTTTAGAGGCCGCTTAGCGTTTCGCGCGAATCCGCTGATAGCCTGCTCCGAGCGGCGCGTGCAGATGCGGTTTGGACGCGATGCGCGCATAATCGGGGCATTTTGCAGCGGAATGGGGGGCCGGGATGACACATGCAGGGGAACGAATGCGCGTCGGCTTGTTTGTCACTTGTCTGGTCGATCTAATGCGGCCGGAAATCGGGTTCTCCGTCATCAAGCTGCTGGAGCATGCCGGGTTTGATGTCCACGTCCCGGCCGCTCAAACCTGCTGCGGCCAACCGGCGTACAACTCGGGGGAGCGGCGCATCGCCCGCGAACTCGCCGAGAAGGTGCTGCGCGAGAAGCAAGTCGAGCGCCGGCTGCGGCCATGGACCGAGCGCGCGGCGCTCACCGTGTGGGGCTTTGTCGCGATGCGCCCGGCGTTGTACGCGTTATTGACTCGAGCTGGTGTGCGCATACTGGAGCGCCTAGGCGGGTCTGGGCGCCGGATTTCGAAGCTGTCGTTCGGCGGCGGCTGGACCGACACGCGTGACATGCCGGCGCCGGTCGGTCGCACATTCCGTGAGCTTTACCAGGCGCGCCAGAACCATGGGTGACGCCCAGGTAGCAGGCGCAGCACCGGTGACAGCCGAGCATTTGAGTTATCAGGTGATCAACCGGGTGGCGGTCGTGACGCTGAATCGTCCCGATGCGCTGAACGCACTGTCGCATTCGATGGTGCGCACGCTGGCGCAATGGGTCGAGCAATGCCGGGCGGACGACCGGATTTTGACGCTAGTGCTGCGCGGTGCCGGTGACAAGGGCTTTTGTGCGGGCGGCGATGTGCGGGCGCTGTACCAGCTGGCGAGCGCCGGCGAGCGCGCGTGGCAAGCGTTCTTCATTGATGAATATCGGCTCGATTTCGCGCTGCATCATTTCCCCAAGCCCGTGGTGGCGCTGATGGACGGCATTACGATGGGCGGCGGAATGGGGTTGGCGCAGGGTGCCTCGCTGCGGATCGCCACCCAACGTAGCCGGATCGCGATGCCGGAAACGCGAATCGGTTTCGTGCCGGACGTAGGGGCCACGCGGTTTCTGGCCGTGATGCCGGTAGAGTTGGAATTGTATGTTGGATTGACCGGCGTGACGCTCAGCGGGGCCGATGCGCAGCGGCTTGGATTGGCCGATCGACTGGTTGACGCCGATGCGTTGCGCGATTTCGACGTGCGACTGTGTGAGGCGGACACCACGGACATCGATCGGGCGCTAAAGCAGGTGTTCGGCGGCCCGGGTCCCGAGCCGGGGCAGGTATGCAGTACCGTGGACGATTGGCGTGCGCTAGCCGTGCGTCATTTCAATCCTCGCCACTCGGTTGAGCAGATCGTCGCGTCGCTGCGCGGCCATCTGTCGGCCGGTCCCTGCGAGGCCGAGCGCGCGTGGCTCGGCGCGACCCTTGATGCGCTGACCGCCTATTCCCCCACCATGCTCAACGTAACGCGGCAGGCGTTGCTGCGGGGACGCCACATGACGCTGGCTGAATGCCTGCGGATGGAACTGGCAATCGCCACACAGGCGATCGACAAAGGCGACTTCTGCGAAGGGGTGCGGGCGCACCTGATTGACAAGGACAAGCGGCCGCGCTGGGCGCCGGCCACGCTGGCCGAGGTCTGCGAAGAGCGTGTCGCTGCGATGCTGTGCTCGCCGTGGCGCGCCGATGTGCATCCGCTGGCCGACCTGCACGACTGAACCGCTCAACTCACGCATCGCGCACGCCGCCGCGGCGCCTGCTCAGGGCCAGTGTGCGTATCCGTCTTGCGGGCTCTTCCGTGCGGGGCTGCGCGTCGCGCTGGCTCGGTTCGCTCAGCTAGGAGCGGTTCAATTGCGGAGTTGGCGCGTGCCGTTTCATATCGGCTCATCAATGGCGAGCCCATGCCCAGGCGTGTCGGGCGGCCCGGACGCGGCGCGGCAATCGTGCCTATCAGCACCAGCATTCAGCACCAGCATCCAGCACGAGCATGGATTCCAGCGTAGAATTGCGGCGCTCCGAACATTCAAACCTATGAAAACCGTCGCGCTGCTTTTCGTTTGTCTGGGCAACATCTGCCGTTCCCCCACCGCTGAAGCGGTGATGCGCGCCAAGGTACACGAGGCCGGACTGGCCGACACGATCCATTTGGACTCGGCTGGCACGGGAGACTGGCATGTGGGTGCCGCGCCCGACCCCCGTGCGTGCCGCGCCGCGATGTCGCGAGGTTACGCGTTGGACGCGTTGCGCGCCCGGCAGGTCAGCGCCAGCGATTTTGCGCGGTTCGATCTGCTGCTCGCGATGGACCACGACAACGCCGCCGAGCTGCGGCGCCGCTGCCCGTCCGAGCATGGGCATAAGATCCGTCTGCTGATGGAGTTCGCGCGCCGCCACGATACCGACGTAGTCGGCGATCCTTATTTCGGTGGCCACGAAGGCTTCGAGCGCGTGCTTGACGAAGTCGAGGACGCCTGCGACGGCTTGCTCGCGCAGTTGCGGCATCGCTACGCGATCTAGGCGGCACGCAGCGCGCGGGCCGACGGCGGCGCGCGTTGTCGCATGGGGACGCATGCTGTGCTGCCCCTGGCCGCGGTAGGGGTACTTGACTAAAATGCTAGGATATTTATACTTGACAGAAATTGTCGAGAATTACGGGTGCCCCACACCATGAGACTCACTACAAAAGGCCGCTTCGCCGTTACCGCGATGATCGACTTGGCGCTGCGCCAAGAGAAGGGGCCCGTAACGCTCGCGGCCATCAGCCAGCGGCAGCAGATCTCGCTGTCCTATTTGGAGCAGTTGTTTGGCAAGCTGCGTCGGCACGAGATCGTTGAGTCGGTGCGCGGACCGGGCGGTGGCTACAATCTGGCGCGCCGCGCCGACGAGGTGACCGTAGCCGACATCATTATCGCTGTTGACGAGCCGCTGGACGCGACGCAGTGCGGTGGCAAGGGCACATGCGAAGGCACCAAGCAGCCAGGCGGCCATTGCATGACGCATGAATTGTGGTCGACGCTGAACCAGAAGATGGTCGAGTACCTCGATTCCGTGTCGCTGCAAGACTTGGTCGACCAACAGCGCTTGCGCGAGAGTACAGCGCCGGTGCGGCTCGACCGGCGAGGCGAGCCGGTCGCGCCGGACACGGTCCGCGTTGGGCCAAAAGGACCGAATTCCGTATTCAACATCGCCCAGTCCTGAGCAGGCGACGACGTGACACACGTATTGGCAGCAGACACAGACTTGCGGAGCCCCACATGAAAAATCCCCCGTTCCACTTGCCCATCTACATGGACTACAGCGCGACGACGCCCGTTGACCCGCGCGTGGTGGATAAGATGATCCCGTATTTGCGTGAGCAATTCGGCAACCCGGCCTCGCGCAGCCATGCGTATGGCTGGGAAGCCGAGCGCGCGGTCGAGCAGGCGCGCGAGCAGGTGGCCGCGCTGGTCAATGCCGATCCGCGCGAGATCATTTGGACGTCGGGCGCGACCGAGTCGGACAACCTGGCGCTGAAGGGTGCGGCGAATTTTTATCGCAGCAAGGGCAAGCACATTGTCACGGTGAAGACCGAGCATAAGGCCGTGCTCGACACCACGCGCGAATTGGAGCGGCAGGGCTTCGAGGTGACATACCTGGACGTGCGCGACAATGGCCTACTCGACCTGGAGGCATTCAGTGCGGCGTTGCGGCCGGACACGATTCTCGTGTCGGTGATGCATGTGAACAACGAGATCGGCGTGATCCAGGATATCGCAGCGATTGGCGAGATCTGTCGGCAAAAAGGAATTGTGTTCCACGTTGATGCCGCGCAGGCGACCGGCAAGGTCGAAATCGACCTGCAGAAGCTAAAGGTCGACCTGATGTCGTTTTCCGCGCACAAGACCTATGGGCCGAAGGGGATCGGTGCGCTGTATGTGCGGCGCAAGCCGCGTGTGCGGATCGAGGCGCAGATGCACGGCGGTGGCCATGAGCGGGGCATGCGCTCGGGCACGCTCGCCGCCCATCAAATCGTGGGCATGGGCGAGGCGTTCCGACTGGCACGCGAGGAAATGGCCACTGAGAACGAGCGGGTGCGGATGCTGCGCGACCGCTTGCTCGACGGCCTGCTGCGGATTGACGAGGTGTACGTGAACGGCGACATGCATGCGCGCGTGCCGCACAACTTGAACGTGAGCTTCAACTTCGTCGAGGGCGAGTCTTTAATCATGGCGGTCAAGGATGTCGCGGTATCGTCTGGCTCCGCCTGCACGTCCGCGTCGCTGGAGCCGTCGTACGTGCTGCGCGCGCTGGGCCGTAACGACGAATTGGCGCATAGCTCGATCCGCTTCACGGTGGGACGCTTTACGACCGAGCAGGAAGTGGACTACGTGATCGCGTTGTTGAACAACAAGATCGCGAAGCTGCGCGAGCTTTCGCCGTTGTGGGAAATGCATCAGGAAGGGATCGACCTGTCGTCGATCCAATGGGCCGCGCATTGAGCGCGATGGCTTGAACCCCTACGAATACAGCAAGGAGTACGGCAATGGCTTATAGCGACAAGGTTCTAGACCACTACGAAAACCCGCGCAATGTCGGATCGTTCGCGAAGGACGACGACGCGGTTGGTACTGGCATGGTCGGCGCGCCAGCGTGCGGCGACGTGATGAAGCTGCAAATCCGGGTCGGCGCGGATGGAGTCATCGAGGACGCGAAGTTCAAGACCTATGGCTGCGGCTCCGCGATCGCGTCCAGTTCGCTGGTGACGGAATGGGTCAAGGGCAAGACGCTGGACCAGGCGCTCTCGATCAAGAACTCCCAGATCGCCGAGGAGTTGGCGCTGCCGCCGGTGAAGATCCACTGCTCGATCCTGGCGGAAGACGCGATCAAGGCGGCAGTGGCTGACTACAAGAAGCGACGTGTGGCGGTAGCCGGCGAACCTGCTGTCCAGGCGGGCGAAGCGGCGGCTTGACCGTCGCGGGGAGCCGCTTGACCGGCCGGTTCGGCCGGTCAAGCGCGGCAATGGGCGAACCGATCAATGACGGCCGGCCAAACCGGTGAACGAAGATGGCGATCACTTTGACGGAAAAAGCGGCACAGCATGTGCAGAAGTACCTGACGCGCCGTGGCAAGGGCATCGGGCTGCGGCTTGGCGTGCGCACGACCGGCTGCTCGGGCCTGGCGTACAAGCTCGAATACGTCGATGAACTGGACGGTGGCGACATGGTGTTTGAGAGCCACGGGATCAAGGTCATCGTTGATCCGAAGAGCCTGGCGTACATCGACGGCACAGAACTGGATTTCGCTCGTGAAGGGCTGAACGAGGGATTTCGGTTTAACAACCCGAATGTGAAGGACGAATGCGGGTGCGGCGAGTCGTTCCGCGTCTGATTCGTCGCATGTTGTTTTTGGCGCCCTTGGCGTATTCCCTCGGTGCCACCATACAGTGGGGCACTAGTTGTGATTCCCGACCATGCGTTCGCTAACCCAGAATCACTTTGAATTGTTCCAGTTGCCCGAGCGTTTCGGGTTGGACGCGCGCGCGCTCGATAATGCCTATCGCGCCGTACAGGCGCAGGTGCATCCGGACCGTTTCGCTTCAGCCGGCGACGCGCAAAAGCGCATCGCGATGCAATGGGCGACGCGCGCGAACGAGGCGTACCGGACACTGAAGTCACCGCTGCGACGCGCGACCTATCTGTTGCACCTGCGTGGCATCGACGTTGGCGCGGAAAACAATACCGCGATGGAACCGGCATTCCTGATGCAGCAAATGGAATGGCGCGAGCGGACCGAGGATGCGGCTGCGGCGCGCAATGTCCAGGCGCTGCAGGCGCTGCTGCAGGAGTTGCGGGACGAGGAATCGGCACGGCTCACGCGGCTCGGCGAATGGCTCGATTCCGGCGCAGACCAGCCGGCGGCCGAAGCGGTGCGCCAGTTGATGTTCATCGAACGGGTCGCGCACGAAATCGACGCACGGATCGACAAACTAGAGGCGGCGTGAAGCTTGCCGCCCGATGCGACGCGCGGGCGTCATGCGCCCGGCATCGTATTCCACATGGATAAAGATGGCTTTACTGCAAATCTCCGAACCCGGCATGGCACCGGCGCCGCACCAGCGCCGAATCGCCATCGGCATCGATCTTGGGACGACCCACTCGCTGGTGGCCGCGGTGCGCAACAGCCTTCCGGAGGTGTTGCCTGACGACGAAGGGCGGGCGTTGCTGCCATCCGTCGTCCGCTACCTGCCTGGTGGTGGGCGCAAGATCGGTTATCCGGCGAAGGAAGACGCAGTGTTGGATCCGCGTAACACGATTGTCTCGGTCAAGCGCTTCATGGGACGCGGCAAGGCCGACATGCAGGACCTGGACAACGCACCTTACGCCTTCGTCGACGCGCCCGGCATGGTCCAGCTGCAAACCGTGGATGGCGTGCGCAGCCCGGTCGAGGTCTCTGCGGAGATCCTCGCGACATTGCGGCAGCGCGCCGAGGATACGCTCGGTGACGACATAGTCGGTGCCGTCATCACGGTTCCCGCCTATTTTGACGACGCGCAGCGGCAGGCCACGAAAGATGCCGCACAGCTCGCCGGCTTGAACGTGTTGCGTTTGTTGAACGAGCCGACCGCCGCGGCGATCGCCTATGGGCTGGACAGCGGTGCACAAGGGCTATACGCGGTGTACGACTTGGGTGGCGGCACATTTGACTTGTCGGTGCTCAAGCTCACGCGTGGCGTGTTCGAGGTACTGTCCACGGGGGGCGATTCGGCGCTGGGGGGCGATGACTTCGACCAGGTGCTGTATCGGCATGTGCTGAATCGCGCGGCGCTCGGCACGCTGCCGCCGCAGGACGTGCGGGCGCTGCTGGATGCGGTGCGTGTCGCTAAGGAAACGCTGTCGGTTCAGGACGAGGCCGTGCTCGACGTCACGTTATCCTGTGGCCGGCGCGTCGTGCTGACGCTCACGGAAGCCGAATTCGCGACGCTGACCCAGCCGCTGGTCGAACGTACGCTGGCACTCACGCGCAAGGCGTTGCGCGATGCGAAAGCAATGCCGCAGGATTTCGACGGCATCGTGCTGGTAGGCGGCTCCACACGTATGCGTGGTGTGCGGCGGGCTGTCGAGCAGTATTTCGGCAAGGCGCCGTTGACCGACTTGGATCCAGACCAGGTCGTTGCACTGGGCGCCGCGATCCAGGCCGACGTGCTGGCCGGCAACCGGCGCGAGGGCGACGACTGGTTGCTGCTCGACGTGATACCGCTGTCGCTCGGGTTAGAGACGATGGGCGGGCTGGTGGAGAAGATTATTCCGCGGAACTCGACGATTCCTGTGGCACGGGCGCAGGAATTCACGACATTCAAGGACGGCCAGAGCGCGATGGCCATTCACGTGGTGCAGGGCGAGCGTGAATTGGTGTCCGACTGTCGTTCGCTCGCGCGTTTCGAGTTGCGCGACATTGCGCCGATGACCGCCGGCGCCGCTCGGATCCGCGTCACGTTTCAGGTCGATGCGGACGGGCTGTTGTCCGTGTCCGCCCGCGAAATGCAGTCGGGCACGGAGGCGGCAGTGGTCGTCAAGCCGTCGTACGGGCTGGGTGACGACGATATCGCGCGAATGCTCGAGGATAGTTTCAGCAGCGCGGAGCGCGACATGCGGGCGAGGGCGTTGCGCGAGGCACAAATCGACGCGCGGCGTCTGGCGGATGCCACCGACGCGGCGCTGGCGGCCGATGGGGAATTGCTCGACGCCGCCGAGCGTGCCGACGTCGATGCCAAATTGAACGCGCTGCGCGCCGTGATCGACGGTGACGACGCGGACCGCATCGACGAGGCGACAAAAGCCCTATCGGCCGCGACCGACGAGTTCGCCGCGCGGCGCATGGACAAGAGTATTCGTGGCGCGCTCGCCGGCCGCAAGCTTGACGAAATCGGCTGACCGTTGCCGCTACTGCCGCTTTACAGGACTGTTCTCCCATGTCTCAAATTGTTGTTTTGCCCCATGTCGAGTTGTGTCCCGAGGGGGCGGTGCTTGAAGCCGAGCCTGGCAAGAGCGTCTGCGATGCGTTGCTGGATGCTGGCATCGAGATCGAGCATGCGTGCGAGAAGTCGTGCGCGTGTACCACGTGCCACGTGATCGTGCGCGAAGGGTTCGATGCGCTGGCGCCGTCCGAGGAGGATGAGGACGATTTGCTAGACAAGGCCTGGGGCCTGGAGCCGACTTCCCGGTTGTCGTGTCAGGCCAAGGTGCCGCAAAATGCGGATCTGGTGATCGAGATTCCGAAATACTCGATCAATCATGCGAAGGAAAACCATTGAGTCCGAGGAGGGCGGCGGCGATGAAATGGACCGACATAAACGACATCGCGATGGCACTGACCGATGCCTATCCTGACGTTGATCCTCAATACGTGCGTTTCACCGACCTGCATCGATGGGTGACGGAACTGGACGGCTTTGACGACGACCCGGAGCGCTCGAGTGAAAAGATTCTCGAGGCGATCCAGGCCGCGTGGATCGAGGACGCTGACTACTAAACTTCATGGACTCTTCCGATCCGTGCCGCCCGTGCCTCCAGTCTGCGTCGCCGGTGTCCCCGATCTGCGTCGCCGGTGCCTCCAGTCTGCGTCACGGGTGTCCCCAATCTGGGTTGCCGGTGCCTAGTCCACGGCTTGTCAACCGGCGTGCCTGAGCGTGCCGTTTTCGATTCGTACGCGCTCACCGGCCTGGAAGGAGGGGGGCTGCCGGTACGTGAAGTTGCGCAGCTTGCCGTTTTGCATCCGTACGTGGACCCGATAGTCCGTTTCGCTGCGCACATGTTTCTCGACCGAGTTGCCGGCCAGTCCGCCGCCGAGTGCGCCGAGCAACGTCATCGCGGTACGTCCACCGCCGCCGCCGAACTGGTTGCCGATCACGCCGCCTGCCACTGCGCCGCCGAGCGCGCCGAGTCCTGTACTATGGCCTTCGCGCCGGACAGGAACGACCGACTCCACAGTGCCGCATGATGCGCAGGTTGCCACACGGGGCGGTGCATATGGCGGTTCGGCACCGGACCCAGTGCCATGTTGCGCGTAGTCGGCGGGCGGCGCGGGCAGGGCTGCACTGCCCGATTGCTGTGCACGTGGCGCATACGACGCGGCGGGTGGGGCGGGCGGTGCCGATTGCTGTGCGGGCGAGAGCGCCTGGGGCGACGTAGCGCTCGACTGCACGGCAGCCGCCGGTGCGGCGGAATGCAGGGCCGGCGGCTGCGCGGCTTGGGTGATCGGTGCGGCATCGTTCCGCGCACTGCTGCTGGATGCGTTAGGCAGCAACCCGGTGACGGCCGCGGTCGTGGCCAGGCTGGCAATGATGACCCCGACCGCGGCGGCCGCGACCAGCGGATGGAGCTTGCGTGGGCTTTCCATTTTGTTGACCTCCACGAAGGGAGCGCTTTCCGAATACGCCTAGTCTGCGCGATGCCCCGTCCGTTGTCGGTTTCAAGTTGTAACCAATTGCGGCGTACCAGCCGCCGCACCCGCGCCGCTTTACTGTTCGTTACAAATAATTAGGGCCGGCAACTTGCCGGCCCGTAGGGCGACGTTGGCGCACGAACCCGCTCGCGGCCGACCGTGCGCGCGTATTACCGCGTCAATCCTCGCGCCGCAGGTGCGGGAATAGGATCACGTCGCGGATGCTCGGGCTGTCGGTCAGCAGCATCACGAGCCGGTCGATGCCGATACCGCATCCACCGGTCGGTGGCATGCCGTATTCGAGCGCGCGGATGTAGTCAGCGTCGTAGTACATCGCTTCCTCGTCGCCGGCATCTTTCTGCGCGACCTGCTGGCGAAAACGTGCCGCCTGGTCCTCCGGATCGTTCAGTTCCGAGAAGCCGTTTGCGATCTCGCGGCCGGTCATGAACAACTCGAAGCGCTCGGTAATACCGGGGACCGTGTCCGACGCCCGCGCGAGCGGCGACACTTCCACCGGATAGTCGACGATATAGGTCGGCTCCCACAACTGCGCTTCAGCGGTTTCCTCGAATAGGGCAAGCTGCAGGGCCCCCACGCCGGCGTTGCGCAACGGCGCAGCGTGGGTATCGACGCCGAGCCGGTGCAATTCCGCACGCAGCCAGTCGCGGTCAGCAAGCTGTGCGTCGCTATATTGCGGCGCATACTTTTGGATCGCACCGGTGATCGTCAAGCGGTGAAAAGGCTTGCCCAAGTCCAGTTCGCGTCCCTGATAGTGGACCGCCGTCGTACCTCGCGCGTCCAGCGCCGCTTGTCGGATCAACTGCTCAGTGAAGTCCATCAGCCAGCGGTAGTCGGTGTACGCGGCGTAGAACTCCATCATCGTGAATTCCGGATTGTGCCGCGGCGAGACTCCTTCGTTGCGGAAATTCCGGTTGATTTCGAATACGCGGTTCAATCCGCCGACGATCAGCCGCTTCAGGTACAGCTCCGGCGCGATGCGCAGGAACATCTGCATGTCCAGCGCATTGTGGTGCGTGATGAACGGCTTGGCCGCCGCGCCGCCCGGGATCGGGTGCAGCATCGGCGTTTCGACTTCCATGAAGTCCGCGTTCGTCATGAAATGACGGATCGACGCGATCGTGCGCGTGCGTGCCTGGAACGTCTGGCGTGCTTCGGGCGTGACGATCAGGTCCACGTAGCGCTGCCGGTAGCGTGTTTCCTGGTCGGATAACCCATGAAACTTGTCCGGCAGCGGCCGGATGGCCTTGGACAGCAGCCGCAGCCCGGTGCAGCGCACCGACAGCTCGCCCTTGTTGGTCCGGAACAGCACGCCGTGCGCCGCGATGATGTCGCCCAGGTCCCATTTTTTGAATGCATCGTAGGTATCGGCACCGACGTCAGCTGGCGTGATGAAGAACTGGATCTGACCGGTGCCGTCCTGCACGGTCGCGAAGCTCGCCTTGCCCATGATGCGCTTGAGCATCATCCGGCCGGCAATCGATACGTTGAGCGCGAGCGCCTCAAGGGCGTTCTTGTCGGTGTCGGCGAAGCGAGCATGCAGATCCGCCGCGCTGTGTTCTGGGCGGAAGTCGTTCGGATACGCGATACCTTGCTCGCGCAGCGCCCGCAGCTTGTCGCGGCGCTCTGCGATGATCGCGTTGTCGCCGCTGTCGATGCCGGCTTGCGCGGCATTGAAATTCTTTTCGGTCATGGTCAGTTGCGCCCGCGGTTATACGCCTTGCTTCAGGCTCGCGCTGATGAAATCGTCAAGGTCCCCGTCGAGCACCGCACGCGTGTTGCTGATTTCGACGTTGGTGCGCAAGTCCTTCACGCGGCTCTGGTCGAGCACGTAGGAGCGGATCTGGTGGCCCCAGCCCACGTCGGTCTTGCTCGATTCGAGCTTGTCCTGCTCGGCCTGGCGTTTGCGCATCTCCGCCTCGTACAGCCGCGATTTGAGCATCGCCATCGCCTCGGCGCGGTTTCGATGCTGCGAGCGGTCGTTTTGGCACTGCACGACGATGCCTGACGGCAAATGCGTGATGCGTACCGCCGAGTCGGTCTTGTTGATGTGCTGGCCGCCGGCCCCGGATGCGCGAAACGTGTCAATGCGCAGGTCGGCCGGGTTGACGTCGATGTCGATCGATTCATCCACTTCCGGATACACGAACACCGACGAGAACGACGTATGGCGGCCGCCAGACGAATCAAACGGCGACTTGCGCACCAGGCGGTGGATGCCGGTCTCGGTGCGCAGGTAGCCATAGGCATACTCGCCTTCGACCTTAATCGTGGCATTCTTGATGCCTGCCACTTCACCATCGGATTGCTCGAGCACTTCGGCCTTGAAGCCCTTGCGCTCGCAGTAGCGCAGATATTGGCGCAACAGCATCGACGCCCAGTCCTGTGCTTCGGTGCCACCGGCGCCGGCCTGGATGTCGACGAAGCAGTTGTTCGGATCGGCCGGATTGTTGAACATTCGGCGGAACTCGATGTCGGCCACGCGGCGCTCCAGGGCCTGCACGTCGCGCTCGCAGGCGAGCAGCGTGTCATCGTCCTGCTCCTCGCTGGCCAGCTCGAACAGCTCCTGCGTGTCTGTCAGGTCGCCGTTCAGTGCCGAGAGCATCTGCACGACCGCGTCGAGCAGCTTCTTCTCGCGACCGAGCGCCTGCGCCTGCTTCGAGTCGCTCCACACGTTCGGGTCTTCGAGCGCCGTGTTGACTTGCGTTAGGCGGGCTTGTTTCGCATCGAAGTCAAAGATACCCCCGTAGCTCTCCCGCGCGCTTGCGCAGGTCGGCGAGGGTCGCTTCGATCGCGTTCAGACGTTCTGCTTCCATGTCGATCGGGGCCTTGCAAAAAGGGTAAATTATAGCGGATCGACATCAGGACGCCGCATGCTCGACGACCAGCTGCACACGCGACACACCGTTCCAAGTGTCGCGCACGAGCCGGTAGGCGAACAGCGCCCGTGCCGGAAGCGTGTCGATGTGGTTGAACCAGATGGCCGCAAAGCGCAGGCGCCCGCGGGCAAGCTGCAGCTTCAGGTGCCGCTCCTTGACGAGTGACTGAGACAGCACGTCGAACTCCCCTGAAAAAACCGGCGCCGGGAAGCCCTGGCCCCATACCGCGTTGTCGATCAGCTCGACGAACGATGGTGTGTGATATGCGTCCTCCAGCTCGCCGTCGGTCTCGATCTGTCGCGCGAGCGCGTCCTCGTTCAGCCATTCGCGTGCCAGCGCCTCGAATGCCGCCGTGAAGCGCGGCACGTCGCTGGTGCGCAGCGTGAGGCCGGCGGCCATCGCGTGGCCGCCAAAGCGCTCGATCAGTCCGGGCTCCCGCTTGGAGATCAAGTCCAGCGCGTCGCGCAAATGAAATCCCGGAATCGAGCGTCCCGAGCCTTTCACGCGCTCGCCCGACTCGTCGGCCGGTGCGAACGTGATTGCCGGCCGGTGGAAGCGCTCCTTGAGCCGGCCAGCGACGATGCCGATCACCCCCTGGTGCCACGCCGGGTTGAACAGCGTGATCGTGGCCGCGTCGCGCGGATCGAGCTGTGCGAGTTCGGCCAGCGCCTGTTCCTGCATCCCTGCCTCGATTTCACGCCGTTCGCGGTTCATTGCATCGAGTTGCTGCGCCAGCGCATCGGCGCGCTGTGCATCGTCGGTGACCAGGCATTCGATACCAAGCGACATGTCGGAGAGCCGACCTGCCGCATTCAGTCGCGGCCCCAACGCAAACCCCAGGTCGAATGCGGATGCGTTGCGCGCATCGCGCGCGGCCGCCCGGAAAAGCGCGGCCACGCCCGGTTGCATCTTGCCGGTGCGGATGCGCTGAAGGCCCTGCGCAACCAGCACGCGGTTGTTCGCGTCCAGCCGCACGACGTCGGCCACCGTGCCCAGCGCGACCAGGTCGAGCAGACCGTCCAGCCGCGGCTCGGGACGGCCGTCGAAGGCGCCGCGCTCGCGCAATAGCGCGCGCAGCGCCAGTAGCACGTAGAACATCACGCCGACGCCGGCCAGGTGCTTGCTCGGGAACGCGCAGCCCGGTTGGTTCGGGTTGACGATCGCGCGTGCCGCGGGCAGCGTGTCACCGGGCAGGTGGTGATCGGTAATCAGCACGTCGATGCCGAGCGCGTTGGCGGCCGCCACGCCGTCTACGCTGGCGATCCCATTGTCGACAGTGATCAGCAGGTCGGGGCGTGCGCCAGGGCGGCGGGCGGCCAGCTCGACGATCTCCGGTGTCAGTCCGTAGCCGTATTCGAATCGGTTTGGCACCAGGTAGTCGACGTGCGCGCCGAACAGGCGTAGGCCGCGCACGGCCACCGCGCATGCGGTCGCGCCATCGCAATCATAGTCGGCCACCACTAGGATCTGCCGTCGCGCGGCAATCGCATCGGCCAGCAGCGCGGCTGCGGCGCTGGCGCCTGAAAGCTGCACTGGCGGCAGTAGTCGCGCCAGCGCGGTTTCCACCTCGGCGGGCGTACCGATGCCGCGCGACGCATACAGCCGCGCGAGCACCGGATGGATGCCATGCTGTGCAAGGGCATGCGCGTCGGCGGGCGGGCAGGTTCGGGTGACGATTCGGGTCATGGGGGCGGGCTCACGGCAACAGCGACGCAAATGACCGGCGTCGCCAAAATTTTTTCATGTCGATGGGGCGCATGATGAGCGTCGTCGTGCCGGTGTCGCTGCACAGCGTCAACGAGAGTTCCGCGAGTTCGCGGCGTTGCAACGCCGCGAGCGCCGGCGCGAACCAGTCGCGCTCCAGCGCCGCGAATGCGGCGCGAAAGCGTGGCCAGTCCTGCTGCACGAATGGCGCGCTCAGTTGATCGAGCTCGACCAACGTCACACCGGCTGTGCCGCGACCTGTGGCGCGGGCCGCGGTCTGGCCGCCGGTTTGCTGCCGCAGCATGTCGAAAGTGGCAGGTGGTATCGCCAACGCCGCGCCGGACGCGAGCGCGAGCCCACGCGTGGCCGCTGCCTGCGATAGCACGCGCTCGAAGGGCCGCGACACCGGCGTCATGCGCCCTTGTGCGTGAAGCCAGATCGAATTGGCGGCGGGCAACCCGCGTGCTTCCCGAGCCTGGTTGACTGGATGCTCGAACCAGGCCATCTGGACCTCGTTCTGCAGCTTCATCCACGTGCGTGGCCGGCGGCCGGTATGGGCCTCATGCGGCAGCCAGATCTCGATGCTGCGGCCGGCGGCGCGCAGGGGCGCCGCGCTGGCTAACGAGCCGAGTTGCTCGCTCGACAAGTACCAGCGCAGCGGCGTTGGGGCAGCCACCTCTACGCCGAGCGCCTCGATAAGGGGCCGTGCGACGGCAAGTAGCGCGGCCGCGTCATCCGTCGAAAGCTGCAGCGTCGCGGGATCGATTAGCACCAGATGATCGTGCGCGACCTGTACATGGACGGGCTCGACGCATGCCCAGACGGCATCGCGCGGTTCGCCGCCGTCCGCAAGCAGCATGTACGGGGCAAGCGGGGCCTCGTCGTCGGTCGCGGCAGCCGACTGGGCTGCGCGCTCGCTCGATGCGGCATCGTCTGCCTGCTGGCGCGACGCAGTAGGTGCAGCGGCATGGCCGACGCCGAAACAGCGGGCGACCCATCGCTCGTGTGGCAAGGTGCGCTGGAAATCGTCCCCGATCACGCGTTCGACGAGCGTCGCGCGTTCGAGCAACCTGTCCAGCGCCGGCTTATCTAGGTCCTGCAGCGCCGGCTGTGCGCTGGCCGCGGTGGGCAACGCAAAGGGCAGCAGTAGGTGGAGGCGGGAAACGGAGTGTGCGACATGCATGATGGAGCGCATTGTAGGGCAATCCACCCGGTCATATCGATCTCGTTTGCCCCTCGCGCGTCATCTCTGTCGCGCGAGCGCACGCTTTGTGCCACATCTTCACCATTGAAAACCGCCTGCCGCAACCATTCCAACGTAGCCACGGCCGTTCGCGTTGGCGGCAAATTTCAACACCCAGCGGTTATTCGGCGTCACGTGCGATATGCCAAGCGCCACACCGTACTGGCCGCGGTAAGTCGCACCGGCGAACGTCATCAAACTCTTGCCGGGCAAGGTTGGCTGTGGCAGCCCCGCTACTGCCATGGCTGCCGCGGTGCCCGCCGATGCGTTGCGGTCCACCTGTGCCACTGCCTCATCCATTTGCGCCTTGTTCACTGCGTCGGTGAGCTGCGTGCCGCGTGCGACGTCGGTAATTCTGCGTTCATGGCCGGGCTCGCCGACTGAGACTCGGGTCTCGTCGACGTGAATATGCAGTTTTTCGGCTACAAGCGAAGGCAGGTCAGCCCCGATGAGTTCGCGCAGCCGCTCACGCGCAGATCCGCCCCCGCACTCGCCGGGCCGATTGCAGGAAGAAATGTCGTGGCGATCCGACGCGACTTCGTCCGCGAGCATCGGCTTGGGATGGCCGCCGCTATCCAGGAGCGGATGCCGAGCGGCGCTGACGTCGCCGGCGGGCATTGGTTCGATAAGCTCGCTTTTGTCCATCGGCGCAGGTTCAGGGGGGCCACCTTGGTCCACCAGCGCAAGTTCGGAGCGCTTGGCTCGGTTCGGCAGCGCAGGTTCGGAAGGCTCGCCTTGGTTCACCGGCACAGGTTCAGAGAGTTTGGCTCGGTCCAGCAGCGCAGGTTGGGAGGGCCCGCCTGGGTCCACCAGCGCAGGTTCGGAGCGCTTAGCTCGGTTCGGCAGCGCAGGTTGGGAGGGCCCGCCTGGCTCCACCAGCGCAAGTTCGGAGAGTTTGGCTCGGTTCGGCAGTGTAGGTCTGGAGGGCCCGCTTTGGTTCGCCAGCGTAGGGTCGGAATAGACGCCTTTGCTTCCCTGTGCCGCTGCGCGATGCCCACCCTCGTCTAGCAGCGTAAGCGCCAGTGGGCTGCCCGCGTTCGTCAGCTCAGGCTCCGGACGCATTTTGTCGCTCGACAGCATGAGTTTCGGGTATCCACTTTCGTTCGCCTTGGCTACCTCTGTTTGCAGCGATACCGTGGCGGGTGACTCTGCAGCCACCTTGTCTTTCACCTCTTCGTACCAATTGCCTTGGTTTATCCTTTGCACTTCTTTTTTTATTGTCGTTCTTAGTCGTTTTTCTAACTTATCCAATCCATTTCCCAGCGTTTCCTCTTGATCTTTGAGTTGGTTTTTTGTTATCTCAATGGAGTCGTCTATAGCATCGTTGATTGTTTCGTAATGCTTATTTAATTGATTCTGGATTTTGAGCGGTATATTGTCTACTTTGTTGTTAAGTGATTCGCTATTAAATGATAGCCGCTCTAAAATGGCTTTGGTATTCCGTATCTCCTGCGATAAGGATTTTATGGATTTTGTCTGATCATTCGAGTGTTGAATTATTTTTTGGTAAAATTCTGGATTTTTGTTTTCCAAAATTCTTGTTTGAGACTTAATGCGATTTTCCGTTGCCGAGCCAATATAATCCATCTTTTCTATCAATGCTTCATTTTGTGTGAGTAGCTGCTTTTTGAGCTTCGAAACCGCGTCGTCGTGCCGCGTAGACAGGGACTTCAGCTTTTCGTTCATATTGCAATTATCGACGTCCATAGCATGCAGTAGATTTTTTTCTACTGCTTTGATTGACGAGTTAAGTGGTGCCAGCAGTTTCGACATCACGCTTTCCAAGTGTGATTCTTCGTAACTGGGGAAGGATGCGATGGCGTCATCAGAAAATATCAATGTACTGGCTATGCTAAGTGCATATATTTTATTCGGTAGTTTTAAGGTAATGGAGTTCGAGCGGCGAGCGCTTGGGGTGATATAAGTTGTAGCTCGTCGTGGATAATAAAATCCGCTCATCTGAAACCCTTTGTTGATATTGAGTCGCGAAATGGAATGCGAGAAAAATGTACGCTCGAGTACTTCGGAATGCAATCGAGCCGAACTATTCATGCGGAATAAAAAAGGGATATGGCGGCTCCAGGTAGTTTGAAACCGGTATTCGTTCAAGATTGAGGAGGCGGGTGAATAATTGTCCTGTGACGATCCCATTGTACAAAACCGCAGGTAACCAGGATCAAAAAACTGAAAATCTTGCGGCCTGTCAAGATAACGGCTCGGGGTGGCCAGCAAGTCGGTGCCATGCCTCTATTAGGAGCAGCGTACGATGGGCTTGAGTTCCGTGTTCCGTGACTTGAGCCCCCTGCGATTGCGGTATCCAGCACACGCGAGTCGAGGCGCTCGTGCGTGTCCTAGGCGTGGCAGCCAGAAGGTGGCGGTCAAATTTATCCTATTGCGGCACGCAGCGGCGGAAGGGCACTGTTATGTGGCAAACTTCGCTGTTACCCGCGGCGGTGTCCAGCAGCGGGATCGGTCAGCGTGGATACAAAGGATTGGTTTGAAGCTCCCCTACGAATGGCAAATTGGCTTGCGCTATACGCGTACTGGCAAACGTTCTTCTGGCAACGGGTTCATTTCGTTTATTTCGCTGATTTCGATGTCGGGCATCGCGCTCGGCGTCGCGGCGCTGATTGTCGTGCTGTCGGTGATGAACGGCTTCCAGAAGGAAGTGCGCGATCGGATGCTGTCGGTGCTTGCGCACATCGAGATCTTCTCGCCGACCGGCTCGATGCCAAGCTGGCAACTGACCGCCAACGAGGCGCGCCAGAATCCGGAGGTGATTGGCGCGGCCCCGTACGTCGACGCGCAGGCGCTGCTCACGCGACAAAGCGCGGTCAACGGCGTCGCGCTGCGCGGCATCGACCCGGCGCTGGAGCCGCAGGTATCCGACATGGGGGGTGAGATGAAGGCTGGTCGGCTGACCGACCTGCGGCCGGGATCGTTCGGCATCGTGCTCGGCGTTGACCTGGCAAGTGCGATGGGCGTGAGCGTCGGCGACAAGGTTACCGTGGTGGCTCCGGAGGGCACCATGACGCCGGCCGGCATGTTGCCGCGGCTCAAGCAGTTCACGGTCGTCGGCGTGTTCGAGTCCGGTCACTACGAATTCGACAGCACGCTGGCGATGGTATCGATCGCCGATGCGCAGGCGCTATTCCGGTTGAGCGCGCCTAGCGGCGTGCGGCTCCGGATCAAGGACATGCAGCGTGCGCCGGAAGTCGCGCGACAACTCGCGCGATCGTTGTCCGGTGACCTCTATATCCGCGACTGGACGCAGCAGAACAAGACATGGTTTTCGGCGGTACAGATCGAGAAACGGATGATGTTCATCATCCTGACGCTGATCATTGCGGTCGCCGCCTTCAACCTCGTCTCCTCGCTGGTGATGACGGTCACTGACAAGCAGGCCGATATCGCGATCCTGCGCACGCTTGGCGCGCAGCCGCGCTCGATCATGAAGATTTTTGTGATTCAGGGCGTGACCATCGGCTTCGTGGGCACCGGCCTTGGCATTGTGCTCGGCTGCGCCCTTGCCGTCAGTATCCCGTGGCTAGTACCGTTGATCGAGCATGTGTTGGGCTTCCGATTCCTGCCGCCGTCGATCTACTTCATCAGCGAACTGCCCAGCGACTTGGTCGCGGCTGACGTGGTGAAGATCGGCGCGATTGCGTTCGTGCTGTCTGCGCTCGCGACACTGTATCCGAGCTGGCGGGGTGCGCGCGTGCGTCCGGCCGAGGCATTGCGCTATGAGTAAAGCAATGAACGAGCAGCAAATCGTGCTGGCCGCGACCAGCATATCGAAGACCTTTGTGCAGGGTGGCCAGCCGGTGCCGGTGCTGGCCGACGCGCAACTGCATGTGTATCGCGGCGAGAAGCTGGCCATCGTCGGCGCGTCGGGCTCCGGCAAGAGTACGCTGCTGCATCTGCTGGGCGGGCTCGACGAGCCCAGTGCGGGGCGTGTCGCGCTATTGGGCCGGCCGTTTTCGCACCTAGCGGAGCGTGAGCGCAACGATTTGCGCAATCGCGCCCTGGGTTTCGTCTATCAGTTTCATCATCTGCTGCCCGAATTTACCGCGCTGGACAACGTCGCGATGCCGCTGCGGATCCGCCGGATGCCGGTCGAAGGCGCGCGTCGCGAGGCGATGGCCACGCTGGAGCGCGTCGGCATCGCGCATCGCGCGAAACACCGGCCCGGAGAGCTGTCCGGGGGCGAACGGCAGCGCGTGGCGATCGCGCGCGCGCTGGTGACGCGGCCCGCGTGCGTGCTGGCGGACGAGCCGACTGGCAACCTTGATGGCCATACTGCGGAAACGGTGTTCCAGTTGATGTTGGAGTTGTCGCGCACGTTCGAGACGAGCTTCGTGATCGTCACGCACGATATCGAGTTGGCCGCGCGCTGCGACCGGGTATTACGTTTGCGGGACGGCGTGCTGCATGATGAAACAACGGTGGCGCGCGCTGCGCTCGCAAAGACGATAGCCTAACGACGGCCAGGCCTGGCTTGGCTTGGCTTGGTTTGGATCGGATCGGATCGAATCGGATCGGGCCGCGCAGCGTTGCATCGAACTGGCAGCGAGGGAGCCTCGATGTGGATCGATACCCATTGTCATCTGGATGCATCCGAATTCGATGCGGATCGGGCTGCCGTGGCGTCGGCAGCGCGCAACGCGCAAGTGTCGCGCATTGTGATTCCAGCGGTCGCCCGCTTCAACTTCTCGGTGGTGCGCGAGTTGGCCCATCGTGTGGATGGGGGTGCCTATGCACTGGGTATCCACCCTCTGTATGCGCCGGCCGCGCAGGATGAAGACCTCGCGGTGCTGCGCAGCGAGATCCTCACCAGCCTGGATGATCCACGTTTTGTCGGCGTCGGCGAAATTGGTTTGGATTTTTTCGTGCCGGGGTTGGATGCGGTGCGTCAGCGCGAGATCTATACGGCACAGTTGAAGATGGCGCGCGACTTCGACTTGCCGGTGATCTGCCACGTGCGCAAGTCGCAAGACTCGGTAATCGCCGAGTTGCGACGCTTCAACGTCGTGCGGGGCATCGCGCATGCATTCAATGGCAGCTTTCAACAGGCCGATGCGTATATCGCACAAGGCTTCAAGCTCGGTTTTGGCGGCAATGTGACGTTCGAGCGTGCTCGGCGCATCCGCCAACTCGCCGCGCAATTGCCGCTCGATGCACTGGTCGTGGAGACCGACGCACCGGATATCGCGCCGCAGTGGATCTACAAGGAGCGCAACACGCCCGACCAAGTGCCACGCATTGCGGCAGTGATTGCGGCCATGCGTTCGCTGACGTTGCCACAACTGGCCCTCGGTACAACGGCCAACGCGCACGCCGCGTTGCCGCGGCTCGCCCTCACGTAGCGATAATCGGATTTTGCATTCAGGCGCTCCGGATGTTTGTCGCGGCGCCGGGTTGTGCTGCTTGCGCTGCTTGCGTCGGTCGCGGGCTTTACGGTGGCGCGCTTGTCGCTGTGCCGGCGCAGGTCGTCGCTACGCAATCCGTCGCGCACGAACGCACGGCCGAGGGAGGAATGATGCTCGCACGATTATGCGCGTTCGTCGTGGGCACGGGCGTGTTGCAGTGGCAACCCAGTTTGCCGGACACTGCCGGTTGGCTTGTCTGGGGTGCGGCAGCGTTCGCCGCTGCTGGGGTGGCATGCATCGCGTATCGTGCGCGGGCAGCGGGGCGCGTCAACTGGCCCACGTCGTGGCTGGCACGGGCGGCTAGCATCGGGTGTGCGGCGCTGCTCGGCTTTGGCTACGCGGCGTGGCGCGCGCATAGCGCGCTGTCGGATGCTTTGCCGCCGCAGTGGGAGGGGCGCGATGTGACGCTGACCGGCACGGTGCGCGGCTTGCCGTCGCGCGATGCGCGCGGGCTTCGCTTTCTGTTCGACGTCGAGGCGACTTCGCCCCGGATCGAGCGGTTTCCCCGCACCGTCCAATTGAGCTGGCTTGCCGCGTTCGGCCGGCAACCCTCGGCGACGCTCGTGCCGGGCGGGCGCCATACGCTCGTGGCAAGGCTTAAGCGGGTGCATGGCAACGGCAATTTCAGATTGCCGGACACCGATGTGCGGCAGCTGGCGCGCGGCGTGCGTGCGCAGGGCTACGTGCGCCACCTGCAGGCCGATCCGCGCGGGCAACCGGGGACGTCCCTCAGCTCGCCACGCGCGCCCGATATTGAGCGCGGTCCTAGTATCCGGGCGATGCTCAACGCCGTGGACCGTCGGCGTGCGGCCATTCGCACGCGGATCGAGCAGGTCTTGTCCGAATCCGCCCGAACCGGGACGGGCAGCGGCAGCGACGAGGCCGCGCGGTCGCATGCTGGGATCGTGATCGCCCTGGCGATCGGTGTACAGGATGCGATTACGGAGCCGGACTGGGAGCGGCTGCGCCGTACCGGCACTAACCACCTAATGGCAATATCAGGCTTGCATATCGGCTCGGTCGCGGCGTTGGCCGCCGCGATCATCGCGCTGGCCTGGCGCCGCGGTTTCGGCGTTGCGCCGGCGTTGCCGCTGCACGTGCCGGTTCCCATCGCATGTTGTGTTGGTGCAATGCTCGCCGGTGCCGGCTATGCTGCACTCGCCGGGTTGGGCATTCCCGCCCAGCGCACGGTTGCCATGCTGTCGATCGCGACGCTTGCTTATGCGAGCGGGCGGCGCGTGGACCCGTTACTGGCCCTCGCGTGGGCGCTCGTGATCGTGGTGCTCGTCGATCCGTGGGCGACGTTGTCGGCGAGCACGGCGCTCTCGTTCGGTGCGGTCGCGGCGATCGTGGTGGCGTTGCGCTGCGTGGGCCGCAACCAGTCGCAGCGAGACGACGAACCGGACTGGCCGTCACTTGATCCGGCCGATGCGTTGCCGCAGGCTGGCGCGGGCAGGCCGGGCGAGCGGCCTGCCGGTATGCCTGGCCCGCAGCCTGCTAGTACGTGCGTGCCGCGTTCTGCCAAGGCTTTTGGCGCGCTCGTGGCCCGCATGCGCGCCGCGGTGCGTGGCATGCCGACACGGCTGGCGTCGGCCATGCGCGTGCAATGGGCGGTGACGCTCGGTCTCGCGCCGTTGACGGTTGTTTGGTTCTCGCAGATTCCGGCACTGGGTCCGGTGGCCAATGCCATCGCGATTCCGTGGGTCAGCACCCTGGTCGTGCCCGCGGTGCTGCTCGCCATTGCGATCCCGGCGCCATTCGATGCGCTGCTGCTGCAATGGGCGCACCGCCTGGTGCAGTGGCTGTTTGCCATACTCGATGCGTTGGCCGAGCCCGCGTGGGGCGTGTGGTACTTGCCGGCGCCCGAGCCGGCCGCGCTGCTGCTCGCGCTCGTCGGTGCGGCTTGGATGCTGGGACCACGGGGCTGGCCATTGCGCGCGGCTGCGCCCATTCTGTGGCTGCCATTGCTGTGGCCGGCATCGCGGGCGCCGCTCGCAGACGGTTTTCGCGTCACGGCGCTCGATATCGGGCAGGGCACCGCCGTGCTGGTCGAGACCGCGCAGCGACGGCTGCTGTTCGATGCCGGCCCGGGCCCGGAAGCCGGCAATGCGGGGCAGCGTATCGTGGTGCCGTTTTTGCGCGCGCATGACGTGAACGCATTGGACATGCTGGTCGTTAGTCATCGCGATGTCGACCACGCGGGCGGCGTGCCTGCGGTGTTGGCCGATATGCCAATCGCGCAAATGCAGGCGTCGCTGCCGCCTGCTCATCCGTTGTGGGCGCGCGCCACCGCGCGCGGCGCAATAACGCGGGCGTGCCGTGCCGGGGAGCGATGGCGATGGGACGGCGTGACGTTTGAATTCCTGTGGCCGGCGGGCGCGGCGGATCCGCGCAAGCCGAATGCAACGGCATGCGTGCTGCGTGTCTCGAATGCGCTGGGCGCCGTGCTGATCGCATCGGATATCGAACGGGCCGCCGAGCGGGCGCTGGTCGAGCGGCATGGGCCGGCATTGAGCAGTGACGTGCTGATCGTGCCGCACCATGGCAGCAAGACGTCGTCGACGGATGTTTTTATCGATTCGGTACGGCCGCGCATGGCGGTATTTCAGGTGGGCTACCGCAATCGCTTCGGCCATCCGCATCCGCTGGTCACCGCGCGTTATCGTGTGCGCGGCGTCGATATGCTGCGCAGCGATGATGATGGCGCGGTGCGTATCGACAGCGGGGTATCAGGCTGGATGGTCGATGCGTATCGCCGCTCACGCAGGCGCTATTGGACCGGGCGCTGACTCGCGTCATTTTCCGCTGGGCAAGGCCCGCCGATCTGCGTGGCACGGGGTGCGTCGCTCACCAAGGCTGCCCAAGGCTACCCATGGCGGGCAATCAAGACTTCCAAAAGCAGCGAATGCCTGCGATGCCGTACGCTCCGTGTCGTTCGGCATGAGGCAGTGCATCAGCTGGGAGGCCGCCCAATGCGTAGACGGGTAACGTGGCCCGCGAGGCCAGCGCGAGAAAGCCATCCCATCCCAGCGGCTCGACGTCGGGATGGCTGGCGGTTCGCAGCACGGGCGAGAGTGTGACGAAATCCGCCCCAATGGACTGCGCCTTTTCGAGTTCCGCCATCGTGTGGCACGACGCAGCCACCAGTTTGGTTGTCGGCAGTGGACGTTCGTCGCACGCCATCAGACTTTGGCTGTCCAGGTGCAGCCCATCGACGTTGTGCCGTGCACTGCGCGGGGCGTGGGCGTTCAATAGCAGAAGGGCATGATGTTGCTGGCACAGGTCCATCGCTTTCTCGGCCAAACGCATGTAATGAATGGCATTCAATTTCTTTGAGCGAAGCTGGACCAGTTCAATGCCCGAGTCCAGCGTTCGCTTCAACTGTTCGAGAAATAGCGCGGGAGGGTCGGCGTCAGAGGGATCCGGCGTGATGAGATATCGTTTGGGTAAGCGCATGGGGGCAAAAGCATCGAAGGCTGCGGGCTATTTACGGTTTTTTCTCAGATTAGCAGAACTGGGGGGCACCCGACTCGGGATTCCGCCGCTCGGTCCCGGTGGCGCCCGCGCACCGGCGCTCAACCGGGAAATGGAATATCGGATCTATCGTAGGCTGCGCTGTACTCTTAGTGCACGCCTCGCGCATGGCGCGCCGGTGCCGCTCGTTTTCTTGGTCGGCACGCATTCCGGCCAGGAGCAGCAGGTCAGGCTCGATGCGACACGGCGCATCGTGGTTCCCCCTTTTGACTGGATCGACGGCTCGCCTTGGTTTCCCCCTGGAGCGGCCGCCTGATACCGCTCGCGCGATCCGGCGCCTGCTGCACAACCTGGCGCGGGGCGCTTAGAAAAAGCCGGGCTTTCGAGTATAATCCGGCTTTCCCGCGAGCATCCAGCGATGACCCAATATGTATTTGTCACCGGCGGTGTAGTGTCCTCCTTGGGCAAGGGCATTGCCGCCGCCTCCCTCGCCGCGATCCTCGAGTCGCGCGGTCTCAAAGTCACTCTACTGAAGCTCGATCCCTACATCAACGTTGATCCCGGCACGATGAGCCCGTTCCAGCACGGCGAAGTGTTCGTGACTGAGGACGGCGCTGAGACGGATCTGGATTTGGGCCACTACGAGCGCTTCATCAGCACGAAGATGCGCCGTGCTAACAACTTCACGACGGGCCAGATCTACGAGTCGGTGATTCGCAAGGAGCGCCGCGGCGAGTACCTTGGCAAGACGGTCCAGGTCATTCCTCATATCACGAACGAGATCCAGGCGTTCATCGAGCGTGGCGCCGCGTCGGCGACATGCGGCGAGCCGGACGTGGCGATCGTCGAGATCGGCGGCACGGTCGGCGACATCGAATCGCTGCCGTTCCTAGAGGCAGCCCGGCAGATGAGCTTGCGGCTCGGGCGCCACAGCGCGTGCTTCGTGCACCTGACGCTGGTGCCGTTCATCGCGACGGCCGGCGAACTGAAAACCAAGCCGACGCAGCACAGCGTGCAGAAGTTGCGGGAAATTGGTATCTCGCCGCACGTGCTGCTGTGTCGTGCCGATCGCCGGATTCCGGATGACGAGCGCGCTAAGATCTCGATGTTCTCGAACGTGCCGCAGGATGCGGTGATCTCTGTGTGGGATGTGGACAGCATTTACAAGATCCCGCAGATGTTGCACGACCAGGGCCTGGACGAGATCATCTGCGACGAGTTGAAGCTTGCGCCCAATCCGGCCGATCTGACGCTGTGGTCGGATCTGGTGCACCGGCTCGAGCACCCAGAGCACGAGGTCACGATCGGCATGGTCGGCAAGTATGTCGAACTCACCGAATCGTACAAATCGTTGATCGAGGCGCTGCGCCATGCGTCTTTGCATACGCTCACGCGTGTGAACATCGAGTACATCGACTCGGAGCAGATCGAGACGGAGGGCGCCAGTAGCCTCGCTCATCTGGACGCGATCTTGGTGCCGGGCGGTTTCGGCCGGCGTGGCACGGAAGGCAAGATCAAGGCGATCCGCTACGCGCGTGAGGCAAAGGTGCCGTACCTGGGAATCTGCCTGGGCATGCAACTGGCGGTGATTGAGTTCGCGCGTCATGTCGCAAACCTGCAGCAGGCCGATAGCACCGAGTTCGATCCGTCAACGCCGAATCCGGTCGTCGCGCTGATCACTGAATGGTACGACCGCGATGGCACCGTCGAAAAGCGCAGTGAATCGTCGGACCTGGGTGGCACGATGCGGCTGGGCGCACAACGCTGTCCCGTCAAGCCGGGTACGCGCGCCGAGCAAATTTACGGCAGCGATGTTAACGAGCGGCATCGGCATCGCTACGAGGTCAACAATCATTTCGTGCCGGCGCTCGAAGCCGGCGGGATGATCATCAGCGCGCGCACGCCGACAGAGGACCTGCCAGAGATGATGGAGTTGCGCGAGGACCTGCATCCATGGTTCGTCGGCTGCCAGTTCCATCCCGAGTTCACCTCGACGCCGCGCGATGGCCATCCGCTGTTCAAAGCCTACGTGCAGGCTGCGCTCGTGCATCGCCAACAACGCGAGCATGGCGAGAAGGTAGCAGCCGCGCTGCGTGCCCATTAACGCGGGCCGGGAGCAAACATGAAACTATGCGATTTCGAGGTCGGCCTGGATAAGCCGTTCTTCCTGATTGCCGGCACCTGCGTGGTCGAGTCCGAGCAGATGGCGCTCGACACCGCCGGCCAGCTCGGCGAGATCTGCGGCGCGCTGCGCATCCCGTTCATTTACAAGTCGTCGTACGATAAGGCTAATCGCAGTTCGGATAAGTCGTTTCGCGGACTTGGCATGGATGCGGGCCTGCGTATCCTTAGCGAGGTGCGTCGCCAGATCGGCGTGCCGGTGTTGACCGACGTGCACGCCAAGGAGGAGATCGACGCGGTCGCATCGGTCGTTGACGTGCTACAGACGCCGGCATTCCTGTGCCGGCAGACCGATTTCATTCACGCGTGTGCCCGTTCGGGCAAGCCCGTCAATATCAAGAAAGGGCAATTTCTGGCGCCGCACGACATGAAGAACGTGATCGACAAGGCGCGTTCGGCAGCCAGCGAAGCCGGACTGTCGGCGGACCGCTTCCTCGCTTGTGAGCGCGGCGCGTCGTTCGGCTACAACAATCTGGTCTCTGACATGCGTTCGCTTGCGATCATGCGCGAGACCGGTGCCCCGGTCGTGTTCGACGCGACCCATTCGGTGCAGTTGCCTGGCGGCCAAGGCACCCAGTCCGGCGGCCAGCGCGAGTTCGTGCCGGTGCTGGCGCGTGCCGCGGTCGCGGTCGGCGTGGCGGGACTGTTCATGGAGACGCATCCGAATCCCGCGCAGGCGAAATCCGATGGCCCGAACGCGGTCCCGTTGCAGCGGATGCGCGCATTGCTGGAAACGCTGGTGACGCTTGATCGCGCGGTGAAATCCACGCCGCTGCTCGAGAACGATTTCAACTGAGCCACGCGTATTGGGACAGGTCGGAGGCGTTGCAAATGAACCTTGTCATGGCTCGGCGCGTCTGATCGGCAAGTCCGTCCTGCCGGAGCGCGGCGCGTGGCACGCCGGTGGGCGGCATCGGGCGGCGACGCCGACCGGCGCGGACCACAGCCCCGTGGACTTCAGCGTAGTCGAAACCGATTCATCTCTCCTTTGAGGACATCATGAGTGCTATCGTAGACATCATCGGGCGCGAGATTCTCGATTCGCGCGGCAATCCGACCGTCGAATGCGACGTATTGCTCGAATCGGGCACGATGGGTCGCGCAGCGGTGCCGTCCGGTGCATCGACGGGATCGCGCGAGGCGATCGAGCTGCGCGACGGCGAAGCGGGCCGCTACAGCGGCAAGGGGGTGCTCAAGGCGGTCGAGCACGTGAACACCGAGATCTCCGAGGCGATCATGGGCCTGGACGCGTCCGAGCAGGCGTTCCTGGACAAGACGCTGCTGGAGCTGGATGGCACCGACAATAAGTCGCGCATCGGCGCGAACGCAATGCTCGCTGTATCGATGGCGGTCGCGAAGGCCGCTGCCGAGGAGGCCGGCTTGCCGCTGTACCGCTACTTCGGCGGTTCCGGTGCGATGCAATTGCCGGTGCCGATGATGAATATCGTGAATGGCGGGGCGCACGCGAATAACAGCCTGGATATTCAGGAATTCATGATCGTGCCGGCGAGCCAGCCGACCTTTCGCGAGGCGCTGCGCTGCGGCGCCGAGGTGTTCCATGCGTTGAAAAAGATTTTGTCGGACCGTGGCATGAGCACCGCGGTTGGCGACGAAGGCGGCTTTGCGCCGAACTTCGGCAGCAACGACGAATGCCTGTCAACAATCCTTCAGGCGATCGAGAAGGCCGGTTATCGCGCTGGCGAAGACGTGCTGCTCGCGCTGGACTGCGCGGCCAGCGAGTTTTACCACGACGGTAAGTATCAACTGGCCGGTGAGGGCCTGCAGTTGTCGTCGTCCGAGTTCACGGACTATCTTGCGACGTTGGCCGACAAATTCCCGATCGTGTCGATCGAGGACGGCATGCATGAGAGCGACTGGGACGGCTGGAAGCTGCTGACTGATCGGCTCGGCAAAAAGGTCCAACTGGTCGGCGACGACCTGTTCGTGACCAACACACGGATCCTGAAGGAAGGCATCGAGAAGGGCATCGCGAACTCGATCCTGATCAAGATCAACCAGATTGGCACGCTGACCGAGACGTTCGCGGCGATCGAGATGGCCAAGCGGGCCAGCTATACCGCCGTCGTGTCGCACCGCTCCGGCGAAACCGAGGACTCGACGATTGCCGACATCGCTGTCGGTCTAAACGCCGGCCAGATCAAGACCGGCTCGCTGTCGCGCAGCGACCGGATCGCTAAGTACAATCAGCTGCTGCGCATCGAAGAGGATCTGGGCGACATCGCGAGCTACCCTGGACGCTCCGCGTTCTACAACCTGCGCTGATGCAACAGGCTGGGCCGCGTGGCGACGCGGCCGGCGGCCCAATAAGGGCCTTGTGACACGCGTGGCCGCCGCTCCCGGATCCGGGGCGGCGGCTTTGTTCAACCCACGCTTGCCCGGCGGCAGCTTGTTATGCGGCTCGTTACCGTTGTCTTGATCGGATTGATCGTGCTGATCCAGTTTCCGTTGTGGTGGGGCCACGGCGGCTGGCTGCACGTGCACGAGCTGCAGCAGCAACTTGCGGCGCAGCAGAAGAAAAACAATGACTTGAAGCTGCGCAATGAGCGGATCGCCGGAGAAGTGCAGGACTTGCAAGCCGGGACCGCTGCGGTCGAGGAGCGGGCGCGCTACGAGATGGGGATGATCAAGGACAGCGAGGTGTTTGTGCAGTTCGTGTCGCCGAATGCCTCGACGGTGTCCGCGACGGCTGCGCCGTCGATCCTGTCCACGCGTGGCCAGGTGTCGGCCCAACCAATGCGCGTGGTACCGAATCCCGAGCCGCGCATAAAGACGAAGGCCAGCCGGGCCGCGAAGGACACGGCTGCGCGACGTGCCGACAGCGCAGGGGGACGGCATGATCCCGGCCATTGATCCAGCGGTGATGTCAAGGTCCGGCGGTGATGTCAGGATCCAACGGTGATGTGAGGATCCGGCGGTGATGTGGGGCTCCAGTGGTAATGTGGAGATCCAGCGTTGCTCGTAATCCGGCGGTAACGCCGGGCATCGCTTGTGTGCCAGCACTGGTGTGCGCCGGCATGGGTCGCGGCGAGCCCGATCAGCAGTATCACCAGCCCAGATAGTACCCCGGATAGCCCCATCCGCTGCCGACACCCCAGCCGGGTCCCCAACGTCCGCGGTAGTATCCGCCATACACCGGCGTGACCGCGTATGGATACCGGGACCACGCGCGCGCGAGCGCGTCGGCCTGCATGGCCGCGTCCTGCTCGCGCAACACTTGGCGACCGATTTCGTCATAGCGCCGTTTTTCTGCTGGAGTCAACGGCGTCGGTGGGGTGCGGGGCGACTCCGGCAACTGGCTCAGCACGGTGTGTGGGGTGGGCGGGTAACTGACGGCGCAGCCGCCGAGCAGCAGCGCCGACGCGGCGGCGAGCGCACCAAACGCCGCCACGGCGGCGCGAGGGGAATACCTGTTCATATCGATCTCCGTCGGCTGCGTCATGCTGTGCTCGCCATGCGCGATGGCTTGCGCCGGTCGCTTTTCCTGCATCGGCCCGCCGTTTAATGCCGCTGTTGGCTCGGCGCGGCCGCGACGTTCAATGAGCGTTCATTGCCGTGGAAAAGTTGCGTGGCGTCAACCGCGTCGAATTCATAGCGCTGGTTGCAGAACTCGCAATGTACTTCCACATGGCCTTGCTCGATCAGAATGCTGTCGATCTCGTCACGTCCGAGCATTTGCAGCATCCCGCCGACCTTTTCGCGCGAGCAGGTGCAGGCGAAACGCGTCGGCGCGGGGTCGAAGCGGCTGACGTTCTCTTGCCAGAATAATCGCCGCATCAGCGTATCCGGGTCGGCCGTGAGCATCTCGTCGGCCTTCAGCGTCGAGCCGAGGTGGCAGACCCGGTCCCACGTGTCGGCGTCAGTCTGCACCGCACGCGGCACGATCCCGCCGTCGCCGGGCAATTTCTGTAACAGCATCCCAACCGCGCGCCGTTCGTCGGCCGCCAGCCACAACCGCGTGTCGAGCTGCTCCGAGTGGCGCATATAGTGCTCGAGCACCTGCGCGACGCTGTCCAGCGGGCCATCGTGCGCGTTGCTCAAGGGCACGATACCCTGATACGGCTGCTGGCCGGGAAGCTTTTCGTGCGGATCCAGCGTGATGACGCAGCGCCCACGACCGGTTGCGTTGACCAACTCGGTCAGCGACGCAGTGTCGCTCAATGTGTCACACTCGCTGCCAAGCTTGGCCGTCGCCCGCATCGACAAATCGGAGCGGCACTGCACGACTAGCATCTTGACCGGCCCGTCGCCCAGGATCTGCATGACTAGCGTGCCGTCGAACTTGATGTTGGCCGACAGCAGCGCAGCGGCGGCCATCATTTCGCCAAGTAACGTACGCACCGGCGCCGGATAGGCACGACGCAGGAGGATTTCCTGCCACGTCTTCTCCAGCGTGACGACTTTGCCACGCACTGGCGCGGCCTCGAACATGAATTTTTGCAACTGGTCTGTCACGACTGACTTCCTTGACTACGACAAATGGATTGCGGCGCGGCGCTGGGCTTGCCCGGTGGTCCGGATCAGCCGATGCGCACCAGGTTTTCCTTGAACAGCTGGCGCCGCTCGATGTAACTGCGTGCGTTCCTTTGCAGACTCTGAATCTCGTCATCGCTGAGCGGGCGCACCACGCGCGCTGGCGCGCCGAGAATCAGCGAATTGTCCGGAAATGTCTTGCCCTCGGTGACCACCGCGCCGGCGCCCACTAGGCAATTGCAGCCGATTACAGCGCCGTTCATCACCACGGCCTGGATGCCGATCAACGTGTTGTCATGGATTGTGCATCCGTGCAACATCGCCTGGTGTCCGATCGATACGTTCTTGCCGATGGTCAATGCAAAGCCCGGATCCGTATGCATCACCACGCCGTCCTGCACGTTACTGCCGGCGCCGACCGTCAACGGTTCGTTGTCGCCGCGCAGCACCGCCGAGAACCACACACTGGTGTTTTCGGCGAGCACGACCTGGCCGATCACCGTTGCGCTGTCGGCGACGAATGCGGATTCATGGATCGTTGGCGCATCCTCGCCGAGCTTGTAGATCGCCACATTGTCTCCTTATCGAAGTCCGGCCCCGCCGGCCAGATAGCCCGTGACCAGATAGTCCGTGACGCGCGAGCGCGCCGGTAAAATGCATGCCACGGGACATTGCCCAAAACGATATTGTACCGGCGCGTCAGCGGCTGCGTCCGGGCTGCGCGCAGCCCGTTACCGCAGTTGCCGTCCTAGCGCCGCCAGCATGAGGAAGCATCAACATGGTCGAGTCACTCGTTCAGTCGTGCTTGCGGCAGCGCGCGCTGGAGGCGCTCCTGCTCACCGATCCGCGAGACAAGGTCGATGCGGTGACCGCGCTTGGCGCGCACTGGCGCTCGGGCAGCGGCGTCATCGATGCGAGTCGGGTGCTCGGCGAGCCGCCGGGCGTGCCGGGGCGCCCGGCGCGTCCACGGCGCGTCGCGCCCGAGCGCCTGGAGCGGCGCAGCATGCATACGGAGCAGGGACGAGCGGCGCTGCTGCACGCGCTGGCGCATATCGAGTTCAACGCGATCAATCTCGCACTCGATGCGATCTGGCGATTTCCGGGGTTGCCCGATGCGTTCTATCGCGACTGGCTGAGCGTGGCCGAAGAGGAAGCGTATCACTTCACACTGTTGTCCGATCATCTGGGCACGCTCGGGTATGTGTACGGGGACTTTCCGGCGCACGACGGGTTGTGGGAGATGGCCGAGCGCACGCGTGCGGATGTGCTCGCGCGTATCGCATTGGTGCCGCGCACGCTGGAGGCACGCGGACTCGATGCGTCGCCGCCGATTCGCCGCAAGCTTGAGCAGGCCGGCGATCTGGCCGCCGCGCGCATCCTTGATGTGATTCTGCGCGACGAGATTGGGCATGTGCGAATCGGCAACCATTGGTTCCGTTGGTTGTGCGAGCGCGCCGGCATCGCGCCGCTGTCCACTTACGCCCGGCTTGCGAGCGAGTATCGCGCGCCGCGGCTGAAGGGCCCGTTCAACGTCGATGCGCGTCGCGCGGCGGGCTTTGACGACGCGGAGCTTGCCGCGCTGAACCATCCGGACGCGCTTTTGTGACATGAGCAGAGCCGGCGCGATGACCCGATCCGGCGAGCCGAGTCAAGCCGAGATGAGCGGAGCTGAGTCGGGCTGAGCCGAGATGAGCCGAGATGAGCCGAGATGAGCCGAGATGAGCCGAGATGAGCCGAGATGAGCCGGGCCCGACCCGAGCCCGAGCCGACGAGCCGACCGGGGACGGAACGGGACAGTATGACGCCACGTAAGTCAGCATCGCTGATGCGCCACAGCGTGGACGCCGCTATAATCGAACGATCATTCGCTTTTTAGGCGGTCAGATGGATGCTTCAACCTCCGAGTTCTTCACGGTGCGCGGCGTGAAGCTGCATGTGCGTTGCTGGGGCCCGGATGATGCGCCGATGTTGTTCATGCTGCACGGCTGGATGGACGTATCGGCCTCGTTCCAGTTTGTCGTCGACGCGCTAGGCGGGAACTGGCGCGTGATCGCGCCCGACGCACGAGGATTCGGATTATCGGATTGGCCCGTGCAGCAACACGGCGGGGGACATTATGGATTCCACGATTACCTGGCGGATCTCGATGCGTTGCTGGATCGGTACGCGCCTGAGCGGCCGGTGAACTTGGTCGGCCATAGCATGGGAGCGAACCTGGCTTGCCTGTACGCCGGCGTGCGACCGCACCGGGTGCGTCGCGTCGTGGACCTGGAAGGGTTCGGCCTGCCGGCGTCCAATCCCGCCCATGCCGGCGCGCGTATCGAGCACTGGCTCGATGACTTGCGCCAGCCGCCCACGTTGAAAACCTATGCGTCATTAGACGAGGTGGCGGCACGGCTGACCCAGACTAACCCGCGCCTGGCGCCGTCGCGTGCCGCGTTCCTGGCGACACACTGGTCGCGCCAGCGTGCGCACGGGCGCTTCGAGTTGCTGGCGGATCCCGCGCACAAGCTGCGCGGGCCGTTGCTGTATCACCTCGACGAGGTGATGGCGGTGTGGGCGCGCGTGAGCGCGAAGGTGTTGCATGTCGAGGCTGTCGATTCGCCGACATTACACGCGCTGGCCGGCGATGTGCCGATCCCGGCGTTCAAGGCGCGGTTCCGGGCGTTCAAGCACTGGCAGCAGAAGACCATCGCGGACGCGGGCCATATGCTGCATCATGACCAGCCGGAGCAGGTGGCGGCGTTGATCGACGCGTTTTGTGCTTGATCCGTCACGGCGCTGCACCATGGCGCGCGGCGGCGCGGACCGCTGCGCCGCGCTTGCAGTAGAATGGTCGGACCTGCCGTGAACGACCATGAATGCTGATCTCCATTGCCACTCGACCCTTTCAGACGGACGCCTGTCGCCCGCCGACGTTGCGCGCCGCGCGGCCGACGGCGGCGTGCAGTTGTGGGCGCTGACCGACCACGACGAGGTGCGCGGCCTCGCGCAGGCGCGCGCAGCTGCCGCGGCGTTGCAGATGCGCTATGTGACCGGCGTCGAAATTTCGGTGACGTGGGCCTCGCGTACCATCCACGTGGTGGGGCTGGGCATCGATGAAGGCCACCGCGCGCTGGTCGATGGGCTGGCGGCGACGCGCAGTGGCCGGCAGGCAAGGGCGGTCGAGATCGGCCGGCGGCTCGCCGAGGTCGGCATCGATCATGCGTATGAAGGCGCGCTGCGCTATGTATCGAATCCGGACTTGATCTCGCGCACGCACTTTGCGCGTTTTCTCGTCGACGCAGGTTATGCGGTGTCCACCGCCGACGTGTTCGCTCGCTACCTTGTGCAGAACAAGCCAGGGTATGTGCCACACCGCTGGGCTACGCTCGAGGATGCAATGGGATGGATTCTCGGCGCGGGCGGCGTGGCAGTGCTTGCGCATCCGGGACGCTACAAGTACACGTCGTTGGAGTTGGACACGTTGCTCTCGACATTCAAGCAACTCGGCGGCGAGGCAATCG
This sequence comes from Mycetohabitans rhizoxinica HKI 454, assembly GCF_000198775.1. Classification (NCBI taxonomy): domain Bacteria; kingdom Pseudomonadati; phylum Pseudomonadota; class Betaproteobacteria; order Burkholderiales; family Burkholderiaceae; genus Mycetohabitans; species Mycetohabitans rhizoxinica. The sequence goes on along the minus strand of NC_014722.1, from coordinate 1,872,550 downwards.
AGGTGGTGACCGGCAGCCATACGCCGGACCAGTACCGCGAATATGCGCAAGTGGCGCGGCGCTTCGGCTTGCAGGCCTCGCGCGGCTCCGATTTCCATGCGCCCGGCGACGGCGCAACTGAGCTGGGTAGCTTGCCGCCGTTGCCGTCGGATCTGACGCCGGTGTGGACTCGCTGGCTCTGACCGATCCATGTCCCAATACTTCCGCATCCACCCGGACAACCCGCAACCGAGGCTGATTAAACAGGCCGCGCAGATCATCGACGGTGGCGGCGTCGTCGCGTTGCCGACCGATTCGAGCTATGCGCTTGCCTGCCATCTCGACGACAAGGCCGCCGTCGAGCAGTTGCGACGCATCCGCGGCCTTAACGAGCGCCGGCATTTGTCGCTGATGGTACGTGACCTGTCCGAATTGGCAACGTTCGCGATGGTAGACAACCGGCAGTATCGGTTGATCAAGGCCGTCACGCCGGGCCCCTATGTGTTCATCCTGCAGGCGACCAAGGAAGTGCCGCGGCGCCTGTCGCATCCGTCGCGTAAGACCATCGGGCTGCGCGTGCCGGATCACGCGATCACACTTGCGCTGCTCGAAGCGCTTGGGCAGCCGGTGATCGCGTCAACGTTGATCTTGCCTGGCGACGATGAGCCGCTGAACGAGCCCGAAGCGATCCGCGCGCAGCTGGAAAAACAACTCGATCTCGTGATTGACGGGGGCGCGTGCGCGGCCGAGCCGTCAACCGTAATCGACTTGAGCGGAGATGCGCCAGTGCTCGTGCGGGTCGGCCGTGGCCCGTTGGAGCCCTTCGGGCTCGCGCCGTGAGTTCTGGCCGGCGCAGCGTGCGGCATGTCGCGTGCGCGCGGCTGGCCATCGGCGCCTTGTTACAATAGCGCGATGGACTCTCTCGTACAGACAATCTTGGTCAGCGCGTTGCCGCTGCTCTTCGCGATCACGTTGCATGAAGCGGCGCATGGCATCGTCGCCCGCCGCTTTGGCGACAATACGGCGTATCTAATGGGGCGTATCTCGCTTAATCCGATGCGTCACATCGATCCGATGGGCACGATTGTGATCCCGCTGATTATGTTATTTGCAACCAGCGGTGCGTTTATCTTCGGCTATGCGAAACCGGTGCCGGTCGACTTCGGCCGCTTGCGTAATCCTCGCTGGGACAGCCTCTGGGTCGCACTCGCGGGTCCCGCGTGCAACCTATTGCAAGCGTTCGTGTGGGCCTGTATTGCGATCGGACTGCGCGGCCTTGACGTCGAAGAGCCGTTTTTTGTGCGTATGGCGTCAGCGGGTGTCGCGGTGAACCTCGTGCTAGGCGCGCTGAACCTGTTTCCGCTGCTGCCGCTCGATGGGGGCCGTGTACTCACCGCGCTATTGCCGGTGCGCGCCGCGTACCGCTTCGCGAAGATCGAGCCCTACGGCTTTTTCATCGTGATGGCGCTAGTGATGACACGCGTGCTCGATACATTGTGGCTGCGTCCGCTGGTGACCGTGGGCTACGAAGTCGTGTTCGGCATATTGCGTCCTATCGTTTCTTTGTTCAGCCACGTCTGAGCGGGCATTGGCTAGGCTCCGACGATTTCCTCACATTCGACCTTTCGATACCATGTTCCCCGACCGTATCTTCTCCGGCATGCGCCCGACCGGCTCGCTGCACCTTGGCCATTACCATGGCGTGCTGAAGAACTGGATCAAGCTGCAATCCGAGTATCCGTGCTTTTTCAGTGTGGTCGATCTGCATGCGCTAACGACGCACTATGAAACACCGGATGTGATTGAGAACAACGTGTGGGAAGTGCTGATCGACTGGCTCGCGTCCGGCATTGATCCGGCGCAGGCCACGCTGTTCATACAGAGCCGCGTGCAGGAGCACGCGGAGTTGTCGCTGCTGCTGGGCATGAGCACGCCGCTTGGCTGGCTCGAGCGGGTGCCGACCTACAGGGAGCAGATCGAGAAACTGCGCGATAAGGATCTAGGCACGTACGGTTTTCTCGGCTATCCGGTGCTGATGGCCGCGGACATCCTGCTGTACCGCGCGTCGCTGGTGCCAGTGGGCGAGGACCAGGTGCCGCACGTGGAAATGACGCGCGAGATCGCACGCCGCTTCAACTACTTGTATGGTCGCGAGCCGGGCTTCGAGGACAAGGCCAACGAGGCAGCGCGAAAACTCGGCGGCAAGCGCTCCAAGCTGTACCATGAGTTGCGCAATGCTTATCAGCAGGAGGGCGACGAAGAGGCGCTGGAGCAGGCGCGCGCGCTGCTGCAGGAGTCGCAAAGCCTGTCGCTGAGTGACCGCGAACGGCTGTTCGGCTATCTCGAAGGCTCGCGCAAGATCATTTTGGTAGAGCCGCAGGTGCTGCTGACCGAGGCATCGCGGATGCCGGGGCTCGATGGGCAGAAGATGTCCAAATCGTACGGCAATACGATTGGGCTGAGAGAAGACAAGGTGTCGATCGAGAAAAAGGTCCGCACGATGCCGACCGACCCGGCGCGCGTGCGCCGCAGCGATCCGGGCGATCCGGACAAATGCCCGGTATGGCAGCTGCACCAGGTCTATACAGATCAACCGACGCACGAATGGGTGCAGCGCGGTTGCCGCAGCGCCGGGATCGGCTGCTTGGAGTGCAAGCAGCCAGTGATCGACGGCATCCTGCGCGAGCAGCAGCCGATGCTCGAGCGGGCACAGAAGTACATGGATGATCCGTCACTGCTGCGCGCGATCGTCGCGCACGGCTGCGACAAGGCGCGCAAACTCGCTCATGAGACGATGCGCGATGTGCGCGAGGCCATGGGGCTGTCGTACAGCTGATGGCGATCGCTGTTGCCTCCGAGTGGGTCCGCCGATGGACCCATCTGGTGCCGCGCGATGGCACCGTGCTCGACGTGGCGTGCGGCCGCGGCCGGCATGTGCGCTGGTTTGCCCAGCGCGGCCATCCGGTCGTCGCGTTGGATCGCGATGCGCAGGCGTTGGCCGCGCTGGCCGAATGGCCGACGGTGCGCATCGTGCATGCCGACTTGGAGCCGGATGAGGATAGCGCGGCATGGCCCTTCGAGGCGCACCAGCGCTTCGCGGCTGTCGTCGTCACGCAGTATCTGCACCGGCCGCTGTTCGATGACCTGACCGACGCGCTGGCGTCGGGCGGCGTGCTGCTGTACGAGACGTTCGCGCAGGGCCACGAAACGCTGGGGCGGCCCTCGAACCCGCGCTTCCTGTTACGCGCGGGCGAGCTGCTGGAGGTAGCGCGGCACGCCGCGTTGCGCGTCGTTGCGTTCGAGGACGGCTTTATTGCCGGGCCTAAGCCCGCGTTCGTGCAGCGGCTGTGTGCCGTTCGAGAAAGCCGCGGTGACGTGCGCAGCCGTAAAACGGGGGCACATGATGGGCCAGCGAGATACGATTTGCCGGACCAATCCGCTACAATCTCAGTTTAACGATTGATTTTTCAGACAGTTTCATGAGCCAAGCAATGCAAGCCACACCGATTGGCGGCAGCATCCCGGCGATTGTCACGCCGATGTTGGATGACGGGGCGTTGGACCTTCCGGCGCTGCGCGCGCTGATCGACTGGCATATCGAAGAAGGCAGCGATGCGCTGGTCGTGGTCGGCACGAGCGGCGAGTCGGCGACAGTATCGGTCGAGGAGCATGTGTTGCTGGTCAAGACGGCGGTCGAGCAAGCGGCGCGTCGCATCCCGATTATCGCCGGCGCGGGCGGCAACTCGACTGCCGAAGCGATCGAGTTGACCCGGGCGGCCAAGGAGGTCGGCGCTGACGCGTCGCTGCAGGTCGTGCCGTACTACAACAAGCCGACACAGGAAGGGATGTACCGGCATTTCAGAGCGATCGCTGAGGCAGTTGACCTGCCGGTGTTTCTGTACAATGTGCCGGGCCGTACCGTCGCCGACATCAGCAACGAGACGATCCTGCGGCTCGCTCAGGTGCCAGGCATTGCGGGCGTGAAGGATGCGACTGGCAATATCGATCGCGCGGCGCATCTGATCAAGGCAGCACCGGCCGATTTCTCGATTTTCAGCGGCGACGATCCGACCGCGATCGCGTTGATGCTGCTGGGTGGACACGGCAATATCTCGGTCACGGCCAACGTGGCGCCGCGCGCGATGAGTGCGCTGTGCCGCGCCGCGATCGCCGGTGATGCGAAGAGCGCGCGGGCCATCCACCTGAAGCTGTTGTCGTTGCACAAGCACCTGTTCGCCGAGTCGAACCCGATCCCGGTCAAATGGGCATTGCAGCAGATGGGCAAAATCCGCGGCGGCATCCGCCTGCCGCTGACACCGCTGGCCGATCACCATCATGAAACGGTACGCGCCGCGCTGCGCGACGCGGAGTTGACCGATTGACCGCGCCCTGCCGAGACGACTGCATGGCCGGGCCAGCAGGCACCATTCGCATCACGAAGGATTTCATGAAACGTTTCGATTTCTCCGCGCGCGGGTTGCGCGTGACAGTATGGGCGGTTGCTGCGTTGTCGCTGGCAGGTTGTGACACGCTCAATGACGTGCTCGCGCCGGATCGCGTCGACTACAAGGGCGCGACTTCCGCGCCGCGGCTCGAGGTGCCGGCGGATCTGAAGACTGCGCCGCTGGATCAGCGTTATGTCGCTCCGTCCACGACCGCGGGCCTGGGCGGGCAGCCGACGCGGGCCGCGACGCCGGCCGGCAATACGACCGAGGGCGTGCCTACCGCGCAGGATCCCTATGGGATGCACATGGAGCAGGATGGCACGCGCCGCTGGCTGGTGGTCAACGGGCGCACGCCGGACGAGTTGTGGCCGCAGCTCAAGGCGTTCTGGGCGCAGAGCGGCTTCGTGCTGAAGACGGATTCGCCGGCAACGGGAATCATCGAGACGGACTGGGCCGAGAACCGCGCAAAGATCCCGGGCGACTGGTTCCGCAATTCGATGGGCAAGCTGTTGGACTTCGTGTACTCGTCGGGCACGCGCGATCGCTTTCGCATGCTGGTCGAGCGCAATGCGAACAGCAACGCCACCGTGATCACCATATCGCACACCGCGAGGGAGGAAGTGCTGACCGGACGGGACAAGACGTCGTCGCGCTGGGTCGAGCGGCCGCGTGATCCGAAGCTGGAGGCGGCGATCTATGCGCAACTGATGCAGCAGTTCGGGCTGACCGACAAGCAAGCCCAGCAGTTGCTCGACGGCGCGCGGCACACCGGCCCGAAGGTGGAGGTGGCGATCGGCAGCGCAGGCGCATCGACGATCGACTTGGCCGAGTCGTTTGACCGCGCGTGGTTGCGCGTCGGCCTGGCGCTCGATCGCACGAACTTTGCCGTCGATAACCGCGATCGTGAGCGCGGCATCTATTACGTCCGTTTCAATGATCCTGTGCAGGAGATTAAGCGAGAGGGACTGCTTGGCAGGTTGATCTATGGTGGCAAGCCGAATGTCATCGGCAAGGAGTACCTGGTCAACATCCGCCCAAAGGGCGACGGCGCCACGCAGGTTGCGGTGATCGACTCGAGTGGCCAACTCGATACGTCCAGCGATGCGCAGCGGCTGGTGGCGGCCTTGCATCAGCAGCTAAATTGAGCTTATCCGGATTGCAACCTGCTGATCGGGTGATACCGTGCGTTTTGCGAGCTTAGGCAGCGGCAGCGACGGCAACTCGCTGCTTGTCGAGGCGCAAGACGGCACCACGACGACCCGCGTGCTGCTCGATTGCGGGTTTTCCGCGCGCGAACTTGAGCGGCGGCTCGCCCGCTTAGACGTCACGCTTGATGCGTTGCACGCGATCGTGATCACGCATGAGCACGCCGACCACATCGGCAGTGCGCTGGCCGTTGCCCGGCGGGCGTCGATTCCGCTCTACATGAGCTGGGGCACGGCACAGGCGGTCGGCGCAGACGATGCGCGGGGTGTCGAATGGCGGGTGTTGTGGGGTGGGGAGCCGGTTGGCATCGGCGACTTGGAATGGCTGCCGTATACCGTGCCGCATGACGCGCGCGAGCCGCTGCAGTTCGTGTTCGGCGATGGTCAGCACCGCGTTGGCGTGCTGACTGACGTAGGCACGTCGACGCCGCACATTATCCAGATGCTGGATGGCTGCGACGGTTTGGTATTGGAATGTAACCACGACGTGCGCATGCTCGCGCAAAGCCGCTATCCACCCTCGCTGAAGGCCCGGGTCGGCGGCACGCACGGACACTTGAACAATGACGAGGCGGCGGCGATCCTGGCGGCGATCGACCGCTCGAAGCTACGCTGCATTGTCGCGGCCCACCTGTCGCAGCAGAATAATCTACCCGAACTTGCGCGAGATGCATTGGCGACGGTCCTCGGTGCGTCCTCGGCCGATGTGATTGTTGCGACACAAGAGGATGGATTCGGCTGGCAAGGGCTTTGAGTGCGGCGCGTGTGCTTCTGTTTGTCGTTATGTTCTGCTTGTTATCTCGATGTTTTCCTCGTCGATTCAGGGTTGTGCCGCGCAGTGCGCACAGCGACACGGGCTTGATTCGATCGCTACGCTGCGCTGGCGCATCGCTGTCTGTGTCCGTTCATAATCCCAGCTCGGTGGCAATGATGTTGCGCTGAATATCGGATGTTCCCGAATAGAGGAGGGATGCGATGGCGTCGCGCAGTCCTCTTTCAGTGGAGGTTTCAGCTAGGTAGCCTTGTGCGCCGTAAATGCGCAGTGCATCTATCGAAAACTTCGTGTACGCCTCGGAGACGAACAGCTTCGCACAGGCCGCTTCCAGTGTGGCATCCTTGCCCGCGTCCTTGAGCCGCCCTACCCGGTAGACGAGTTCGCACGCGGCATCGAGGTTGACTTTCATGTCGGCAAGGCGATGGGAGACGGCCTGATGCTTTCCAATGGGTTGGCCGAACTGGCGGCGGGTACGCGCATGGGTAATGCATGCTTCAAGGTGGCGGCGCATGGCGCCCAACGTGGTGGCAAGAATGCATCCCCGTTCGTATTCCATGGCACTTTCAAAGACCTTGACGCCTCGTCCTTCCCTTCCCAGTATTGCATCGGCCGGGACACGGCAGTCCTTAAGCGTGATTCGGCCCATCTGTGCGGTGCGCAGTCCCATCTTTTCCAACGGTGGGCTCAGCTCCAGGCCCGGGTTGGTCGTCTCGACCAGGAACGCGGTGACGCCAAGTGGACCGAGTGTGGGGTCGATGGTGGCGTAGACGACGCACAGATCCGCGATGGGGGCATTGGTGATATAGGTTTTCGAACCGTTAAGGACATAGCTGTCGCCGTCTCGTATAGCTTGGGTGCGCATGGAGAACACGTCCGAGCCTGCTTCGTCTTCCGTCGAGGCATTGGCACCGATCAACGAGCCATCCATCAAGCCTGGCAGAAAGCGCGAACGCTGGGTCGGTGTGCCGTGGATAGCTAGTGGCAGGGCAACGGTCCACAGGTGAGCATTGAGCGAGAACAGCAGTCCCAAGTCTTCGCTGCCGTACCCCAGGCCCTCCATGACCGCGAGCAGGTCGGACAGGGGCGCGCCCGCGCCCCCACGATCCTCGGGTAGGGCCATACTGAACAGGCCAAATTCTGCGCATCGGCGCCAACCGTCTCGATGGAAAATGCTGGCACGGTCGGAGGCTGCGATGTCTGTGCTGAGCTGATCGCGGGCAAAACGTGCGGCCTGCTCGCGCAGCGCGATTCGTCGTTCATCAAACTTGTTTGGCATCGCACTGACGCTCCAAAAGTTGATAGTGGGTCTTGCCCGTCGAAGTGCGGGGCAGATCAGGCAGGTAGCGGAATTGGTCGGGCACCATGTACCGTGCGAGTCGGTGGTAGCAGAATCGACTCAAATCTGTTGGGCAGAGTGGGGCATCGCGGGCCACGACAAATGCCGTGATGGTGGTGTTCCCGTCGGAACCGGAGCTGACCACCGCACAGGCGGTCAGTTCAGGGTGGGCGGCCAAGCATGATTCAATTTCATCCAACTCAATTCGGTATCCATGACGCTTAATCATACGATCAAGCCGTCCCAGGAAGAGGTAGCCTTCGGGCGAGGCGCGAACGATGTCCCCGGTGTTGTACCAGCGTTGGCCGTTGCGTTGAAAAAATCGCTGAGCCGTTTTCTCGGGAGCATTCCAATAGCCGGTCGCGACAGACGGTCCTGCGACGCATAACAGGCCGGCTTCACCGTCGGGTACCGGTTGTTGATGCTCATCCACGACGATCGTGTCGCAGTGGTCGCAGGGATGACCGATCGGCAACGGTTCAACGCGCTCTGCCGGTATGGGTGTGGGTACACGGTAAGCGGTGCACACGTTGGTCTCGGTGGGGCCGTACAGATTGTAGTAGGCTGGTTGGGGCCACAGCTGCAGCAACCTGCGCAACTTCGCGATGGGGAAAACTTCTCCGGCGAAGAGCACGAGCCGTAGCCGGTTCGGGGCAGGGTTGCGCGCCTTGTGCTGTTCGGCCAGCATACCTAGAATGGCCGGTGCCGAATACCAAACCGTAATCGCCCGGGTGGAGAGGAAGGTGGCGAGATGACGTGGGCTTGCAGCAAGGTCGGCGTCGATCAGGTGAATGCATGCGCCGTTCTTAATGGAGACATAGATGTCGAAGATCGACAGGTCGAAGTGCAAGGGGGCGTGGCTGGATACCTGGTCTTGTGCTGCTACATTAAAGGCAGCCGAGGCCCATTCGACGAAGCTCACCGCGTTGCGCTGGCTGATTGCGACTCCTTTCGGTACCCCGGAGGAGCCGGAGGTGTAAAGGATGTAGGCGAGCCGGTTCGCATCCGGCGGGTTGCGTGGGTAGTCGTGCTTCTCTCCGTGCAGCATGTCCAGCGTCTGCCAGTCCTCACGTGGGTCGTTCACCTCCTCGTGATGTGGCTGCATCACCACTATGCGTGGTTTAAGCTGGGGGGCGTGTTGTGTTAAATGTCGTGCTGACTCGGGATCGGTGAAGATGACCCGAACATCGCAATCGTCGAATAGGGTGGCGGCACGCGTGCTTGAGCTGCCCGCGTCTGTGGGCACATAGGCCGCGCCTAGCCGGAGTATGCCGAAGATGGCCGCGAGCGTGTGCGCGCTTTTGTGCATGAAAAGCCCGACACGATCCCCTGCAACGACCCCCTTGCGATGAAGAAAAACGGCGATCCTATCGGCCGCAGCGGAAAGTTCTGCATAGCTCAACGCGGATCCGTCGGAGTCGACGAGCGCACGAGCGCTCGGCTGTCGCGCCGTCGTGTCGTCTAAGTATTTGGCCAAGTCTGCCGATGGCTCGGACTGTCGTTCCCGCGTCACAATGTCGGCCGTCATTTTTCGATTTCCGATGATTTTTCATCCACATAGCACGCAATCTCACGAATCGTGGTGAAACGCGTCCTCGGGTCGCTGACCCCGACGATGAGGCCGAATTCGTCCTCCACAAACGAAACCAGGCGCATGGTGGCCAAAGATGAAAGGAGCCCCGACTCTTTTAGATTTAGATCGTCGGAAATATCTGAGTCGTTTCCTTTCAGGATAGTGTCGATCACAAAAGCACGGAGTTTCACCAAAGTGTCAGACATGGGCTTCTCCTTTAATGATAATGGCCGATGGATGCTCACAAACTCAAAAAATTTTGCCTCTTTGCTCCTGCGCTCGTTTTGCCTAAGCCTCTGGCAAGTCATGTAACGCTCTACCCACCTGATGATCTGGCAGTGACCGCGTTAAGCGCCGTAAAGGGGCATGGTGCGCAGTTCATATCGGACAATCACATAGCCAGTACGCTCATGCACCAATTGGTGCGCCTTGATACGACATTAGCAAGCGTGGTGCCCACTGGGACCATATTTCTAAATTTGGCCTATTTCTCGGCATGGACACCGCAAATGGTGGCCGCTCGCCGAATGGTGGCTGTTGCCCGCCTACATCCACTGGCACGGCCTGGTCGCTGGCACGGCCTGGTGTATCGCAATGCATACCAGTCGAGTTTCCACCAGCCTGCTTGCGGGAAGTGACGGGGAATTGGTGACCAGTTTCCATTCAATGCGCTTCCTGCCTGCAGACGCTGCTCGTTCAAGGGCGTGAATCACTGTAAACTCCAGCGCGGGATAACGACGCTGCTTGCCTATTGGCGGTAGTACGGTTATGCGGCGATATCAAAGTTCTAGAGTTGCCCGTTCAACCTTGCCGCTCTGATCACGAACGGGTGCCTGAGACACGTCCTTGAGCCGTACCCCATCCATCTCGTGGACGATCGTGTGACCTCTAGTTGCAAGTTATCGTTTCTTTTGTTAAAGACCTGTCGTTTTAAGCCAAGGTAATGAACTTGAGTGCATCATGGCGGGCGCTTTACAGTCTTTCAACCAGGTGCTAAGCGCTGCGGTTACCTGAATCTTTGCAGCGGCTCATGACAGCTGGGCACAGTGCTTGCGCGATTTGAAGCAGTTAACGTCGAGCGCATGGGTCAGCGAACGGGTGCGTAGCCGTGTTGCTAAATAATCCACGTGCAGCTAAGCGCGTTATGCTCAGCGTTTTCGCTAAAGCAATTGATCGTGGCGTAATAATTGATCGGTCAAGTGCACGAGCGACGCACTGACGCGTGCTGGCGGCCCTGATCGCCGCAGTGGATAGCTAAGAATGGCACGCGACGTGTCATCAAAGCCGTAGTGGTTCCTGAAAAGCAAAGATAGATTCTGAGCGCGTCGTTGTATTGATTTGTACACCTATTAATTATCAGGTCGCTTGGTCGCCTGAATCGGAGCTTTGTTATGGATGCTAGCATCACGCCCGTTACGTATGCATTATCCACTGCCCAAACTGAGATCTGGCTCGCGCAGCAACTGCATCCAGACAGCCCCGTCTACAACATTGCACAGTACACGGTCATTGAAGGCGCGATTAAGCAGGCCGTCTTTGAAGCGGCATTGCGCCAAGTGATTGATGAGGCCGACACCCTGCGCTTGCACTTTATCGACAGCGATGACGGGCTGCGGCAGAGGATTGGTTCACCCGCATGGTCAATGCCGGTGCTGGACCTCACGTCAGAAGCCGATCCTCAGGCAGCGGCTCAGGCGTGGATGCGCACCGATTATCAACAGCCGGTAAATTTGATGCAGGGACCGCTTTTTTGCTATGCGTTGCTGAAAGTGGCGCCCGCGCAATGGATCTGGTATCAGCGCTATCACCATATCATGATGGATGGATATGGCCAGTACCTGATCGCCCAACGCGTTGCACACGTGTATAGCGCGCGATGCGCGGGAACGGCACTCGCAGCATGTGATTTTGGCTCGATTCGACAGCTATTAGAAAGCGATGCGCAATATCAGACCTCTGCCCAGCGTAAAAAGGATGAAGCGTATTGGCTTAAGCACTGCGCCCATTGGCCTGGGCCCGCGACGCTGGCAAGCCGCGCCGCCCCGGCCTTACAGCAGCGGCTGCGTCAGACGACTTACCTGGCCACCCAATGGGTGGACGACTATGTGCTGGATGCGGGCCGGCTGGCGCAGTTCTTGAGCGCTGCATGGGCCGCGTATCTGTATCGGATGACTGGCGCGCAGGACGTGGTGTTCGGTTGTCCAGTGACGGCCCGCTTGGGGGCAGACTGGCACATTCCTGGCATGGTGTCCAATACCGTTCCGCTGCGGTTCAGATTCGAACCGAACATGGACTTATTGTCGTTGTTGCGGCAGGCGGCGAAGGAAATTCAAAGCGGACTTCAATATCAACGCTACCCGAGCGAAGCGCTGCAGCGTCAACTTGGGCTGGCGCCCGGACAGTCACTATTCGGCATCAAGGTTAACGTGATGCCGTTTGACTACGAGCTGTTATTTGGCGGGCATTCATCGACGAACCATAATCTGCTCGCTGGTCCGGTTGACGATTTGATGCTCGGTGTCTATTGGACACTCAATAGCCATCAATTACGAATTGACTTTGACGCCAATCCTGCGTGTTACAGCGCGGAGGCGCTCGGCGTGCATCAGCGTCGGTTTATCCGGTTCATGCAAGTGCTCGCTGCCGATGCCACGCAACCGATTGACAGCATCGATCTGCTCGACGCTGATGAACGGTATCGGCTGCTGGTCGAAGGGAATGCGACGCAACGGGACTATCCATCGCACTTATGCATCCACCAGTTATTTGAAGCGCAGGTCGAGCAAACACCTGAGGCGCCGGCGCTGGTCTATGAGGATCAAACGTTGAGCTATGCACAGCTCAATGCACGAGCCAATCGCCTCGCGCACCAGTTGATCGAGTGGGGCGTCAGGCCGGACACGCGGGTGGCGATCTGCGTGCAGCGCTCGCCGGCGCTAGTTGTGGGGCTGCTGGCGATCCTCAAAGCGGGTGGCGCCTATGTGCCGCTCGATCCCGCCTATCCGGGTGAGCGCTTGGCGCACATCCTCACCGATGCGGCACCGAGCATGGTGCTCGCGGATGCGGTGGGGCGCGCTGCGTTGGGCGAGGCGGCGTTGGCCGAGTGCACGGTGCTCGATCCGGCCACCCTGCCGGCGTTGCCGGACACGAATCCGTCGGTGGCGGGCCTGACGGCCCGGCATCTGGCGTATGTGATCTATACGTCCGGCTCCACTGGCACCCCGAAGGGCGTGATGGTGCCACATCATGCGATTGCGCGGCTGGTCATCAACAATGACTTTGTTGACATTTGCACCGGTGATCGTGTGGCGTTCGCAGCGAACCCGGCTTTCGACGCGAGCACGTTTGAAGTGTGGGCGCCGCTGTTAAATGGTGCCACTGTTGTGGTGATCGATCATGACACGGTGCTGATGCCCGCTGCGTTTGCGCACACGTTGCGCGAACAGCGCATCAGCATTTTGTGGCTCACCGTTGGCTTGTTCAATCAGATGGCCGCACAGGTGGACATGGCCTTCTCTCAACTCAAGGCATTGATTGTCGGAGGAGACGTGTTGGATGCGAGGTGGGTTGCGCAAGTGATGCGCGAGTCCCCTCCTGAGCAACTGATCAACGGTTACGGTCCGACCGAGAGCACCACGTTTGCGACGATTTACAAGGTCACGTGCGTTCCGGAAAGAAACGCCAGCATCCCGATTGGCCGACCCATTGCGAACACGCGTGTTTATTTGCTGGACGCACACAGCCAGCCGGTGCCCCTGGGTGCGGTCGGTGAATTGTATATTGGTGGCGCGGGGGTGGCACGCGGCTATTGGAACCGCCCGGCGCTGACCGCCGAGCGCTTTGTGCCGGATCCGTTCTCAGAGGATGCCGATGCACGGCTGTACAAGACTGGGGATTTGGCACGGTATTTACCGGACGGCCATCTGGAGTTCGTGGGGCGCAACGATGAGCAAGTCAAGATCCGCGGTTTTCGGATTGAACTGGGCGAGATCGCAGCGTGCTTAACGGCGCACCCGCAGGTGCAGGATGCAGTGGTGCTCGCGTGCGGTGAGGGGTCGGACAAGCGGCTGGTGGCGTATGTGCGGGCCGAAGCGGACGAGCCACTGGCGAGCACCTTGCGCGCGCAGGTGGCGGCGAGCCTGCCCGAGTATATGGTGCCCAGTGCGTTTGTGCGGGTGGACGCTTGGCCACTGACACCGAACGGCAAGCTCGATCGGCGTGCACTGCCCGCACCGGATGACGAGGCGCGGGCACATCAAGCGTATGAAGCGCCGCAAGGCGAGCTGGAGACGACGCTCGCGGCAATCTGGGCCGAGCTCTTGGGTGTGAAGCGGGTGGGTCGGCACGACAACTTCTTTGCGCTCGGGGGCCACTCGCTGCTGGCGGTGCGGTTGATGAACCGGGTCAGCGGGCTGGGCGCTGATGTGCCGCTGGCGACCTTGTTCGCGGCGCCGACGTTGGCCGCGTTTGCCGCGGCGCTCGAAGCCCACTTGCAACAAGGCACCGATGCGCTGCCCGAGATCACACCGGTGTCACGCGAAGGCAGTCTGCCGCTATCGTTCGCGCAGCAGCGGTTGTGGTTTCTCGCGCAGCTCGATGGGGCCAGTGAGTCGTATCATACGCCGCTGGCGCTGCACGTGCGCGGGCCACTGGATCGAGCGGCCTGGCAACAGGCGCTCGATGTGCTGTGGGCGCGTCACGAAGCGTTGCGCTCGACGTTTGTGAGCGTCGCCGGTCAGCCGCAGGTGCAGTTGCTGCCGGCGGACACGGGCGTGCCGCTGCGCTGGCATGATCTGCGTGGTGTGCCAAATGCGCAGGCGCAACTGGCACGCTTGCGTCACGAAGCCGCGCACGCGCCGTTCGATCTGGCGCAGGGCCCGTTGATCCACGCATGCGGCATGCAATTGGCCGATGACGAGCACGTGATGTTACTCGTGCAGCACCATATTGTGTCGGACGGCTGGTCGCTTGGCGTGCTCGCGCGCGAGTTGAGTGCACTGTACGCGGCGAGCGTTGGGGCGCAAGCCGATGCGCTACCGCCGCTGTCGGTTCAGTATCCGGACTATGCGGCGTGGCAACGACAGTGGCTCACGGGCGAGCGGCTGCAGGCGCAAAGCAACTACTGGCGCGCGACGCTCGCCGACGCGCCGGTGCTGCTGGCGCTGCCGACCGACCGGCCACGCTCGGGGCAACAGTCGTTTGCCGGCGCACAGGTGCCGATGCGCATGGATGCGGCCACGACGCAAGCGCTCAAGCGCTTAAGTGGGGAGTACGGCACGACGCTATTTATGACGGTGCTCGCGGCGTGGAGCGCGGTGCTCGCGCGCCTGTCCGGCCAGTGTGATGTGGTCATCGGCACGCCCAGCGCTAATCGTCACCATCCACAGATTGAGCCGTTGATTGGTTTTTTTGTCAATACGCTGGCGTTGCGCGTGGATTTGTCGGACGAGCCCGATACCGTAGAGCTGCTCGCGCGCGTGCGGCGCACGACACTCGACGCACAAGCGCATCAGGATCTGCCGTTTGAGCAAGTCGTGGAGATCGTGCAGCCGCCGCGTCGATTGAATCATACGCCGCTGTTTCAAGTGATGTTGGCGTGGCAGAGTAATGAGACAGGGCAGTGGCGCTTACCCGGACTGGATGTCACGCCTGCCGAGCTCGATTACGACAGGGTCCGGTTTGACTTGGAAATGCACCTGTATGAAGCAGGCGAGGAGATTATTGGGGCATTGTGCTATGCGAGCGCGTTGTTTGACCCCGCGACGATTGAGCGGCACGTTGGGTATCTGACGACGATGTTGCAGGCGATGGCGGCTCATCCCCAGCAGCCGGTCGCAACGCTTGAGTTGCTGTCACCGGCCGAGCGTCAGTTGTTGCTGCAGACATGGAACACGACAACAGCCCCCTATCCAGCGCACCCGTGCCTTCATCAGCTGTTCGAGGCGCAGGTCGAGCGCAGTCCCGATGCTACTGCGCTGGTGTATGAAGAGCAGACACTAAGCTATGCGCAGCTCAATGCACGGGCCAATCGCCTTGCACATCGGCTCATTGAATTGGGTGTTGAGCCGGATGCACGAGTGGCAATCTGCGTCGAGCGCTCGCCGGCAATGGTCGTGGGGCTATTGGCGATCGTGAAGGCTGGCGGCGCTTGTGTGCCACTTGATCCTGCGTATCCGTCCGAGCGCCTTGCACATATTCTGAATGATGCAGCACCAACGATCGTCCTAGCTGATGCAACGGGCAGGGCCACGTTGGGGGAAGCGGCGCTTGCGTGCCGAACCGTACTTGAGCCTGAGGTACTGCTCGATCAAGCTGTACCCAATCCACGGGTAGCCGAGCTGACTCCTCGCCATCTTGCCTATGTCATCTACACGTCTGGCTCCACCGGCAAGCCGAAGGGCGTGATGATCGAACATGTGCAAATTACACGCTTATTCGAGGTGACACAGTCTAACGGTACGCTAAATGAAGATCAGGCGCTGATTGAGCGGCAACGCGGTTATAGTCTGACGCCTGCCGATCGCGTTCTCCAAAAAACACCCTTTAACTTTGATATCTCAATCTGGGAACTCTTTGGGACGTTGCTCAATGGCGCGACCCTTGTGGTAGCAGACGCCGACGTTCATAAAGAGCCGGTTGCCTTGATGGATCTCATTGCCCGGCAGCGCATCACGACGGTTTACTTTGTACCATCCATGCTCAGCATTTTTTTGGATACGGAAGGTGTTCAGCGCTGCACATCGGTGAAGCATTTGATTTGCAGTGGTGAAGCGCTGCCCGGTGCGACTGCCCAGCGGTGTCAAACGCTGCTGCCTGACGCGCAAGTTCACAATTTGTATGGCCCCACTGAAAATGCCCTTGGTACAACGTTTTGGACGTGCCCCGCAGCGTGCGCAGAAAACACTATTCCAATTGGGCGACCCATTGTAAACACGCGCGTTTATCTGCTTGATACGCATGGCCAGCCAGTGCCATTAGGCGCGGTCGGTGAGTTATATATTGGTGGCGCGGGGGTGGCACGCGGATATTGGAACCGACCGGAGTTGACCGCCGAGCGTTTTGTGCGCGATCCGTTCGTGGACGAGCCCGATGCGCGAATGTATAAGACCGGGGATTTGGCGCGGTATTTACTGGACGGCCATCTGGAGTTTGTGGGGCGCAACGATGAGCAAGTGAAGATCCGCGGCTTTCGGATTGAGCTGGGTGAGATCGAAGCGTGCTTAACGGCGCACCCGCAGGTGCGTGATGCGGTGGTGCTGGCAACCGGTGAGGGGTCGGACAAGCGACTGGTGGCGTATGTGCAGGCCGAAGCGGACGAGCCACTGGCGAGCACGCTGCGCGCGCATGTTTCGGCCCGCCTGCCCGAGTATATGGTGCCCAGTGCGTTTGTGCGGCTGGACGCGTGGCCGCTAACGCCCAACGGCAAGCTCGATCGGCGTGCACTGCCCGCACCGGATGACGAGGCGCGGGCACATCAAGCGTATGAAGCGCCGCAAGGCGAGCTGGAGACGACGCTCGCGGCAATCTGGGCCGAGCTCTTGGGTGTGAAGCGTGTGGGTCGGCACGACAGCTTCTTTGCGCTCGGGGGCCACTCGCTGCTGGCGGTGCGGTTGATGAACCGGATCAGCGGGCTGGGTGCTGACGTGCCGCTGGCCGCCTTGTTCGCCACGCCCACATTGGCCGCGTTTGCCGCGGCGCTCGAAGCCCATCTGCAACAAGGCACCGATACGCTCCCCGAGATCACGCCGGTCTCACGCGAAGGCCATTTGCCGCTGTCGTTCGCGCAGCAGCGACTGTGGTTCCTCACGCAGCTCGATGGGGTCAGTGAGACGTATCATATGCCGCTGGCGCTGCATGTGCGCGGGCCACTGGATCGAGCGGCCTGGCAACAGGCGCTCGATGTGCTGTGGGCGCGTCACGAAGCGCTGCGCTCGACGTTTGTAAGCGTCGAGGGGCAGCCGCAGGTGCGGCTGCTGCCGGCGGACAGGGGCGTGCCGCTGCGCTGGCATGATCTGCGTGGGGCGCCGGATGCGCAGGCACAACTGGCACGCTTGCGTCACGAAGCCGCGCACGCGCCATTCGATCTGGCGTGCGGGCCGCTGATGCGCGCATGCGTCGTTCAGCTCGCCGATGACAACTATCAGTGCGTGCTCACACAGCACCATATTGTGTCGGACGGCTGGTCGCTTGGGGTACTCACGCGCGAGTTAAGTGCACTGTACGCGGCGAGCATGGGGGTGCAAGCCGATGCGCTACCGCCGCTGTCGGTTCAGTATCCGGACTATGCGGCGTGGCAACGACAGTGGCTCACGGGTGAGCGGCTGCAGGCGCAAAGCAACTACTGGCGCGCGACGCTCGCCGACGCGCCGGTGCTGCTTGAACTACCGACCGATCGGCCGCGCCCGGCACAACAGTCATTTGCCGGCGCGCAGGTGCCGGTGCAGATCGATGCATCGACCACGCAAGCGCTCAAGCGCTTAAGCGCTGAGCATGGCACGACGCTATTTATGACGGTGCTCGCCGCATGGAGCGCGGTGCTCGCGCGCCTGTCAGGCCAGCACGACGTGGTCATCGGCACGCCCAGCGCCCATCGTAACCACCCGCAAATCGAGCCGTTGATTGGCTTTTTTGTCAATACGTTGGCGTTGCGCATGGATTTGTCGGGCGAGCCGGATACCGCAGAGCTGCTCGCGCGCGTGCGGCGCACGACACTCGATGCGCAAGCGCATCAGGATTTACCGTTCGAGCAAGTGGTGGAGATCGTGCAGCCGCCGCGTCGATTAAATCATACGCCGCTGTTTCAAGTGATGTTGGCGTGGCAGAGTAATGCGCCAGGCGAGTGGCGCCTACCCGGGCTCACGACCACGCCGGCTGAGCTGGAGTATGAGGTCGTGAAGTTCGATCTCGAGCTGAACTTATCTGAGGCAGGTGAGGAGGTCGTTGGCCGCTTAGGGTATGCGACGGCGCTGTTCGATCACGCGACGATCGAGCGGCACGTCGGGTATCTACAGACGATGTTGCGCGCCATGGTGGCTCGCCCCCAGCAGCCGGTTGCAACGCTTGAGTTGCTGTCACCGGCCGAGCGTCAGTTGCTGCTTGACACGTGGAATGCGACGCAGCGGGACTATCCGAAACATCGGTGTGTGCACCAGTTGTTTGAGGCGCAGGTCGAGCGCACGCCCGAGGCGCCAGCGCTGGTATATGAAGCGCAGACACTGAGCTATGCGCAGCTGAACGCACAAGCTAATCGCTTGGCGCACCAGTTGATCGAGCTGGGTGTCAAGCCAGACATCCGGGTGGCGATCTGCGTTGAGCGCTCGCCGGCGCTAGTTGTGGGGCTGCTGGCGATCCTCAAAGCGGGTGGCGCCTATGTGCCGCTCGATCCCGCCTATCCGGGTGAGCGCTTGGCGCACATCCTCACCGATGCGGCACCGAGCATGGTGCTCGCGGATGCGGTGGGGCGCGCTGCGTTGGGCGAGGCGGCGCTGGCCGAGTGCACGGTGCTCGATCCAGCTACCCCGTCGACGTGGCCGGACACCAATCCGTCGATAGCCGAGCTGACGGCTCGCCATCTGGCGTATGTGATCTATACATCGGGTTCAACCGGCACGCCGAAAGGCGTGATGGTGCCGCATTATGCGATTGCGCGGCTGGTCATCAACAATGGCTATGTTGACATTCGCACCGGTGATCGTGTGGCGTTCGCGGCAAACCCGGCTTTCGACGCGAGCACGTTTGAAGTGTGGGCACCGCTGTTAAATGGCGCCACCGTTGTGGTGATTGATCATGACACGGTGCTGATGCCCGCTGCGGTTTGCGCACACGTTGCGCGAACAGCGCATCAGCATTTTGTGGCTCACCGTTGGCTTGTTCAATCAGATGGCCGCACAGGTGGACATGGCCTTCTCTCAACTCAAGGCATTGATTGTCGGAGGAGACGTGTTGGATGCGAGGTGGGTTGCGCAAGTGATGCGCGAGTCCCCTCCTGAGCAACTGATCAACGGTTACGGTCCGACCGAGAGCACCACGTTTGCGACGATTTACAAGGTCACGTGCGTTCCGGAAAGAAACGCCAGCATCCCGATTGGCCGACCCATTGCGAACACGCGTGTTTATTTGCTGGACGCACACAGCCAGCCGGTGCCCCTGGGTGCGGTCGGTGAATTGTATATTGGTGGCGCGGGGGTGGCACGCGGCTATTGGAACCGCCCGGCGCTGACCGCCGAGCGCTTTGTGCCGGATCCGTTCTCAGAGGATGCCGATGCACGGCTGTACAAGACTGGGGATTTGGCACGGTATTTACCGGACGGCCATCTGGAGTTCGTGGGGCGCAACGATGAGCAAGTCAAGATCCGCGGTTTTCGGATTGAACTGGGCGAGATCGCAGCGTGCTTAACGGCGCACCCGCAGGTGCAGGATGCAGTGGTGCTCGCGTGCGGTGAGGGGTCGGACAAGCGGCTGGTGGCGTATGTGCGGGCCGAAGCGGACGAGCCACTGGCGAGCACCTTGCGCGCGCAGGTGGCGGCGAGCCTGCCCGAGTATATGGTGCCCAGTGCGTTTGTGCGGGTGGACGCTTGGCCACTGACACCGAACGGCAAGCTCGATCGGCGTGCACTGCCCGCACCGGATGACGAGGCGCGGGCACATCAAGCGTATGAAGCGCCGCAAGGCGAGCTGGAGACGACGCTCGCGGCAATCTGGGCCGAGCTCTTGGGTGTGAAGCGGGTGGGTCGGCACGACAACTTCTTTGCGCTCGGGGGCCACTCGCTGCTGGCGGTGCGGTTGATGAACCGGGTCAGCGGGCTGGGCGCTGATGTGCCGCTGGCGACCTTGTTCGCGGCGCCGACGTTGGCCGCGTTTGCCGCGGCGCTCGAAGCCCACTTGCAACAAGGCACCGATGCGCTGCCCGAGATCACACCGGTGTCACGCGAAGGCAGTCTGCCGCTATCGTTCGCGCAGCAGCGGTTGTGGTTTCTCGCGCAGCTCGATGGGGCCAGTGAGTCGTATCATACGCCGCTGGCGCTGCACGTGCGCGGGCCACTGGATCGAGCGGCCTGGCAACAGGCGCTCGATGTGCTGTGGGCGCGTCACGAAGCGCTGCGCTCGACGTTTGTGAGCGTCGCCGGTCAGCCGCAGGTGCAGTTGCTGCCGGCGGACACGGGCGTGCCGCTGCGCTGGCATGATCTGCGTGGTGTGCCAAATGCGCAGGCGCAACTGGCACGCTTGCGTCACGAAGCCGCGCACGCGCCGTTCGATCTGGCGCAGGGCCCGTTGATCCACGCATGCGGCATGCAATTGGCCGATGACGAGCACGTGATGTTACTCGTGCAGCACCATATTGTGTCGGACGGCTGGTCGCTTGGCGTGCTCGCGCGCGAGTTGAGTGCACTGTACGCGGCGAGCGTTGGGGCGCAAGCCGCTGCGCTGCCGCCGCTGTCGGTTCAGTATCCGGACTATGCGGCGTGGCAACGACAGTGGCTCACGGGTGAGCGGCTGCAGGTGCAAAGCGACTACTGGCGCGCGACGCTCGCCGACGCGCCGGTGCTGCTGGCGCTGCCGACCGACCGGCCACGCTCGGCGCAACAGTCGTTTGCCGGCGCACAGGTGCCGGTGCGCATTGATGCGGCCACGACGCAAGCGCTCAAGCGTTTAAGCGCTAAGCATGGCACGACGCTATTTATGACAGTGCTCGCGGCATGGAGTGCGGTGCTCGCGCGCCTGTCCGGCCAGTGTGATGTGGTCATTGGCACGCCCAGCGCCAATCGTCACCACCCGCAGATCGAGCCGTTGATCGGCTTTTTTGTCAATACGCTGGCGTTGCGCGTGGATCTGTCGGGTGGACCCGATACCGTAGAGCTGCTCGCGCGCGTGCGGCGCACGATGCTGGACGCGCAAGCGCATCAAGATCTGCCGTTTGAGCAAGTGGTGGAGATCGTGCAGCCGCCGCGTCGATTGGATTATACGCCGCTGTTTCAAGTGATGTTGGCGTGGCAGAGTAATGAGACAGGGCAGTGGCGCCTACCTGGGCTCACGGCCACGCCGGCTGAGCTGGAGTATGACGCCGTAAAGTGCGATCTCGAGCTGAACTTGTCTGAGACAGGCGATGAGATTGCTGGTAGCTTAGGGTATGCGACGGCGCTGTTCGACCAATCCACGATCGAGCGGCACGTCGGCTATCTGCAGGCCATGTTGCAGGCGATGGTGGCTCATCCCCAGCAGCCGGTCGCAACGCTTGAGTTGCTGTCACCGGCCGAGCGTCAGTTGCTGCTGCAGACATGGAACGCGACGCAGCGGGCGTATCCGTCGCACGTGTGCGTGCACCAGTTATTTGAGGCGCAGGTCGAGCGTACGCCCGAGGCGCCGGCGCTGGTCTATGAGGATCAAACGTTGAGCTATGCGCAGCTCAATGCACGAGCCAATCGCTTGGCGCACCAGTTGATCGAGTTGGGCGTCAAGCCGGACACGCGGGTGGCGATCTGCGTGCAGCGCAGTGCTGCGCTGGTCGTGGGGGTGCTGGCGATTTTGAAGGCTGGGGGCGCGTATGTGCCGCTGGATCCGAGCTATCCGAGTGAGCGCTTGGCGCACATCCTCGCCGATGCGGCGCCGAGCATGGTGCTGGCCGATGCGGCCGGGCGCGCTGCGTTGGGCGAGGCGGCGCTGGCCGAGTGCACGGTGCTCGATCCAGCTACCCCGTCGACGTGGCCGGACACCAATCCGTCGATAGCCGAGCTGACGGCTCGCCATCTGGCGTATGTGATCTATACATCGGGTTCAACCGGCACGCCGAAAGGCGTGATGGTGCCGCATTATGCGATTGCGCGGCTGGTCATCAACAATGGCTATGTTGACATTCGCACCGATGATCGTGTGGCGTTCGCGGCAAACCCGGCTTTCGACGCGAGCACGTTTGAAGTGTGGGCACCGCTGTTAAATGGCGCCACCGTTGTGGTGATTGATCATGACACTGTGCTGATGCCCCGTGCGTTTGCGCACACGTTGCGCGAACAGCGCATCAGCATCTTGTGGCTCACCGTTGGCTTGTTCAACCAGATGGCCGCCCAGGTGGACACGGCCTTCTCTCAACTCAAGGCATTAATTGTCGGAGGAGACGTGTTGGATGCTAGGTTGGTTGCGCAAGTGATGGGCGAGTCCCCTCCTGAGCAGCTGATCAACGGTTACGGTCCAACCGAGAGCACCACGTTTGCGACGATTTACAAGGTCACGTGCGTTCCGGAAAGAAACGCCAGCATCCCGATTGGCCGACCCATTGCGAACACGCGTGTTTATTTGCTGGACGCACACGGCCAGCCGGTGCCCCTGGGTGCAGTCGGTGAACTATACATCGGTGGCGCAGGCGTCGCGCGCGGCTATTGGAACCGCCCTGAACTGACGGCCGAGCGCTTTGTGCGCGATCCGTTCTCAGAGGACGCCGATGCGCGGCTGTATAAGACCGGGGATGTGGCACGGTATTTACCGGACGGCAATCTGGAGTTTGTGGGGCGCAACGATGATCAAGTCAAGATCCGCGGCTTTCGGATTGAGCTGGGCGAGATTGCAGCGTGCTTAACGGCGCACCCGCAGGTGCGTGATGCGGTGGTGCTGGCGTGCGGCGAGGGCTCGGACAAGCGGCTGGTGGCGTATGTGCAGGCCGAAGCGGATGAGCAGCTCGCGAGCACCCTGCGCGCGCAGGTGGCGGCGAGCCTGCCCGAGTATATGGTGCCCAGCGCGTTCGTGCGGGTGGACGCGTGGCCGCTAACGCCCAACGGCAAGCTCGATCGGCGTGCGTTGCCCGCACCGGATGAGGCGGCGCTAGCGCATCAAGCGTATGAAGTGCCGCAAGGCGAGCTGGAGACGACGCTGGCGGCAATCTGGGCCGAGCTCTTGGGTGTAAAGCAAGTGGGCCGGCACGATAGCTTCTTTGCCCTCGGCGGCCACTCGCTGCTGGCGGTGCGGCTCATTGAGCGTCTGCGGCGCCGGGGCTTGAGTGTGTCGGTGCGGGCGCTATTTGAGGCACCGACGCTCAGTGCGCTGGCGCAGTCGTTGGGCCAGCGCCGTGACGTGGCGGTGCCTGCGAACGCGATCACGCCCGACACGACTGTGATTACGCCGTCGATGCTGCCGCTCATTGAGCTAACGCAAGCGGACATTGACAAGATTGTTAAGCAGGTGCCGCAGGGCGTGGCCAATATCCAGGACATTTATGCGCTCTCGCCGCTGCAAGACGGGCTGCTGTTTCACCATCTGCTCGCGCGCGACGGCGATCCGTATCTGCTGATGGTGCAGCTGGCTTTCGATAGTCATGAGCGGCTTGACCAGTATTTGCACGCGCTGCAGCAGGTGATCGATCGCCACGATATTTTGCGCACCGCGTTCGTGTGGGAAGGCGTGTCCACGCCTGCGCAAGTGGTGTGGCGCCACGCACAGTTGCCGGTCACCGAGCTGACGTTGGACCCCGCTGACGAGCCGATCGTGGCGCAATTGGCGCGACGCTTTGATCCGCGTCACACGCGCTTGGATCTGACACAGGCGCCGCTGCTGCACTGTGCGATTGCGCAAGACAGGGCGGGTCGCTGGCTGCTTACGCAGCGGCTGCACCATTTGATTGGCGATCACTCGACGCTAGAGGTGATGCACGCGGAGGTGCGGGCGTTCATCGAGGGGCGAGGCGACACCCTGTCGCCGGCGCAGCCGTTTCGTCATCTGGTCGCGCAAGCGCGGCTGGGTGTCAGTCAAGCCGAACACGAACACTTCTTTACTGAGCTGCTCGCTGACGTGGAGCCGACCCTGCCGTTTGGGCTCGCGCAGATACAGCACGACGGCAGTGAAGTGAGCGAGTCACACCGGATGCTGCCGTCGGCGTTGAACGATCGGCTGCGCACGCACGCGCGGCGCCTGGGCGTGAGCTTAGCGAGCCTGTGTCACTTGGCGTGGGCGCAGGTGCTGGCCCGCGCGAGCGGCCAACCACGCGTGGTGTTTGGCACCGTGCTGTTCGGTCGGATGCAAGCGGGTGAGGGGGCCGACAGTGCGATGGGGCTGTTTATCAATACGCTGCCGCTGCGTGTGGACCTGAGCGGCAATGTGCAAGCCGCCGTGCATGCGACGCATGCGCGGCTGGCCGCGCTGTTGGAACACGAGCATGCGTCATTGGCGCTGGCGCAGCGCTGCAGCGGCGTGCCGGCCGATACACCGCTCTTTAGTGCGCTGCTCAATTACCGGCACAATGCGATGGGCTCGGATGAGCGCAGCGGGCTACCGGGTGTGGAGCTGCTCAGCGCGCAGGAGCGCACCAATTACCCGCTGACACTATCGGTCGAGGACTTCGGTCAAGCGCTGGAGCTGACGGCCCAGAGCGTGCCGCCGCTGGCGCCCGAGCGGGTGTGTGGGTATATGCAGCAGGCGCTGCACAGCTTGGCCGACGCGCTCGAGGCGGCGCCCGACACCGCAGTGCAGCAGTTGCAGGTGCTGCCTGAGGCCGAGCGCCAGTTGCTGCTGCAGACATGGAACGCGACGCAGCGGGCGTATCCGTCGCACGTGTGCGTGCACCAGTTATTTGAGGCGCAGGTCGAGCGCACGCCCGAGGCGCCAGCGCTGGTGTTTGAAGACCAAACGTTCAGTTACGCCGAGCTGAATGCACAGGCCAATCGCCTCGCACACCAGTTGATCGAGTTGGGCGTCAAGCCGGACACGCGGGTGGCGATCTGCGTGCAGCGCAGTGCCGCGCTGGTCGTGGGGCTATTGGCGATCTTGAAGGCCGGCGGCGCTTATGTGCCGCTCGATCCGGCGTATCCGGGCGAGCGCTTGGCGTACATTCTCGCTGATGCGGCGCCGAGCATGGTGCTGGCCGATGCGGCTGGGCGCGCTGCGTTAGGCGAAGCAGCGCTGGCCGAGTGCACGGTGCTCGATCCGGCTACCCTGCCGGCGTTGCCAGACACGAATCCGTCGGTGGCAGGTCTGACGGCCCGGCATCTGGCCTATGTGATCTATACGTCTGGCTCGACCGGCACCCCGAAGGGCGTGATGGTCGAACATGTCCAAGTGGCGCGGCTGTTCGAGGCAACGCAACCATGGTATGGCTTTAACGAGCATGATACTTGGTGCCTATTTCACTCGTTTGCCTTTGATTTCTCGGTCTGGGAGCTGTGGGGCGCACTGCGTTATGGTGGCAAGCTTGTCATCGTGCCTCATCCCATTGCTCGCTCTGCCGACGCTTTTTACCAGTTGATCTGTGAGCAGGGTGTCACCGTATTAAATCAGACCCCCAGTGCCTTTAAGGCGTTGATGGTCAGCCAAGCACACAGCGCCTTAACAGATCAATTACGCTATGTGATCTTTGGCGGGGAAGCGCTGGAGCCGACGAGCTTACAGGCGTGGTATGCCACGCACGACGAGCGTTATCCGCAATTGATCAACATGTATGGGATTACCGAAGTGACTGTGCATGTGACGTATCGGCCGCTTCGGCAGCAAGATAGCGAGCAAGCGGGCAGTCTGATTGGCACACGGATTCCGGATCTGACAATTTATCTGTTGGACGCGCATGGGCAGCCGGTGCCCCTGGGTGCGGTCGGTGAATTGTATATTGGTGGCGCGGGGGTGGCACGCGGCTATTGGAACCGCCCGGCGCTGACCGCCGAGCGCTTTGTGCCGGATCCGTTCTCAGAGGACGCCGATGCGCGGCTGTATAAGACCGGGGATTTGGCACGGTATTTACTGGACGGCCATCTGGAGTTTGTGGGGCGCAACGATGAGCAAGTGAAGATCCGCGGCTTTCGGATTGAGCTGGGTGAGATCGAAGCGTGCTTAACGGCGCACCCGCAGGTGCGTGATGCGGTGGTGCTGGCAACCGGTGAGGGGTCGGACAAGCGACTGGTGGCGTATGTGCAGGCCGAAGCGGACGAGCCACTGGCGAGCACGCTGCGCGGCATGTTTCGGCCCGCCTGCCCGAGTATATGGTGCCCAGTGCGTTTGTGCGGCTGGACGCGTGGCCGCTAACGCCCAACGGCAAGCTCGATCGGCGTGCACTGCCCGCACCGGATGACGAGGCGCGGGCACATCAAGCGTATGAAGCGCCGCAAGGCGAGCTGGAGACGACGCTCGCGGCAATCTGGGCCGAGCTCTTGGGTGTGAAGCGTGTGGGTCGGCACGACAGCTTCTTTGCGCTCGGGGGCCACTCGCTGCTGGCGGTGCGGTTGATGAACCGGATCAGCGGGCTGGGTGCTGACGTGCCGCTGGCCGCCTTGTTCGCCACGCCCACATTGGCCGCGTTTGCCGCGGCGCTCGAAGCCCATCTGCAACAAGGCACCGATACGCTCCCCGAGATCACGCCGGTCTCACGCGAAGGCCATTTGCCGCTGTCGTTCGCGCAGCAGCGACTGTGGTTCCTCACGCAGCTCGATGGGGTCAGTGAGACGTATCATATGCCGCTGGCGCTGCATGTGCGCGGGCCACTGGATCGAGCGGCCTGGCAACAGGCGCTCGATGTGCTGTGGGCGCGTCACGAAGCGCTGCGCTCGACGTTTGTAAGCGTCGAGGGGCAGCCGCAGGTGCGGCTGCTGCCGGCGGACAGGGGCGTGCCGCTGCGCTGGCATGATCTGCGTGGGGCGCCGGATGCGCAGGCACAACTGGCACGCTTGCGTCACGAAGCCGCGCACGCGCCATTCGATCTGGCGTGCGGGCCGCTGATGCGCGCATGCGTCGTTCAGCTCGCCGATGACAACTATCAGTGCGTGCTCACACAGCACCATATTGTGTCGGACGGCTGGTCGCTTGGGGTACTCACGCGCGAGTTAAGTGCACTGTACGCGGCGAGCATGGGGGTGCAAGCCGATGCGCTACCGCCGCTGTCGGTTCAGTATCCGGACTATGCGGCGTGGCAACGACAGTGGCTCACGGGTGAGCGGCTGCAGGCGCAAAGCAACTACTGGCGCGCGACGCTCGCCGACGCGCCGGTGCTGCTTGAACTACCGACCGATCGGCCGCGCCCGGCACAACAGTCGTTTGTCGGTGCACAGGTGCCGGTGCGCATGGATGCGGCCACGACGCAAGCGCTCAAGCGCTTAAGTGGGGAGTACGGCACGACGCTATTTATGACGGTGCTCGCGGCGTGGAGCGCGGTGCTCGCGCGCCTGTCCGGCCAGTGTGATGTGGTCATCGGCACGCCCAGCGCTAATCGTCACCATCCACAGATTGAGCCGTTGATTGGTTTTTTTGTCAATACGCTGGCGTTGCGCGTGGATTTGTCGGACGAGCCCGATACCGTAGAGCTGCTCACGCGCGTGCGGCGCACGACGCTGGACGCGCAAGCGCATCAAGATCTGCCGTTTGAGCAAGTGGTGGAGATCGTGCAGCCGCCGCGTCGATTGAATCATACGCCGCTGTTTCAAGTGATGTTGGCATGGCAGAGCAATGAGACAGGGCAGTGGCGCTTACCCGGGCTCACGGCCACGCCGGCTGAGCTGGAGTATGACGCCGTGAAGTGCGATCTCGAGCTGAACTTGTCTGATACAGGCGATGAGATTGTCGGCCGCTTAGGGTATGCGACGGCGCTGTTCGATCCCGCGACGATCGAGCGGTACGTCGGCTATCTGCAGGCCATGTTGCAGGCGATGGTGGCTCATCCCCAGCAGCCGGTTGCAACGCTTGAGCTGCTGTCACCGGCCGAGCGTCAGTTGCTGCTGCAGACATGGAACGCGACGCAGCGGGCGTATCCGTCGCATATGTGCGTGCACCAGTTGTTTGAGGCGCAGGTCGAGCGTACGCCCGAGGCGCCGGCGCTGGTCTATGAGGATCAAACGTTGAGCTATGCACAGCTCAATGCACGAGCCAATCGCCTCGCGCACCAGTTGATCGAGTGGGGCGTCAGGCCGGACACGCGGGTGGCGATCTGCGTGCAGCGCAGTGCTGCGCTGGTCGTGGGGTTGTTGGCGATTTTAAAGGCCGGGGGCGCGTATGTGCCGCTGGATCCGAGCTATCCGAGTGAGCGCTTGGCGCACATCCTCGCCGATGCGGCGCCGAGCATGGTGCTCGCGGATGCGGTGGGGCGCGCTGCGTTGGGCGAGGCGGCGTTGGCCGAGTGCACGGTGCTCGATCCGGCCACCTTGCCGGCGTTGCCGGGCACCAATCCGTCGGTGGCGGGCCTGACGGCCCGGCATCTGGCGTATGTGATCTATACGTCCGGCTCCACTGGCACCCCGAAGGGTGTACAGAATGAGCACCAGGCGCTCGTCAATCGTCTGGTGTGGATGCAGCAAGCTTATGGTTTGACGACGGCCGATCGTGTGCTTCAGAAAACACCCGTGAGTTTTGACGTGTCTGTCTGGGAGTTTTTCTGGACCTTACTCAATGGCGCTACCCTGGTTGTGGCGGCACCCGATGTGCATAAAGATCCGGCTGCCTTGATAGAGTTGATCACTCGGCAGCGCATCACTACGGCTCATTTTGTGCCGTCCATGCTGAGCCTGTTTTTGCACAATGAAGGGGTTCAGCACTGTACGTCTGTAAAACGGCTGGTTTGCAGTGGCGAAGCGCTGCCGGGGGCGAGTGTGCGGCTTTGCCAAACACTGTTACCGAGCGCGCAGCTGTATAACTTGTATGGTCCGACGGAAGCGGCAATTGATGTGACGGCCTGGAGCTGCCCGGCAAACTACACAGAGGACACCGTGCCAATCGGCCGGCCGATTGCGAACACAAGGATCTATCTGCTCGATGCGCCCGGGCAGCCAGTGCCACTGGGTGCGGTTGGTGAACTGTACATCGGTGGCGCAGGCGTGGCACGCGGCTATTGGAACCGCCCGGCGCTGACCGCCGAGCGCTTTGTGCCGGATCCGTTCTCAGAGGACGCCGATGCGCGGCTGTATAAGACTGGGGATTTGGCACGGTATTTACCGGACGGCAATCTGGAGTTCGTGGGGCGCAACGATGAGCAAGTCAAGATCCGCGGTTTTCGGATTGAACTGGGTGAGATTGAGGCGTGCTTAACGGCGCATCCGCAAGTGCGTGATGCGGTGGTGCTAGCAACAGGCGAGGGCTCGGCTAAGCGGCTGGTGGCGTATGTGCGGGCCGAAGCGGACGAGCCACTGGCGAGCACACTGCGCGCGCAGGTGGCGGCGAAGCTGCCTGAGTATATGGTGCCCAGTGCGTTTGTGCAAGTGGACGCGTGGCCGCTGACGCCCAACGGCAAGCTCGATCGGCGTGCACTGCCCGCACCGGATGACGAGGCACTGGCGCATCAAGCGTATGAAGCGCCGCAAGGCGAGCTGGAGACGACGTTAGCCGAGATTTGGGCTGAGCTCTTGGGTGTGAAGCGTGTGGGTCGGCACGACAGCTTCTTTGCGCTCGGGGGCCACTCGCTGCTGGCGGTGCAGCTCATTGAACGTCTGCGGCGTCGGGGCTTGAGTGTGTCAGTGCGGGCGCTATTTGAGGCACCGACGCTCACTGCATTGGCGCAGACGTTGGGCCAGCGCCGTGACGTGGTGGTGCCTGCGAACGCGATCACGCCTGACACAACGGCGATTACGCCGTCGATGCTGCCGCTCATTGAGCTGACGCAAGCGGACATTGATAAGATTGTCGAGCAGGTGCCGGGAGGGGGGGCCAATATCCAGGACATTTATGCCCTGTCGCCGCTGCAAGACGGGCTACTGTTTCACCATCTGCTGGCCAGCACAGGCGATCCATATCTGCTGATGGTGCAGCTGGCTTTCGACAGTCGCGCGCGGCTTGACCAGTATCTGCACGCGCTGCAGCAGGTGATTGATCGCCACGATATTTTGCGCACCGCGTTCGTCTGGGAAGGCGTGTCCACGCCTGCGCAAGTGGTGTGGCGCCACGTGCGGTTGCCGGTGACCGAGCTGACGCTGGATGCCGCTGACGGGCCGATTGCGGCGCAATTGGCGCGGCGCTTTGATCCGCGTCACACGCGGCTGGATCTGACGCAAGCGCCGCTGCTGCACTGTGCGATTGCGCAGGAGAGTAGGGGGCGCTGGCTACTCACGCAGCGGCTGCACCATTTGATTGGCGATCACTCGACGCTGGAGGTGATGCACGCGCAGGTGCGGGCGTTCATCGAGGGTCGAGGCGACACCCTACCGCCGGCGCAGCCGTTCCGTCATCTGGTCGCGCAAGCCAGGTTGGGTGTCAGTGAAGCCGAGCATGCGCGCTTTTTTACCGAGCTGCTCGCGGACGTGGAGCCGACCTTGCCGTTTGGGCTCGCACAGGTACAGCGCGACGGCAGTGACGTGAGCGAAGCCCACCGGATGCTGCCGCCGGCGTTGAACGACCGGCTGCGCGGGCACGCCAAACGGTTGGGCGTCAGTCTGGCGAGCCTATGTCATTTGGCATGGGCGCAGGTGCTGGCGCGCGCGAGCGGCCAATCACGCGTGGTGTTTGGCACCGTACTGTTCGGTCGGATGCAAGCGGGTGAGGGTGCCGATCGTGCGATGGGGCTCTTTATCAATACGTTGCCACTGCGTGTGGATTTGGACGGCAGTGTGGAGGCGTGTGTGCGGAGCACGCATGCGCGGCTGGCGGCGTTGCTCGAGCATGAGCATGCGTCGCTGGCGCTCGCGCAGCGCTGCAACGGCGTGCCGTCGGGCACGCCGCTCTTCAGTGCGCTGCTCAATTACCGGCACAATGCGATGGGCTCGAATGAGCGCAGCGGGCTATCGGGTGTGGAACTGTTGAGCGGGCAGGAGCGCACCAATTATCCAATTGGGCTGTCAGTGGAAGATGATGGGCAGTCGTTGGGGCTAACGGCCCAGAGCGTGCCGCCGCTGGAGCCCGAGCGGGTGTGCGCGTATATGCAGCGGGCGCTGCACAGCTTGGCCGACGTGCTCGAGGCGGTGCCCGACACCGCAGTGCAGCGGTTGCAGGTGCTGCCCGAGGCGGAGCGTCAGTTGCTGCTTGACACGTGGAATGCGACGCAGCGGGACTATCCGTCGCACTTGTGCGTGCACCAGTTGTTCGAAGCGCAGGTCGAGCGCACGCCCGAGGCGCCGGCGCTGGTGTATGAAGCGCAGACGCTGAGCTATGCGCAGCTGAACGCACAAGCTAATCGCCTCGCACACCAGTTGATCGAGTTGGGCGTCAGGCCCGATGCACGGGTGGCGATCTGCGTGCAGCGCAGTGCCGCGTTGGTCGTGGGGGTGCTGGCGATTTTAAAGGCTGGGGGTGCGTATGTGCCGCTGGATCCAGCGTATCCGGGCGAGCGCTTGGCGCACATTCTTGTTGATGCATCCCCGAACATTGTGCTCGCGGATGCGGCCGGGCGCGCTGCGTTAGGCGACGCGGCGCTCGCATCCTGCACGGTGCTCGATCCGGTTACCTTGCCGGCGTTGCCGGACACGAATCCGTCGGTGGCGGGCCTGACGGCCCGGCATCTGGCGTATGTGATTTATACGTCGGGCTCCACCGGTACCCCGAAGGGCGTGATGGTCGAGCATCGAGGCGTGGTGAACCTTGCTCTGGCGCAGATTGCCTGTTTTGGGGTGCAGCCAACCAGCCGCATTTTGCAGTTTGCGTCGTTCAGCTTTGATGCGAGTGCATCCGAAATCTGGATGGCCTTTGGCAGCGGTGCAGTGTTGTATTTGCCCCTCGAGGCGGCCCGGCAGGATCGGCATGCTTTGTGGGACTATTTGGCAAGCCATGCGATTACGCACGCGACTTTACCGCCAGCACTGCTTCAACATGGCGCAGATTTGTCCAGTTTTGGTCTGTCCTTAACACTGATTCTGGCAGGCGAAGCGCCCAGTGCGACGTTGGTTCGAAACTTGGTCGACCAAAGCACGGTTTTTAATGCCTACGGCCCCACGGAGACAACCGTGTGTGCCAC
The DNA here is from genome assembly GCF_000198775.1 of Mycetohabitans rhizoxinica HKI 454. Taxonomy (NCBI): domain Bacteria; kingdom Pseudomonadati; phylum Pseudomonadota; class Betaproteobacteria; order Burkholderiales; family Burkholderiaceae; genus Mycetohabitans; species Mycetohabitans rhizoxinica. The sequence goes on along the minus strand of NC_014722.1, from coordinate 1,840,409 downwards.
AGCATGGCGTGGTGCACGTGACTTCAGCGGTGCGGTCCCGATTGGCCGACCTATTGCCAACACGCGCATTTATTTGCTGGACGCACACAGCCAGCCGGTGCCCCTGGGTGCAGTCGGTGAACTATACATCGGTGGCGCAGGCGTCGCGCGCGGCTATTGGAACCGCCCGGCGCTGACCGCCGAGCGCTTTGTGCCGGATCCGTTCTCAGAGGACGCCGATGCGCGGCTGTATAAGACTGGGGATTTGGCACGGTATTTACCGGACGGCAATCTGGAGTTCGTGGGGCGCAACGATGAGCAAGTCAAGATCCGCGGTTTTCGGATTGAACTGGGTGAGATCGAAGCGTGCTTAACGGCGCACCCGCAGGTGCAGGATGCAGTGGTGCTCGCGTGCGGTGAGGGGTCGGACAAGCGGCTGGTGGCGTATGTGCGGGCCGAAGCGGACGAGCCACTGGCGAGCACGCTGCGCGCGCATGTTTCGGCCCGCCTGCCCGAGTATATGGTGCCCAGTGCGTTTGTGCGGCTGGACGCGTGGCCGCTAACGCCCAACGGCAAGCTCGATCGGCGTGCACTGCCCGCACCGGATGACGAGGCGCGGGCACATCAAGCGTATGAAGCGCCGCAAGGCGAGCTGGAGACGACGCTCGCGGCAATCTGGGCCGAGCTCTTGGGTGTGAAGCGTGTGGGTCGGCACGACAGCTTCTTTGCGCTCGGGGGCCACTCGCTGCTGGCGGTGCGGTTGATGAACCGGATCAGCGGGCTGGGTGCTGACGTGCCGCTGGCCGCCTTGTTCGCCACGCCCACATTGGCCGCGTTTGCCGCGGCGCTCGAAGCCCATCTGCAACAAGGCACCGATACGCTCCCCGAGATCACGCCGGTCTCACGCGAAGGCCATTTGCCGCTGTCGTTCGCGCAGCAGCGACTGTGGTTCCTCACGCAGCTCGATGGGGTCAGTGAGACGTATCATATGCCGCTGGCGCTGCATGTGCGCGGGCCACTGGATCGAGCGGCCTGGCAACAGGCGCTCGATGTGCTGTGGGCGCGTCACGAAGCGCTGCGCTCGACGTTTGTAAGCGTCGAGGGGCAGCCGCAGGTGCGGCTGCTGCCGGCGGACAGGGGCGTGCCGCTGCGCTGGCATGATCTGCGTGGGGCGCCGGATGCGCAGGCACAACTGGCACGCTTGCGTCACGAAGCCGCGCACGCGCCATTCGATCTGGCGTGCGGGCCGCTGATGCGCGCATGCGTCGTTCAGCTCGCCGATGACAACTATCAGTGCGTGCTCACACAGCACCATATTGTGTCGGACGGCTGGTCGCTTGGGGTACTCACGCGCGAGTTAAGTGCACTGTACGCGGCGAGCATGGGGGTGCAAGCCGATGCGCTACCGCCGCTGTCGGTTCAGTATCCGGACTATGCGGCGTGGCAACGACAGTGGCTCACGGGTGAGCGGCTGCAGGCGCAAAGCAACTACTGGCGCGCGACGCTCGCCGACGCGCCGGTGCTGCTTGAGCTACCGACCGATCGGCCGCGCCCGGCACAACAGTCGTTTGTCGGTGCACAGGTGCCGGTGCGCATGGATGCGGCCACGACGCAAGCGCTCAAGCGCTTAAGTGGGGAGTACGGCACGACGCTATTTATGACGGTGCTCGCGGCGTGGAGCGCGGTGCTCGCGCGCCTGTCCGGCCAGTGTGATGTGGTCATCGGCACGCCCAGCGCTAATCGTCACCATCCACAGATTGAGCCGTTGATTGGTTTTTTTGTCAATACGCTGGCGTTGCGCGTGGATTTGTCGGACGAGCCCGATACCGTAGAGCTGCTCACGCGCGTGCGGCGCACGACGCTGGACGCGCAAGCGCATCAAGATCTGCCGTTTGAGCAAGTGGTGGAGATCGTGCAGCCGCCGCGTCGATTGAATCATACGCCGCTGTTTCAAGTGATGTTGGCATGGCAGAGCAATGAGACAGGGCAGTGGCGCTTACCCGGGCTCACGGCCACGCCGGCTGAGCTGGAGTATGACGCCGTGAAGTGCGATCTCGAGCTGAACTTGTCTGATACAGGCGATGAGATTGTCGGCCGCTTAGGGTATGCGACGGCGCTGTTCGATCCCGCGACGATCGAGCGGTACGTCGGCTATCTGCAGGCCATGTTGCAGGCGATGGTGGCTCATCCCCAGCAGCCGGTTGCAACGCTTGAGCTGCTGTCACCGGCCGAGCGTCAGTTGCTGCTGCAGACATGGAACGCGACGCAGCGGGCGTATCCGTCGCATATGTGCGTGCACCAGTTATTTGAGGCGCAGGTCGAGCGCACGCCCGAGGCGCCGGCGCTGGTCTATGAGGATCAAACGTTGAGCTATGCACAGCTCAATGCACGAGCCAATCGCCTCGCGCACCAGTTGATCGAGTGGGGCGTCAGGCCGGACACGCGGGTGGCGATCTGCGTGCAGCGCAGTGCTGCGCTGGTCGTGGGGTTGTTGGCGATTTTAAAGGCCGGGGGCGCGTATGTGCCGCTGGATCCGAGCTATCCGAGTGAGCGCTTGGCGCACATCCTCGCCGATGCGGCGCCGAGCATGGTGCTGGCCGATGCGGTGGGGCGCGCTGCGTTGGGCGAGGCGGCGCTGGCCGAGTGCACGGTGCTCGATCCGGCCACCTTGCCGGCGTTGCCGGGCACCAATCCGTCGGTGGCGGGCCTGACGGCCCGGCATCTGGCGTATGTGATCTACACGTCGGGCTCGACCGGCACGCCCAAGGGGGTGATGGTCGAGCATCGGGGTATGGTAAACCTTGCTCTGGCGCAGATCGCCTGTTTTGGCGTGCAGCCAACCAGCCGTATTTTGCAATTTGCGTCGTTCAGCTTTGATGCGAGTGCATCCGAAATCTTTATGGCTTTTGGCAGCGGTGTAGCGTTGTATCTGCCACCCGAGGCGGCCCGGCATGATCGGCATGCTCTGCGTGACTATTTGGCAAGCCATGCGATTACGCACGCGACGTTACCGCCTGCACTACTTCAACATGGCACAGATTTGCTTAGCTTTGGTCCGTCCTTAACGCTGATTCTAGCAGGCGAAGCGCCCAGTGCAACGCTGGTTCGAGACTTGGCCGACCAAGGCACGGTCTTTAATGCCTACGGTCCCACGGAGGCGACCGTTTGTGCCACGGTATGGCGTGGTGCACGTGACTTCAGTGGTGAGGTCCCGATTGGCCGGCCAATCGGGAACACGCGCGTGTATCTGCTCGATGCGCACAGCCAGCCGGTGCCGCTGGGTGCGGTGGGTGAGTTATCTATTGGTGGTGCGGGGGTGGCACGGGGCTATCTGAACCGCCCGGAGCTGACTGCCGAGCGCTTTGTGCCGGATCCGTTCTCAGAGGATGCGGATGCACGGCTGTATAAGACCGGGGATGTGGCCCGTTATCGGGCCGACGGCAATCTGGAGTTCTTGGGTCGCAATGACGATCAGGTCAAGCTTCGCGGCTTTCGCATTGAGCTGGGCGAGATCGCAGCGTGCTTAACGGCGCATCCGCAGGTGCGCGAGGCGGTGGTGCTGGCAACCGGTGAGGGCTTGGACAAGCGGCTTGTCGCGTATGTACAGGCCGAAGCGGATGAGCCACTGGCGAGCACACTGTGCGCGCAGGTGGCGGCGAAGCTGCCTGAGTATATGGTCCCCAGTGCGTTTGTGCGGGTGGACGCGTGGCCGCTAACGCCCAACGGCAAGCTCGATCGGCGTGCACTGCCCGCACCGGATGAGGCGGCACTGGCGCATCAAGCGTATGAAGCGCCGCAAGGCGAGCTGGAGACGACGTTAGCCGAGATCTGGGCTGAGCTCTTGGGTGTGAAGCGTGTGGGTCGGCACGACAGCTTCTTTGCGCTCGGCGGCCACTCGCTGCTCGCCATGCGCTTGATCAGTCGTGTACGTACAGCGTTAGGGATTGACCTTGCTATTCGCACGTTGTTTGAGGCACCCACTCTCGCAGGCTTAGCACGCCATTTCGTTAAACATGACGGGATCCAAGAAAACTCGTTTTCTGTTCTACTTCCTCTTAAACCCACAGGCAGTCGTCCTGCTCTTTTCTGCATCCATCCCGGATTTGGTTTGAGCTGGAGCTATATGGGTCTGTCCAATTACCTTCACCCGGATCAGCCCCTCTATGGCTTGCAGGCTCGTGGGTTCGATGGAACAAGCCCGCTTGCGTCTACCCTTGACGAGATGGTGTCAGACTATCTTGAGCAAATGCGCCATGTTCAGCCCAAAGGACCTTACTGCTTATTAGGATGGAGCTTCGGTGGCATAGTGGCGCATAGCATGGCTGTCCGACTCGAACACGAAGGCGAAAAAGTGGCGTTGCTGGGGTTACTAGATAGTCCTCCTTTTGCGGGCAAAGCTTTTGAAGAGGAAGCAAATCAACTTGACCAGGCGATAGTTAGAGATGTGTTCGCCTATCACTATGGCAATGAGTTAATCTCGGCGATGGATAAGCATTTATTGGAAAACATTGAGAAAATTGCAAAGAATAATGTGCGTATCGTAAAAGATTATTTTCCATCGCAGTATAGCGGTGATGCGCTATTGTTTCGAGCCACGGTAGCAGAGGCTGGATGTGAAACGGTAGTGACGCCTGATGCGTGGAAACCATATGTGCTTGGGGAAATAAAAGTTCATGACATGCATTGTAGCCACGGAGAAATGCTTAAGCCAGAACCCACGGCCGCTATTGCTTCCATTCTAGCCTGTCAGCTAGATTAATGGGAGAGCCAGCAGGCCCAAGAAGTGAATGAAGACGATAAGGCAGTTTAGCAAGGCACGTAAAGTCGAGGCGGTGAAGCTGGTCAAGGCGCGTGTTGTGTCGCTTGCACAGGAGCGCCTGCGACTTGGCTGTGCATAAGGTAAGCAGCTCACGAGGGCCGTTTGCAATGCGAGAGGCGGGTGAAGCATGATGGTGGATCGCTCGCTCGGATTAGCAATCAGGCAGTGGGCGGCGGGTCAGACTGGCGGGGCAACTTGCCGATGACGTTCCAGGGCAACAGTTCGTCAATGCGGTTAATGGAATGGTCATCAATATGGGGCAAAACATATTCAAGGTAGGTGTGCGGGTTGATCCCGTCGAGCTTGCACGTGCCGATCAGACCGTACATCGCGGCAGCTCGCTCGCCCCCGCTATCAGAACCGGTGAACTGGAAGTTCTTGCGTCCCAGTCTCACGCAGCGCAGCGTGTTTTCGGCTAGGGCGTTGCTGATTTCAGCGCGCGCCCCCTTGGCAGTTCAGCGCAAGCGCGTCCCACTGGTTGAGCGAATAACGGATCGCCTTGGCCAGCTCAAATTTCTTCGACTGTGTGATTCACGGACATCGTTTCACTTTTAGATGGCCGTTTTCGTGGCGCGTTGGTAAGCCCCCGGCAAAGACATCCCTGGAGGTAAATGCCGTCAATCAAGCTGGGGCTGGCGCCCAGCGATGCGGCAGCAGGGCGGCGATGTCGTCGGCTCGATGGGTGGGCAATCGATTGAGCACGTCTTTAAGGTAGACGTACGGGTCATGACCATTGAGCTGCGCGGATCAAATCAGGCTCATGATTGTCGCGGCGCGTTGCCCAGCGCGCAACGAACCGGCAAACAACCAGTTCGAGCGACTGATGGCCCAGGGACGAATCTGATTTTCCAGCCAGTTATTGTCGATGGGCATATGCCCATCGACTAGATAACGCGTGAGCGCCTCCCAGCGCTTAAGACTGTAGTCAAGCGCTTTGGCGATCGCCGATCCTTCACTGGAACCCCGTTTGCGCTGAGTGAACATCCACTCATGTAGCGCATCGGCGATTGGCCCAGCGCGCTGCTGACGCACTTCACCTCTGCGATCAGGCTTGAGCTGTGCAACATCGCGCTCGACAGCGTAAAGTGCGCCGAAGTATTCCAGCGCCTGTTCAGCGATCTGACTCTTGTGGTTGGCGTGCAACTCAAAGAACTTGCGTCTTGCATGAGCCATGCATCCGATCTCAGTGATGCCCAGCTCGAATCCGGCTTTGTAGCCGCTGTGATCGTCGCATACTAACTTGCCGCGCCAGTCACCGAGAAACTGGCGGGCATGTTCGCCCGCGCGACTATCGGCGAACTCATAGACCACGGCGCGCACGTGGGCGAACTGCGTCGTGGCGTATGCCCATACGTACGCTCGCTGCGTTTTTCCTTTACCGGGAACGAGCATTTGCACCGGCGTTTCATCGGCGTGCAGCACACCGTGTTGCACAAGCTCTTCGCGAAGCGCCTCGACCAGCGGCTGCAACCTCACACCACACACGCCAACCCACTGACCCAGCGTTGATTGGGCGATGGCAAGACCGGCGCGCCCGAAGATGCGTTCTTGACGGTACAACGGCAAGTGATCACCGTACTTGGCAGCGAGCACTTGCGTGAGCAAGCCTGCGCTCGGCATGCCCTTGTCGATCACATGGGGCGGCACAGGTGCCTGAATCAGCGTCTCGCACGCCTTGCAAACCCATTTGCCGCGGATATGCCGTTCAACCGTGAACACCCCCGGCTTATAGTCCAGCTTCTCGCTGATGTCCTGGCCGATACGCACGCGCTGGCAGCCACAAGAGCAAATAAGTTCGTCGGGTTCGTGATGGATCTCGGTGCGCGGCAAGTGTGGCGGCAACGGCGCACGCTTGGGCTTCTGACGCTGCTTGTGCGCAGGCGTATCTGACTGCAATTGCTCGAGCTCGATTTTGAGCACAGCCAGATCGGCGTCGATGGCCTCATCGAGCAGACTCATCTGCTCAACGTTGAATTGCTCGCTGCGCTTGCCAAATTGCAAGCGCTTGAGCACGGCAATCTCATGGGTAAGTTGGTCAATGCGCCTCTGACGATAGCGCAACTGCCGGTCCTTCTCGCCCACCTAAACCATCAGTTGCGCAGCTAGCGTGCGCAGTTCGTCGGGGCTCAGAGCGTCGAGGTTAGCCGATAGGTTCATGCGGCCAGTCTGCCAGAATCCACCGCGCTGCGGCAAGCAAGCCAGTTTACGGCTTTGGGGATATTACACGACGGTGATCGCGTGATCGTGTGCGAGTGTGTGCCAGGGCAGCCCGGTTATCAGCGCTCGCAACTGGGCGAGGTTCAGCGCGGCGGCAATCGCCTGGTTGCCATTCGTCCAGATGAACCGCCCCTTGTTCAGGCGCCGTGCCGCCAGCCAGATACCGAGCCCATCATACGACGAGCACCTTCATGCGCGTCGAGTCACGGTTAGCAAACAGATAGGCGTGGTGCGGCCGCGCCGCGCCAAACACCCTCACCACGTGCGCTAGGATCGTATCGATGCCCGCGCGCATATCGATCGGCTCGGTCGCTAGCCAGATCTCGTCGATGCGCATCATCGTAGCCACCCTTGCAACCACGCCGCGCAATCGGCTGCAGCACAAAGCGGCCAGCGTACCGTCACGCTCGCCGCCCCTCGGCGCACTTCGATCTGAATCACCGTCGAGGCAGGCGACACGTCCGGCGTCTCCCATTGCAGCGGCACAAACTTCGCCGCGGGCACGCTCATCGACTGGCGCGCTTCGCGCGCCACGTCCTGCTCCTGCTGCGCGGCCACCCACCGACGCAACAGGTTCGCATTCAACTGGTAATGCAGCGCCACCGCAGCGATCGACACGTTTGGCTGCATCGCCGCACGGATCACCGTCTCCTTGAACTGCTTGCTGTGGCGGCGTCGCCGTGTCGGCTGCACTGCTTCCAAACCCGCTTCACTCTCGTTCATAGCGTACACGTGTCCATTAGAAAAATAGGTAGACACGATCCTCGCTTCATGACACGGCTGGTTCAAGGTGACATTGCCGGGGGCTTACGCGCGTTGGAGCTCGGGGTTCCGATAGAAGACGCAAGTTCCAACACGCGCCGGTGATGTTCGGCGAGGGTCTTGTCGAGTCGCCATTCGCGGTGTTGGACACGCTCTTTCAGTTCGTCGTAGGCGCCGGCTACCTCTTGTGCCAGCGGTGTCAATTCGCCTAGTTCTGCGATGCGATCGACGGGCGTCTTGCCACCGAGTGATCTGTGCGGGCGACGGCGATAATGTTTTGGCTGCGCTGGTTCCGCCGCGCGCCTTTGTGCTTGGCACGCAGTCGGAGAAGCGTTGCTCGATCGACCTCAGAAACCTTCTGGCTTGGACTTCGGTGTGGACGGCGGCTTTGGGATTGGAGACCTGCTTCGCTGGCTTCTTGATAGCGACGTAGCCATCGCGAAGTGTCGGTCGGCAGATGCCACAGCGCGCGCATGCGAGGCCGCCATTGTCGGCCTCGCATGCGCAACCAACGTAATCGCGTGGCGATCTCTCGGTCCATCGCCTCATCTTAATTAAAACGATGTCCGTGAATCGCACATATTAAACGACAAACCCCCGGTCAAAACCAGGGGTTTGTCAGCAGTTTGAGCCCGCGTAATTGCGGATTTTTTTCGCCGACAGCGATTACTGGCTTACGCCCGAAGCCGTGGCGGCAGCCGAAGCCGCATCGCTCGCAGCAGCGGCAGCGCTCGAAGCCGCGTCGCTAGCTGCAGCTGCGGCGCCCGAAGCGGCAATGGCCGCGTCCAAAGCAGCCGAAGCAGCAGCCGGAGCCGATGCGGCAGCCGCGTCGCTCGCAGCAGTCGGAGCTGTGCTTTCGTCCTTCTTGCCGCAAGCCGCCAGAGCCATCACTGCCAACAGAGATGCTACGAGGAGGGATTTCTTCATGATCACGTCCTTTTATGGTTACAGGTAAGCAACAGCGCGAATAATACCGGTATTGTGTGCTTCAACACTCACCTATGGCCGCTGGTGGGTCGCATGCTCGTCGCATTCCTCTCACCTACGGCTTGGGCAGGAATTATAGGCACTTTCCTACCGACCGTCGATAAATCTGGGGCCGGTTCGTTGTCTTTTCCAGACAAAATTTCATATCACGGGATACCGAACGCCAGCCGCTTATGGCTCGCCAATCCGTATCCAGCCCGCACGATACCATTCGTACAACAGCTGTGTCATGGACGAATGGTGAGAGAGTGTTACAAATTTTTTCCCTGGAAGCATCCGCTGATCGGCTAACGTGGTGATGGCTTTACGCAAGCTGCGTACCAACTTCGCTGATTCCCCGTTCAAGTAATAGCGCGTGTCGTCGTACAGCAAAATCGTTTTCGGATCGAGTTCGACGCCGTTTTCGACGATGCGCGAAACAAACGCATGACGCGACAGTGCGCGCGCAGGTGGGTCAAAAAAAACACTCGTCTTCGGTTCGCTTAAGTAGCTGCCGACAAATTCCGCGATGTCCGCACGTGACCAACGCATCCGCTCGACCAATTCCACGACGTGGTCGACCAGCGTCGGGGGCAGTGCGGCCGGATGGTCGCTTACGGGCGGCTGATCCGGGTCCGCGTAGCGGCGCGACGCGCCACGGGCCTGCGCCGCGCGCTCAGCAGCATGATACAGGAATTGCTCGGACAGCTCGCCGTCAAGTGGCGCGCGAAAGCCGATTGAGCCGGTCATGCACTCGCCCAGCGCGATGCCATCATGTGCGATGTGCGGCGGCAGGTAAAGCATGTCACCCGGCTCAAGGATCCAGTCCTCGCTTGGCTCAAAATGCTGCAGCACTTTCAGCGGCAAACCCGGACGCAGCGAAAGGTCCCGCTGCGCGCCGACACGCCAGCGGCGCCGGCCATGCAACTGAAGCAGGAACACGTCGTACGAGTCGAAATGCGGTCCTACGCCGCCGCCATCGGTCGCATACGAAATCATTACATCGTCCAGCCGTGCATCCGGCAGGAAGCGGAACCGGTTCATCAGCGCGTGCGCGGCTGGCACGTGCAGGTTCACGCCCTGCACGAGCAGCGTCCATTGACGCTGACGCGTGGCCGGCAAGCGTTCGAATGGCCCGTGCTCGAGTTGCCAGCGCACCTCGCCGCGCACTGCACGTTGCCGGATCACGCGCGACTCGACATCGTCACGTTGCGCGAGGTCAAATAGGCATTGCCGGGTGACCGGGGAATGGAAGTCGAGCAGCGCCTGTCGAACCAGCAATGGCTTTTTTTGCCAGTAGCGGCGCATGAACTGCGCCGGCGTCAGGCCACCCAGCAGTGGAGTCGGCACGTCGGGGCGGGGTGGGGTGACAAACGCGGGCGGGGTGGCCGGCAGACGCGTCGAAACGGCGCGCGACAACATCCGCGGCGCCGGTGGGGAAGGCCGCACAGGCATCGTATAATGGAGCTTGTATTCTGGAGAGTCGAATGAAAATCGCGAAGAACACCGTCGTTTCTGTCGCCTACAAGTTGTCGGATGCACAGGGCAACCTGATCGAGGAAAGCGACGAGCCGATGGTTTATCTGCACGGCGGCTATGATGGCACGTTCCCGAAGATCGAGGAAGTGCTAGAAGGCCAAGAAGCGGGATTTTCGACGCAGATCCAGCTCGAGCCCGTTGATGCATTTGGCGACTACGATCCTGAACTGGTCAAGATCGAGCCTCGAGACCGCTTTCCTGAGCCGCTCGAAGTCGGCATGCAGTTCGAGGGGACGCCCGAAGGCGGGGACGACGAGGTCGATACACTGATCTACACGGTGACGGATCTCGCCGAGGACAAGGTGGTGCTCGATGGCAATCATCCGTTGGCCGGCATGGCTTTGCGCTTTTTGCTGACGGTCAGGGACGTGCGCGAGGCCACTGCCGATGAAGTCGAGCACGAGCACGCGCATGGCGCCGATGGACTTGAAGTCATCGACCTGGACGAGGATGACGGCCAGGACGATGACGGCTCGTCTCCGGCGGCCGGCAAGTCGCCAACGCTGCATTGACCGTCGAGCGTTTGCCCCGGTGCAAGGCGGGTCGTCAGCCAGCGTCCTGACACGCCTAAGGGCGGAGGGGGTCGCGGTCGAATCGCGGCGCGCCGGCTGACGCGTGTCTTGACGGGTCGGTGTGGAGCCGGGCAGCGGGCGTCTCGTTCGGCATGTCGTCATTCGATGGGCCGGCTGGCGCCGCACCGGAGGTTGGCACGGCCGGATCACGCGGAGCCGGTGCGCGCTGCGCAGGGGGCGGCCAGAGCCCGGTGGGCGGTGTCGCGGCTGCGCCCGGCATCCATAGCCCGTTAGCCGGTGTTGTGGTTCCGCCCGGCAGCCACAGTCCGTTGACCGGCGTCGCGTCCGGTCCTCGCTCGGGTGCGGCGGTCGCAGCGCCCGGCGGCTGCGCCGCCGCGGTGGCGCCAACGTCGCCGGGTGATGATGCCGTGCCCGGCGGGCCGGACACGGGTGGTATTGTCGCGAACCGAGCTGCATCGGGCCATGCACGTTCGCTGACGTGGAACACCGGCCAATGTGTCGGTTCGGCGCGGATATCGAGCCACTGTGGATCACGGCCCGCTCGCGCGATCGCGACTCGGGTGAAGTTCTGGATACGCTCGCCGCGGTCATCGTGTAATGGCTGGTCAATTCGCACGCGCGGCAATGTGTGATGGCTTGCGCCGTGAATCAGTACGACCGTGCCGCTGAAGCTGCGCGACAGCTCGACCAGCGTCCGTTTGAACTCAACGTACCCATCGCGCGGCAGGCCGCGACCCCATCTCAGCCAAGTCAAGCGCCCGCGTTGCTCATAGCGCTCAAAGTCGGGATCGGCGTCGATTAATACGCTGATCGCCTTGAGCTTGCGGCGCTTGGCATATTCCCCAGCGTGCCGCAGCCAGAACGCATTGGCGACCGCCCGATCCTCGAATTCGCCGTTGCGTCCGCCGGCACTCGAATAATGATTGTTGCCGTCCGGCACGTTCAGTGTCACGAAGGCGATACCACCGGTTTCCCAGCGCAGGTTCTCGCGATACTGTCGGAAGCGCGGCAGGTCGCTTTGCCGTACCACGTGCATCGCCTTGCTGCCGAGCGAGTACGGCTGGTCGAAGAACGTTTGACGCACGAAGTCGAGTCGCTCAACCGGATCAAAGCCCCCGGCAAGCTTGCTGTCGCAGTCCTCCCAGTCGTGGCGGCCCGGTATAACGACGAGGGGCACCGCGGACGTGTCGAGCAACGTGCGACGCGCGGCGAACAGCGCGTCGACGCACGGCTCGCCCGGCCGGCGCAGCGCGCCGTCCCATACCGCGAATTGCAGCTTCGGGGTGCGCCGCAGCCTGTCGAGTAGTGCCCGTGTGGCCGTATCGCTCGACAGCGATGGTGGCAAACCCACGATGACGGCGAAGCGCACGCTGTCGATCACAGGCGTACCCGGCGCTGCCTGGGCGCCCGGCCCACGCCCAGCAAGCAGCACGACTAGCGCGAATGCAAGCGTGCGCCTCGTCACCGCCGTGCAGCGCTTTTGCGCGTGATGGGGTGGCATGCGCGGTGACCGCTCAGCGGGACTCACGATCCGCGCGCTCGACAAGCTCGTACAACTCATACAGCAATTCAAGTGCATCACGCGGGCGCAGCGCATCGGGGTCGATGCTGCGCAATCGCTCGACTGCAGCGTGGGGCGCGGTGGGTCGCGCCTGCGGCGTGCTGAGGTCTGCCTCGCCTGCCGGTTGCTCGCAGTACGGCTCGGTCGCTCCATCGACCGCGAGCGACGCTGAGGTAAACAAATCGAGCTGCGGCGCCGGCTGGCCGGCCGTTTGCTGTTCGAGTAACGCCAGGTGACGGCGGGCTGCGCGAATCACCGGTTGCGGGACGCCGGCCAGTTGCGCGACCTGTAATCCGTAACTTTGGTTCGCCGGACCTTCGTTGACCGCGTGCAGGAACACGATTCCATGGTCATGCTCGACCGCGGACAGATGCACGTTTGCCGCCGTCGGGCATTGCGCCGGCAACTGTGTGAGCTCAAAGTAGTGCGTGGCGAAAAGCGTATAGCTTTGATTGTGCGAGATTAAGTGGCGCGCGATGGCCCACGCGAGCGCGAGCCCATCGAAGGTCGATGTACCGCGACCGATTTCGTCCATCAACACAAGGCTGTGTGGCGTCGCATCGTTCAGAATTGCGGCGGCTTCGGTCATCTCGACCATGAACGTCGAACGGCCGCCCGCAAGGTCATCGGCGGCGCCGATTCGCGTGAAGATCCGGTCCACGGGGCCGAAACAGGCCCGCTTTGCCGGCACATAGCTGCCAACGTACGCCATCAGCGTGATCAGCGCCGTTTGCCGCATGAACGTCGACTTGCCGCCCATATTCGGCCCGGTGATCAATAGCAGCTTGCGTTCCGCGCCGAGCCGGCAATCGTTCGCGATGAACTGCTCGACCTGGGCCTGAACGACCGGATGCCGTCCTTGCTCAATCTCGATACCGGCCTGTTCGTCAAACGATGGCGCGATCCATTCCAGCGCACGTGCCCGGTCGGCGAGCGAGGCAAACACGTCAAGCTCGGCCAGCGCGCCCGCCACGCGCTGGCAATCGCCGATGTGGGGTAACAACGCCTGCAACAATGCGTCGTACAACGCGCGTTCGCGCGCGAGCGCGCGCTCTTGCGCCGACAGTGCCTTGTCCTCGAACGCCTTGAGCTCTGGCGTGATATAGCGCTCCGCGTTCTTCAAGGTCTGGCGCCGTCGGTAGTCGTCCGGCACCTTGTCGGTCTGCCCGCGCGTGACCTCGATATAGAAGCCATGGACCTTGTTGTATTCGACACGTAGATTCGCGATGCCGGTGCGGGTGCGTTCACGGCTTTCTAGATCGACGAGGAACTGTCCGCAGTTCTCCGAGATGTCACGCAACTCGTCTAATTCCGCATCGTAGCCGCGGGCAATGACGCCGCCGTCGCGCACCATCGCGGCAGGCTCGGCCGCAATCGCCCGCTGCAACAGGTCGGTGCATTCAGGCGGTGCGTGCAGCGATGCATTGAGCTGCTGCAACGATGCCGAGTGCGCGATGAGCGGCGCGATCTGCTCGCGCAATTCAGGCAGCTTGCCGAATGTGTCGCGCAGGCTGGCGAGATCGCGAGGCCGTGCACTGAGCAAGGCAAGTCGGCCCGTGATGCGCTCGACGTCGGCGATCTGCCGCAACGCGTGGCGAAGCGCGTCGAGCGTGTTGCCTGGCGGGCCGTCGAGCAACGCGCCAATCGCCTGTTGGCGGGCGCGCGCGACAGCCGGATTGCGCGGCGCATGATGCAACCAATGGCGCAGCAGGCGGCTGCCCATCGACGTGCAGCATGCGTCAAGCAGCGAGAACAGCGTCGGGGAATCCGTGCCGCGCAGCGTTTCGGTCAACTCGAGGTTACGCCGCGTTGCCGGATCGAGCCCGATGTACTCGGATTCGTGCTCGACCTTCAGCGAGCGGATGTGCCGCAACTGCTGTCCCTGTGTCTGTGCCGCGTACAGCAGCAACGCGCCGGCCGCGCCGCATGCGGCGCTCAATGTTTGCGCGCCGAAGCCGTCGAGACTGGCGACCGCCAATTGTTCACACAGACGTTGCGCGCCGGAGCTGGGATCGAAGTGCCATCCAGGAACCCGTGTCAACGTGCCGACGCTTGCGGGCAGCGCGAGCGCTTGCGCGGCGCTGTCGCTCACCAGCGTCTCGGCCGGCCGGATGCGCTCGATCGCGGCCGCCACCTGGTCTGCGCCGACCTCGGTCAGCCGCAGTGCGCCACTTGCCAAATTCAACCACGCGAGCCCGACCCCGGTTAGCGTGCCGCGGCGGTTGTGCACGGGCGCGAGGGCGAGCAGGTACGCGTCGCTTTTATCGGCGAGCAGCGCCGCGTCGGTCAGCGTGCCGGGTGTGACAATGCGTACGACCTTGCGCTCGACCGGCCCCTTGGAGGTGGCCGGGTCGCCGATCTGCTCGCAGATGGCCACGGACTCGCCAAGCTTCACGAGCTTGGCCAGGTACTGCTCGAGCGAGTGGTGCGGCACCCCGGCCATCTTGATCGGATTGCCTGCCGATGCGCCGCGCTGCGTGAGCGTTAAATCGAGCAGTCGTGCCGCTTTTTCCGCGTCCTCATAGAACAACTCGTAGAAGTCGCCCATTCGGTACAGCACGAGCGTGCCGGGGTGGTCAGCCTTGATACTGAGGTATTGGCGCATCATCGGCGTGTGGTTGCCAATTTCCGCAGGGGCGGCCGGTTTCGGCGCTTGGCCGTTGCTCAAACCCATGTTGGATGGGCTCCCGGGCGATTCGGGGTGGTTCCGCGTGTGTTCACCAACGGGCACGTTTTCCATCAGTCATGCAAGCAGTCTGTCAAATTTTAGAATATCGACCGTGCGGCGGTTCCTCTGCCGTGTCGACGCGACCTTAAAGACGCTAGTTTACGTGTATTCCGCTGGTTAGTGACGACAAAGCCCTAATCCGTTTGGGCAGCGGGCGCGTGTTAGTGCAATGGGCGCCGGGTGGGACCGCCCGAAATCCTTGGATCGACACGTTCTCGATCGTGATACCGACGGTAGCCATGAACGAGGCGAGACTGAATAGGTAGCATACGCGTGGTCGCGCATACTGTGCATCGCGTCGCTCCCACGGATAAGGCGAATAGATTCCGTCGGAAACATGGGTACGCCATCTTGCGTTCGCCGCCGGCGACGCGATGCATAGCGTGGTGATTTTCTAGCTGCGCCGGCTCACCGCCGCACGATGATGCCGCCGTCGAGCACGATCGGAGGACGGTTGCGCAGCGGTATGGCGTTGAGCGGTCCGGCCGGGTTCGTTCCGGCCCGCGTCCAACTGGGCCATGAGCGCGTGCAGGATGTCGGGCGGGACAATGCCGCGGTGTTCGGGATTGCTGGCAGTGCGTTCTTGCCAGGTCTTAAAATGACCGACGCGCACCGCAGCCTTATCTGGCGTCGGTGAATGCAGATGAAGCACCCATTTCGACGTCTTTGTGAGTGAGCTAAGCCGTTGATTCAATTCGTTGGCCAACTCCGGCGACAGGCTGAGCTCATATTCCAACATATAGTTTTCGTGCGCGGTGTTCTTCGCGACTTTTGTCCAATTGTGCCCGCCCGTCACCGTTATCCCGCTTGCGTCCCAAAGAGCCTTGAATGCACTGAACGAAGGGGCGCGTAGGCATTCGATGGCGTACGCCTGCTTAAGCAGTGAGTCGATCTCGTGGCTGATGCGCTCCAGATGTTGAATATCGGTATCCGTGACCGTCAGCAGATGACTGAGCCGTTGACGCAACATGTGCTTGGACGCGTCGTCCAGGTCCAGCGATTCGAGTTCGGCTTCTTTCTGCTCGAAGTCCTGCCGGCGTGTGCGAGCCACTGTGGCCATGCCAGTGCATTGCTGCTGGGCCAGGCGAAGTTGTGCAATGTATTTGTCGGTCGTATCGCGTGGGTCAAGGGCCGTATCGGCAGCCGTTATTGCCGCAAAGGCGTGACTAATTTCATCTATCAAGCCTCTCATTCCTTCGCGATGTTGATCAATGTGTTTTCGCGCGTCGGCCGGAATGTCATCGGGAAGCTGTTTTTTGAATGCATCGAATTCGGCGCGTTGCCGCTCAGCCGGGGTGGGCGTCCGTAGCGGCAGTGTCCATGCGTGTGGACTTGGCTTTACGCGCTTTTTTCTTCTTGCCTTTGGATCTGGACGGTTGCGCGGACTGCTTGCTTTGCTCCAGCCAGTCGTGATCGGTCGATCCGACATCGTGCGCGTACACGATGTTTTTAAGTATCGTCTGGATCCCGGCCTCGATATCCTGCACGGAGCGATCGGCAAAGTACGCATTCTTGAAAGGCTGCAGCCATTGCCTGAGCAATGCGGTTTCGGCTTCCTCGTCGCGTTTGCCGACGCTGCTCTGGGCCGTGCTGACACGACGCGCCGATTGGCCGGGCCGCGAGAAGATTTGTTGTTCTTCGATCCATGCTTGCAGCTTTTGGCTGACGGCATGCGTGTGGGTGGCGATGCCATTGAGCATTGCCGTGCAAAATTCGGTATCCTGGTCCGGCTCGTCGTTCTTTTTATCCCGGTTGGCAGCGACGTGCGCCAATAGCGCCGACGCCACCTTGGTTTCCTCGATCAGTCGCAGGACGAACTGCTGTTCGGCTGCAGGATCCAACAGGGGCGGGCGCAGCGGGTTTTCCCATAACGAGTTCATGATCGAACATAGCAGCGCCGCGTAGCCGGCGCTCCATGTCTCGAGCGAAAGTCCGTCATATTCGTTTGATGCCCTATGTGCGTCGTCTCGCGCGCCGAGATGATAGGCGTGCCAGTACTGGGTCACCATCAGCGCGTTGTGCCGTATCGTGCCAAGGCGGGCGTTGCGATAGCGTCCCATTGATAGTTCACGATTGGCTTGCCCGCGCTGCATCCTTAACGGGGAGCGTTGGCTCGTACGCTGAGGCAGTGCAGATTGAGCTATTTCGTCCAATGCAAGTGTCAGCTCCTTCACGCACGCTGAGTTGTCGGCAAGCCATGTTTGTAGCTTAGGCCGTAAGGGCATTGGCAACCGGATGTTGCTGTAGGGCGGTTGTCCTGCCGCAGAGGCGGCGGGTTGGGGTTCGGCATGCGACGTTTCGGAGAGCGAAAAATTGGGCAGTTTCCAATGACCATCGAGCGCCCGAGGGGGTGTGGACGAACTGAGAGAAAACGATTTTGTCCAAATTTGAATTGATACCTGGTCGATTTCGTCCGCTGCGCGGCGGATCATCTCGTCTTTGCCCATGTACAACGATGTTGCCGCGAACGGAGGGCGAGACGGGTCGGCGCTTGCCATGGCTTGACCAACCATTGCTTTCCAAAATGTTGGCGGCAGTTCGCCCAGTAGACGTTGCGCTTCAATCAGGTTTTGTCTTCGTGCCCGCAGCGCGCTGATCTGCGCCTTTAGGTTTTCGTCTGCGGCCGGGATTTCCCGAGCGGGAAATAGACCGCTCATGGACAAATGACTCCCCAGACTTGGGCGCGATATCCCGACTTCGTCCTGAAGCGATGCTATCGCGGCCTGGGTCAGCGTCAGGTATGCATGCGCGGCGTTGGTAATATCCTTCAGTTGTAGCGCTTTGAGCGCTTTCGCGGTAGACGGGTCGGCGCAAAGCTTGGTGAACGTGTGTATCGACTCTTCAACGCGGCTGATCTCTGCCTTCATGGCAAAAAGATCGTTTGTCGGCGAGTGGGCGCTCAGGAACACGCGTGCGGCATCTCGCTGCTTTTTGCGTAACAGTTCTATGTCTCGCAGCACAGCTAAGCATGGCGACAGCTCGCTCGCCAGTTTTTTTGTTGCATCATCCAGCATGCTTGGCTTAGGGCAGCCGGCGGTGTTTGCCACGCGGGACGAAGAGGGTGGTATCGAGCCGATATCGCGAAGTGCCGGATTGGGCATGGGCGCGCGATTAGCTGTGATGCGACCCGGCGTCTGGGTTGAGGATTGAGCGACGCAGGGTGGAGGGCTAGTGGACTGCGCTGCGTCGGCAAGCGAGTGTCGGCGAATCGTCATGGTTTAGGGGCTGCGGCGCGTGCGGCGCGATGTCGAGATACGGAAGCATCAAAGGATGTAGCATGGATGCTCTTCGCGCAGTCGATATCCGAAGCGGTTGGCCAGGTCGCGAACGGGTACTTTTTCGATCCAGCGCAACGCGCCGAGGGCAGAACGCCGGAAGTCGCGGGTGTACGCGCACCCGCGACTGTTCCCTTTATACGGTTCAGGCCGCCGTTCCCACCCGGCTGTACGGCTTCAAGATCTGTACCATCTGCGCATACTGCTTCGGATTGCCGGCGACAATTTCATGTTGGTACAGGAAGTTTGAATCCCCGGTGTAGTTGCCGATCAACCCCCCCGCTTCGGTGACGAGCAGGCTGCCGGCCGCGACGTCCCACGGTTGAATGCCTTGCTCGAAGAAGCCGTCATAGCGGCCGGCGGCTACATACGCAAGATCTAGCGCGGCCGCGCCCGGCCGACGCAGGCCGGCGCACGCACGTGTCATTTCGCTGAATAGCTTTAGGTACTCGTCTAGACCGCTCTGATCGCGGAATGGAAAACCGGTGCCGATCAACCCGTCGGCCAGGCGGTCGCGCCGTGACACGCGGATGCGCCGGTCGTTGAGGAACGCACCACGGCCACGTGATGCGGTGAATAAATCATTGCGTGCCGGGTCGTAGACCACCGCCTGCGTGACGACGCCGCGATGGGCAAGCGCGATCGACACACAGTATTGCGGGAAGCCATGGATGAAGTTCGTTGTGCCGTCCAGCGGATCGATGATCCACAGATATTCGGATTCGCTGGCGCTAGCCCCCGACTCCTCCGCGAGAAACCCATGGTCGGGGTACGCGGTGTGCAATATCTCAATGATCGCTGCCTCGGCTGCCTTGTCGACCTCGGTGA
The DNA here is from genome assembly GCF_000198775.1 of Mycetohabitans rhizoxinica HKI 454. NCBI lineage: Bacteria > Pseudomonadati > Pseudomonadota > Betaproteobacteria > Burkholderiales > Burkholderiaceae > Mycetohabitans > Mycetohabitans rhizoxinica. Next base: position 1,821,202 of record NC_014722.1, on the reverse strand, counting down.
CGAAATCGTTGTGCTGCTTCTGGGTCACTTGCAGCAGGTCGACGTCCAGCGACGCGCGGTTGATGATCTGTCCGGCGCGGCGCGCGGCCTTGACAGCGGTGTTGAGCATCGGATGCATGGGCTTTTTCCTTGGGCACGAGGCAACTGCCGCGGCGCGATCCCGCGCGGCCAGAGCTGACGAATTGAGCAAGAACGACGCGCGCCAGCACGTCGGTCGTGCGGCGGCATGATGAATTCGTTATTTTATCAGCAAGCGCCACTGCGCGTTGGCGCATGTTCCGCGCCGCCGCACTCGCGATACCATTGAAGTCCTTGGTCATCGAATCTGAATCGTGAATCACAGTGTCACTCCACTCGGTTTGTCCCCGACAGGCTCGTTCCCGACAGGCTTGTCTTCGGCAGACTCGTCCCCGGTAGACTTGTCTCCAGTAGGCTCGTCTCCGGTAGGCCTGTCTCCAGTAAGCCCGCCTCCAGTAGGCTCGCGCCCGGCTGAGGCGCCTTCGCCCCTGTGCGATGACTCGACGTCTTGGGTGGGCGGCTTTACGTCGGTGCGCTTCGTGCTCGTCGAGCCAAGCCATCCCGGCAATGTCGGCGCGGCGGCCCGCGCGTTGAAGACAATGGGTTTTTCCCGGCTTGTGCTGGTCGCCCCGCGGCTCGAGGCGGTACGCACCCACCCCGACGCGCAGGCGATGGCCAGCGGCGCGGACGACGTGTTGGCGGCCGCGCATGTCGTGCCCACGCTGGCCGATGCGTTGGCCGGCGTTCACTGGTCCGTGGCGCTGACTGCGCGCGAGCGCGAGTGGGGGCCGCCGACGCTAGCGCCCCGCGCGCTCGCGTTGCGCGCCCGCGGTTTAGCGGCGGCCGGCGACATTGCACTGGTGTTCGGCAACGAGCGCACGGGACTGTCCAATGCCGACGTCGAGCGCTGCAACGTGTTAGCGCATATCCCGGCCAATCCCGCCTATAGTTCGCTGAATCTCGCGCAAGCGGTCCAAGTGCTCGCTTACGAATTGCGGCTGGCGCTATTGGACACCGCGCCGCAGACGCCACCCGCCGGCGTGGCCTCACCGCTGGCGCCGCATGACGAAATCGAGCGCATGTTCGTGCATCTGGAGAATGCGCTGATCGCGCTGGATTTCCTTGATCCCGCCAGTCCGAAGAAGCTGATGCCACGGCTGCGCCGGTTGTTTGCGCGGGCTGGCCTGGAGCGCGAGGAAGTCAATATCGTGCGAGGTATCGCCAAGCATATTTTGCTGAAGTCGCAGGGCTTGCGTGGCGACGATCGGTAGTGGCCGCGTGTTGGATCTGGCGCGCTGCCGGCGCGCACTCTCAATACAATGACCCGCCTAGGCTCTGTGACTCGCTATGTTCGACAAACTTCGCGAAGACATCGCCACTATCCGCCAGAAGGATCCTGCTGCGCGCGGCACGTGGGAGGTACTGACCTGTTACCCCGGGTTGCACGCACTGATGTTCCACTGGCTCGCGCACCGTTGCTGGCGGGCGGGGTGGCGTTGGCTCGGGCGCTTCGTGTCGCACCTGGGGCGGTTTTTTACCGGTATCGAGATTCATCCGGGCGCGACCATCGGCCGACGGGTTTTTATCGATCACGGGATGGGTGTCGTGATTGGCGAAACGGCCGAAGTGGGGGACGATTGCACGATTTATCAAGGCGTCACGTTGGGGGGCACGTCGTTGTCGCGCGGCGCCAAGCGGCACCCGACGCTGCAAGCCGGCGTGATCGTCGGCGCGAACGCGCAAGTGCTCGGTGGTTTCACGGTCGGCGAGGGCGCGAAGATTGGGTCCAATGCGGTGGTGGTGAAGCCGGTGCCCGCCGGAGCGACGGTGGTCGGCAATCCGGTGCGCGTGATTGTGCCCAACGTGCCATCGCCCGGCGCCACGCCCGTCAACGGGGTGGGCGGCAAGCATGAAGGCATGCCGTTGCAACAACCCTTTGTTGCGTATGGCTTGATGCCGAACGCCGACGACCCAATGTCGCTAGCGATTCACGGACTGATCGATCATGCCGCGCAGCAGTCGGGTCGGATCGACGAGTTGGTGGCAGCGCTCGAGCGCCTGGGTGCGCGTCTAGAACAACTCGATGGGTGCCAGGCCAGCATCGCGGACCTGCGTAAGCTCGGCGAGGTCATTCAAAACAAGTAGCCGGCGTCGGGCCGCCGCAGACATCGAGCGGCAGTGCGCGGATGCCATCTGCGTCGATCCTCAGGTAACCGCCACGCGGTGCACCGTGGTCTAGCTCCCAGTCTGGCAGCACCCAGCGCGCGGTGCCATGCTGGTGATGGCAAGCGGGCAAATGCGTGTGGCCATGGATCATCGTGCGGGTATGGGTCGCGGCGAACAGGCGGGCGAGCGCGTCAGGTGTCGCGTCATATCGCGGCGACGGTTGCGCCGGTCGGGCGAGGCTCTTGCGTCGCATGCGCTCGCCGACCCTTTCACGCCAGCGCAACGGCAGTGCGAGAAATAGGCTTTGCGCGAGTGCAGTGCGCGCGACGCGGCGAAATCGTTGGTAGCCGACATCGGCCGTGCACAGCGCGTCGCCATGCGTGAGGACGATACGCTCGCCAAAGGCGGTGATGACGAATGGATCAGGCAGCGGCATTGCGCCCGCAGCCGCCATGAAGCGGCGGCCGAGCAGGAAATCGCGGTTGCCATGCATCACGTACAGCGCGATGCCGCGTTCGGATAGCGTATGCATCAACTCGGCGATATGTCGTGCAAACGACGACGCGAGCATCTCGTCGCCGATCCAATACTCGAACAAGTCGCCGAGAATGAATACCGAATCGGCGTCGCGCGCGGTGATGCGGATGAAATGCTCGAACGCATCGACGGTACGCGGCAGCGCCTCGCTCAGATGCAGGTCGGAGATCAGCAGCAGCGCGCGCGACGCGGCGCCGTTATCAGCGGGATTCAACGCGCGCGTCCCGGACTCAGACGATGACGGCCTTCTCAATCACGACGTCCTCTAGCGGCACGTCCTGGTGAAAGCCACGCGCGCCAGTGCGCACCGCCTTGATTGTGTCGACCACGTCCATGCCTTCGACCACCTTGCCGAACACGGTGTAGCCCCAGCCTTGCGGCGTCGGTGCGCTGTGATTCAAGAAGTCGTTGTCGTTGACGTTGATGAAGAACTGGGCGCTTGCCGAATGCGGATCGTTGGTGCGTGCCATCGCAATCGTGCCGACCTCGTTCTTCAGTCCGTTGTTCGCCTCGTTGTCGATCGGCGCATCGGTCTGCTTTTGCTTCATGCCGGGTTCGAACCCGCCTCCCTGGATCATGAAGCCGTTGATCACGCGGTGGAACACCGTGTTGTCATAGTGCCCCTTCTTCACATAGCTCAAGAAATTATCGACCGTCTTGGGCGCTTTTTCGGCGTTCAACTCCAGCTTGATGACGCCGTGATTCGTGTGTAGTTCGACCATGTTCGCTCCTTGTGCGTGTTGGTTGAATGAGGGTTGAATCCGGTTGCGCTGCAACGTGTTCTTACTTGGACACCACCGTGGCCGATTGGATCACGATGGGCTTTTGCGGCACGTCCGAAAAGCTGCCGTGTGTGGCGGTGGGCGTCGCCTCGATCTTCTTGACGACATCCAAGCCGGAGATGACTTTGCCGAATACCGCGTAGCCATGGCCATCAGGATTCGGGTAATCGAGATTTGGATTATCGACCGTATTGATAAAGAACTGGGCGCTCGCCGAGTTCGGGTCGTTGGTGCGTGCCATCGCGATCGAACCGGTCGCGTTCTTTAACCCGTTGCGGCTTTCCAGCGGGATCGGCGCTCGCGTGGGCTTTTGCTCCATCTCCGGCGTGAAGCCGCCGCCCTGAATCATGAAGCCGCGAATGACGCGATGAAAGATCGTGTTGTTGTATTGGCCCGATGCCACATACTGGATGAAGTTATCGACTGTGCGTGGTGCTTTTTCCGGATACAGTTCGACGCGAATCTCGCCCATCGACGTCTTGAACAGCACGTTCGGATGGCTTGCGCCCGCCTGGCGAGTTCCGGCATGGGATTGTGCATGCACCGGCGCTGACGCGATGAGCGCCGTGCCAAGCAGCGCGGATAGCAGCAGTTTCATGTTTCGGTTCCTGTGTTGGGGGCATCGGTTGAAAAAACGCCTCGTGCGCCGCGTGCAGCGCAATACACCCGCGACGGCGCGGGCCGGGGCGGACGGATCAAGGTTGTGCCGTCTGCGGCGCCATATAGGGCGCGAGCGCAGGTGCCGCGCTGGTGCCCGGGACGATCGTCGGGAAGTTCGGTGTCGCGTCCTGCGGTGGCGGCGTGGTTGGCGCAGCCACCGCGCGGCCAGCTGGCGCATCGCTGTCGTCATGCGGGGCATCGGCGGCGCTAGGCCGTGCCTCGGTGCGCGTCGGCGGGCTCACCAGTTGCACAATCTGCCGGCTGCGCCGTGCTGAATACGTGTCATGTGGATCGAGTGCGCTGGCGCGCTTGAACGATTCCGCCGCCAGCCGCAGGTAAATGTCGCCCAGGTTTGCTTGCGCGAGCGCATAGCCCGGACTGGCGCGCAGCGCCGTCTCGAGCACCACGCGGGCTTCATCCAGTTTGCCGCGCTTCACATACAGCGCGGCCAGGTTATTGTACGGTTCGGGCAGTTCCGGATAGGTCTGCGTGAGCGCCGTGTACGCGGCCATCGCGTCGTCGTCGCGGCCCAACTGCGCGAGCACATTAGCGCGCTTGAAGCGCGCCTGCGCATCGCGCGGGTGCGAGCGCACGCGCTCGTCGAGCCGCGTGAGCGCCCCGGCCCAGTCGTGCTGCACGATCGCGGCGTCGATTTCGGGCGTGCCGTCGGCGACGGGGGGCGAAATCTGCGCGTGCGCTGCGCCGGCGACCAAGAAGCTCATTGCCGCAAGCGCGATGCGACTGCGAGTCGTGTTCATAGGCTCTTTTCACGGTGTTATACTTCAGCCCATTCTAACAAAACGTCCGGCTGTTCCCGAGAACAGTCAACGGTCTTCGCGCCATTCGTGGCATTCGTGGTCGCATCCGACCCAGTCGATTCCCCGAACGGATCACGTCGGCGGCCGTGCGGCCGTGCAGCGCTCTCGCGCGAAGCGGTGGCGTATCGCGTGAGTGTCGCGGCCGGCTGCGTTTGACAGCGCTCGGCGCACGCAACGTTTTTCTATGGATCAACTCCGTCTATACAACACGCTCAGTCGCAACAAAGAGACCTTCGTTCCCCTGCACGACGGCGAAGTACGCATGTACGTGTGCGGGATGACCGTCTACGACTATTGCCATGTCGGTCACGGTCGACTGATGGTCGTGTTCGACATGATCCAGCGATGGCTGCGCACGCTCGGCTATCGTGTCACGTATGTGCGCAACATTACCGACATCGACGACAAGATCATTCGTCGCGCGGTGGATAACGGCGAGCCGATCCGCGCGCTGACCGAACGCTTCATCGCGGCGATGCACGAGGACGAGGCGGCGCTGAACATCCAACGCCCGGACCATGAGCCGCGCGCCACGCAATTCATTTCGCAGATGCTGGGCATGATTGACGCGCTCGAGCGTAACGGCTATGCGTACTCGGGCCGTGATGGCGACGTCAATTATTCAGTGCGCAAGTTTGCCGCATATGGCCAGTTGTCCGGCAAGTCACTTGAGGACCTGCGCGCGGGCGAGCGCGTCACGCAGAACGACGCCAAGGAGGATCCGCTCGATTTCGTGTTGTGGAAGCGCTCAAAGGACGGCGAGCCGCCTGACACCGGCTGGGATTCGAAATGGGGGCGCGGACGACCGGGCTGGCACATCGAGTGCTCAGCGATGAGTTGCGCGTTGCTCGGCGAGCGGTTTGACATCCACGGCGGCGGGCAGGACCTACAATTCCCTCACCACGAGAATGAGATCGCGCAGAGCGAGGGCGTGACTGGCCAGCCTTTCGTTAACTACTGGTTGCACAACGGGTTCGTCAACGTCGACAACGAAAAGATGTCGAAATCGCTTGGCAACTTTTTCACGCTGCGCGACGTATTGCAGCGCTATGACGGCGAAGTGATCCGAATGCTGATCCTGCGCGCGCATTATCGCTCACCGCTGAATTATAGTGACTCGCACCTGGACGACGCGCGCGCGGCGCTCACCCGGCTCTATACGGCGCTCAAGAATGTTGCACCGGATGATCGCGCGCTGGACTGGAGCGAGCGTCATGCGGCGGCATTCCGCGCCGCGATGAACGACGATTTCAACACACCGGTTGCGTTCGCGGCGTTGTTCGACTTGGTCACGGACTTGAACCGTACGGGCGATCCCGCGCTGGCACGCCAGCTCAAGGGGCTGGCCGGTGTACTGGGCATGCTCGGGCGCGATCCGCGCGAGTATCTACAGGCGCGCGCGCCCGCTACGGATGAGCTGGCGCCGCTCGATGCCGCGCAGATCGATGAACAAATCGAAGCCCGCGCGCAGGCCAAGCGCGCGAAGAACTATGCCGAAGCAGATCGGATCCGGGCGGCATTGCTCGAGGCCGGTGTCGTGCTCGAAGACAAACCGGGCGGAAAGACCGAATGGCGACGCGTGTGAAGCGCAGCGGCGTCGGCATGAGTCCGCAGCCAGGAGGCGAGATGGCAACGGCCAAGAAGGCGGCGCGCAGCACGGAGGCGAAGGCGCCGCCGGATGCGGCGAGCGCGGCGGCGGCAAAGCGCGGCGCTACCCGTACGCGTGTGGCGCGCGCCAATGGGCTTGACGAAGACGCTGCGCCACGACGCGCGCCTCGTGCAGCCTCGAACGCGGAGCCGGCGCGCAATGCGCGTGCGTCGGTGCCGGAGGCCGAACCGGTGCACAACGCGCGTGCGTCGGCGTCGGGGACCGAGCCGGTACGCAACGCGCGTTTGCCAGTGTCGGATGTTAGCCCGGCGCGCAAGGCGGTTGCCCCAGCGTCCGAGGCGTCGGTCCCGGCCACATCACAGGAGCAGGTGCCCACCGCGTCGCGTCCCGAATATTGGGACCGTGCGTGCGCGGACCTGGTCCGTCGCGATCGTATCCTGAAAAAGTTGATTCCACAGTTCGGGCCCGTTCACTTGATGGTGCGCGGCGATCCGTTTATGACGCTTGCCCGCTCCATTGTTGGCCAGCAGATCTCGGTCAGCGCTGCGCAGGCGATATGGGCGCGGCTCGCGGCCGCATGCCCGTCGATTGCGCCGGCGCGCATTGTGAAGCTTGGGCAGCCGCGATTGATCGAGTGCGGATTGTCCAAGCGCAAGTCGGAGTACATCCTGGACCTTGCGCAGCATTTTACGTCCGGTGCGCTGCATGTCGCATCATGGGCGTCGATGGATGACGAGGCGGTCATTGACGAGCTTACGCAGATACGCGGGATTGGCCGCTGGACCGCCGAGATGTTCCTGATTTTTAACCTGATGCGCCCGAACGTGCTGCCGCTGGATGATCTCGGACTGATCCGTGCCATTAGTGTCAATTATTTCAGCGGCGAGCCGGTCACGCGCAGCGAAGCCAGGGAGGTCGCGGCGAATTGGGAGCCGTGGCGGACTGTCGCGACATGGTACATGTGGCGCAGTCTGGAGCCGCTGAGCGCGCAGGCTTAACCCGCGCATCGGGCGCAGGTCGGGCGTGGTGGCGCAATGTCCGCTGTTGGCATTGCATCGAAAACTATCAAAACGCCAATGTGATAGTTCAGAGCCGGTTCCGGTAGGGCGACACGCGGTTAGAATACGCGCTGCCGGATAGTTCAAGGATTCGAACAAATGAAGACCACCTTTCTGGATTTCGAGCAGCCGATCGCTGAGCTCGAAGCAAAAATCGAAGAATTGCGCTTCGTGCAAGACGATTCGGCCGTCGATATTTCGGAAGAGATCGAGCGGCTGTCCAAGAAAAGCCAGCAATTGACGAAGGACCTGTATGCGCACCTGTCACCTTGGCAGGTGTCGCAGATCGCGCGGCATCCTCAGCGTCCCTATACGCTCGACTATGTGAACGAGTTGTTCACGGATTTCCACGAATTGCACGGTGACCGATCCTTTGCCGATGACCTGTCGATCATTGGTGGGCTGGCGCGCTTCAATGGTCATCCGTGCATGGTAATCGGTCAGCAGAAGGGACGCGACACGAAGGAGCGCGCGTTGCGCAACTTCGGCATGTCGCGCCCGGAAGGCTATCGCAAGGCTGAGCGGCTGATGCGGGTGGCCGAGAAATTTAACTTGCCGATTTTCACGTTCATCGACACGCCGGGTGCATATCCGGGCGTGGGTGCCGAGGAGCGTGGTCAGTCCGAGGCCATCGGTCGCAATCTCTATGTGATGGCCGAGTTGAAAGTGCCAACGATCGCGACGATCATTGGCGAGGGCGGCTCCGGCGGCGCGTTAGCCATTGCCGTGGCCGACAGCGTGTTGATGTTGCAGTTCTCGACCTATTCGGTGATTTCGCCGGAAGGGTGTGCGTCGATCCTATGGAAGAGTGCGGCAAAGGCGCCCGAGGCAGCGGAGGCGCTGGGCTTGACCGCGCACCGGCTTAAGGCGCTCGGCCTAATCGACAAGATCGTCAACGAGCCGCTGGGCGGTGCACACCGGGATCCGAAAGGCATGGCCGCGATGCTGCGCCGTGCGTTGGCCGACTCGCTGCGACAGTTCCAGGGCATGAGTTCAAACGATCTGTGTGCCCGCCGCTTCGAACGGCTGATGAACTACGGCAAATACAAGGCCGGCCCGTTCGGCAACTAATGGCGCGATGCGGCATGCGCCGGGTGGTGTCTAGACGGGTAAGCAGATGACGAGTGCGGACGAATCATCGGTCGAGCGTCTGATTCTCGGGGCGGTGGCAGCTCAGGCCACGGCGCTGCATCGCGATGCGTCCGTTGCGATCGCTTTCAGCGGGGGCATCGATTCCACGGTGCTGCTGCACGCGGCCACCCGCGTGCTGGGCGCACGCCGGTGTGTCGCGTTGCACGTTCATCACGGGCTCAGTCCTCATGCCGATGCCTGGCGCAGCCATTGCGCTGACGTGGCGTGCCGGCTTGATGTCGCTTTTGATTGCCGCGCTGTCGCAATCACGCGCACGCCGCAGCACAGCGTCGAAGCCCTTGCGCGTGACGCCCGCTATGCAGCGCTCGAGCAAATGTGCGCGGCCCATCGCGTGCGCGTGCTGTGGCTTGGCCATCACGCGGACGACCAAGCCGAGACCGTACTGTTGCAATTGCTGCGTGGCGCGGGGCTGCCCGGGCTCGCCGCGATGCCGTTACATCGTGTGCTACCGAACGGGCTCATCCACGTGCGGCCTTTATTGCCGGTACTGCGGGCTTCTCTCGACGCGTATGCGCGTCAGCATACATTGCGCTGGATTGAGGATGAATCCAATGCAGACCTTCGGTATGCGCGCAATGCGGTGCGGCGGCATGTGATGCCGACGCTGGCTGTCCATTTTCCCGGGTATCGCGACGCGCTAGCGCGAACGGCCCGGCATGCCGCCGCCGCGCAGCGTCTGCTCGAGGATTTGGCCATGATCGATCTGCGTGCATGCACGTTTGCCAGCCGGCGTGCCGCCGCTATGAAGCGATCCGATGCACCGGTGCCCGTGGGTCCAATGTTATCGCGGTGTGCGCTGGTTGAGCTCAGTCATGAGCGCGCGGTCAATCTGCTGCGGTTCTGGATGCGCGAGGCGGGGCTGGCGACGGTATCCGCGGCGCGCGTCGAGGAAATACTGCGTCAATTGCGTGAGGCCGGGGACGATGCGGCGCTGCGGATCGAGCACGACGAACATTGCCTGCGCCTGTATCGCAACCGGGTTTGGTGGGAACGCCAGGATGACGGGGCGGCCAGTCATGATGCGATGCCGCCGAGTACCGAGTTGCGATGGTCGGGCCAGTCGGTTTGGCGGCTGCCGGCGTGGCGGGGATCGATTGTTTTCATGCCGTGTGGTGCCAACGATGAGCAGGGGGTACAGCGCAGCGTTCTCGAAGGCGCGCCGCTCACGGTACGCGGTCGACGCGGCGGCGAGCGCATGCGCTTGCGCGCCGGCGGTCCGCTGCGCACGTTAAAGAACCTTTTCCAAGAGGCGGCGGTGCCGGCCTGGCGACGCGATGTCCCGCTGTTGTTTGTCGGCGATGCGTTGCTGTGGGTACCCGGGCTGGGCGTCGATCCCAACGTTGCGGGCGGCGGCCGGGTGCGGATCGAATGGCACCCGGACATATTGCTTGCGTGACCTTTGGCTGCAGGCGCATCGCGGCGCGGCACGCATTTTCGCTTGTCAAGTACACCGGCATACGGTAGGGTTACCGGTTTGCTCGTCTGACTTTACCCGATTTTCATTGATCGGGCAGGCGCGCATGCGCTGACGGCGCCGCTTCTCGTTTGTGCCCTTTTGTCGAACGACCCCGCGTGCGCGCCGGCGTGGTTTCCCCTCTAGTTCATAACGGCAATGGCACTCATCGTACATAAATACGGCGGCACCTCGATGGGCTCGGTTGAGCGCATCAGGAATGTCGCGAGGCGCGTCGCGAAGTGGCACAAGGCGGGTCACCGGTTGGTCGTCGTGCCGTCCGCGATGTCTGGTGAAACCAACCGGTTGCTCGCGCTTGCGAAGGAACTATCGACGCAGCCCAGTGCGCGCGAACTCGACATGATCGCATCGACGGGCGAGCAGGTTAGCGTTGGCCTGTTGTCGATCGCGCTACAGGAAGAAGGCGTCAACGCGGTCAGCTATGCAGGCTGGCAGGTCGCGATCAAGACGGACAGCGCGTTCACGAAGGCTCGCATCAATGAGATCGACGATAAACGCGTGCTGGCCGACCTAGATGCCGGCAAGGTCGTCGTCATCACGGGTTTTCAGGGCGTGGATCCTGACGGCCACATCACCACGTTGGGCCGGGGGGGCTCCGATACGTCGGCAGTCGCGATCGCGGCTGCGATGCGCGCCGACGAATGCTTGATCTACACTGACGTAGACGGCGTGTACACGACCGACCCGCGCGTTGTCGAAGAGGCACGCCGGCTTGATCGGGTCACGTTCGAGGAGATGCTGGAGATGGCCAGCCTCGGCTCCAAAGTGCTGCAGATCCGTTCGGTCGAATTCGCCGGCAAGTACCGGGTAAAGACGCGCGTGCTGTCGAGCCTGACTGATCCGTTGATGCCGCTGGACGACGAAATGCGTTCGGGCACCCTGATTACCTTTGAAGAAGACGAGAAAATGGAACAAGCCGTTATCTCCGGCATCGCCTTCCAGCGCGACGAAGCGCGTATCGCGGTCATGGGCGTGCCTGACAAGCCAGGCATTGCCTACCAGATCCTCGGGCCGGTCGCCGACGCCAACATCGACGTCGACATGATCATCCAGAACACCAGCGTGGACGGCAAGACCGACTTCACGTTCACCGTTGGCCGTGGCGACTACCAGCGCGCGATGGACATCCTGACCCATCAGGCCGACGGACAGGTGAACGCGCAGACGGTGCTGGGCGATCCAAAGGTGTCGAAGGTATCGGTCGTCGGCGTTGGCATGCGTTCGCACGTGGGCGTCGCCAGCAAAATGTTCCGCACGTTGTCGGAGGAGGGCATCAACATCCAGATGATCTCGACATCCGAAATCAAGATCTCGGTGTTGATCGACGAAAAGTACATGGAGCTTGCCGTGCGCGCGCTTCATAAAGCGTTTGAACTCGACCAGGCGTGATCGCGCGGCGGCTGTCGCATCGGCGGCCGCCGACCGTGGCGCGCTCGTTGTAGCGTCTTATGAATTGACGTGATCGCATAGAGCCGTTATGATCTTGCCTTCGTCGCGTGGTCTCCCTACGCGAGCGAAGTTTCGGGAGACGTGGCCGAGAGGTCGAAGGCACTCCCCTGCTAAGGGAGCATCTGGGCCAAAACCTGGATCGAGGGTTCGAATCCCTCCGTCTCCGCCAGTACTTCGGTATAGGCGGTGGAAACCCCGGTTCTTCACGGAGAACCGGGGTTTTCTTTATCTGTCGCCTGTTCCGACTGCTACACAAACCACGTGCGTGTTACACGTAGGCTAGCGTAGATTCGGATGGCAACACAACCGACGCGATGCGGCGGCGTCTACGCGCGCTATGCGTCAAAGAGCAAAGGCGTATCTTCCGCCGACCCGCATGGTTGCGTGTTGGACGGCAGGCGCACGACGGCCAGCGCGGCGTATAGCTCGCTGGCATAGTCCAGACCCCCCCACTGTTGCGCGTCACCGATCACGTACAGGCGGCACTTGGCACGAGTGATGGCGACGTTGAGCAGGTTCGGCCTGCCGGTTACCCAATTGCGGGCTTTCGCGCCTTGCTGGCCGGGTGCCGTGCCTAATACGAGGAAGACGACGTCGGCTTCCTTGCCCTGAAACGTGTGGACGGTGCCGACCTCGATGCCCTCGAATTTGCCGCGTCGCACGAGATCGCCGCAGGCGTTGGCCACTTTACGCAAGGGTGAGATGACGTAGACGCGGGCCGGTTTGTTGTCCTCACCATGCGCCGGCTCACGCCGCAACATGGTCAGGCACTGGCGCAGCACGTCCAGCTCGTCGTCCGACACTGGATGGTGCACGCGCGTGGAGGCCACGTCGAACCAGGCGCTGTCGCCGAGGGTACAAGAAAAGGGCGTGGGCAGTGGTTGTCCTGCCTCATCGACGCGCCCCTGCACCATCTGGTTGGCGTAGGCGATACGGTTGGCGACTGAGAACATTGGATCGTCACAGCGCCGATGCGTACGCAACGGCATGCCGGTCCAGGTGCGCGTCTCGCTGCCGGTGTATTGGGCCGACTTGCTCACCCAGGAGCCGAACGGCGTGATGCGGTCGGCGAGTGTTTGCGCCGACTCGTCGGCGGGCGACCAGGCTGGATCGACCTGATGGCGGCAACGTAACGCTTGCGTGACGCGCAACGGCACGGTGAAGACCGGTTCGACTTGTAGCGGATCGCCGACGATAACCGCACGGCGGCTGCGCCAAATCGCACCAGCGACTGATTGCGGGGTGGCTTGGCCCGCTTCGTCGATCAGCAGCCATCCGAGACTGTCCTGGCCCATGCCGACGAACAGGCGATCGAACGAGGCGAGGGTCGTGGACACCACAGGCACCACGAAAAACAGGACATCCCACAACAGTGGCCGTTGATCGGCGAGCAGCTTGTCCTGCAACGTGTTGGTCAGCATGCCGTGCACCACGCGCAGGTTGCCGATGAACTTGCCGGCGTTGGCGAGGATCGTCGCGCGATGCAGTTCGATGGCGTGCAGGAATAGCCGTGCGCGCAGATGATCGAGGGCGGGACTGACTGCGATGCTGGCGCGATGACGCGTCTCGGAAGGCAAGGACCAGAACGCATCATCCGGAAAGTGCTTGGCACCGATCGCATAGCCCGCGTCCAAGGCCTGCTGGTGGACTTGACGCTGCAGCATTAGAGCGGCAAGTTCACGCGATATCGCTTGATGCCGTTCACGCTCGCGTTGAACGGCGGCTTCGCGCTGCGCGATGTCGCGGCTGAGCGCACTGAGTGCCGTGCTAGTTTCGCTCATCGCTCGCGTGGGGGCTTCGAGCGCGTGGCGTCGCGCGATCATGCGGGGCGTTTCGCGGCCGAGCCATCGCATTAGGCGGTCCCAGAGCGAAGGGAGATAGGTTGCCTTGCATTGCGCGAGGACCGCCTGATGACTGTGCATGAGGGCGCGCAGGTCGGTCTGTTGCTCGCGCAACGCGGCTAGGGCCTGTTCACTCGCGGCAAGCGTATCCGTCGCGCTTTGCAGGGATGCTTCAAGCGTTTCCCATTGCACGCGGCTGCGATCCAGCTCCCGCGCGGCCTGCTCGGCAGCCACTAGCACGGCGCGCTGCTTTTCGACCTCAGCGTGCGTCTCGAGAAACGCGCGTTTCGCGGTTTCCCATTCGGCCTGATAGCACGGGTAATCTTGGTCGGCCGCTTCCAAGATCTGCTTCATTGTTGACGGACGATCGTCGCAGAGAGTGTCACGCGGGGTCGCAGCGTCCGTCGTCGTTGTTCCTTTTGCGTCGTCATCGTCGCCGTTGTCCGGCGCATGGATTGCCGTGTCAGCAGTGGAGGTTGGCCGCTTGACCTTGCGGTCGTCACGGAAAAAGCCTGCGGCAAACGATCGCCGATTGCTGGCATTGCCCAGCGCGGCGGCAATGACACCCCAACCTTCAATGGGCTGTCCTTCGTCGTCGAAAACTTTCTGCGCGCAGAAGATTTCGCGGATCACCTCGTCGAAGTAGGCGGCCGGTTCGAATTCGCGGCCGATCTTGGCGCGGGCCGGTAATGCCTGCGTGATGTTTGTGACGGCGTTGTTGTTGTTGCTCGTGACGACGATGGACGTGCCGTCGATCACGGCGCGCTTGAGTGGCGAAAACTTCATGCCGGCCATCTGCACCGGCTTGTCGAACAAGGTCGCGGGTTTGTCGAGTGCGGCGATCCGCCGGGCGCGTGCCGTGACGATGTCGGCGATCACGTCGCACAGCAGGGTGGTCTTGCCGGTGCCGGGCGGACCGTTCACGCCGAGGATGCCACTGTCCGGGCTCAGGGTGTGCAACACCTGCGCGACGGCGGCCTGTTGCGCGAGCACCAGTGGGTACTTGGAAGGTGTTGGCCAACGTGCGGATGGCAGGCGCGCGGCGCTGACCAGTTGCGCCATCGTAGCGTGCTCGGTGAGGACGTCCATCCGTTCTTCGGGCTTGATGGCTGCGCCCAGATAGCGCGTGAGCGCGGCGCCGAACGGTTGCTGCTTTTCGGCTTGATCGATCAGCCGGTCGAGATCGTCCAGATAGAATGAGTTGAGGAACTCGGTAGTCGCTTCCTGATTGTCTTTGAGCTTGCTACGCTTGATCCGGCTGGTGCGTACGACGACGCGCCAGTCCAGCGCGGCTTGTTTCGCATCCTCGCCGAGCAGCGCACAGACCACGTCACGTTCGGTCTCCAAGTCTTCCCATCGCAACGGTGTGCCTGATAAGGACGCTGTGCTTTCGTTGCGCCCGTTCGTCGGTGCAAGACGATGGCAGCGTTGCGCGAACTCTTCTTGCGCGCGCTGTAACCGTGCGTTGATGTTATCCAGCGTACCGGTCTCGCGAAACGCATCGACACCGTGCGCGAAGCTCGCGGCCAGGTAGCTGTAGGGCAGCGGTACGCCGCGCTCGTTGGCGACGAAAGCGGCCAGCCACCCCTGGCCGCTCATGCGTTGCACTTCACGTTCGCTGAGATCGTCAGCTGGCACGATGCCGCGCAACATGAGGCGGGCTAGGTCTTCCACATCAGCAACACCTACGTAGACGGCGTGCAGGAACGCGTACTGTTTGGTGGGCGCGAATTCCTTGCGATGCCAGGGAAGCGTAGCCTGAGGGCCACGGCGCCGCAGCGTGCTGACTTTGATGTGTGCCGTATTCTCTTTGCCGTCGGAGCGGTTGGAATATGAAGATTTCAGGTCGCGCCAAAACCGCAGGACGCGCAGAGGTTCGTCGTTCGTGTTGTTCAAGGCTTGCCTCGCCAAAATCCGGGGTGGGGCGCGTAGTGACGACAGGCACGAGGACGGAGAGGACGAAGCGATGTCATGATGCCTGCCATGGCAACCAGGGCGCTCCTGCTGAGGGGGCATTATGCCAGTACAAGTGAGCGCGTATGAGGCTGACCGAAAAAACTGGGCCATTTAAAAGTAGAAAAATCTGGCATGATGCAACCTTGACAAGCAGAAGGTCATGACGTGAAGAAGAGCCGATACACTGAAGAACAGAGGGTAGAAGTATAGGGGCTTGGGCTTGTCAAGGCAGACAATGGCAATGAATTCATCTCCAAAGTGCTCGGCAAGTGGGCGTATGAGAACGGCGTCAAGTATSGATTTTTTCACGCCGGCAAACTAACCGATAACACGAAGAACAAGTCGTTCAACGGCGAATTGGTTGTGCATAAGCTCATTCTACACAAATGGTCTTAGGCGGAGCGAAGCTGCAAATGGCGACACACTTGAACGTCGGGCAGCTGTAAGGCGGTGCTGCCCCCGCCGTGATTTGTTGCAAATGAAACCAGTTTCATCCAAGGTAAGTCAGTATGATTTTGCGTGAGAGGTGTAAATAAACACTGTGTTCATGCGATCATCAAACGTGCGAATGAGATCCGATGTAGAGGGAACAGGTACTGCTCTTTTAAAATTTGTCGTTTCAATTAAAGATGACAAGCTTGCGTTTGCCGTACCGGGCGTCTATAGTCAAAACAACCTTATTCAATGAAGCGGCGCACGGTAGCTAAGCATCATGCTTGGACAGGGTGTGAGTGGATCACACAATAGGTGCTCTAACAGTGAACGGATGCATTGTAGTAGCCGTTCTTGCTGGTTATCGCAGTGAGTATGTAATCAAACGATGAGGTGTCCGTCTCGTGAGAGCGGACGCAACAGAGTTCAATTTGCGATATATAGAATTTACAGTGTGAGTGTAAAAATGAAGAAGAATCGTAGTTCCAAAGAATTGTGCAGGATTATGCAGGGCCATACATATTCACGAGCCTGCTGGCAGCGTGATAACCAGACACTCCGCTTGAAGGCCTCAAGCGATTGTTTAAACAAGCGGGCTATTTCTTGATCCACTCTGGATGGAAATTATTTTAATTTTTTAATTAAAATTATCAAAAATGAAGGGCAATTTCTAAAATTTAAAATTTAAAAGGATAGATATCATGCATCGGATAACCATCGTTACAATGACATTTGCTGGCGCTTTAGGTTGCGTAACATGTGTATCGGCCTTTGAGACGAAGGGATCCGCCTATGGGCTGATAGAAAGCAAGTACAAGCAGGAGGCAAATCAGGCTAGTTGCATGCGCACCTTCGGGGGCAGTACATCCGTACGGATTGGTGCCTGCAAGGCTCAGGGAGGGCCAAGTGATTACACCTCCATGAGGCAATGGCGGCTCGTGGAGCAGGAAGGCGGCACTTATCTAATCCAGAATAAGTATCGTAACGATATGGGGGCTGGCAGCTGCCTACAAGCCCTCCCAGAGTCGACAGACCTGATTGTGGGGAGTTGTGACGGTAATGCCTCTGCTCCATTATCGACAAAGCAGTGGAGATTGGAAGGCGGTACCTTTCGACTCGCAAAAAATCTTTACAAGGAAGGTGTGCAGCCAAGCCATAATTGTGCCCGTGTCTATGCCGGCAGCAATGTAGAGATACAGATTGGTGCGTGCGATGCGCAAGGCGGGCCCAGTGATTACACCTCCATGAGACAATGGCAATTCGCTATGTTTCCCCCGCCTGTGACACCGGGTGGGATGGCATCGCTCTCTTACCGCATTCCTACCACCCCGCCGATCACCCAAATCACCTTCCCCATCACCGTGGTCCGTGCTCCAGATGCCGCTGGCTACTATTTTGCTCAGCAGTACGGTTTTTCAGGCGGCGGCGTGGGTTACATGGGTGTTCGCCCGCGACCGGGTGGAAAGTCGCTTGCGGCTTTCTCGGTGTTCGGCAGCGGAACGGAAGTAGTCGATACCACTCATTGCAGCAGCGGCGCAGATGGCGGAAAAGGTGTCAGTTGTTCGGCCGAGCACGAGTTAGTTCACGGGCGAAAGTATCTTCTCACCATTACCCAGGACCCAGCTGACTCACGCGTATGGCGAGGCAGCATTACCGACTCTGTAACGTATCAGCAAGTCGCGCTCGGCGCCTACAAAGTACCGGCGACATGGGGTTCACTGTCTCCCAGCCAGGGCGGATTCATTGAGTACTATGCACAATTAAGCTCCTGCGCAAGCATTCCCCGGGCTGAAATACTCTTTTCACCACCTTATGGCTCCGATGGGCGGGCCGGCTGGTTCTATGCCCAAAATGAATATGGGCGGTGCCAGGGGAAAATGAATTATTTCCATGAAGTACGAGGCGAGGACTCTTATTTCAGAGTGGGTTTTTAGAGTCAATCGTAATGAGAAAGCTCGCGAATGCGGGCTTTCTCACGGAATAAATTTATAATCTTAGTGTCAATAGCGAATGAGTTTATCCAATCGCCTAATAAGAATCCCAAATAAGTTGGGTGCTTTCAAGAGATTGGCCGCGATGGCTGGGCGACGTTGGCGCTGGTGCTCGACTACCATACGTGTGAATTGCTAAACTGGCATCTGTCGCGCAGCGTTAAGCGCCAACCCAGCCTCGGGGTGGTTCACATCGCTGTTGAGGCGGGCGACCCTGCCTAGCGGAGGGCAGCTTAGCGGACGGTGGCACTGTTGGGCCTGACACATCTGTCGCCCGGGCTGACCTCAAATCCCCAGTCACCGTGTTCGTACCAGTCGTCCCCGAGCAATTCGGCCGGATGCTGGGTGCGGCTCTGCCCGTTGCCGCAGCGCATGTCGCTGGCCGGGCAGTAGTGGTCACAGCCCCAGCAGATCCGCTCCGGATGCAGCGGGCGCAGCGGAAATACCTTAGCCATGCGTTTTCTCCGAGCGTTCGATTGTGACGACGCAAAGCATCATTATCTCGCCTTTGTCACGGATCAAAACTGAGTCGGAATGACGCGGAGGTAGGCTCCGGCCTTCCGCCGGGCGTGAACGGCCAGCAGCAGGCTGACGTTGTTACTTGCTGCGTTGATGTCGTCATCTGTGTCCGAGATGACGTAGCGCGCGAAGCAGCACCGTCGCCGGCATTGTCCTGGCGCGCAGTCGATGGCGAAGCTTTTGCCATTGGATGGGACGAGAGCCAGCGCCAACGCATCGGCATTGCACATGCGCTGGCGCTTGAACCGGCGTTGTTGACCATGCACGGCACTTTCATTGCGCGTGTGTAAAACAGGGAGCGGGTGTCCCTGCTGTCGTTGCCGTCTATCCAGGAGACGACGCGCCGTCGTCCGATAAATTGATGTCGCGGCGGCCGTCGTCGCGCAGTATCCTGACCGGAATCGACTTCGCGGCCGGCACCTTGCTTTGCTCGGCATGATGCCACAGCGGCAGCAACACATTGCACTCGGGATAGTAGCCGGCAATGCAACCGGGTGGCACATCGTAGGCGTGCACGCGCAGACCGCTAAGGCGCCGCTCGACGCCATCGTTCGCGATGGTCTGCAGCGTGATCATGTCGTTCTCATGTAGGCCGCGACGGCGGATGTCGTCCGGGTTCATTAGCACGACCATTCGCGAGCCTTGGATGCCGCGGAAGCGGTCATCGTGTGCGTAAATCGTCGTGTTGAACTGACTGTCGCTGCGCAGTGTCATGAGACGTAGCGCATCCGGCTCGCGCTGCGGCATGTCCGGGTCCTCACCGAGCGTCGCGGGCACGAGGAATTCGGCCTTGCCCGATGCCGTGGCAAAGCGCCGCTCGCGTGCTGGCAGCGGGCGCGGGAAACCACCTGGTTGCCACATGCGCCGCTCGAAGTCCTCGAACATGTCCGGATAGGTTTGGACGATCTCACGGCGCACCAGCGCATAATTGTCGTGCCACGCGTCCCAGTCGGGCCCCAGACGCGGGTCCAGCGTGGCCTTCGCCATCTTGGCGACGATGTAAGGCTCCGAGCGCAGCTTATCGCTGGCCGGCTGCGCGTAGCCACGGGAGCCGTGAATGCAGGCGGTGCTGTCTTCCATCGACACGGCTTGTTCGCCGCTTGCCTGCCGGTCGATTTCGATGCGGCTCAAGCAGGGCAGCACATAGGACATCTCGCCCGGCAACAGGTGGGAGCGGTTCAATTTGGTGGCGACGTTGACCGTGAGCCGCAGCTTGCGCCAGGCCGGCTCGATGCGTGAGCGGTCCGGCACGGAGCGGACTAGGTTGCCGCCAAGGTTCAGCACCGCGTCGATCTTGCCGGCGAGCATGGCCTCGAATGTTTCGACGGTGTTCAGCCCTTTTTCTCGAGGTGGCTTAAACGCGAATTGCTCGGCGAGCCGGTCCAGCGGCGCAAGCTCCGGCTTCTCGGTGATGCCGACCGTGCGTTGTCCCTGCACATTCGAGTGCCCACGCACCGGCGAGGGCCCCGCGCCCGGCTTGCCGATGTTGCCGCGTAGGAACAACAAATTGCATAGCAGACGCACGTTTTGCACCCCCAACCGATGCTGCGTGAGGCCCATGCCGTAGTGGGCGATTACCGCGTTGGCCTTCATGTATTCGGCCGCCGCAGCCTGCAGCGCGTCACGCGTCAACCCGCTGGCCGCCTCGATGTCGGTCCATGCTGTGTTGCGCAGGTAGTCGGCGAATGCGTCGTAGCCGGTCGTATGTTGTTCGATAAACGACACATCGATCTTCCGCGGTGCGCCGCTTTGCCGCGCCTGGTCGTCGGCGTCGATCACGGCCTTGCAGAGGCCGATGATCGCGGCGCTGTCACCGCCGTTTCTGACTTGATGGTACTGCGTGCTGATCGGCGTGCTGGCCGGGGTGAGCATCTGCACGGGCGACTGTGGATTGGCAAAGCGGATCAGTCCCGGTTCGCGCAGTGGGTTGAACGTGATGATCGGCACACCGCGTTCGCGCGCGTGCTGCAGCGGATGCAGCATACGCGGGCTGTTGGTCCCGACGTTTTGGCCGAAGAAGAACATCAAATCGGTTTTGTCAAAGTCCTCGAGCGTGATCGTGCCAACACCCACGCCGATGGCTTCCTGCAAACCGACGCTGCTGCTTTCATGACACATGTTCGAGCTGTCCGGCAGATTGTTGGTGCCGAAAAGACGCGCAAACAGTTGCAGCATGTACGCTGTTTCGAGCGACGCGCGCCCTGACGTGTAGAACACCACCCGCGCGGGATCTAGCGCGCGCAATTCGCGGCCGATTTCATTGAACGCCTGCTGCCAACTCACTTCGACGTACTTGTCCTGCGCGCGGTCGTAGCGCAGGGGCGCGGTGAGGCGACCCGCTGCCTCCAAATCGTGGTCATGCCAGGTGGCCAATTCGCTGATCGTGTGAACGTCAAAAAAGTCCGGCGTCACGCGCTTTTTCGTGATATCCCACGCGGTGGCTTTCGCCCCGCTTTCACAAAACTCAGCCAGGTGCGGCCGCGCAGGCTTTGCCCATGAGCAGCCTACGCACATGTAGCCATCGGGTTTGTTCTGATGAATCAGCAGGCCGCTATCCTTGAGCGCGACTTTTTCCTTCGTAAGAATGTCGACGACCGCCTTCAGCGAGCCCCAGCCGCCCGATGCATAGGGGTAAGCTGCGCGCTTGGATTTCGGGGTGTCCGGTGCGTCTGGCATGATCGACCTCGCTATGCACTGCGGGGGCGAGGGGTGGCAAAGCAGCACAATACGGCGATGCCGGTCAGCGCGCCCAGCAGCGCCGTGGCCACCGGGAAGGTGCCGGCCATATCGAGCGCGATGCGTGCCGGCCGGTGCGCTCCGAGCAGTTGGATGCGCCGACGTGTCATCGCCGCGCCCAAACTTGCCAACTCGGCTTTGAGCGCGCGTTCGGCACGCGGCAGCAGCACGGCTTCTTCGTCGGCGACGTGATGGATCACGGTACGCATCAATTGCATGAAAAGATTGTCGTAAGCCGCATTGTCCGGCTCCATGCCGCGCAGTCGTTCAATCGTCTGCCGTATCGCGTCATGCTCGGACTTGCTTTTTTTCAGCACGTCATCGTCCGGATCAACGCGTGCGAGCGCCGGGTAAAGAATTTCCTCTTCAAGCTGTGTGTGGATCTCCAGCGCGGTACATGCGGTGCTAACGATCGCGCGCTTGCGCCACCACGGCGAGTCGGAGCGGTAGCGGTGGAAGGCCGCCAGCACGTGGGTGTGGTCGGCGCGGATCGCAGTGGTAACGGGCAGTGCCGCAAGCGAGGATAAAGCCATGACACCTCCTGATCACAAAACGTCATGCAGGACGCATTTGCCGTGCCCGCCATGTGAGCTTGGCGGTGAACGGGCGCGTGAGTTTGGCGCGGTGAGCGGGCGCTGGCGTCGTGGCGGCGACCTTGTTGAAGCTGTGCTGCGCCGGTGCCCAGGCATGGGCGTTGCGCGGCAAGTGAGGCCGACGCGAGCACACTCGTGCGGCGTATTGATTAAGCATTCGATGAAGGAGGCTCAATATGGCACGCAAGACTTTGGAAGACCTGTTTATCCATTCGCTATCTGACATCTACAGTGCGGAGAAGCAATTGACGCGTGCGCTCGGCAAGCTAGCGCGCGCCAGCACGAATCCCGAACTCGCGCAGGCCTTCGAGACGCATTTGCAGGAAACGCATGAGCAGGTTGCACGCATCGATCAAGTGGTCGAGAAATGCGGCATCAAGCTAAAACGGATCAAATGCGTAGCAATGGAGGGGCTGGTTGAGGAAGCCGCGGAACTGCTGGACGAAATCGAGAAGGGACCCGTGCTCGATGCGGGGCTGATCGGTGCAGCCCAGAAAGTGGAGCACTATGAGATCGCGTCTTACGGCACGCTGTGCGCGTTCGCGAAACAGCTCGGCCAGGACGACGCAGTGCCGTTGCTCAAGGCGACGCTCGACGAGGAAAAGGCGACCGATCAGAAGCTGACGCAGTTTGCCGAGAAGGTTGGCAATCCGCAGGCTAGCCAAGCCTAATGGAGCCGTGCCACGGGCCGGTACCGTGCGGCTGTTGACGCGCGGCAAGGTTCAGACTATGCCGACTAGGCCCCTATGCTGGTTCGAGGACCTGCTTTGCCCTGCAGGCGGAGCGGTATCGTCGGATGGTAGCGGGACTCGCGCGTCGGGGCAGCGCGCCTTAAACCTATCACAGTGCGCGAACGGCAATACTGCACCATTCGCTGAAACCGCCCCGCCACGGTAATACCGCGAGGCCTCCGGACACGCTGGCATGGGGAAAGACGCTTCTTGCATGAGCCAGCTGCGTCTGAACGTCATTCAGATCGATGTAGTACAGCGCACGCTGGCGTCCGTCGGCGGGCGCTTCGGCAAATTGACGCAGCAGCAGTCGCACCAGCGCGTCTTCGTCCGGGAAACTGTAGCCAACCAACACGACGATCCGGGACTCGCGCAGCAGCCGCACGGCCTTCGGGAACAGCGCCTGAAAGTAAGGTTGATCGTAGTCTTGGGCGCGTGAAGGCAGCATGATCTCTGGCGGGTTGCTGCGCAGTGTCTGCGTGTCGCGGTGACGGTAGTCGACTTCGAAATGACCCTCACGCCGATAGATTTCAAACCCCCCATTGAGTTTTAGCAAATGACCGCCCGCAAAGGGCACCGCCACCGCACGCCTGTCCATGTCACCACACCAGGCAAACGGCGTGAAGCCTCGATACAACTCGCGCGAACGGGCGCGTCGCAACGCTGTGTCCACCATCGCTTCAATGACAAAGTCGTAGTTTGTCGTCAGGAAATTCACGCCGATGCGGGGGGCAGGCCGCTCGCTAGCCGACGTTGCGCTCGCATGCTCCTGCAGCGCGGCAAACAGCGCACTGATTGCCGTCTGTGCGTCGCTAAGCGGCTGGTCAAACGATAACGTGTCGCCAACCAGCGTAGGAGGCTTTGCGCGCTGGTGGAACTTGCGAAGCACCACATAGCGCAATTCACGCTCGACCAGTTCCAGATAGAACTCGTCGACGTATCGGTTGCGAAGCAGCGGATACTTTTTCAACATGCCCACCTGATAGACGATGTCGAGAAATGCGGATCGGTCCAACCCAACGGTGCGATCGATCTGCGTCATACGCAGGAAATCCTCCAGGAACGAAGATTCGCTTGCCCAATCGTCATCGGTAAAGTCAAATAAATCGGTGCCAGTCGGATAGCAGTTATCCCAGGCACGGGAGAAACCGGCGCCGAGCACGAATGTCACGTTGCCCGCCGCGGGATCGCCGTGCCGCGCTAGCGCATGCACGCTCTGCGCAAACTTGATCGGTGCCTGCCGGGCTCGTGACGGGGAGGTTGGGCCGCTGCGTCGGCGCGGGTTGCGTGGCTTGTCGATGGGTTTCGTCATGAGCGGTTGAGTCGGGGACGATGTCCGAGGTTGAGCGGCGCGCTACCAGGCCGCGCCCGCCGCCGTTTTCGTTGCGTGCTTGGCCGAATGCAATACCCATGCCCACTGGGCGGGGCACGCCGTTTTCGTGCAAGTGTTCATTCCTTTCGGTCCTGTGATGATCCCACCGTGACGGCAGTGTTGCCGAACGGGGACAAGGCTGACGTGCGCAAGAGCGCAGTCGTGTTCCGCGCGAGAATAATGTCGGCGGGCGCCTCGCACGGAGGGTGCCGAATGGCGCACCGCTTCAGCGCGATTTGCCTCGGGCGCTCTTACGGGCAACGGCGGCACGCACGGTGTCCTTGGCCGAGGCCGGGTCCCCGCTATTTAATTGCTCCATCCACGATAACGTGTCCGCGTACGCGAGGAACTGCTGTAGATACCCGGGCGACAATTCGCGCATCAACGAAAGCGAGCGATGCACGAGACTGCTGGAATTGAGCGGACCGGCATTCCTCGGCACTTGGTTGAGCGATTGCCGAAGCTGCTTTTCGATGCGGACCTTGGCCCAGGTCTTTCTGAAATAATCCAGCGTCGCCGGCCCTGGATCGGACCCGGGGTGCGATGCGGCGGCAGGGGCGCTGGCATCGCCATGCGCGCGTTTGCGCGCGGCGATGTAGTCGAGCACCGTCGCGAGTGTAGGGTCTGCGGGTTCGCGTGATGTCGTTGCGGCATCTGCGTTGCCGACGCGGGGATCCGCCCGCTCGAGATCAGCGGCATATGCATTTAGCAGCTCGCCAAGCCGGCGCTCCAAGCGGCGTCGCACCGCGCCGACGTGACCGGCCGTGCGTCGCTCTAGCGCGTCGATGAAGCAAAAGCGCACCGGGTCCAACCGATCGGCGCCGGATGCCCGCCATGCGTCGAGCCGAGCCCGCGCATGCGTTTCGCTATGGCTCACGGCGTTCACCGTTCATGGCGGATGGCCTAGGCACCGCGGCGATCTCCACGCGCCGGTTGCGAGCCCGTCCAGCGTCGTCGGCATTCGAGCTTACCGGCTGCTCGGAGCCGAACGCGGCGGCGAATACTGACGAGGCTGGCACACCTTCCGAGATGAACGCGCGCGTCACCGTCAACGCGCGCTGTGCCGACAATTCCCAGTTATCGGCGAAGCGACGATTGCCCGCGCGGACCTGCTGGTCATCGGCAAAACCGCTCACCATCAGGATCTCGTCACGGGCGCTCAGGTATGAGCGAAGCGGCTTGGCGAGACTTTTCAATAGCTCACGACCTTCGGGCTGCAACTGGTCCGAATTCAGCGCGAACAGCACGCTGCCGCTGATGCCGATACGGCCGTTCACCAGCGTCACGCGTCCGGCGGCTAGCGGCCCGGCCAATACCTGTTCGAGCGTCTTGCGGCGCTGTGTTTCCATTTGCCGTTGCCGAACTTCGTTCTCGAGTTTGGCCGATAGTTGCAGTTGCATACCGATGACGCCGACCAGGATCAGCACGAACGCGCCCAGCAATACTGACATCAAGTCGGCAAACGCGGCCCAGATGGGCGCGGCCGCTTCCACGCCGCCGTCAATGTCGTCGTTCATGGCGCTTCGGCTCCCGCACGCCCTTGCTGCGTAGCGAGCTGTTGCAACTCCTCGATAATCTGCTTCTGCGACATCATGCTTAGATCGATGACTTCCCGCGCTTGCGCGACGTAGTAAGCGAGTTGCTCGTCACTGCGTGCCAGCGATTTGTCCAGCGCCGCTTCGATGCGCTGCAAATGCGCGACCAGCGTATCGTTGGACGCGCCAAAGGACTGGACCGCCACGCCGAACGCCTCGCCCAAGCTGGCTACTTCGACCGCGCCGCTGGTGAGTTGCGTCGCGGCGGCCTCCAGTTGCCGCGTGCCGGCCTGGACCTCGTCAGTGAACCGGTTGCCGACGCGCTCCAGCAAGCTTGCCGATGTCGCGACCAGTGCGTTGATGGCTGAGCGCTGCTCGTTGGACGCATGGTTGACCGCGTCGAGTAGCGTCGCCAGCGTTTCGAGCACGCGGCCGCGTTCCTGCAGAACCGCTGTGTCGCGCTCGAGGCTCTCGGATAGTTGCTGGCGCAACTCGGCGATCACTTGTGCTGCGGCCAGCGGCGCCTGCGACGCGACCTGCACGAGCTTGCCGATCTGCGCCATCGTCTCGGTGGCTTGCTCGGTGGCCTGCGCCGAGATTTGTTGCGCCGTATGCGCCAGCGTATCGCAGATCTGTTGCTGCTGCGCGGCTGCGCGCATGCTGGTTTCATCCCATTGTTGGCGCAACGTGGTGGCCATGGAAGTCAGCGCCGTGGTCCAGGTGGCCAACCGGTGTTCGTCCTGCGATTGCAGTTCGGTGCGCAGCTGCGCTTGCGATTGCTCCATTGCATCCAACGATGCCATCGAGCGCTGTGCGAGCGCCGCAACGGCCGCTTCGAGCGCGTGCTGATGGTCCGCGGCGCGTTGCTCTGCGGCCTGCTCCTGCCGCGTTAGCGTATGCTGACAAGTCTGGGCAAGCGTCGCCACGTTGGCTTCCAAACGTGCCGACAGCGTCTGCAACAGGGTCGCGGCGCGTTGTTCAGCCGCCTCTGCGAATCGGTCAGCCGAGACGCGAAGGTGCTCGAGCAGCGCGTCATTGGATTGTCGATGGTCGGCCAATGCCTCATTCCAGACCGCCGCCACGTTGCGCGTGGTCGCGTCCAGGCTCGTGGACAGCGCATGCAACTGCTGCTGCACGGCGCCGGCGATGGTATCGTGCAGCGATGCCGTATCGCGCGCCAGGCCGGCCATCGTCGCCTGGACGACCGGCTGCAGCGCCGTACCCGCGGCGCGGGCGCTGTCGGCCACGCATTCTTTCAACGATTGCGCCACGCACGAGGTGAGGTGCGCGTGCGCGTCCTCGACCTTTTCGAGGAAGGCTTGCTGCCCGGCGAGCTGTTGCTCGTTCAATGTCCGTGTTTGTTGCTCGATGTGCGTGATCATCGTTTGCAGCCGATCGACCAGTGCAGGCATCGCATCGGCTTGCCGCTGCAAGAGCTGAAAACTCGTCTCGCGCTGGTGGGCGCTCGAATGGGCCCGCAATGTCGTCGCGATGGCCGTATCGAGTTGCTGCGCGGCCTCGGTGCGCTCGCGTCGGCACAGCGCGGAAAGCAGCCCCAGCATGGCGGATGCTGCCACGCCTGCAATCGACGTGCCGAACGCGAAGCCCAGTGCGCTGACCGGCGCGGCAAGCGAGGCCCGGACGGCGTCCAGATCGGTCGCGCTTTGCAGCGCGGCGCCGGTGCCGCGCAGCGTCGTCACCATGCCGAGCAGGGTGCCCAGCATGCCGAGCAGCACCAGCAATCCCACCAGATAGGGCGTCAACACCGGACCCGGCAACGCGACTCGCTGACCGTCCAGCCGCAGGCGCACCGCGCCGCGCAAACCGGGATGCAATTGTGCCAGCCAGGGCTCCAGCGCCGGCGGGGGGGCGGACAGGCCGGCTACGGCACGCGTCAACGTGACAGTGGCCTGTTGGTAGCGGCGCAATTCCAGGGCGCCCGCGAGATAACCGCCACCGATCAGCAGCGTGACGGCCGAGGCTAGCGGGTTAGAGCCGAGGTAGCCGGCGCCGATCCAGCCTACGACGGCCAGGCCGGCCAGGAAGACAACAATATTAAAGCGAAAGCGGGTCATAGCAGGTGGGTTAGCAGGTACGGTAGGCCGAGAGCAGTCCCTGCACCGGTTGAAATCGGACATCGAGTTCGGCGATCAGCACGCTGCGCATGTCGTTGCGGAATACGTCCAGCCATGTGCGGGGCGTGCCCACGGGCGGCGCGCCGGTTAGCGGAACTTGCGTGCACGTCTGCTGTGGCATGTTTGTCTGTGCCGGCGGCGCGGGCGGAGGCGCGGCGTCGCGCAAGCGGGCAAAATGTGCGCCGAGCAACGCGGGCACGTTGGCCAGCAGTTGATGCTCGCGTGCCGCCAGTGCTTGCTCCATGACGGTATCGACGGCGCACAGCCGCGCCATATTGGGCGAGCGCACTGACAGCATTACGCGCAGCCGCCTTCGCAGCACACCGATATCCGTTGCCATCGCATGTTGCACGCCGACGTAGCGGTGGCGAAAATCAGCGTAGTCGAGCACGGTGTCGCCGCTCGTCCCGCGCAACGCCGCGGGCGTGGTCGCGTGCCGTGCCCCGGCAGCGAAGCCGCAAGCGGCATCGATGCGGCGGATCAGCGACGTGCGCACGGCGACACTATGCGCCGACGCGTCGTTCTCGCCCCCGTGCACCACCCCGACCGCCTCCGATGCGGCGCCGTGCGCGTTGGTGTTGAGCGCCGTCGATAACGCGATGGCGTCGGTCCAAGCAAGCCATTGGCTCAGTTGGTCCGGCAACGGTTGTCCGGATTCGGCTACATCGAGATGCGCGAGCCGCGCAAGCAGACGAACAAGCGTCGGGGCGCCGGACGCCGCGTGCCGAGGGACTTGTACCATACCACCAGAGTCAAAAAGACAGCAGTTTACACGTCTGTGGGACACGCGGCCGAGCATGCGGGAGCGGCTCGTCGCAACGGCTTGCATCGTGCGAGGCCAGGCGCGCGGGAAATAATGCTCCGCGTTTAGCTAACGCGTGTTCGCAAAGCTTGTTCGGGCCTCGCACTATGGTGTCCACGCGTTGTATGCTGTCCGAGTCGGCGACATCGTAGCAGAGCCCATGTTTTGCCAGTCCATATAAAGGTGATGATCTCGCCTGTTTGCGAGTCGAGCTTTGGATGGGCCGTCATTGCGCTGGCATCATCCAGGGTGCCGGTGGGCGGATTGGCAATAAAACCTGGCACTGAAGCAAGCCGTGTATCGCGGCGTAAAGCGCAATTCTATGATATCGAACTCGGTGGCAAGTGCCGCGTGCTAGACACGGCCGCACTTCGGGGCGACGTTGAACTGGCTGCCGATAACTCGCATGCCCGCAACCGGGGTACCGATCACCCTTTGCCACGGATCGCGCCGTTGCGAGCGAGCCTTGCCATCGACTACGGCGATAGCAGGTGGAGTGCGCGAGCTGAGTTGCAACACGCGTGGAGCCCCAACTTCCGTCGTGCGCGAAATCGCCTTAGAGGGCAAGTGCAGCGTAATGGTAGACCTGCGCCCCCGGTTTTGATCGGCTAATCGAAGCGACCGCGCCGCGTTACCTATTTACCTTTCAAAATCGTAATGTAGTGCGAAACGCGACAATAATTTCCGATAACGATGGATAGTATATGGGTAGTATTCTTTGCCCATTACGAAAGAAAAATTTTGAAAGAAAGTTGACACGCGAATGCGCGTGCTCTTAATCTTTGTACTGTCTCCAGGCGAGTCAGTTCGCGACAGCAGGGAAAACCCCGAGCTGGATGTGGCGCATTCCAGTTGGCGAAACCACGGTTGCTGATTCAGTGGCACGGTCTGCCCGTCTGTGTAGTAGATTTTGGATACCTAATTTTTAGTATTTCATATAAATAGCATTGCTGCATGGCAATGCGGGTGGACGCATGACGTCCGCGATCCATGCATACGGGGCGACCGTGCGCCGACGATATGGCGCAACGCGCGAGTGAGGAAGTAAGCAGCAGAAATGACATATCAACCCATTGCTTTCTCACTCGAGGTTTTTTTATGCTCACTCGTTTTGGAGTATGGCTTCCGTGCGTGACGGTGGCCGCGTTGCTTGCGTTGAGCGGATGCGGGGGTGGAGACGGGCCCCAGAGTACGGCCAGCCGTACCGTAGCTGTGCTGCCGCCGTCATCCGATGCGCCGCTCACGGTCCCCACCGCGCCGATCGCCGCCAACCCGGCAGTGGTCAAGACGGTGTCTCCGGTCGAAATGCCCGACACCGTGGTGCCGCTGAACTACAAGCTGTGGTTCCGGCCGAATCCGGCGTTATCAGCGTTCCAGGGCCGCGCTGACGTTCAGATCAAGGTACGCGAGCCGGTCAACGCGATTGTCGTCGCGGGGCACCGGATCAACTTCATCAACGGCTCAATCACGCTGCAGCCGGGCAATGTTCCGCTGACGGCGGTGCCGCAGGACAAGGGGGATTATTATCAGCTTCGTCCCGTGAGCGGGCAAATTGCGGCGGGCACCTATTCGCTGCATATGGAGTGGCAGGGCATCATCAACTTCAAGACCTATGACGATCCGGCCACTCACACCGGCGGAAGTTGCGGTGATGATCCCTATCCCGGCTGCTCGGCCGCCGAAGGCGTGTTCCGCGTCGACTTGAAGGCAACGGATGGCACCACCAGCGGCGCGATTCTCACCCAGGGCGAATCGGACCTCGCGCGCCAGTGGTTTCCGGGCTGGGATGAACCGGCGTTCCGACCAACCTATGAGGTGAGCGCCGACGTGCCGAGCCATTGGCGGGTTGTGTCCAATGCGGCGGAGCTGCCGCCGGTGGACATCGATGGTGGCTACAAGCGTGTATCGTTCGAGAAGACGCCGCCGATGCCGTCCTATCTGCTGTTCTTCGGCGGCGGGCAGTTCGATGTGCTCGAGGACGACTTTTCGAGCCCGCTGCCGGATGGCAAGGGGCTGCACCTGCGCATCTTCACGCCGCCTGGCATGAAGGAGTGGGCGCGTCCTGCGATGAACCAGACCAAGCAGGCCCTGGATTTCTATTACCGCTATACGGGTATCCCGCTGCCGCTCACCAAGTTCGACACGGTCGCCGCAAACGACGCGTTCAAAGAGCAAAAAGACCTGAACTTCGGCGGAATGGAAAACTGGGGCGCGATCCTGGAGTTCGCGGACGACATCCTGCCGCCTCCTGGTACGCCGATGTCGGACTACGGCCTGACCGTGCTCACGCATGAGGCTGCGCATCAATGGTTCGGCGATCTGGTTACGCTGGACTGGTGGGACGACGTGTGGCTGAATGAGTCGTTTGCGACGTTCTTTGAGAACAAGACCAAGATCCGCTTTTTTCCGGACCGTTTCAGTTGGGCCGACGAGGTCAAGAATAAATACCGTGTGATTGCGGCGGACTTGAAGTCATCGGCATTTCCGGTTCAACCCAACTTCAGCGCGTACGCGTCCAATGATTTCGTGCTGGGTGCGGGCACGTTCGTCTATAACAAGGGCGGCCAGGTGCTCAAGATGATCGAGGGCTATTTGGGCGAGCCAGTGCTGCGCAGCGCGTTGCAGTCCTACTTGGCTGATTATGCGCTGGGCAACGCCACGCCCAAGCGGTTGTGGGACGAACTGGCCAAAGCCAGCGGCGAGCCGATGGCGGCGATCGGCGACAGCTTCGTGCGGCAGACTGGCATTCCGCTGGTTTCGCTCGACACGCGCTGTGATCTGAGCGCCAACCAGACGGTCGTGACGCTGAAACAGCAGCCGTTTCCGAACCAGAATCGGTATCCGGGCACACAGTGGACTATTCCGCTGACGTTGGCGTATGGCGATGGCTTGACCAGCCGCAAGACGTTCGCGATGAAGGCCACCGACATGCAAGTGCGGCTCGATGGCTGTGGCGCGGTGTTGGCCGACCCGAGTGGGCAAGATTACTACGTGGTCAATTACGGCGACAACGCCTGGAGCCAGCTGCTGGCGCAGCGCACCGCCTTGCAGGATCCGGCGCGCCTGACCAACTTGAAGCTGGAAGCCAAGTTGCTCGTGGGGGCAGGACTGGCTGATGCTTCGCGCCAGACCAGCATCGACTCGATTGGGCCAGCGCCGGCGGCACAGTTGCGTATGCTGCGCCGTGACACGGCGGGCCTTGCGCCGTTGGGCGTTGAGCGTCGCCTGCCGCGCTTGCAGGGTCCAACTAAACCGCGGCCCAGTGTGCGGTAGGCGGAAAAAGTAGCCCCTAGCCGTTAGCCGGCGGCTAGGGTTGGCCCGGGCACGGCAGTCAAGGCCGCGCTCGCCGGCGCTCGCGCAGGGGGCGATACGCGACGTGGTGTTGTGTAACCCATTACGAGGCTTCGAAGGTGACGTGATGGCCGCGAATCAGTGCGCTTTGGGCTCGGTCACGAATCCGATCTTGGCCAACCCGCTCGATTGCGCATAGGACATCACGTCGGCTACGTGCTCGTACGCGACCTTGCGATCGGCTCGCAAATGCAGTTCCGGCTGTGGGTGGGCCTGCGCGGCGGCGGCGATCTTGCGCTGCAACTCGACGTCGGACACCTTGACGTCATCCCAGAACACGGTGCCATCGGCATTGACCGACACTGTGACGTGCGCGGGCCGCACATCCTGCCGCTGGCTGCTCGCGTGCGGCAGGTCGAGCTTGACTGCGTGTTGGATCGCCGGAATCGTCACGATGAAGATGATCAGCAGCACGAGCATGACGTCGACCAGCGGCGTCATGTTGATCTCGTTCATCAGCCCGTCGTCGTCGTCCACAAAGGGGGTCATTGCCATTGCCGTACCTCGCTCATTTGCCGGCTGTCGCTAGCCGCGGGCCTTCGCCGCGCTGGAGCGTCGAGGACAATCGTTCACCTGTCACGAAGTACGCGTGCAGCCCGTGCGCGAAGCGATTCAGCTTGGTCACCACGGCCTTGTTCGAGCGGGTTAGCGCGTTGTAGCCGAGCACCGCGGGAATCGCGACGAACAGGCCGAATGCCGTCATGATCAGCGATTCGCCCACCGGTCCCGCAACCTTGTCGATTGACGTGTCGCCGGTCGCCCCGATCGTCAGCAACGCATGATAGATGCCCCACACGGTGCCGAACAGGCCGACGAACGGTGCGGTGCTGCCGATCGATGCGAGGACCGCCAGCCCACTTTGCATCTGGGCGACGCAGTCATCCATGGTGTCCTTCAGGCAGCGCGTTATCCAGTCCGAAATGTCCATCCGGTCATGCAGGTGAGGCTGACTCTTGTGGTGATGGTCGGCGGCTTCCTTGCCGGATAGCGCGAGTGCGACGAACGGGTTATCGGCGGCGCCGGAGCCGGTCGAGCCGAGCTTTACGAGACCTTCAGTGAAATCGTCGGAATGCCAGAACTGCTGCTCGGTGTTACGCGTCAGGCGCCGCAACCGCAGCACGTTCCATCCTTTAATTAGGATTACGCTCCACGATAGCACTGACATGATCAATAGTGTGATCGCGATGCCGCGCGTGACGAAATCCCCTTGTGCCCATACGTGGGCCATACCGTAGTTCTGCATGGTGTTTCCTTCGTATCCTCGTTATCGGTGACGCTGTTGAGCAGGCGGACTCGGCAATGGACGCCAGCGGCACGGTATCAGCCGGCACGGCTCAGTCGTCTAGATTGAACACATACGGCTGGTCAGCCGTGACCCGGATCGGTTGCCCATTTTCGATGTAAGGCCGGCACGTGCTGGCTAGCGCGGCATTGCGCGCGGCCTCGTCCAATCGATCATAACCGCTACTTTTCTTGATCGTGGCCCGTTCCACCTTGCCCTCCAAACCGACGACCAGGTTGACGACCACCGTGCCCGTTTCCTCGCGTCGTCTGGACAGCGCGGGATAATCGGGCCGCACGATCTGGCAGTCGAGCTTGGCGACGCCCTTGGGTGCGCCCTGCGCGACCACCGAGCGAGGGCCCGGCGCGGGTGATGCGGGCTCGGCGACCGGTACGGGCGTGGGCGCCGGCGCGGCCGGGGGCGCTGACGGCGTGGGCACCGATTGCGATG
The DNA here is from genome assembly GCF_000198775.1 of Mycetohabitans rhizoxinica HKI 454. Lineage (NCBI taxonomy): Bacteria > Pseudomonadati > Pseudomonadota > Betaproteobacteria > Burkholderiales > Burkholderiaceae > Mycetohabitans > Mycetohabitans rhizoxinica. The sequence continues at coordinate 1,787,753 of NC_014722.1, read as the reverse complement.
GGGTATCACGTACCGGCATTGGTGGCGTAGGCGCTGGCGCGGGATGCTTGACGACGGGCTTGGGATTGGGCCGCGGCATCATCACGGACTTGGGTTTGGGTTTCGGCGCAGGCGTGGGCGCCGGCGCGGACTGCACCGCGACCGGTGCCGGCGGGGCGAGTAGTTCGGCCATGATCGGCCGGGACTCGACCGTCACGGTTGGGACGGTGTCGGCACGCGCATAAACCAGCCACGCGATCACGCCGGCATGCAGCAGTGCCACTGCGGCGAGTGTGGTCGTGTAGTGCGCGACGGGGCGCGATTTCATCGGCGAGACTGCACTGGAGCGTAGCGCGCCAGCCGAACTGGGAGAAACCTGCATATTAGCGTTGGCCGATGGCAGATGCACGGGGGCCGCGACGCGGACAATGGCCGGCTTTGCTTCGACACGACCCGGAGTGTGCCGGGTTCAGCGTCGAAAAATCAGAAAGGAGATGCATAGCGTTGTCGCGAATCCAAGCAGCAGTTCCATGAAGCCCTCCGAGAGCGCAGTGCGGTAACGTGGCTGGCTCGCGCGTCGCGCTGGCTTGCACGGAGAAAGACGGGCCAGAGCAGAACCGACGCGGCATCGGGCCGCGGCCCGCCCGATATCCACTGGCGTCAGGCCGCCTTGCGCTCGTAGAACGCGACCGGCGCCGGCGTCACATGACGCGCCGGGTGGGCGCCGGGACCGCACAGGCTCGTGCATGCGCCGCAGGCGGCAACCAGGTCGCGCACGGTTTGCTCGCACTTGCCGCAGCACGTTGCTACGCCCAACTCGAATTGCAATTCGTCGAACGTCGAGGCACCGAACTCCAGCGATGCACGGATAGTACGGTCGGAAACAGACTTGCACACGCAGACGATCATGATGCGCTGACAGCTAACGTTAATGCGAATTATTATCATTCTTTGTGGTGACGTGTGCAAGCGCGATCGATGATTTTTTGTAACATCGGGGTCGCTGGCCTTGCGTCAGGCCAGTGCATCGCGATAAATCGGTTCCGACGCTATTTCGACGTGTTCGGCGGCCACGTTGACGCTGAGCAGTTGCCGAGCGATGCGGGCCAATTGCGGGGCGTCGCCCGTGGTGACGAGCCGCAACGGCGCTGGCGCGGATGTCGGCTCGGCGTGCGCGGCGGCCGGGCCAGTGTCAACCCGTAACTGCTGGTCGGTCAGCCGCCGCACCAGTTGACGCGCGATCGCCTCGCCGGTGTCGATGACGTGGAGCCGGTCGGCAGTGATTGTACGCACCGCATCGAGTAGAAACGGATAGTGGGTGCAGCCCAGCACCAGTATATCGGCACTAGCGTCCAGAATCGGCTGCAGGCATGCGGCCAGACGTTGCATGACGACCGGCGAACCGATGTCGCCCGCCTCGATTGCATCGACCAGGCCATGACCTGCCTGGCAGACGAATCGGCAATCGCCGCCGTACTGGGCGAGCAGCGCGTTGAAGCGCGCGCTCTTGAGCGTGCTGGCGGTCGCCAGTACGCCGGCCACGCGGGTGCGCGACTGCAACGCGGCGGGCTTGATGCCCGGCTCGACGCCGATGATCGGCATCGGCAGGCGCTCGCGCAACATCGATACGGTATGCCGCGGTGGCGGTGTTGCAGGCCACCACGATCGCCTTCACCTGTTGCGCCGCGAGCCACCGGCCGATGCCCAGCGTGCGCGCCGCGATGAACGCGTCGTCGCGCTCGCCATACGGCGCGTAGCGGGAATCGGCGCAATACAGCAGTGCCTCATCGGGTAACGTCGCACGGATCGCGCGCAGCACCGACAGGCCGCCGACCCCGGAGTCGAACACGCCGATCGGCGCCGCGTTGCGCATTGTCATCCTCACCGTGCTGGTGGCTGCCGCGGCTTACGATTGGACAGCTGTCATCGCGCACTGCTGGTAATTCTGGATGCCTATCCTGTTGATCAATTCGAGTTGTGTCTCGAGCCAATCGATGTGCTCTTCGGTGTCGTCCAGGATGCGGCGGAAGAGCTCGCGCGACACATAGTCCTGCACGGACTCGCAATACGCGATCGCCTCCTTGCAGGTCGTTTGCGACGCCAGTTCGAGCTTCAGATCGCATTCAAGGATTTCTTGCGTGGTCTCACCGACCAGTAGCTTGTGCAAATCCTGCAGATTCGGCAAGCCATCGAGCATGAATACGCGCTCGATCAACCAGTCGGCGTGCTTCATTTCACCGATTGACTCGTCGTATTCGTGCTTGCCCAGCTTGTCCAGCCCCCAGTGCTGGTACATCCGCGCATGCAGAAAGTACTGGTTGATCGCCGTCAGTTCGTTCTTCAACTGAGCGTTCAGATATTCGATGACTCTCTTGTCGCCTTGCATGATCGGTTCCTTGTGGTGGGCAGGCACGGACGGTGTGCAAGTTATGGATTGAACCGAGTCGTCCGTTGCTCGCTAAATGTGAAGCCGCGCGGCTGCGCGGTCCGCCGATCCGCTACGCGGTGGCAATCGAAACCTTGCCGATCCTGGCTTGCCATTCCTTCGGGCCGGTCTGATGGACCGATGTGCCGTTGGAATCGACCGCCACCGTGACCGGCATGTCCTTGACCTCGAATTCGTAGATGGCTTCCATCCCGAGATCTTCGAACGCGACCACGCGCGAGCCGCGGATTGCCTTGGACACGAGGTAAGCGGCGCCGCCGACCGCCATCAGGTAGGCCGCTTGGTGCTTCTTGATCGCATCGATCGCGACTGGGCCGCGCTCGGCTTTGCCAATCATCGAAATAAGGCCGGTTTGCGCGAGCATCATCTCGGTGAACTTGTCCATCCGTGTCGCGGTTGTCGGGCCAGCGGGGCCGACGACTTCGTCGCGCACCGGATCGACCGGGCCGACATAATAAATCACGCGGTTCGTGAAGTCGACCGGTAGTGGCTGGCCGTTGGCTAGCATGTCCGCGATGCGCTTGTGTGCGGCATCGCGTCCGGTCAGCATCTTGCCCGAGAGCAACAGCGTCTGGCCCGGCTTCCAGCCGGCGACCTGCTCGCGCGTCAGCGTATCGAGGTTCACGCGCTGACTGGTCTCGGTGTTCGGCTGCCAATGCACATTGGGCCAGGCCTCCAGCGGCGGCGGATCCAGCCGCGCAACGCCAGAGCCGTCGAGCGTGAAGTGTGCATGGCGGGTCGCCGCGCAGTTCGGGATGATTGCGATCGGCTTGCTGGCCGCGTGCGTGGGCGCCGCCATGATCTTCACGTCCAGCACGGTTGACAGACCCCCCAACCCTTGGGCGCCGATGCCCAGCGCGTTGACCTTCTCGTGCAGTTCGACGCGCAGCGCCTCAATCCAATCGCGCGGTCCACGGGCGATTACGTCTTGAATGTCGATCGGATCCATCAGCGATTCCTTCGCCATCAAAACCGCCTTCTCGGCAGTGCCGCCGATGCCGATGCCAAGCATGCCCGGCGGACACCAGCCGGCACCCATCGTCGGCACGGTCTTGAGCACCCAATCGACGATCGAATCGGACGGATTCAACATCGCGAACTTCGACTTATTCTCCGAGCCGCCGCCCTTTGCCGCCACCTGCACGTCGAGCTTGTCGCCCGGAACGATCTCATAGTGGATGACTGCCGGCGTGTTGTCCCGAGTGTTCTGGCGCGCCCCTTCGGGCGGGTTGACGATCGATGCGCGCAGCACGTTGTCCGGGTGCGTGTAGCCGCGCCGCACGCCTTCGTTGATCATCTCCGTCACGCTCATCGTCGCGCCATCCCAGCGCACGTCCATGCCGACCTTGACGAACACCGTGACGATGCCCGTGTCCTGGCAGATCGGGCGGCGTCCTTCGGCGCACATCCGGCTATTGGTGAGGATCTGCGCGATCGCGTCCTTCGCTGCCGGGCTTTGCTCGCGCTCGTACGCGCGGCCCAGCGCCTGGATATAGTCTAGCGGATGGTAGTAGCTGATGTATTGCAGCGCATCGGCGATGCTTTGAATCAGGTCTTCCTGCTTGATGACTGTCATGGTGCTTTTCTCTTGGGGCGCCGCATCGGCTGGCGGCGGGAGTAACGCTCAATCGTGTGTCGAATCGGCTAGTGAAACAGGAACATGCGGCGCGTGCGATGTAAGCTTGTCCACCCAGGCCATGACGAGCGCCGACAGCAGGAATGCAAGGTGGATGAGTACCTGCCACACCACCGCCTGCGACGAATGCTGGTCGGGGTCGATGAAGGTCTTGAGCAAGTGGATCGACGAAATGCTGATCAGCGCCATCGACAGTTTGACCTTCAGCACGCCGGCATTGACGTGATCGAGCCACTCCGGTTCGTCCGGGTGGCCCTCCAAGCCCAGCCGCGACACGAACGTCTCGTAGCCGCCGATGATCACCATGATCAGCAGGTTCGAAATCATCACGACGTCGATCAGTCCGAGCACCACCAGCATCACATTGGTCTCGGTCAGCGACGCCGCGTGCGACACTAGGTGCCACAGTTCCTTCAGGAATAGGAAGACGTAGATAGCCTGGGCGAGGATCAAGCCCAGGTACAGTGGTAGTTGCAGCCAGCGACTAAAAAAGATCAGCGACGGCAGTGCGCGCATACGGCGCGGCCCGGACGGCGAAAATGGCGGGTGACTGGAAGGCATCGTGCAACTGAGCAAACGGTGTCGCACTGCCCGTGCACGCGCGCGGGCAGGGGCGAACGCCAGGGTGGGGTCAAAAATACAGTTATTGTACCAATGCGGTTATTGTACCGCGTCGCAGCAGAATGGCTGCGGCACGCTCGGCTCGGGCACGCGGCGGCGGGCCATGACGCGAGTGGCGGGACGCGGCCGGCCGCATGCTGGCCAACGCGATGCCGGTGATCCCGCCTACTCGCACGGACCCATGCGCTGCGCTCGGACGATCGCCAGAAAAGTGATCCTGTATGCGGCGGCCACCGGCAGCACCGCCCCATAGTCGAACGCGGCAAGCGAGCCCGCGCCGAATAGCAACCTCGGCAGCAGGTACGATGCCGTGCGTGTACGGCCTACGTCGATGGCCGCCAATGTTTACGACAGGACCAAGCAAATCGATTCGCAGCACACCGCACCGAGCGCCGCAATCGTGCGGGTAATTACGCCGGCGGCGACGGCGCTCGTGTGCCGCGGCCCGTTGAGCATCCATAGCGTGAACAGAAACGTGCCGAACAGCGATTGCAGGAACAGACTCAGCCATTCACCGCGCGTATCTTCGCGGGCCGGTACAGCGGCCAGAGCACGCCGATCTCGGTCACGAACCGTAATAGCGCGAAGATCGATACCGAAATGAGTGCGACGATGCTCTTGCCGATGCCCACATAAGTGTTGACGAGTCGCATCGCGCAAGGGGCAAGCGTGCGTAGCGGTTTGCTGCGGGGTCACAGCGAATCCGAGGCCGCTCAGCTTTTTCTTAATTGAGCAAGCATTGTAGAGTTCATTGTAAAGTTCTGGGTAGGTGCCGGTAAGCACGCGGGTCGATGCGGTGCGGCGATCGACTTCGTTGCGCCGCCCGGCCACGGCGGGAGCGGAGACACTCACGCCAATGTGTGGCAACGCGGCGGCGCGCGGCGGGTTATCCAGCGCGTTGCGACAGCGATGCGATACGGCGGCACACGACAACGATTTTGTTTATTCCATTATCAGGGGGTAGTTTGATGTCTGCCATTGAATCGGTCCTGCAAGAGCGGCGCGTGTTTTTTCCGTCCGCGCAGACCACGGCCGCGGCCGCCATCGCCGGCATGGATGCCTATCGGGCGCTGGTCGCCGAGGCCGAGCGCGACTACGACGGATTCTGGGCTCGCCTGGCGCGCGAGCACCTGGCGTGGCACAAGCCGTTCACGAAAGTGCTGGACGAATCCAATGCACCGTTCTATACGTGGTTCGAGGACGGCCAGCTCAACGCTTCGTACAATTGCCTGGACCGGCAGATCGCCGCGGGCCACGCGCAGAAGAACGCAATCGTGTTTGAGGCTGACGATGGCACGCTCACGCCTGTCTCCTACGGCGAGTTGCACCGGCGCGTGTGCCAGTTTGCCAATGCGCTGAAGTCGCGCGGCGTGCGCAAGGGCGATCGCGTGGTGATTTACATGCCGATGTCGGTCGAAGGCGTCGTCGCGATGCAGGCCTGTGCCCGGATCGGCGCAACGCATTCGGTCGTGTTTGGCGGGTTTTCGTCGAAATCGCTCAATGAGCGGCTGATCGATGTCGGCGCTGTGGCGCTGGTCACTGCCGACGAGCAGATGCGCGGCGGCAAGGCGCTGCCGCTTAAGCGTATTGCCGACGAAGCCCTGGCGATGGGCGGATGCGACGCGGTGAAGGATGTCATCGTCTATCGGCGCACCGGCGGCAAGGTCGCCTGGCACGAAGGGCGCGACCATTGGCTGCATGAACTGGTGGTCCAACAGCCCGAGCAATGCGAGCCGGAATGGGTCAGTGCTGAACATCCGCTGTTTATTCTGTACACGTCGGGTTCCACCGGCAAACCGAAGGGCGTGCAGCACAGCACCGGCGGCTATCTGCTGTGGGCCATGTTGACAATGAAATGGGCGTTCGATATCAAGCCGGACGATGTGTTCTGGTGTACCGCCGACATCGGCTGGATCACCGGCCATACGTATATCGCGTACGGGCCGCTGGCGTGTGGTGCAACGCAAGTTGTGTTCGAAGGCGTGCCGACGTATCCGAACGCGGGCCGCTTCTGGGAGATGATCGCGCGGCACAAGGTCACCGTGTTCTATACGGCGCCGACCGCGATCCGCTCGCTGATCAAGGCATCGGATGCCGATCCGGCATGCCATCCGCGCGCGTACGACCTGTCGTCGCTGCGTATCATCGGCACTGTCGGCGAGCCGATCAACCCCGAAGCGTGGGTCTGGTATTACGAGCAGGTCGGCGCCAAGCGTTGCCCGGTCATCGACACGTGGTGGCAGACCGAGACCGGCGGCCATATGATCACGCCGCTGCCCGGCGCCACGCCGCTCGTGCCGGGCTCATGCACGCTGCCGTTGCCGGGCATCATGGCGGCAATCGTCGACGAGACCGGCCAGGACGTACCGAACGGACAGGGCGGGATCCTCGTGATCAAGCGCCCGTGGCCTTCGATGATCCGCACGATCTGGGGCGATCCGGAGCGTTTCAAGAAAAGCTATTTTCCCGAGGAACTCGGTGGCAAGTTGTATCTTGCCGGAGACGGCAGCGTACGGGACGAGGAAACCGCGTATTTCACGATCATGGGACGCATCGACGATGTGCTGAATGTGTCCGGTCACCGGCTCGGCACGATGGAGATCGAGTCGGCGCTGGTGGCTAATCCGATCGTCGCCGAAGCGGCGGTCGTCGGCCGGCCCGATGACACAACCGGCGAAGCGGTGGTCGCGTTTGTCGTACTCAAGCGCGCACGTGTGCAGGGCGACGAGGCCGTGAAGGTGGCAAATGAGTTGCGGGCGTGGGTCGCGAAGGAAATCGGTCCGATTGCTAAGCCGAAGGATATTCGATTCGGCGACAACTTGCCGAAGACGCGCTCCGGCAAGATCATGCGGCGGCTGCTGCGCTCGCTGGCCAACGGCGAGGCGATCACGCAAGATGTGTCGACACTGGAAAACCCGGCTATCCTCGATCAGTTGAACGAGGCGCGCTGACGCGATGAGGTGCATGGCCTTCGTCGCTGCGCATGTCGATTCGCATCAGCGACGAAGGCTCTGGAGAGACTCGATGCCCTTCGGCCGGTGGCGATGCGCACTGACGCAGCCATGGGTGGGCGTACTCATTTTGCATCGCCCACATTTTTGCGCGTAGGCAGTGGGGCAGGGCCTGCGACAAGTTCATCGGCTGGCAGCAAGCTCAGAAACGTCCTGGCCACCTCCGGCTCACGGCACGTCAGCCAGTCGTCATAGTATTCGCGCCGCAGGATTACGATGCCGCGCTTCTCAGATCCAGGCTCGTGAAAACGGCGCAGGAGCGGATGAGAGTCGGCATTGAGCGTCAACATCGTGAACGACAGACTATCGTTCCACGCACGCCATAACCCTGCAATCGAGAACGGCTCACCACTCGCTAGCTTGATCCGCCAGCGCACCGCCTTGCCGGTTTCATAGTTCGGCTCATAGAAGCTTGATGCAGGGATAAGGCACAGCTGCCCATTGCGCCAGCATGTCGAAAAACTGCGTTTTTCGCCCACGGTCTCGGCTCGAGCGTTCATCGTATCGAACACCTTGACGCCGGGCGGGATGTGCTTGCGGGGCACGAGGCCAAACGTTGCCCGATCGGTGCTTCTCGTACCTTCTCCCATACGGAAAATTGGCGCCGCGTAGTCTTTATAGACGCTGCGAGGGTAATCGAATGTCGGCCGAGGAAACTCGGTGAATGTGCTCAAATCGTCGAGCGTCGCGGATTCGTAGTTGGTGCACACACCGCCCCCTTGAAGCGCCAGATTAGATTGATTGATGCAACAGCGCTGTGCAAATATACGGTGATGTTGCAAGAATGAGGGGTTGCAATAGTCTTAAGGGTACGCTTTCTATTCGTTGCCGTCAGTACAGTCCACGATAATGACCCGATGTCTATCGACGCCGAGTACATCGCGAAGCGGTGCTACGTGCCGCAGCCTCGGCCATGGACGCCGGGCAGTCATGCGGCGAACCACTCCGCCATGAAGTTAACGAAGCTGCGTACTGTCACCGGCATTGCCGAACGGTGCGGCATCACAGCGTGAAACGGAAGTCGGCGCGTCGTCCACTATCCACTAGGGCCTGTATCAGCTTGCCATCGTTGATGTGCTACTCGACGATAAATGAAGGCGCTAATAACAGGCCGCGCTCAAGCAGCGCGAGTTCCGTTAGCAATCCGATTTCGAAGACCGGATCGCGCCGCTCAACGTCACGGTAACTTTTTGGGGACAATTGAACAGATTCTGGAAACGCACCACCCAGGCCGGCGCGGTTGCGGGATGCTGGCCGGACTGGCCGTGTGCGTGTACGACATTGTGTCGGGCTCCCCGCTTGTGATGCGGCTGATCGGTTTCAGCGGGCCGCTCTGGCTTCACAGCGGGCTGCTCGGTCCGGCATTGAGCCGATCAGCTCAGGCGTGTTTGGCGCGCCCGCTGGCTTCGTTGTTGCGATTGCCGTCAGCTTGCTGGATAGGAAGCCGCACGATGAACGCTGGCTCAGACTCGCGTGCGAACGCGTTCGATAGAGTCGGGTGTCAACCGTGATAGGGTGCGCGCGTCAGGCGTCGCATTGCGGGTCAGGTTTCTCAATCGCTGCACAAGCCGAGCCCGTTCATCGTCCGCCGTCTCGTCGTCGGCACCCACGCGGTGTTTGTCCCCGTGACGGCGGGCATCGCCTATCGCTTGCTCGAGCAAGTCGATAAACTTGTGTAGTGGCAGGTTTTTGGGCCGCCACGCGATGACAGCAGTGCAAATCTCAATGTCGGGATCCTCCAATGCATGCGGGTCACGCTCGCCGGCGAGCGCGGCAGCCTCGCCCTCGAAAAAACCGTAGTTCAGCAAATGAATGGCATAGTCACGGTTCGATATCCAGACATTTCCGCCATGGATTCGCGGAAACAAGCGTTCGACCGTCGCCGCTTCCTGACCTTGCAATTCGATGATCCGTGTCAGCGCCGACGCGCGTTCGCCTTTCGGCAGGGTTTCGATTTGCGACTTTAGGTGGTTTAGCAGTGCTCGACGTTGCCGTGCGCTTGCTGACGCGTTATCGCGCGATGGCAACCCGCTACTGGGCTCATCGGATTGCGTCGCGCACGACGCGCTGTCATGCGAGCGTTTCAGATGCTCGATCATCTGGTCCAGCACGTCCTTTCTATCCTGTGGGGCCAGCCATTCGAGTTCAAAGGACTGGATGATCCCATCCAGTTCGGCGCGGCTATGCTCGAGCAGTTCCAACGACGTCGTCCATAGCCTCTGTGCTTGATCGTGCTGCTGGGGGCCGGGGGGCAGTTGGCGAACGGCCTGCAGCTTCTTGTTTACAAGAAAGCAATGCCGTCGCGGCAGCAGCATCTGCCGGAACTTGCTGTTGACCTCGGACAACCGCGCCGCATCGCTGAGCGGAACACGGCTGAATATGTTGGCGAGAAGCTCCGTTGGCATCTCGTTCAGGCCAATAGCGGCTTGCGGGCTCTTGGACAATTGCTTGGCACCCAGCCCGTCGAGTCGATGCACCCCATTCCGTCGTTGCGCGGTGGATTGCTTCCCGACTGCCTCGGGCGTGCAAGCCGCCGGGGGGATTGGATCAAATGTTTGCGTGCCCTGGCTGGCACGCGGTGCGATGCTCAAGGATAGCGGATGCGGCATTCGGTAGGCCCTAAAATCCGCAATTGTCGGAGCAAGCGCGGCGATACGTCGCGCCGGTGCCGAAACGACAATGGAAGAACCGAATCGGCGCGATACGTCGACATCGGGCAAGCTGTGCGTGGTCTGCCGCTGACACGATCCGCGATGTTTGCACCGTTCCCATGGCTGGAGCACCAGATGCGTCTCGTTGAGCGCGGTGACGCGGTAGCACCCACGGTGCTTCGGGTGGCCGGGCAGCAGCTTGATCGATTCGGCGGCTGCGGATCGCGATCAGCCGCGTCGCGCAAACCCGCTTGATCATGCCAACGGGTCGGCGCTGCCCGATTCGCGCCCACGCATGTGCTCCATCGCCTTCAGCGCCCGCTCGCGTGCTTGCTGGTGAGGCACCACCGGCAGCGGATAGTCCTGACCCAGCCGAACCGACGCAGACGCCAGTTGTGCGGGTTGCGCGAGCCATGGCGCATGGACGCATCCACTCGGCACGCGCGCGAGTTCGGGCACCCAGCGCCGCACATAGGCGCCCTGCGGGTCAAATTTCTGACCCTGTAGCACTGGATTGAAAATGCGAAAGTACGGCGCCGCGTCCGCGCCACTGCCGGCCACCCATTGCCAGTTCGCAGGATTGCTGGCTTCGTCGGCATCGACGAGCGTGTCCCAGAACCAAGCCTCTCCTTCGCGCCAGTTGATGAGCAGATGCTTGACGAGAAACGACGCCGTTACCATACGCACGCGATTGTGCATCCAACCTGTGTGCCATAGCTCGCGCATGCCGGCGTCAACGAGCGGATAGCCGGTGCGGCCATGCTGCCACGCGCGCAGATCCGCGGTATCGGCACGCCACGGCATCGTGTCGAATTGCCGTTTGAAGTTGACTTGATGCAGCGGTGCACAATGATAGAGCAGATAGTATGAGAACTCGCGCCAGCCCAGCTCATCGAGAAACTTATCGACGCCGCTGCTCGCGGTGCACGTGCGGCGCGCGTCGCCGCAGTGGCGCCCGACGCGCGCAGCAGACAGTGCTGCATGCCATACTTGCCGTGCCGAGAGATTGCCGAAGCGAAGATACGGAGAGAGCCGACTGGTTGCCTGCATCGCGGGAACGTCGCGTCCACTCGCGTAACGGGTCAGCGCATTCGCGAGGAAAGCGTCCAGTTGCGTCTGTCCCGCTTGTTCGCCGCATTGCCACGTTTCGCGCAGCCCGCTGGCCCAGTCGGGGGTGCGAGGCTGGAGCGCCAGTGCAGACAGATTTTCCACGCGCGCCGCCACGCCGATGTTGTCCGGCACGGGAAAGAAGTTGATCCGCTGAGGTGCGGGCTGCGGTGCTTCAGGGGAATACTGGTGGCGCGCGGCGCGCCAGTACGCGCTGAAGACCTGAAACGGACGGCCATCTCGCGTGGCCACGGCCCACGGCTCTCGCAGCAAGTGGCCATTAAAAGTGAAAACCGCAATGCCACGTTCTTTGAGCGCCGTCTTGATCGCGGTGTCGGTTTCGCGTTGCGGTGCCGAATACCGGCGATTCCAGCACACCTTGATCGCGCCGATTGCCACGGCGAACGCTTCGATGGCCTGCGACTCGGAGCCGTGAAGGACGGTCAATTCACCGCCCAGCGCTACGAGCGCAGCATTGAGTGCGCGTAAGGATTCATGGAGCCACCAGCGCCCAGCTGCGCCCGGCGGGCGCGTATTGCGTGGCGCCGGGTCGTGAACATACACGCACACGACAGGGTGACCCGTGGCAGTGGCGTATTCGAGCGCGGGATTGTCGGCTAGGCGTTGATCGTCGCGAAACCACACGACGACGGGTGGTAGCGAGCAGGGTGGCGAAGACGGCGGCATTGAGAAGTCGTAAAGCGGAGGCCGTGACAATCTCCATAATACGGGTTTCGGCGCGGATAGCTGTTGGGATTTGTCAACAGCGTTGAGGCGCGTGCCGACTATGCCGCTACAAGTGTTAGTGACGACTCAGTATCGCTCGATAAGCTAATCGTCAAAGAAAGGGCCGCAACGGTCCCCAGCTCGCGCAGTGGTCATGTGTCGAAGCGTCCGAGGTCCACCAGGCCAATCGAGAACGTGAGATGGCTGTGTGCACGGTAGCACACGCGACTGCTGCACGCCCGCCGGCGCTTGACGTATGGCATCGCCGGGTCGCGCCCAATCGGGGGAGGGGCGGGGGACTACGTTGTCCGTGTTGGCCGCACATCGCGTGTCATGCGTGCTTGCCCTGTTCCACGCTGTTATCCAGCGGCGGCTCGGAAGGCTGCGGTGCGCAGGACGGCGCGGCACGCGAAGGCGATGCCATCAAGACAACGGGGGAGCCGGGTTATAAGGGAAAAAGTACTCCCGCGATTGGTTTAGGAACTGCGGCATGGTATGGACGAAGGGTCCATTTGCAGTCCAGAGAAGATTGCGCAGGGCGGCGACTGGCTCCCGCGACGGCATCTGGGAAGGCGCAGGTGCCGGGCGCGCGCCTGAACTTACGAGCGTGGGCGTCGTTGTTTCAATGGGTCCAAGTAGTGGCGGCGTGGTGAAGTAAGGACCGTTGTCTGACATGCGGTGTTCCAGGAATAGCTGAGCGAGCGCGGCAGCGAAGCGAGTGCCCGTCATATGTCGGACATCAATTATCGCTGCTGCGCCATCCGGCTTGCGCATTGGTCGGCGCAATCGTGGATGGTGTCGCGAAGTCTGTTGGCGGAAATGTAATAAAGGGTGGCGAATAATAGAACGCCAGAACGGGACACAACTGTCGAGCGGTGCCGCCCGACGCTACGACCTCGTAGTTTTCGGTGCAGCGTCGCGCGCGAGATGCCCAGGCTTCGGGCGGGCGGTCGCCGACACGTTGCCGTCGTGACGCTGGAGTGCCTGCCTGATCACATCGGCTTTCGCTTCGGCCAGCGTGCCGGCCAGGCAAGCCGCCAGGCGTGGGCCTGCCGGCGTGCTGGTCGTCGCGAGTCAACTCCGGCGGTAGATGTTTGACGCTGATCCTGCGGTCTCTGTTGGCTAATGCCGCCTCTTGCGCGAGCAGGCGCTCGAGCCGCAACCGCAATCGGTGCGCTCGCGCAGCGGCGGCAGCGTAATGCTTATGCCGCAGAGCCGGTAGTACAAGTCAGTTTCGCCGTGCACGATGACCAGGATATCGCGCGAGAAGGCCCGCTATGCGTTGTCGAGGGCGGATGTGAGCTGCGGGTCGGCGCATATCCACGCCTTGACACCGGCAGAGCCCGTCGATACCGCGATGGAGGTGATAGCTATGGGAGCCGCCGGGGCGGCGGCGTGCGTTGACGGCGGCGCATGCCGTACTGTGCCGCGTCGGTGACAGTGGGCGCAGTCGATACCCCTGTCGCGGCGCGTGCCCGCGTCGCCGGCGGCGACGGTGGACCGGATCCGCACGGCGGTCTGCCGCATCAACAGCCAGGCGGTCATCAGTAACGACACCATGACGCAGCATTAGCCCAGCTACAACTTGAATTATTTGCAGACATGTTTTAGTAAGTTCAAGCAATCGATACGGATGGCGCGCGCCGTCTGGGTTCAGTCGGGACATATGATTTGACCTCTTCACAGGGCGTAGAGGTGTCCCCGATCGTCGTCCGCATGATGCTTGTGGTGCCTAATGCCTAGGCGCTGACGATGGGTGCCTACAGTGCAGGCAGGCAGACAGGTAGACAGGTAGAGCGAACGCGCACTAATTTACCGTTAGATAAAGGCCCGGTCTTCTCACTTAACAAACTTTCGCGTTCCACTGCAAAATTGGCATGCAGCTTGTGCATTCATGCACATCCAATTTGGTTTATTGTTGATACAGCGAAGCCGTTTGCTTACTTATACTGGACATATCAATATGCCGGTACACGACCCATATCGCCCGGCCATGGCGGCCCGCCTGACAATAAACGGAGGCACTATGCAGATGCAAACAACCATCGAAGGCCGCGCGGCTTCGGGGATCGCCACGGGCCGACATCCTGAACGCCATTACCGCCAGTGCGATACTGTCATTAGTAACGGTGCCACTGTGCGGGCACTTGAACGACCGCATTGGGCAGAAGCGCATGTTCGTGATTGGTTTGTTGCTGATGCGCGTGTTTGCCGCGCCGTTCTTTGGGATGCTGGGCACTCGTCATCCGACGGTGGTGCGGTGTGCGATGGTGCTGGGCGCCGGCGTGTTGGGCGGTGGGTTTGCGCCGATGATCGCGACCTCGCTGCTCGCTTGCGCAGGCGGAAATCCGCGTTATGTCGTTGCCTACCTGATTGGATTGGGGGTGTTCGCGTTGATCTGCACCGCGTTCATGCGGGCGCCGCGCCACTGAGCCCGGCATCGGCACGCTAGGTGGCGTATCGGCGCGGCGGCGTGTCATGCCGTCTATCGAGTAGGATACCTAAATAGAAGTTTGATAGTGTTGGAGACTGTTAATGAATTCCGCCATAGCTTCCACCTCGCTTGAGGTGACCACCGTCAAGTTGTTGATCGACGGGCAGTTCGTCGAATCGCAGTCCACCGAGTGGCGCGATATCATCAATCCTGCCACGCAGCAGGTCATCGGCCGCGTGCCATTCGCCACCGATGACGAGGTAAAGGCGGCGGTAGCCGCCGCGCAGCGTGCCTTCGCGACGTGGAAACACACGTCAATCGGAACTCGCATGCGGATCATGCTGAAGTTCCAAGAGTTGATTCGCCTGCATATGGAGCGCATTGCGCACACGCTGACGGCAGAGCAGGGCAAAACGTTGCCGGACGCACAGGGCGATATTTTTCGTGGCCTGGAAGTCGTTGAGCATGCATGCTCGATCGGCACGCTGCAGCTCGGCGAGTTTGCCGAGAACGTGGCTAGCGGCGTTGACACCTATACGTTACGGCAGCCCATCGGCGTGTGCGCGGGCATCACGCCGTTCAATTTCCCTGCGATGATCCCGTTGTGGATGTTTCCGATGGCGATCGTTTGCGGCAATACGTTCGTGCTGAAACCGTCCGAGCAGGATCCGTTGTCGGCGATGGAACTGGTCGAGCTGGCACTCGAGGCCGGCGTGCCGGCCGGTGTGCTCAATGTCGTGCACGGGGGCAAGCAGGTGGTTGACGCGCTGTGCACGCATCCGGACATTAAGGCGATATCGTTCGTCGGTTCCACGCAGGTGGGCACACACGTATACAACCTCGGCAGCCAGCATGGCAAGCGCGTGCAGTCGATGATGGGCGCCAAGAACCACGCGGTCGTGCTGCCGGACGCCAATCGTGAGCAGACGATTAATGCATTGGTTGGGGCCGGGTTTGGCGCCGCAGGCCAACGCTGCATGGCGACCTCGGTGGTGGTGTTCGTTGGCGAGTCGCGCGATTGGTTGCCTGAGCTGGTGGAGAAGGCAAAGACGCTAAAAGTGAACGCCGGCCATGAGCCGGGAACCGATGTCGGGCCCGTGATTTCGGCGGCAGCTAAGGCGCGGATCGTCGGCTTGATCGAATCGGGCATCAAGGAGGGTGCGACGCTGCTACTGGACGGTCGTGGCGTGCGAGTGCCGGGCTATGAGCAGGGTAACTTTGTCGGTCCGACGATTTTCTCAAGCGTTAAGACCGACATGTCGATCTACCAGCAGGAAATTTTCGGCCCGGTAATCGTGGTGCTGGAAGCCGCCACCCTCGATGACGCCATTGCGCTGGTGAACCGCAACCCGATGGGTAATGGCGTGGGGTTATTCACGCAAAGCGGCGCCGCGGCGCGCAAATTCCAGAGCGAGATCGACGCCGGACAGGTCGGCATCAACATCCCAATACCGGTGCCTGTGCCATTCTTTAGCTTTACCGGTTCGCGCGGCTCAAAGCTGGGCGACTTGGGCCCATACGGTAAGCAGGTCGTGCAGTTCTACACGCAAACCAAGACCGTGACCGCGCGCTGGTTCGACGACGCACCGGGCACTGGGGTCAATACGACGATCGCTTTACGCTGACAGGAGGCGTCATGGAAATCGGTTTTATCGGGCTGATCGATTCAAGCACGGTCGATCCAGCGACGGTGCAAGCCATTGCGGCGGCAGCCGGCCGGCAGCGCAATCCGTTTGCTGACGCGCCTGTGTCGGGGGCACCGGCGGCGCGCAGACCGGCACGCTCACTTTCATGGTTGGCGCCGACATGCAACTGTTCGAGCGCATTCAACCGGTGTTGCTGAGCATGGGCAAGAACGTCGTTCGGTGCGGCGAACCGGGCATGGGGCAGGTGGCCAAGATCTGCAACAATCTGGTGCTCGGTATATCGATGATGGGCGTGGCTGAAGCAATGTCGCTCGGTGTTTCGCTCGGCATCGGCCCGGCGGTGCTGGCCGGCGTCATTAACATGTCAACCGGCCGTTGCTGGAGTTCGGATACTTATCATCCGTACTTTACCAGTCGATGAGCCAACGCGGTATGGGCGGGCTGGATTTCTCGGCGTCCATCAAGCTATACAGTGCAAAGTTCGGCCAGGACTGAGCACGATGGGCGTGCGAGCTGCCCAAGCGCGTCCATGCTCGACATGCCTGCTGACATCGGGCCGGCACGGCGCACGGCCTACCTCGACGGTGCAGCGCTGCGCGCTGTCCACCGGCGAGCACCTGCCTGACTCGATAGCCAATACTTGTCCGACTTAATTACATCTTAGGCGTCTCGCCGCCTGCATATGCCAGTTCACGTGGCAATAGAGTGCCGCACCCCGTTTCCCGGTTGTAGAATGTCACGCCACTGACGCTACCCTGCCGTGTGGCGTTGTCATCGGTGTTTCCAACACCCCGTCGGTCGGGGGGTATTCCTATGCTGTTCGATGTGGCGCCGAGGTAGCCTGTTTCAAGCAGAAGGGTTGAGTGCCCCGACGCGTTTCGCCAAGTACAAAAGAGAAGTGGCCGGTGGCAATAGGCAAGCTATGGGTGGACTAATATCTCGCGGGTCTTTTTTCAGTCGCGTTGATTTTCTCGGAATCGAGTTGACCACGCATGGGCATCGAGCATCGATCACGCGGTTTCGAGTTGGGCGAAAGACAGTTTTACACGGATTTGAACAATTGAGTAAAAAAGCGGGTGTGGTGCCGTTTAATCTAGTTTGCGAGCAAAGGAAGCGGAATTGGGGGGTGTTAGAAGACGCTCGAACCGCGCGTGACTTGGTGCGCGCCAACGCGGCTTTGAAGGATTTAGCCGCATCCGGTTGGCTTATCAGGGCACTACGTTACAGAATAATTCAGTGTGTCGCTGTGATGCTTGTCGGTGCTGCGGGGGCATGTGGGGGGAGCGGCGGCGGCAAATCTGATGATGACATGGTCCAACGCGTAGTCGTCAAAGAGGCGGACGGAGAACGAGAGCGGGCCCGCTCGCCAATGGATCCCGTACAAGGCTGGCACACCGGTACCACGGTCGGTTCTCCAGTCCCTACAACAAATTCGGCCCATACGATGAATATAATCAACATTACGAATGTAGGCCAACTTTATGCAACGGATGGAACGATCGAGATTGGTAGTCTGAATCACGACAGAGGCAGGAAAAGGCGTAGTATTTGGCGGACAGGCCACAGCGTAAGCGAAGCTGTGGTGAAAGACTTGAATGTGGGCGTGGGCGAGCACGAAGCGCGGATTTCGGCCGTCGGTGTACAGACTGGACCCGAGCCCGTCGCCCAAGTGGCGGACGCCAGCGTACAGACCGAACCCGAGCCCGTCGCCCAAATGACGGCCGTCGGCGTACAGACCGAACCCGAGCCCGTCGCCCAAATGACGGCCGTCGGCGTACAGACCGAACCCGAGCCCGTCGCTCAAGTGGCGGCTGTCGGCGTGCAGACCGAACCTGAGCCCGTCGCCCAAGTGGCGGACGCCAGCGTACAGACCGAACCCGAGCCCGTCGCTCAAGTGGCGGCTGTCGGCGTGCAGACCGAACCTGAGCCCGTCGCCCAAGTGGCGGCCGTCGGCGTACAGACCGAACCCGAGCCCGTCGCCCAAGTGGCGGCCGTCGGCGTACAGACCGAACCCGAGCCCGTCGCCCAAGTGGCGGCCGTCGGCGTACAGACCGAACCCGAGCCCGCCGCCCAAGTCGCGGACGCCGGCGTACAGACCGAACTCATGGAGGCGCACGAAGCGCAAGGCCAATACATCGGTAGCCTATCGGGCAACTACAATTTCACCGCGTTGGTTACCCCGGCGGGCAAGTTTTATGCGATATATGCTCACGGCGACGATATAGGTGAGGCTATTGTTGGCGATTTCGACATGGGCAACGCCGGGACCGGGATCCTCTATTTGAAAGAGCGGCTTGCAATAAAGGTCAATTTAAGCGCGTCAACTGATTCCGGTCGTTCGCTGCCTTCCCACGTCGGTTCCACAGTGGTCTCGATCCTGGCCAACCAGTTTCCCAGCTATCAGAGTATTGCCACTCAGGCCGACAACTTGTTGTTCAATTCGCAATCGATTCACATCGTCGCATCCGCCGATGGCCTGCCGCCGCTCCAATTCCAAGGCAATGCCGACCTAGCGTTACATACCAAGCCGACTGTGAGCAAAGTGGTCGGGACATACAAAGGCATGTTCAGCAAACGTGACTATCTTGTCAACGAGATCAATATGCCGAGCATAATTGAAATGATAATCGATGGCCGGGGTAGGATCACAGGGACAGAGGGATATTGCCCGTTTGTCGGCAAAATCGTTTCTCGTGAGTGGGGCAGTGCCTACGATATCGAGGTTGAGTACTCAGGCGACACAATGTGTTCCTACCCAAACTCGACGGTTCGCGGCGTGGGTTTCTACATTGAAAAGGAACGCCGACTTCGCGTGGTGATGCAAACGCCGGGCAAGGGCGGTATGTTGTTCAATATGACGCGCAACAATGCCCGATAGGGTAGGCCGTCGTCCTAGCCCGGCAGCGCGGGCATGCGCTAGCGCCCGCAGCGCTCGACCCGCTCGAGCATTGGGAGGCGAGTTGCTTTTCCACGCGGGCCAGGCCTCGATGATGGCCGAAGGCGGCTTGCCGGACCCGACGGCGCGGCGACGCCGGTGCGTGAACCGGTACAATGCCGGCTGTGATTGTCAATTTATGGCTGCGCGATGTCCGATTCATCGTTCGACTCTCCATCCGACGGCGCTGCAGCGCACGCGCGACGTGCCGCCGGGCCGGTGGCCGGTCCGCAACCGCCCGCCTGCGTGACTGCTGCTGACCGATCCATGCGCGATCCGGCGCGCTCTTTCCTGCTCGGTCCGCTACTCAAGGGGGTGTCCCGCTCGTTCTACTTGACGCTGCGCGTGCTGCCCGCCGGCATGCGCGACCCAGTTGGCCTGGCGTATCTGCTGGCGCGCGCCGCCGACACGATCGCAGACACGCCGCTGATCGAGCCCGCGCTGCGGCTGCGGATGCTATTGACGCTGCGTGCGCACGTGAATGACGCCGAACACGATCGCGGGCCGCTGCGCGAGATGGCTAGGCAGTTGGCCGCGCAACACCAACAGTCCGACGAGCGGCGGCTGCTGGAATCGCTCGAGCCGGCGCTGGCGATCCTACAGCAGTTGGCCGAGCGCGATCGCGAGGCGGTCCGTGGCATTGTGTCGACGCTCACGCGCGGCATGGAGTTCGATTTGACCACATTTGCGCACGAGCGCTCCGGGCAGATGGTGGCGTTACGGGCATGGCACGAACTGGATCAGTACACCTACATGGTCGCCGGCTGCGTCGGCGCGTTCTGGACGGAGATGACCTATATGCATCTGCCGCGTGTGCTGCACGGTGACCCCGTGGCGATGTCAGCGCGCGGCGTGCGTTTTGGCAAGGCACTGCAGCTGACGAACGTGCTGCGCGATTGCGCTAAAGACTTGCGGATTGGCCGCTGCTACTTGCCGTCCACGATGCTCGAGCGGTACGGTTTGACGCCGCGGGACCTGTTGTCCGCCGAGGCGGCAGGCCGGGCGCGCCCGGTGATGCTGGAACTTGTACGCCATGCGCTGGACCAGTTCCGCGACGCAATCGACTATACGCTGGCGATTCGCCGTTCGGCGCCGCGCCTGAGGCTGGCATGCTTGTGGCCGATCGTCATTGGCTTGAAAACGCTGCTGTTGCTAGTGAACAGCGCGAACTGGCTGGTGCCGGAGCCGGCCGCCAAGGTTCGGCGCCAGCAGGTGTACGGCGTTATCGTCACCTCGATCGCGCTCGTCGGGTCCAATACGCTGCTGCGCGCGTGGCTGGAGCGGTTGATCGCTGCAATAGAGTGCCGGCTCCATTGCACTTCGCGCGAGGGCGGCTGAACTACGCTAGAGTTTGGTATCCTTGACGCGCATTTCGAATCTTGTCCGTCTATGAAACTGCTCGACGCGCTGGTTGAACAGCGCATCGCTGCCGCGGCCGCGCGGAGTGAATTCGACGATTTGCCCGGCAGCGGGCGGGCGCTGCAACTCGACGACGATTTGCTTGTGCCGCATGAGGTTCGTGTGGCGAACCGGATTTTGAAAAACGCCGGCTTTGTGCCGCCGGGCGTCGAGCATTTGCGTGCGCTACGCGAACTGGAGCATGCGTTGTGCGAATGCGACATGGGCCCTCAGTGCCCGGCACACGATGGGCCGCCGCCGGATCGCGCGGAACAGCGTCGCCTGCGGGCGAAGTGGCTGGCGCTGACTATGGCGCTCGAATCGCTGCGTGGCGGGCCGATGGTGGTGCCACACGAGTATTGCCGCCGTGTCGCTGAGCGCCTGGCCGGCTGTGGTGGCGCCGTCGTGCCAGCAGCGACTGACTGAGCGGCCCTTCGACGCGGAGCTTGAATGCGCAACAGCGGTTTACTTGACGCGGGCCCGTTAGCCCGGGATCTGCATTTCATGGCGTTAGCGCGCGCCGCCGCCCGCCGCGCTTATGCAATTGGCGAAGTGCCGGTAGGCGCCGTGGTCGTGCGGGGCGACGAGGTGATTGCGCAGGGCTTCAATCAGCCGATCAGCACTCACGACCCGTCCGCGCATGCGGAGATGGTCGCGCTGCGAGCGGCTGCACAGTCGTTATCCAACTATCGGATGCCGGGCTGCGAATTGTACGTAACGCTCGAGCCATGCCTGATGTGTGCCGGCGCGATCATGCATGCACGCATCGCTCGAGTGGTGTTCGGCGCGCATGATCCGAAGACCGGCGCGTGCGGCAGTGTAGTCGACGTATTTTCACAGCCACGGTTGAATCATCACACGAGCGTTGTCGGCGGCGTACTGGCCGATGAATGCTCGCACGAGTTGAGTCAGTTCTTCGTCGAGCGCCGTCGGCAGTTGCGCACGTCGCGTACACTCGGCGACGCAAGTTGATTCCGGTCGATGTCGCGCCGTGTGATCCTGATCGACGTCGCGCCGTGTCGGCACGGGTTGCAATACGCGCCGCGCACTGTCTTTTCCCGCTCAGGAGTGTCATGAGGCCCCGTACGATCGAACTGATTGCCCCCTGCGGCTATCCGCAGGATCCACAAGCCGTTGCCCGGGCGCTGGCGCGTTGGGTCGATGCCGGCCATCACATCCAGGGCATCGATACGACCGAGCGGCGCTTCCAGCGCTTCGCGGGCACCGATGCGCAACGCGCCGCGGACCTGAATCGGCTCGCTGATCCTGCGCGGGCGCTGCCGGACATCGTGCTGGCCGTGCGTGGCGGCTATGGCGCGATCCGGTTGCTGCATGGACTGGACTATGCAGGATTGCAACGCCGGCTGGCCGGCGAGCCGATCGCGATCTGTGGCCATAGTGACTTCACCGCGATTCAGATGGCGTTGCTCGCGCACAGTGGCCTCATTACGTTCGGCGGCCCGATGCTGAGCGGCAACTTCGGCGCGCCGATATTGAGCGAATTCACAGTCGAGCATTTTTGGGCGGCGATCAGCAACGCGGAGTTCACGATTGGTGAGCTGACGCCACAGCCCGACGACGTCGACCTGCGCGGCACGTTGTGGGGTGGCAATCTCGCGATGATCGCCGCGCTGGCTGGTACGCCATACTTGCCGAACATCGACGCGGGCATTTTGTTTGTTGAGGACGTCAACGAGCATCCATTCCGCGTCGAGCGGATGCTGTACCAATTGCATCTGGCCGGCATCCTGCCGCGTCAACAGGCGCTGGTGCTCGGTGACTTCACCGGGGCGCAGTTGTCGGAGTATGACAATGGCTATGATTTTGACGCGATGGTCGAGCAGATCCGCGCGCTGATCGGTATTCCGGTGATAACTGGGCTGCGCTTTGGCCACGGCGCGGATACCGTGACGCTGCCCGTGGGCGTGCCCGCGCAATTGAAAGCCGGCGCTAACGGCTTTACGCTGACAATCAGCGGCCATCCAACCCTGGCGGAATAATACTGCCCGTGGCAGCGGGGTTACCCGACGCTGGGTTGCAGCGAGGCGCCGGGAACCAAGAAGCGTTGTCCTGCTACCCTCAAGCCTCAAGCCTCAAGCCTCAAGCCTCAAGCCTCGCGCATGTGTGAGGTGCGCGCGGTTAGTTCCACTTCATGCCGGTCCGCGGCTTGTCGTGCGCGATTGCGGTGATACAGTCGGCAATAGGCAAATGCAACGAAGGTCCACGGTGCAAGGTACGAGAACTCCGGCACCGATACCATCATCATCACATAGGTCGCCACGCAGCACTGTCGTAGCGCGACCGCCTTCGGCGCCCAATCGAGCTTGAACGCCGGATACAGCAATAGCACGCTGAACAGCGCAAGGCCCAGTAGCCCATTGTTGACTAGTAGCGTCGAAAACATGTCGGTGGTGCGGATGTAGCCGAAGCCGATTCCCACCAGCTTGTTCGCAACGGGCGCATTGAGCCAGAAGTCGACGGCGGCCATGAAACCGGCCGAGCGCTCCTGGCCCGATGAATTGGCGCCGGTGAGTTTCTTGATTATCACGTCATCTGCCAATTGCACGACTTGCTCGTTAAACACGATGATGATCGCGATAATGGCAAGCGCGGCCAGCACCAGCTTAATAATATTGATCCGCGTGTGCATCATCCGGATGCCGATGTAGCACAGGTAGCCGACCATCGCCGTCGTGGAGGCCGTCATCACGAGTGAGGCGCCAATAATGATCGCTGGCCAGCGCGACCGTTGCACGGTGCGGGCGTAGACCCAGAACGGGAACATCGACAGCGCATACATCGACGGTTCGCCCGTTAGCGACTTCAGACGCTGCATCGAGATCCCACCGATGCCCATGGTTTGAAAGTCGCTGCCCGTGACGATGTCCTTGGGCAGGGGCCGGGCCAGCGTGTTGGTGAACTGGCGATTGGACAGGAAGTCACCCGGCTGGCCGGTCACAAGGTAGTAGGCGCACTCATAAAGTCCGTACACGGCAAACAGGACGCCGGAGGCAACGATGATGCGATCCCATGCGTCGTCGTAGTAGACGTACAGGTAGGTGCCATAGAGTACCACCGCGACGACATATAGAGATTGCGTGAAAAGCGAAGCGCGCATGACAAACGAATGGTCATACGGATTGACCAGCGACAAGGTGTCAAGATCAGGCGTATAACCGTCGGTCAGGTCGGCTAGTTGCGTCAGTGTAAACAGCAATACCCAGACAAAGATCGCTGTTAAAAGGATGCGCAAATAGCGGGTACGCTCGCCGCCTCCGTACAGCATAGCGATTGCCAGGGATAAGAAGCACATCAAATAGCCCGGCGTGGTACCTTGCACGCTGGGAAACACCAGCACGGACGTGATCGGCACAAAAAATGCCCACACCAGATAATAACGATCCACTGCCTTGAAGGCACCTCGTGCCCTACTGGAGTCAAACCTCCCACTCCATGATGAACCGACGACGTGCTGCTTACCGCCGGGGCGCGCTGATCCGGCATGCAGAGTGCGGCCGCGATGGCTCGAATTCGTGTCGTTCATCTCACAGGGTCCGCAATAAATCACTGAGGCAACCGCTGGCTATTGCCGTCATGGCGTCGGATCACCACCGCCGCCTCATGTGACGTACGTGAGCCGGGAAGGGCGCATACGCTTTGGTCAATTGGTATAGCATCGCGCATGACTCAACCCATATCAGTGCGTTGACGTACCATTTCGACCCAATACGTGCCGGCTTTCGGGCGGTGGGCATAACCTAGATAAGGGGTTACCTGTCGGCGTGACAGTCGTACCGAGTGCATCATGTGGCCGGGCACATTGAGTCGGGCACGGTAATTGGCTGCGCTATGCGCCGTCAGCGCATGTGCAGCGAAACATCCATCTTTCCGAGCGCCCGAATTCAGTAGAATGTGCGCTCGTTCTTTCGACGCATGAAGCGTCATCCTAATTCTCTTAGCTTCTGCGTGCGGATAATTCGCTCGCTGGCTAGCTTCGGGCTCGTCGATTCGGCTGTCGATTGCCATCCACACCATGTGTCACTGTGCGTCTGGCTTCGATCTACCGTTTCGTCACGAAGAAGTCCCATTCCCACGAAGTGCAAGGCGATGCCCAGTGTCCCAGGGGTGCGGTTCTTCGTCGCGTTCAATGCGGCACGGGCACGAAGTGCTTTCGTCCAACGTTTGGCGAAGGCCCGTGCGTTTCGATTATCGGCCTTTGTATGACTATACATTCAAATTCATGATTTCGAAGAAGAGCAATTCATCTAAAAGTCCCTCTCACTGCGCCTCAAACATCGATTTGGGCTCCCAAGGCAGTGCGAAAGACACGCTATGTGTGCGACGTGAATTCCTTCGCACACTGGTTGCTACAGCCGGAACGATGGCGCTGGGAGTGTGTGCAAGTAGCGAGGTCGGAGCTGCTAGCTTCGAGCGTACGCGCCGCTGGTCCAGCAGCGGCGCGACTTCGTTAGATTCAGCCGCATCGGCTTTGAGTGCTACTAGTACTACACCCGTCAGTGTGACGACATCCAGTGCCGCGGCAACCTCCAGTTCCATGTCGTCGAACAGCTACAATGCAGTGTCGTCCGGGTTCTTCGGAATCAACGGACACATTAATTCGGGTAATGCGTATGGCACGGCGTTTGCCACGCAGATAGCCTACATGCGCGATCTTGGGGTTTCGAATGTTCGCCAAGATGTTTGGAATACGATGGGGGCAAAGAACATTGCCTCTTTTGTTGACGCACTGAGGGGTACCGGCATTAGTGTCTCAGTGGTGATCACCCCAAAGCTATTCAATACCGATGAGGCTTCTGCGTACAGCAATAGCTTTCAACTCGCATACTCCATCGCAAGTATTTTAAAGGGTAAGGTACTGTTGTATGAGTGCGGTAACGAAATGGAAATCGGTTTCGTATCCCGTGGCGGCAACTTTCGCACCGACTACCGAGTGACGCCGTACTTTATTTACCGCGGGATGATACGCGGCATGATCGATGGCGTACGCGCCGCGGATCCCCGCGCAGCAGTGGCCGTTACCGCCGGGTGGTTACACTTCGGTATTTTGCAAATGCTGGCCGACGGCACGGATCCCCAAGGTGGAACGAGTGGGCCACGCGTTAATTGGGATGTCACCTCCTGGCACTGGTATAGCGATATGGGAGACATCACGAATGCGAACGGTATCAATGTGCTTCAAGAGTTGACGCGGCGCTTCCGGCGACCGATCTGGATTTCCGAGTATGGCTATCGACCGTATGGTCAGTCCGAGAACACGCTGCTTAATGCACAAGCGAGCTACCTGGCCACTCAAATGCAGGAATTCGTCAAGCTCAAGTCGCAGTACAGTTTGCTGCAGTCGGTCCAGTTGTATGAGTTGTTCGACATGTCGGCTGACGATGGCTATGGCTTGATCAAGTCGGATGCTGTCACGAAAAAGCCAGCCTATAGCGTGGTCAAAGAAATCATCGCCCGCGGCAGGGTGTAGCGATGGCATAGCCCGCGGTTCATGCATGCGGGCTGTGAAGGGTGGCGTTAGCCCTGCTCTTATCGTTGTGGTTGCGCCACTTATTGCGTGCTCTATGTCAAGCCATGGCTCGACGCTCTTGCCATGAGCGTTGCTGGTGCATGGAGAGTAGCGCGGAATCGGCGCCTGTGTTTCAGAAGCGTTGCGAACGTGCTGTAGCCGGTCGGGCCCGCTCCGTTAAACGGGTCTGGCATGCACAGGTTAGCGCATGTCCCGCACGGATGCTAGGCGCTTCGCAAAATTTGAAGCTTAGCCAGGACAGTGCGATTGCCGGTGCCAATGGAGCAAGCATATAGACGCCAAGCGGCGCGCCGGTCCACTGATAATGCCGACACAGCCAGAACACAAGATATAGCGGTATTCCATGCAATAGGTACACGGAGTAGCTGATTTTGCCTAGCCACGCAAATGACGGGTGATGGATCTTGAATAGGGTGGCGAAGCTGGCGAACAACGCGATGCCGACGAGGTAGCCGATTGACGACGAAACGTGCGCATAGTCATGGCGCCGAAGAGTATAGATAGCGATTACCACTGCAATTAAAGCGATCAGTGTGGTCAACGCAATCAATACGCCACGGTAGGTCATCGACAACGCAGGGATAGAGCGTCTGCGTGGCCAGATAGGCAAGATTGCGTTGGGTTCGTCGTACGCCTTGCGAAATACTGCTCCCCAGAACATGATTGACAAATGATACAACATGCCCTTGTACTGCCCCAATGCATTATTAGGAATAACATGCCATGCAGTGGTCAAGACGAACAGTATGCCTAGTGCCGCGCTGGCGGTAACGAGTGCACGCATTTGATGCAGCAAGCCACTCCAGAACAAAACTAGACATAAAAGATAGAAATACAATTCAGTTTCCAATGTCCAGTAGTGGCCCATGATGGTGTCGAAGCCGAATGCCGTTGGGATCATCGTCAAGTTGACGAGAATGCCGATGCTGCTCATCTTTTGTTGGAACAGCGTCCAGTACGTAAGATAGCCAAGTGGTACCGAAAGCCAGAATGCGGGGTACAGCCGCATGAAACGGCGTATCAAAAATGTGCGCGTACCATCGGCGATGCTGCCCCGCAGGCTGTTTGGAATCAGCATCCCGCTGATTCCAAAAAAAATCACGACACCGATGCGCCCGAAGTTGACCGAACGCTGTAGTGCGTCCAACCCATGTTGAGATCCCGCCAGCGGGGCAAGTAGTTCAGCATAGTGCGTCCAGATAACAAATAATACCGCGATAGCGCGCATCGCGTCGATGTGGTCTAAACGGCCATTTTCTGGAGGGTTTGCCATTCAAGGGCCTTGGATCTAGTTATCGAGGATATCCACAGGACAGGGACGATCCGCGTCGATTGCAGCATCGCCTTCGCGACCCTACTCCGTGACTGCGACATTAAATCGTGGTGGGTGCACGCGCGTATGCAAAGTTTTTTTACGTTACAGTTGGACACGAGGCGCTTCGGTGCGTCACCGCACATCCATTAAAATTCAAGCAGTACGCCGAAAAAATTTTCCTGAACATTTGAAAACAATAGCGCATCTTTCCGGAATCGCTATTGCCGTGGCGCCGCCCGTCCAATTAGCGACACGCCTTGGACATAAAGAACGTAGGCCAGCGCGGTGGCCACCGCGCTCTCGGCGACCAGTACCGCGGCCGCCGCGCCTTGTTCAGCGAACCACTTCGCAAGCAACGGTAGCAAGGCGACGTTGAGGAAACCGGAGGAAATCAGCACGCGGCTGAACGCGGTCTTCATACCCAGAGGCAGCATCGTTTGCACGCCGAACAGGTCCGTCATCCCCGCCATAAATGGAATGAATGCCATCCAGCGCAGCACGCCGATCGTCGGCTCGTAGGTCGCGCCGTACAGAATGCGCACGGCGAGCGGCGCGCCGAAGAAGATGCAGAGTGAGATCGTCAACACCATCGCACCTTGGACCATGAACAACTTGCGCAGGAAGGTCATCGCATCCTCACGCGCATGGTGCATTAGGTAGCTAATGTGCGGGTATGCAGCGGCTTTCATCGGCTGCAACATGCTGATCGCGGCGCGAATCAGCTTGTCGCCCGCGGCGAAATAGCCGGCGGCGACGTTGCCTGAGACGAAACCAAGCAACACGGTATTGGTCGATGCATAGAATGCGACCGACGTCGACGCAAGAAAGACTTGCCAACCGCCGGCCAGCGCATCGACGATGTCCGTGATGCTCACCCGAACGAATTCAACCTCGCGTCGGATGCACATATAGACGAAGATCGCGATGCCGGAGCCAAGCGGCACGGCGGCATTGACGACCATTGCGAGCGTGACGTCGGAGCGCTCGCGCACAAGTAGGAACATCGCGGGGACGCTGAGCGCGCGGCTGGCGAACAGCAGCAGGCTCATCGTGCGCAGGTTCTCCACGCCTTGAAAGTACCAACTCGGCGTGAGCGCGGCGCCGACAGTCATGCCGAAGCCGATGATCAGCAGCGTGCGGTCAAGAGCGAAGCGCTCGACAATGAAGGTCAACGCGAGCAGGATGACGAATCCGGCCATGGTAATCGCGACCTGCGCGAGAAAGGTCGCCCAAAACACGCGCGAGCGCTCGGCGCGGTTTTCGCGTGCGAGCGCGATGCGTGGCGTGGCGGTGAGGTCGAAGCTGTAATTGGTGAAATTGATGAAGTAGGTGATGACAGCCAACGCGAACGCCAGCCGGCCGTATCCCTCGGGGCCAAGTACGCGGGTGAGCAGCGGCAGCGTAAGTAGCGGTACGACGTAGGTCGACAACTGCAGCGTCATCAACAACAGGAAGTTCTTCTTTACGGACGACATGTCCGGCTCCGGACTGGAAAAAATGAACCGGCGCAGGCTGTGCACGGCAGCTTCGCGTGGATGTCGCGCTGATCGATCATGTCTATTTACCTACGGTATCGGTTCCGGCATGCAAATCGAGCAGGGCGCTCAACCGTGCCGCATAGTGCTCGCGCGTGTACTGGGACCAATCGTAACGGCGCCGCGTGTCGCGCAAATGCATGCCTAGTGCATCAAGCGCGGCGACCAGGCTGTCAGGCGTGTGTTGGTACTTGATCTTGTTGCCGATCTCATCGCCAAAACTAGCTAAGCTACCCAGATCGTGCACGAGCACCGGTAGACCGATCATCGCTGCCTCGACGATCACCAATGGTGCGTTTTCAGCCCAGATCGACGGTAGCAGGACCGCATCGTGCGCGCGCAGCGCCTCAAACAACTGCGCGTGGTCGAGCCGACCCGCGAAGCGCAATCGGCCGCAGTTGACCAGCGTCGTGTACTTCGCGTGCAGGGTATCGCGTTGCGAGCCGTCGCCGTAGAGGGTCACGCTGCCGAGCCGATGCCATTGCGTGTGGCTGGCGAGTTCGAGAAACGGATCCAGTCCTTTTTCGGGCTCGATGCGTCCGACGAATGCCAGGTCAAAGCGGTCCTTGTCGACGATGCGGGGCGGTGCCTGGGCGATGCGGGTATTGACTGGATTGGGCAGGATCGCTGAACGCATCATGCCGCGCCGTGCCAGCGCATCGCGCATGTACGGGCTCGGGCACAGGAATTGGTCGAAGACGGCGCACGGGTTTAGCACCGTATTGACCGCGTGCCAATGCAGTTTTTTCACCGCATCGTGCAGCATGCCTCGTGCACTGGCGCGGGCGAGCAGCCGCCGGCTGTCGCCCAGCGCCTCCAGTGGTAGAGGCTTGGACACGCCCGGCTTCGGATAGGTCAGCAGGTTCGGATTGTAGAACACCATGTGATAGTCATGGCAGGTCAGGAAGGTGCGGTAGCCGAGCTTGCGTTTGTATCGTTGTATGACCGGCAAAATCGATGGCGACAGTAGGCTGTGATAGTTGTGCACCAACACGCGTTGGGGCTGAACACGTTCGATCGTGGCGGCCAGCGCGCGCGCCGCGGCCGGATTCCACGCGCGCCGTGCCATGCCATGCGCGGCGGCCACCGATCGTTCGTCGAAGCCTTCGGCGTCCACGCCGGGCAACGCCCGCAGTACGTCCACCGAGGTCCGGTACACTTCCTCCGCCCCGCCTTTGCGCACGAAATCGTTGATGACCAGCACCATCATCTCGCGCTTGGCGAGGGTGGGCCCTGTGGCGCGCACGGTCAACGGCCGGCTCGCCATGCGCCCACGCCGCCGCGCGGCGCGGCCATGGCGCTCGGCGCTTCCCCAGCGCGGGAGGCGACCGTGGCCGGAGCGGCTTGCGCGGCATCGGCGACTCCCACGGCATCGGCGGCTTCCATCGCATGAGCGGTTGCGACGGGCGTGGTACCGGACGCGCCGGATGTGCCAGGTACACCAGATGCGCCAGGTGTACCCGCCGCCGGCCGAGAGGCCCGGCCGTACTGGTCATCCAGCCGCACAATATCGTCCTCGCCCAGATAATGTCCCGACTGCACCTCGATGATCTCCAGCGGCGTCTTGCCCGGATTCTCAAGCCGGTGCACCGTGCCCAGCGGGATAAATGTCGACTCGTTCTCGCTGAGCAGGAACATTCTGTCGCCGCAAGTCACGCGCGCGGTGCCGCGCACCACGGTCCAGTGCTCCGCGCGGTGGTAGTGCATCTGCAGCGACAGTTGCTTGCCCGGCTCGACAACGATGCGCTTGACCTGGAAACGCTCGCCGTGGTCAATGGAATCGTAATAGCCCCAGGGGCGATGCACCTTGCGATGATCTTCGGCTTCGACGTATTGCTCGGACTTGAGCCGCGCCACCACGGCCTTGACTTGCTGCACATCGTGCTTGTTGGCGACCAGCACTGCATCGGCGGTCTCGATCACCACGACGTCCTTCAAGCCAACGCAAGCGATCAGGCGTCCTTCGGAATGCGCGAAGCTGTCCTCCGTGCCCTCGAAGATGACGCGGCCACGCGAGACGTTGCCGGCTGCGTCCTTGGGCATGATTTCCCAGATGGCGTCCCATGAGCCAACGTCGGACCAGCCGGCCGCCAGGGGCACAACGACGCCTTGGATGCCCGGACCCGCTGGATCGGCGAGCCGTTCCATCACGGCGTAGTCGATCGAATCGGACGGGCATGCGTCGAAGGCCGTCGCGTCCGCCTTGAAAAAGCCACCGGTTTCCTCCGCGCCGCTTCGCCAAGCTGCCTCGCAGGCGGCATGCATGAGCGGGTTCAACGCGGCGATTGCCGCAAGCCAGGTCGACGCGCGTACCACGAAGATGCCGCTGTTCCACCAATATTCGCCAGACTGCAGGTATTGGCGGGCCAGCTCTTGGTGCGGTTTCTCGACGAAGCGCTCGATTGCGTGGCCGCCCAGTGTGCCATTGGCATGCTGCACCGGCGCGCCGATTCGGATGTATCCATAGCCGGTCTCCGCGTGCCGGGGCAGCACGCCGAGCGTGGCGATGGCGCCGGCTTGCGCGTAGCGGGCGGCCAGCGCGATGGCGTCCTGAAACGCCTTTGGATCAGTGACCGCATGGTCGGCGGGCATCACCACTAGCACCGGGTCGCCGTGACGCGCCTGCGCGTCTAGCGCGGCAAGCGTGAGCGCCGGTGCGGTGTTGCGTGCTACCGGCTCCAGCAGGATGCGGGCGGACTTGCCACTGGCGCGCGCCTGCGCGGCGCTCATGAAGCGGTGGTGCTCGCCGCACACGAGCAGCAGTTCGTTGTCTAGCGTCGCGCTGCTGATGCCGTCCAAGCGACGGGCAGTTGCTGTCAGCAACGATTCATCGGCGATCAGGCCAATCAATTGCTTGGGGTGGTGCTCGCGAGAAAGCGGCCACAGCCGCGTGCCTGAACCGCCGGCCAGGATCACCGGCAGCAGGTGCGGCGGCGCGTCGGCCGGGACGGAAGACGTGAATGTAGGCTCGGTGCCGGTCATCGATTTACTCCGGAATCTGCGGGAAGGCGAGATGAGAAGGCGTAAGCGTCTGATTCGGTGCGTGCGTCGGCACGCACTGCGCGGGCCGGCTGGGTGACGCTGCCCAGCGCGCCGGCCACCGGCTCGACGAGGCCGCGCACGCCGCGCAGCAGGCCGCGGCTGGGTAGCGTCGTGTCGCGCATCGAGTGGATCATGCCGATGTACGGCATTCCGTGTTCGAGGAACGGTCCGTCGACCTTGCGGAAACCAAACCGGCTATAAAACGCTTCGCGGTAGATCGGCGAGTGGATCCGCACCGGCGCGCCTGGCCAACGCTCGCGCGCATGGCTCAGTGCCCGCCTGAGCAGTTGCTCGGCGGTGTCGTCGTCGCGCCGCGCGGCGCTCGTCAAGAATTTGTCAATGATTGTTTCCGGGTCGATGTCATCGCCCGGCAGCAGGCGCGCGTAGCCTTCCACCGATCGCTGCTGCGCACGCGTATCGATCGCGAAAACGTGCAACGCTTGCTTGTCCTTGCCGTCGATGTCCAGGTGCACGTGGGCGTTCTCGACAACCAATACGGCATTGCGCGCGCGCAGGATCAGATATAGCTCGTCCGAACTCAGTTGCCCGAATTCGCAGCATTTCCAGTCCATGATGTGTTCCTCGTTCGGCCACGCGCAGAAAACGCCAGGCGTGGCCGGATAGCACCGTGCGCCGCCGGCACCGCAATGTTGCAATGCCAAAAGCGGCCGCACCCTATGGAACGAAGGTACTGGCGAGTGCGGGCAAGCTCTGTTCGCAAGCGCACTATTCGACATGGATCCTGGCGAAGAGGTGAGGTTGCGCCGCCGGCGTTGTGCAGTGCACGCTCAACGTGCACTGGTCCACTGTTCGGCAGCGAACCGATGGCCGTGCGGGTTTTCGCGTACAACGTGCGCTTGCTGTGCCGCACGGCGGCGTTCCCGGACAGCGTCTGCCGCGCCGTTTCCATCCGCCCGGAGCCCACAAAGCGCAGCATCGATCATGCGACACGAATCCCCGCCAAAGGAGCCGAACATGGGTAGTGCCAATCTGGAATCGAAACAGTCCGGTCCCGGAGCTGTGCCGAACGAGCGCGATCGCGCGGCGACCACTCGCGAGCTGAACGATGCAGCAGGCGCCGCTAGTTTTCTGGAGCAGTTATTCGAGCGCGGCTTGCTGATTCCGAGCGACGTCGATGGGCTGTATGGCCGTGGCGCCGTGTTCGAGGACGTCGTCGAGCGCATCAGCGACTTGATCGGTGCATGGGGAGTGGAGCGCGGTGCTGACGTGATGCGGTTTCCGCCGGCGATGAGCCGCACGTTGCTCGAGCAAAGCGGTTACTTGAAGAACTTTCCGCAGTTGGCTGGCACGGTCTTCAGCTTCTGCGGCAATGATTTCAGCCATCCCCGCTTGCTCGCCTGCCTGGATAAAGGCGAGGACTGGACCGCCGAGCAAAAGCCCACACGCATCATGATGACGCCAGTAGCCTGCTATCCCGTCTACTCGGTGATAGCCAAGCGCGGTCCGGTGCCGGCGCAAGGCCATCTGATCGATATTTTTTCGTATGTTTTCCGTCAGGAGCCGTCACTGGAGCCGGAGCGGATGCAGCTGTTTCGGCAGCGCGAGTTCGTCAGGATGGGCACGCCCGAGCAAGTGCTCGCCTTCCGGCAAAACTGGATGGACCATGCGCGCTGGATGTTTCATGCGCTGGAGTTGCCAATGTCACTGGAGCTGGCCAACGATCCGTTTTTCGGCCGGGGCGGGCGCGTCGTGGCAAACAGCCAACGTGCGCTGCAGCTTAAGTTCGAGGCGGCGGTGACCGTGCTGAATCCGCATAAGCCGACCGCGTGTGGCAGCTTCAACTACCATATGGACAACTTCGGCAAGACATGGGACATCCGTAGCGAAACCGGTGAAATCGTGCACACTGGGTGCTGCGGCTTTGGGCTTGAACGGATTGCGCTGTCGCTATTCAAGTTGCATGGTTTCGATATCGCCGCCTGGCCGCAGCGGGTGCGGCAGACCCTATGGAAGTCGCCATGCGGCCAGTAGCCGCGCGAAGAAGCGTGCGAGCGGCGGAATACGGCCCGAGCGGGGCTGCACAGTGGCGGGTGAGACGCGCAAAGCGGTTCGCCCGTCGTGTTACGCGCGCCGTCCTGGAGCGCTCAATGGCTCGGTTGTTGTACCTGCGCCGGCTGTGCCACCCGGGAGGCTTCGCGACGCGCGAGTAGCGTTGTCTTGGTGGCGCGCGCGTCGTCGAATTCGTTCAGTCTTTCGAAACGATCTCCGCTCTTGGCCGCGCGTCCGAATGCCATGGCAACAAATAGCGCGACGGCTTGGATCGCGAGCACGATGATTACAATATGCAGCATGTTATTCATGATTTTATCCCTTCAAGCGCACCGCCTCGTCCGGCGCGTCCCCCAAGCCCGACAGCGCGAAGTCCGGCAAGATGCGCACCGCTGCACTGTTGGCCATCATCGTTGCCTATCGGCAGCACTGCGCGAAAATTAAGGAGTCCCCTTACGTCTAGTATGCGCCAATCTAGAAGAACGTCCCAGGGGTGACAGACAAACAAAATGGCCGGATTTTCCCCTATTTCGTCGGGAGAAAGCCCGTGATTAAACCCGATACCCGTCTTCGGCGCGGGGGGCAGCGCGAAGGCGGCACACGCACGGCGACGAGCATGGTTCGATTGGGTGTGTCAGCGTACCGACCCCACCCGTGCGGATGCCGCCTACTAACCGGCGCATCCGTGCCGTGGACGCGTTGTCATGGAGGGGGGACGGCCGGATGGCCCGTGCGCATGGCACGCAGGCGCCGGGTGGAAGAACAAAGAGGGTTAGAGAATGAACGCGACGATGCGGCCTGTCTCGTTTGATGGGCATTTCGGCTGGCTTCATGGTGCGCAGGCTGGCGATCCGGGCGACGTGGGTTGGGGCGTGGTGCTGTGCAGCCCGCTCGGGCATGAAGCATTATGGTTGCACCAGACGATGCGGCAACTGGCCGAGCGGTTGGCGTCGCGGCGCATTCCGGTGTTGCGCTTTGACTATGCAGGCACCGGCGATTCGCTGGATCGTGACACGCTGGTCGAGCCGACCCGATGGACGGGCGAAGTGGTGAGCGCCGTCGAACATTTGCGTCGTGTGACGGGGGTGCAACGCATTGCGCTGGTCGGGGCGCGCTACGGCGCGATGGTGGCCGCACAGGCCGCGCCCCAGGTCGGCGCGCAGCGCGTCGTATTAATGGCGCCCGTCGTCTCGGGCCGGCAGTTCGTTCGCGAACTCAAGGTGTTGCAGCAGACATGGCGGGAGAAGACGGGCTCGCACGTGCGCACCGACGCACCACCGGCTGGCGCATTCGATGTGCTCGGGCATCGGTTCGAGCTGGCCGCGATGGAGCAGGTGGCGAAGCACGACTTGCGCCGCGTCCAGGCACCGCCCGCGGCGTCAGTGCTGATCATGCATGTCGACCCGCACGATCCGAGCCATGCGCTCGCCGATGTGTACCGGTCGCAGGGCGCACGTGTGGACGCTGGCTGGTTCGCCGAATACCCGGGCGCGATGCAGCCATCTTGGCTCGCCGAAGTCCCGCAGGCTACGCTCGATGCCGTCACACAGTGGCTGGTGAACGAAGAGGTGACGTCTCAGGCCGCTTCGGCGGGCGCATCGCGTCCCGCATCGCCGATGCCGATGTGTGACGATGCGCCGCTTCAGACTGACTGGATGGTGGAGCAGCCGGTCAAGTTGGATCAGGGCCGATTGTTCGGCATCCTCTGCGAACCGGCGGGCAGATTGGGCCGTGCGCCGCTTGTTGTGATCCCCAACACGGCCGCCACGCACCATGTCGGGGACGGACGCTTTAACGTCGAGTTGGCGCGCCAATTCGCGCGTGCGGGGTTTGCTTCGCTGCGGCTTGATGCGAGCGGGCTGGGCGACAGCGCGGCGGCGGCTACGCAGATCGATCCGGGCTCGTTGAGTTTCGACGCGCTGGCCGCCGACACGTCCGATGCGGTCGATTGGGCGCGCTCGCGCGGCCATCCGGGCATTGCGGTGTTCGGTATTTGCTCCGGTGCATACCTGGGCTTGCGCGCCGCGCTCGACAATGCGGCGATCCGGGGCTTGATGCTGGTGAACCTGCTCGGCTTTTCGTTTCCCGATGGATTTACGATGCATGACGCCGGCCGGGTGGGTGCCGGATCGACCCGCGCGCATTTCCGCTCGATGTGGCGCGCGCAGAAGTGGGCCCAGGTGTTGCGCGGCGAGGTCAGCCTGCGGCCGGTCATCGGCACGCTGTGCCGCTATGCGGTGGCGCGCACGCGGGGCCTCGCGGCCGCCTGGACGCAAGACATGCGAGATGCGCCGGGCAGCAGCCAGCGAGCGCGTCGCCAGATGAAAGAGTTGGCCGCGCGCGGGGTTCGCGTGCAATTGCTGTTCAGTCCGCTGGACCGTGGCCTGGACGAACTCGAGGTTCATTTCGGTCATGGTGGCCAACGGCTTGCACGGATCGGCGGTGTGCATGCCCGCGTGATACCCAACATGGATCATGAGGTGCTGAATCCGGCAGCACGCGAGCGCGTCGCGGCATTGTGCGAGGCGTTCCTCACGGAGCTTTTCGCCGACGTGCTCGATGAGCGGCAGGCTCGTCCATCGCTGCGCGCCGGGCTCGCTCCTGCGTCTTACGAGCACGCGCATGTGCTGGCAGCTACGCCGACGCTGCCGTCTGAGGAGGCGATGCTATAGCGGGAACGGAAGGGGACCAAACACGAGTTCGGCGTATTGATGGCGCGACCAGCACAGCGTCGCGACGCTAAGCAATCCCTCACAACGCCTGCCACGCATATACATCCATGTAGGCCAGTGCTCGGCGTATTGCTTAGCGTAAGCTTTTATACCAAACTAATGATTATAGGAAGCGGCCAACACCAGCCTCCCTATATTGCCCTGAGCCACCTAGCGTCGACTCGGAAGCGCACAGTTCCATCAGTGATTCGTCATCCAGCGGCAAATCCAATGCTTGATAATTCATGCTTTGGGACTGATCCATGAGAATCTCCTTTTTCATAGCTTAAAAACGCCACCAACATTATGAGTGGCCCCGAGGCCGATGTCATTTATGAACGACATGGCTGAATTCAGCTTAGTAAGAGAATAGTACATTGCAAAAGCCATGTGCTTAAATCCTAAGCGTATTGGCGGTTTGACATAGCTCTAAATGCTGCGCTTGAGAGCAGGGAAGCAAATTTGGCTGATGTCGTTAATGACGCGTTTGATCATCGAGACAATTGAGGGACGGTGTTTGCGTCAGTTACGCACGATGTAGCCGCAAAGCGCTTTGGGATAGCGCTGTAATATCTACAAAATGAACGACAAAAATTAAATCGTTACATTAAGTCCAACGCGTGGCGATCTCGAGCGACGTGGGCGAGATGCAATCAGGCCGTTCGCACGTTCTCGTTCATTGCGCCTATATCAGACAGGAAGTCGAGTGCCATCATCGTTGGCATTCGCTGTATGGTCGCCGCGTCACGTTTCGCGACATCGAGCAGCGCGGTGGTGTCCACGTGCTCCATATCGAGCGGGATTGCGGCGTAGTCAAGATGGCGATGTATCAGTCAGGCATCCTTCGGAATGCGCGAAGCTGTCCTCCGTGCCTTTGAAGATCACAAACTGGGGATGCGTATCGGGCGCGGTGCGCAGCAGCTTACGCGACTGGACGGCGCGCACGCCAGCGTGGTGGCGACAGCCGGCTGGTCTGGCATGATCGCATACGACGGCACGTCGTTGCGCGCTGGATCGTTGACTGGCGACGCCAATTCAGCCTGCAGCCGCTGGTAGCCTTCCATAACCAAGTTGGAAAACGCGGCGCGGAAGCGATCCGCAGAAAAGCGTTGCGCGTTGGCGCGGCACGCGAGCGGCTCGAACGTGCCGTGGGGCAGCGCCTCGAACCGCTCGATGGCATCGATCAACGCGGGCGTGGTTTGCGCATCGAAGAACAGGCCGGTGGGTTGTGCGTCGGTATGGGCGCGCACCGATTCGAGCGCGCCGCCCTTACCGTAGGCGATGACGGGCGTGCCACATGCCTGTGCTTCGACTGGTGAAATGCCAAAGTCTTCCTCGGCGGCAAACACGAAGGCCTTGGCACGCTGCAGGTGTGAATGCAACACGTCGAAGGGTTGATAGCCGAGCAGCGTCACGTTCGGGCCTGCCAACGCGCGGATCTTGGCCATCTCCGGGCCATCGCCGATGACGACCAGCTTGCGCTGTGGCATCCGGGAAAAGGCGTCCACGATCAGGTCAATGCGCTTATAGGGCACCATTCTGGACGCGGTCAGATAGAAGTCCTCTTTGGCAGTATTCAACTGCAGGTGCTCAACGTCCACTGGCGGATAAATGACCGTCGATTCGCGACGATAGACCTTGCGGATGCGCCGCGCGACAAAACGCGAGTTTGCTGCGATTAGGTCCACGCCGTTGGCTGAACGCGCGTCCCAGTTGCGGATGTAGTGCAGCAGCGCGCGCGCGAGCACGGATTTCACGCCGCGCGTGAGCCCCGCCTCGCTCAGGTACTGGTGCTGCAAATCCCATGCGTAGCGCACTGGCGAATGCACATAGCTCACGTGTAGCTGGTCGGGCCCGTTCAGCACGCCCTTGGCCACGGCGTACGAGCTGGACAGGATCACGTCGTAGCCGGACAGATCAAATTGCTCGATCGCCAGTGGAAATAGCGGTAGGTAGCCGCGGTACTTGCGCCGGGCCATGGGCAGCTTCTGAATAAACGAAGTGTGGACCGGCTTGCCGCGCAGGCACGAGCGGTCTTCCAGGAAGTCGACCAGGCTGAAGATGTCCGCTTG
Source organism: Mycetohabitans rhizoxinica HKI 454 (assembly GCF_000198775.1). Taxonomy (NCBI): domain Bacteria; kingdom Pseudomonadati; phylum Pseudomonadota; class Betaproteobacteria; order Burkholderiales; family Burkholderiaceae; genus Mycetohabitans; species Mycetohabitans rhizoxinica. Next base: position 1,748,930 of record NC_014722.1, on the reverse strand, counting down.
CGGGAAACAGTCGATCATCTGGGCGAGCACCCGTTCGGCGCCGCCATGGACGACCAGCCAGTCGTGAACAATCGCTACCTTCAAACGTGGGTCCTCTCGGATTAGGTTTCGGCCTTGCGGCTGACGCGGTGTTGACGCCGTGTGCGCCCTGCGCATCATGGCCACTCGGGCCATTATCGGCAGCACTCAGCGTTATCTATGTACGGGGGCGCACAATGATGCGCACCGGGCACACAGTGCGTGAAGTGCGCTCGCCGCCCGCATACCGCGCGGAGCAGGCTGAGCGCATGGCCGCTCAGTGCCGCGTGGGCAGTGCGAGGTAGCGTTCGAGCCGGTGCTGGAGCCCCTCAAGCAGGTGGCACAGTACCCAGTACACACTTGCTGCGCCGACATAAAGCGGCAGCGGCTGGTAGGTGGCCGCGATCACTTCCTGCGCGCTGTGCAGCAGTTCGGTCACGGTGATCACCGACACCAGCGAGGTGTCCTTGACCAGGCTGATTAGGCTATTGGACAGGCTCGGCACTGCGATACGCAGCGCTTGGGGCCCGACTACGTAGCGCAGCGTCTGCTGGCGCGACAGGCCTAGGCTGTACGCGGCGAGCCATTGGCCGCGTGCGATGCCCAGGATTGCGCCGCGCATACTCTCGGACAGGTACGCGGAGACGTTCGCGGACAACGCCAGCACGCCGGCCGGCGTCGGATCCAACTCGATGCCCACGCTCGGCAGGCCGTAGTAGACGACGAAGATCTGCACCAGCAGCGGCGTGCCGCGCATGATGCTGACGTATGCGCGTGCGGCGCTCACCGGCCAACGCCGCTCGCTGATGCTCATCAGCGCGATGGACATGCCGCCGGCTAGCCCGAATGCCATCGATAGCAGCGCAAACTTGATCGTTAGCAACGCACCCGCGGCGAGCGCGGGGGCGGACTGCAGCAACAACGTCAACGGTGACATCGAGGTGGCAGCTTACTTCAGTGGTCGGGTCACGTCGAGGCCGAACCACTTGTCGGAGATCTTCGGCAGCGTCCCGTCGGCCTTGAGTTGAGCAATGGCGTCGTCGATGGCTTTGGCGAACTTCGGGTTGCCTTTCTTGAATGGGATACCCACCTTTTCCTGCTGGCCCAGCGTGCTGCTCGGACGCAATGGTAGCGCGTTGGTCTTGATCAAGTATGCGAGCATCAGCCGGTCGTTGAGCGCCGCGTCGATGCGGCCCGCCGCCAGATCGCGCAGATACTCGGGCGCACCCGGGTAGGTCTTCACCTCAATGCCAGGCACCGACTTGGCCATGTCGTTGTAGTTCGAGCCTAAGCTCACGCCAAGCTTCTTGCCTTTCAGGTTGTCGAGTGATTTGAACTGGCGCGAATCGTCCTTGCGCTGGATCAGTTGCGCGACCGAGTACGTATAGGGCTGAGAAAAGTCGAACGTCTGCTGTCGCACGGGCGTGATACCGACCTGGTTCACGATCACGTCGAACTTGCCGGCCTGCAGTCCGGCGATGATGCCGCTCCATTCAGTGGTGATGAACTCGGGCTTCACGCCGAGCCGCAGCGCGATCGCCTTGGCCACGTCCACGTCGTAGCCGACAAGTTCGCCATGGGCATCGCGGAAGTTGAATGGCGGATAAGTCCCTTCGAGACCGATGCGCAGCGTGCCGTGCTCCTTGACCTGGTCGAGCAGGTCGGCGGCTGGTGCGGCCACGGCGGCCGCGCCGAGTGCGCCGCCGACCAGCGCCGCGGCGAGCCATTTCCTGAGCAACGAAAGTTTCATCGTTTTCCCTCTTGGCGGGTAGTGACAGATGGCGGTCATCATAGTGAAACCGTCATTAAAACTTAACTATCAATTTCAGATGCCTATATTACGCATGAATCGCGATGGCCAGCGGTGGCACGCACGCATTCGGCCACCAGCGTCGGGCCGCGGTAGATCAGGCCGGTATAAAGCTGCACCAACGAGGCACCGGCTGCAAGCTTTGCGTTCGCGTCCTCGCCACTAAAAATTCCGCCCACGCCGATGATCGGCACCGCGTCGCCCAATTGCGCGTGCAATTGCTGGATTACCCGGTTGGACGGGTCGAACACCGGCCGCCCGGACAGGCCGCCAGCCTCGTCACTATCGCGCAGGCCCTGCACCGCGGTGCGCGACAGCGTGGTATTGGTCGCAATCACGCCATCGATACGGTGCCGCAGCAGCGTGTGCGCAATCGACTTGATCTGCTCGTCGTCAAGATCTGGCGCGATTTTCAGCGCCAGTGGCACCTGCTTGCCGTGCAGGTCCGCCAGCCGCTGTTGTTTGTCCTTGAGCGCGCCCAGTAGCGCATCCAGTTCGCCGGCGGCTTGCAACTGGCGCAGGTTCTTTGTATTCGGCGACGAGATATTGATCGCCACATAGCTGGCGAACGGATAGACGCGCTCCAGGCAGTACAGGTAGTCGTCAAGCGCGCGCTCGATTGGCGTATCGGCATTCTTGCCAATGTTTAGCCCCAACACGCCACGATAGCGTGCGGCTCGCACATTGGCGACGAACGCGTCCACGCCATGGTTGTTGAAGCCCATCCGGTTGATCAACGCATCGGCCTGGGGCAGCCGGAACAGGCGCGGGCGTGGATTGCCCGGTTGTGGGCGCGGCGTCACCGTGCCGACCTCGATAAAGCCAAAGCCGAGCGCCGCCAAACCGTCGATGCAAGCGCCATCCTTGTCCAGGCCAGCGGCAAGCCCCACCGGGTTACGAAATGTCAAGCCCATCACGGTGCGCGGCGCATCGGGTGCGTGCGGGGCGAGGCAACGCGCGAGGCCGGTGCGGGCGGCCGCGCCCAGCAGGCGCAGTGTTAAGTGATGGGCGTCCTCCGCATCCATGCGGAACAGGCGCGCCCGTGCGAGCGGATAAAGGGAACTGAGCACGGAAGTGGGCTGGGCCGACGGCCCTGAGTCGAAAACCCGTTATTTTACCGGGCGCGCAAGCCGTTCGATGGCGGCATCGAGCGGCGGCGTGTCGGCCCCTGCAGACTCTAGATCGCGCCATTGACCTTCGACCAGTCCCTCGAGCGGCCTGAAATTCGCCTTGTACGCCATCTTGCTGCTTTCGCGAATCCAGTAGCCCAAGTACACGTACGGCAACTTCAGACTGCGTGCCTGCTCAATCTGCCACAGGATGTTGTAGGTACCGAAGCTCGAGCGCTCGACATCAGGTTCGTAGAACGCATAGACCGAGGACAAGCCATCGCCGAGGATGTCAATCATGCTGACCATGCGCAGTTTGCCCTTGCGAGGGCTCGCAGCTTCGCGCACTGCACGTGAGCGCGTCGTGCCGCGTGGCTCGTACGGCTCGCGGAACTCGACCAGCCGCGAGTTGATGCGGCTTTGCAGTAGGAACTGCTCGTACTGATCGCGGCTGTCACAATCCATTCCACCACCGGCATGCCGTGCGGCTTGGTAGCGTATATACAATGCGTAGTGTTCCTCATCATATTGCAGCGGCGAGACCGTCGCGATCAACTCATGATGACGGCGCCACACCTTGCGCTGGGTCCGGCTTGCATCGAAGCGCTCGACGGGCACACGCACCGGCACGCAGGCGCGACAGCCGTCGCAATAGGGCCGGTAAGTGAAGACCCCAGAGCGCCGGAAGCCTGCCTTGACCAATTCGGTGTAAACATCTGAGTTGATCAGGTGGCTTGGTGTGGCGACCTGTGAACGCGCAATGCGTCCCTCCAGGTAGCTGCAGGGGTAGGGCGCTGTCGCATAGAATTGCAGCGCTGACAGCGGCGATATCGGCAGTTCGTTAAGGTAGGTCACGTCAGCCCTTCACACAGCAATCGTTTGCCCAATATGTGGCGACATCAGATCGCTTCGGTGCCGATGGCATGTTTGCGGCAGCCAAATCAAGCCAGCACACGAGGCTGTAACAACGGTATCACGAAATGATGGCAGGTTGTGGCGCAGGTCCCCCGAGCGGCATAGTCGAAGGTTTCCACCGTACGCAAGTTCTTGCCAAGCAGCAGGGTGTCCCTTATAGGGCCGCCATTTCAATAAGCTTATCGGACAGTGTGGGCCCGCGCACCGCGTTGCGTTGGGCGCGCAGCTTGCAAATGGCTTTCGACTCCAGCGGCAGGACCCGTCGCGCGGTCCGGGCGCATTAGTTGCGACTGTTGTTCCAGTATCGATGCAGCACGTGCTTGTCGAATTGCCACGGGATTGGCGAGTGCCGTATCGCGGCGCGCATATGGGCGATAAACGTGCGACGCGATACTTCACGCGCGCCCAGCGAGGCAAGGTGAGCGGTGTTTTGTTGGCAATCGACCATGTCAACCCGGTGCTCACGCAAATGCGCAATGAGCGCGGCGAGGGCAACCTTCGACGCGTCCGTACGGTGTGCGAACATCGACTCGCCGTAGAACATGCGACCCAAGCTCACGCCGTACAGACCGCCGACGCGTTGGCCCTCGACCCAGGTTTCGACGCTATGGGCCAAGCCGGCGCGGTGCAACGCCTCATAGGCGGCGATCACTTCGGGCGTGATCCACGTGCCATGCTGCCCATGCCGGTTCGCGTTTGCACACGCGTGCATCACATCGGCAAAGCCAGCGTCCACGCGGATCTCCCAAGAAGGTTCGCGCAGGACTTTTTTCAGGCTCTTGCGCAGCGAAATCGACACCTTGAATTCGCTGGGCACCAGGATCATGCGCGGATCGGGACTCCACCACAGCACGGGCTGGCCCTTCGAGTACCATGGGAAGATGCCGTGCTGGTACGCATCGAGTAGTTGTCGCGGATCCAGTTCGGCACTCGCGGCGAGTAGGCCGGGTGCGCCGCTGGCTTCGTCCAGCGCGCGCTCAAGTGGCGGGAACGGATCGTCGGGGCTGAGCCAGGGGACCATAGTGAGATTGGCGTGTCGGCACGGGCGTTGCGCCGCGACGCTGCGCGACGTGTGACCCGCGCGCGGGACTAGCTGTCGCGCAGTGGGCGGAAGATGTCGCCGGTGTGTAGGCCGAAGCCGCCCGCGACGCGATCGGCGAAGTAAAAGCGCAGCGTTTGCCCAACGGTCGGGAACGCGATTTTATCCCAAGGGATATCCGCTTCATCGAATAGCCGTACCTCCAGGCTTTCCTCGCCGGCCTGCACGTCGATGTCGAGCAACCGCGCGAGGTAGAACAGGTGAACCTGGTGCACATGCGGCACATTGAGCAGCGTGAACAGTGTTTGAACCTCGACGCGCGCGCCCGCTTCTTCCAGCGTCTCGCGTGCGGCCCCCTCCGCTGTCGTCTCGCCGATTTCCATGAAGCCAGCCGGCAATGTCCAGTAGCCATAGCGCGGTTCGATCGCGCGGCGGCACAGTAGCACCTTGTTGTCCCAGACCGGGACCGTTCCGACCACGTTACGTGGGTTCTGATAGTGAATTGTATTGCAGTTGTCGCACACGAAGCGCTCGCGGTTGTCGCCGGGAGGCACGCGCAGACTCACCACGTGGCCGCAGACAGAACAAAATTTCATCGATCGAGGGTCGGTGGGACAATGGTGCGCAGTTTAACATCGGGCGCGTGGCCGACATTTGGCGTTTTTGCATCGCCGACGCGCTAGCGCGCCCGTGATCGGCTCGCCTGCGGCACAAATAAAGGCGCGACGAATGTCGCACGGCTGGCGTTGGCACCATGAATGGGCGCGAGCATCCCATCATCGGATTGTGATCCGAGCCGTATCGATTAGACTGCGGCTTGGGTGATGAAAAAATATCTAGAGATAGGTGCTGCTGGGTAAACGATGTTTTGAATGCGGCTCATGATGATGCGTCGCATGAACTTCGTTACGCTCAAGACAATGACCACCACCGTGACCACGGGGCCGCCTATGGCGGGTCATCAGATCGGCGCGCGTGACTGAGCTATAGCGGTATTCATTCCAAGGTCCCATCAGCGATGGACAGGGCCTTGTCGCTTCTCCGTTCATCGCCGGCTTGGCAGGAAAACTCAATGCAATCGTATTCCATCCGCCGTGCCCTGCTGATCGTCGACAGGCAGTGGGGATGGTTCTATGGCTGGAAAACCTTATGTCACTGCGGAAACGGATACGGTTTTTGATCAAACGCGCCCGAACTGCTTTTGCGGCATCAGATTGGCGCAATGGCTTGCCGAATCCAGCATCGGCGAGTTGGTCCTCGCCAAGATGAAGAAAGCAAAAATCCCGGGTTTCGTGCGAAATCCGGGATTTTTGAAAAAATAATTTGGTTGCGGGGGTAGGATTTGAACCTACGACCTTCGGGTTATGAGCCCGACGAGCTGCCCAGACTGCTCCACCCCGCGTCCCTTGAAGAATTAAATTATACACAGGTCCGTTCTGCGGTGCAAGGATGTGCAGCGCGCAATGTCAGTGCAGCATCAGACTGCCTGGTTCGCGAATGCACCGCGCAGCGCCGCCATGCCGCTAGAATGATGGCTTATGCGAGAGCCTGCGACTTCATCGGCTTCATCTTGGCCGGCCTTGCCGACTTCTTATTTACCGGCGGCGTGGCTGGCCGGACTCATTGCCCATGGACATCACTCGAGACCTGCAGCACATTGTCCTTCAGGAAAAGACGCTCGTCGCGCCACGCTTTGACACGGATTTTGGATGGCAGCTCGGCGCATACTTGCATGAGCTCGCCAAGGCGAGGGCGCATGCGGTCGCGATCGACGTGCGCACCTTCGGCCATCCGGTGTTTTACTGCGCGTTGCAGGGGGCGACACCGGACAATGCGCGGTGGGTGCGCCGCAAGAGCAATACGGTGGAGCATTTCCGGCGTAGTTCTTACGCGGTGGGCCTGCGCCTTGCACAGTCTGGCGCCACGCTGGCCGACAAGTATGGCCTGTCGTGTGCCGATTACGCCTCGCACGGCGGCGCGTTTCCATTGGCCGTGCATGGCGCGGGCGTGATCGGTTCGGTGACCGTGTCGGGCCTTGCACAACGCCAGGACCACGAACTCGTGGTGGAAGCGCTGTGTGCGCTGCTCGGGCACGATTACAGCGGATTAGCGTTGCCGCACGACTGAATTGGCGTCCCGCTATCGGCCGACTTGGCTGGCCATGCCGTGGCTCGCTAAAATAGGAATCCACGTCCGATTCCCGAGGCTGGCATGCAGATTGATTTTCCCGCTGAAGCCGGAGCGTACCGCGACAACAACCTAACCGTGGAGTTCGATGCCATTGTCAATGGCGAACGGGTACGCTGCGCCATCTCCGTTGAAGCCCTGGAGGATCACTTCGGTGTTGTATCGAACGATCGCGACGGTTGGATCCGCGCGTTCGACCGGGGCCGCGCGCGTATCCTCGACACAGCGCGCGAGCATTTGAAGCGCTGCGACGGACACCCGGTACTGCTCAAGAGCGGTCATTTCCGTCCTGGTGACGTGTCACGGGGCTGACCAGCGCGAACCGGCGGGCCGCACGTTGGCCCCGCTGGCTCTGGACGATCCGCTCCGGACGATTCGCCGTGTCGCTGTCGCGGCCCGTCGCATCGTCGTGCTGTGCGGTTGCGACGGCGTTTCGGCCTTGCTTGCGCGTGCTTGTGTGCCGCAGGCGGTTTATGACGGCTTGTCACTGTCCGTCATGAACGCGCGCATGAACACCAGCGAGCCGAATCCCCACATCGCGTTGACGACGAAACCAAACGCGAGGCGTGGCAGCATGTTACCGCTTGGCCAGATACCGCAGATTGGATCGAGCACGAACACCGTCGTTGCGGTCAGCACGACGCCACCGAACACGAATGAGCCGAGCCACGGCGCAGGCCGTTGCGGACCGACGCGCAGCAGCCACGCCAGTACGATGCCCCATAGCGCGCCGAGCAGCGCGGTGAGCAGGAACTCAGGGACGCCGAGGGGCGCGAACGGCGTGGTCGAGAACGGCAATTGGTCGGTCAATTCGGCCGCGTGCAGCAACGCGATCGTTGCCTCATGAAAAAACAGTACGGCGAGAAAGCCGGCAATGAACGGCAAAATGACGCTTTGCATAGTGGGATTCGTAGACGGCAGGCGCGTGCTTGCGCGCTCAGGATGTTCATTATAGTGACCTCACGTGGGGGCCGCGCCATATTACGAATTGGCACAACTAAAACTGAAAAAATAGACAGTTTGTCCGGTTTCAAAAGCGTCCGGATTGACTCGCGCCGACGTCCTTGAGTGTCGGGACTTTATTCCATGTCTCACGCATTCTAGCTTTTGAGAAATTCCCCTTAACGGCTCTTGAAGCAATCGCAAGGCGCCCTGACACGATTGGTGGACACGCTGCGGAAAATTGCGTCCTTGGTGAGCAATGGAAGCGCGGAAGAACTGCAAAAAATTTGGAATCTGGAAAGATGAGCGAGGAAGAGGGCGGGTTGTTGCTTCGCTCGCACACGTTTAGCAAATCGGCCATCCGGCGTAAGCGCCGGGGCTCACCTCGTAGCAGCCAGCGGCCCTTTACGTATGGCTGCCTTGCGGTAGTCGCAACATTAACGTCATAGAATGCACTGGCGAGGATTGAAATCCGTAGCGCTCGTAGAACTGACGTGCACGCTCATGCAGCGCATGGACAAGCAAGGCCCGAACGCCGACATTCTCCGATACGGCCTGTACTCGGCATACTGCGTCTTGCAGCAAGGCCGCACCGAGTTTGATGCCCTGAGCCCGTAGATCGACTGCAAGCCGAGCCAGCACCATGACCGGAACCGGATCTGGCATATTGCGGCGAACCGCGCCGGTGGCTTGCTGATGTGAAACCGCCCCTGCTGCCAACGCATAATAGCCGAAGACGCGCTGGTCAGCATCAACCGCGACAAACGTATGACTGGCCCCGCTCAGGTGATTAATTAACGCTCGACGCTTAAGCCACTCATTTAAAGCTGACTCGCCACAGTCAAACTCATCAAGCCGATGCTGAGTGCATAGGGACTGCGGGGCAAAAAGTTCCACACTCACTTCCAGGGGGCCTTAATGTTCATCAAGCGCTTAAGGCCCGGATTGGCGCTTTGCGGCGCGTCTAGCATTGCCACGAACTGCTGGAACTTGTCAGCGTCCAAATGGAAAAACACCCGATCCAGCACAACCGCTTGTGCTCGCTCGCACGCGACTTCGAGCATGAAGTCAGAGCGGTTCTTGCCTAGTAAGCTTGCGGCATGGTCGATCAAATCGCGCTGTTCAGGCAGGGCACGTAGATTGATAGCGGCGTCTCGCATGATAGCTCCTTGTATATACAATAGATACACTATATTAGTGTATATCTGTTGTCAATACAACAGAGCCGACAGCCAGCATTTGGGTGGCGCTCTGGATCCACGCGCGGCAACGCGTTGCTTTTGCTACAAGAGTCTTGACTGGCAGTGACCCACGCCCCGTAAGATGCGCTTTGAAATGCGCCGACCACGCTGCGCATCGGCTATCAGAAGTACGGTACGCTGGTGCTGCTCAAGGGCACGCTCGGAAAGCGGCTGGCCGCGTAAGGCGTCGCGGTTTCATGGCTGGAGTTTTCCGCCGGGCTGTAATTGCTGGAGGGGCTCAACGCGAAGGCCCTAGACCTAGAAACCACCAGCGAGATGCTGCCGGTATTTGTCCAGGCGGGGGCGTCGACTTCATCTATGTCAGTAGTGAACCGTCCGCCCCGGTGGCCGAAGCGATCGCCGTGCAACACGATTCGCCGATTCGTTCGGTCGCACAATTGCGCGGCAAGCGCGTTGTGTTGAAAAAGGGCTCCAACGTCTATTACATACTTGTGCGCGCGCGCTGCAGCGGGCTGGGCTGAGCTATGCGGATATCCGTCCCATCTGTCTGCCGCCGGCGATGCCCGTGCGGCATTCGTACAGGCAGCGTCGGCGCGTGGGTGATTTGGGAGCCGTATTTTGCGGATTGTCAACACGCGTCTAGAGCGATCGTCGCTGCAGTTCAGCTGCTGCATACCGCGCCGTGCTACCGGGCGATCGCGTCGCTTGGCAGGTGATCTCTCAGGATGCGGTCGTTGGTCTTTGAATCCGGGCGCTTGATCGGCATGTTGTCTGGATTATTGGCCTTGCCTGCGTCTTCAGGACGTTTTGACATGCCGCCTGCGCCACTGCTTGGGACTGGCGCAGACGACCCGGTGCCCGCATGGGCGGATCTCGTGCCGGACGAAACCGCTACAGCGGGCGACGCCGCCGCGCCGGCCGGGATCGTCCAACCGGAGAGCGGTGTGCGATGGTCTGCCGCGATGCCAGCGCAGGGCGCAGCAACTGCGGAGGCGGTTGCCACCGCGACGCTGTATATTGCCAGCCATGTCATGTGCCTCATCGCTTTCTCCTTTTGTCGCACCACAGCGGCTAGCGCCTGCGCGAACTCGATTCCATTTTCTATTAAAGTATAAATCGCACCGTAGAGTACTGCGCGCTGTTGCAGGCGCTGACTACGCTGGCGGGATGTTGCCGGCCGGGCCCACATCGCGGCGCGCGCCGGCGGGCACGCCGGCCAGCACGACATATTGATTGCTCGATGAATCGGTGCTCGAACGCACAGAAGGTCGGCGCCGAGCAAATTATGATCTCGCTGTGGCCGCAGTGGGCCACCTGCGTGCTTGGGGCTGCCGGTGTTCGTCGCGGCGCTTTGTTTGCTTCTCTGTTCAATGAGCCGGACCCCGGACGGTTTCGATGCCGGTGGCCGGCGTTTTCGCGCGTGGGCCACGATGTACCGGGGACGCGGTTATTGCCGGTCCGCATTTTCATGCCATCCATTTTTTGGGAATAGTCAAATGACACGTATGATTGCTGCAATACTCATGCTGACCGGGGTCGCGCTGGCCGGGTGCAACACGGTGTCCGGCGTAGGGCAGGATATCTCCGCGGGCGGCAGGGCGATGACTCACTCCGCGGAAGAGGCGAAGTAGCAAAAGAAGCCGCAGCGCGTGGCTGCGACCGAAGACTTTCCAGTGGGCCGAGGGTGGTCCAGCGATGATCATCAGGGGGCATACCCGGCTTTCTCTGTTTGCCTGGGCAGGCCCCGATCCGTCAGAATGGACGGACGAGGCACCAGCATGGCGCCCAGTGCGCGGCTGAGCAGCGGGCGAAGCCATATCCTCTGACGGCACGTAAAGCGCCCGACGCTGATTTTGGGCCCATGTCGGCACGCAGAGCAGTGTGTTCGCTGAAATGGCATCACGAAGCTGAAATTCCATGAACTGCCTGATAGATGACACGAGCGTCGCCGCGTCGAGGAACATGGTTCGCCTGTTGTCATGCCGCTAATAGCGCTTGCTGCTTACTTCGAGTCACATGCCTGGCACCTACGGGTCCAAAATTTCTTCGGGTCAGTTGGCACCCGGCATGGTCGTTTCAGCAGTATGGTCGGAATGATGAAGGCCGGCACCCACCAACTTGCCGGCAGCGTCGACGTATGGCTCGAGTCCGGCGGCGTCGGACATAGTGAGACAATCCGCGCAGAGCGAGCGCTCTCAACGGCTCCGGGCTACTGCGATGAGTTCAAGTTTTGAAGTAATGTATTTTTGAATTAGGGACTCCCTAGCCCACCGCGGGCTGGGCTTTTTGCGCAGAGACACGCGCGGGTGCGAGGCCGTCGCAGAGACGATAAAATGTCGGTTTGCCCGCGATACTCGCGTATTCCGCGACTGCTGCTCCGATGACCGACTTCAACGCCCATCGTGCCCGACGCATCTGCGTCGCGCCGATGATGGACTGGACCGACCGCCATTGCCGCTATTTCCACCGGCAATTATCCCGCCACGTCTACCTATACACGGAAATGGTGACGACTGGCGCCCTGCTGTTCGGCGATGTCGCACGACACCTGTCGTTCACGCCGCAGGAGGCCCCGATTGCATTACAGCTTGGCGGCAGCGAGCCGGACGAGCTTGCCCGCTGCGCGAAACTTTCAGAGCAGTGGGGCTACGATGAAGTCAATCTGAATTGTGGCTGTCCGTCCGAGCGGGTGCAGCGCGGCGCATTCGGCGCGTGCCTGATGAAGGAGGCAACGCTGGTCGCCGATTGTGTGAAGGCAATGTGCGATGCTGTCGCGGTGCCCGTGACGGTCAAGCATCGGATCGGCGTGGACGCGATCGATGACTATGGGTTCGTGCGCGATTTCGTGGGCACTGTGGCGCAAGGTGGATGCCGCGTATTCATCGTGCACGCGCGCAACGCGATACTGAAGGGACTGTCGCCGAAAGAGAACCGCGAGATTCCACCGTTGAAGTATGACTACGCGTACCGGCTCAAGCGTGACTTCCCTGAGTTCGAGATCGTCATCAATGGCGGCATCAAGACGTTGGATGAAGGCGCATGAACACCTGCACCACGTCGACGGCGTGATGATCGGGCGCGAAGCCTATCACAATCCCTTTCTGCTGGCAGATGTCGATAGGCGCTTCTACGAGCCGTCGGCGCTGGCGCGTACGCGCGGCGAGGTCGAGCAGGCGATGATCGAGTATATTGGGGCCGAACAGGCTCGGGGTACCTACATTGGCGCCGTCACGCGGCATATGCTCGGGCTTTATCGCGACCAACCTGGCGCGAGAGGTTGGCGCCGCGTGTTGTCGGATCATCGAAAACTGGCCACTGGCGATTCGCGCATATTTGACGAGGCGCGCGCCATGTTGAACGCCCGCCCGGCCGGGCACGATCACATGGCAAAAGCGCATGTCGAGTGAAGCCGGTAGCTGGGTCAGAATTTTTTGCGTCCCACCGCTAGCAAAATGGGAAATCCCTGCGTATAATTCCGGTCTCCGCTGGTGATTGTTCTCACCGGCGTGCAGCGTGCCTCGATGTATCGGTTCCTGCAGTGGTGGCCGTAGCTCAGTTGGTAGAGTCCAGGATTGTGATTCCTGTCGTCGTGGGTTCGAGTCCCATCGGCCACCCCAAAGAATTTTTAAGAAAATCAAGCGTTTATAAAACGGCACTGAGATTTTATCCAGTGCCGTTTTTGCTTTGTCATTCTCAAGTTGAGAATGACATGCTTCGCCGCTTTGCGATTTTTGTGCGGTCGTCAGCGCGTGCGGTCGTCGCCGGATTTGCATCAAGAGCCGGCAGCATGCCGCGTTCTGCCCTGTGCCTGGTCACATAGTAGGTGTGCAGCTCGTGGAACGTGAACCGCCTTTCGATTTTTTTAGCTTGAGCGCCTTGCCTATCAGCTTCGCCATCCCGCCTTGGAGTCGGCCGACGTATGGTGCGTCCCATAGCGGTTCGAGAACCTGGCTTGCGGCTTCACCCGCTGCTCGCCTCGAAGTAAGCCACGCAATTGGGCGCTCGCACTTACCGTCTGGCGACCATGATGCGCACTGGAAAAGGATGATGCCACTGAACGAACACGAGAGAATCTACTGGCGTTGGCCGTCATCGGCGCAATACTGGGGCTGCGTAAGCTGCTGGCCAACGACGAGCGGGTCAGGCCGCAAACCACTGCCTATGCAGACCTCGACGCAGCAGTGGCAGAACGCGTTTTCCGCCGTTGCGGCCGGCGCCCAGCGAGAAATAAAGAAGCTTCGCGCGCTCCAAGGCTACATGTGTGCAGTACGGCCGCAGACGGTTAGTTGCCGATAGAGCAATATTGTTGCTGTCATGGACTAAACAGCATGCGTGAAGCGTAGCGGAGGGCAAAAAATGACCTTTTATCCGACCATGGTCTGAAAATTCCGCCAATCTGCTATTAGCAGCAGCCGTTTGGTTGTGCTGCGGGCGTTGCCAGCCCATACACTGGATTGGCAAGTCCGCTCCAATATTAATTCACTCGCCACATGATTGGCAATCCAGCTTGTTTTAGAATAAAGCTTGCCGTGCAAACCCTATGTTTTGCATTTGCGTGACAATGGAGGTTTCCGTAATTCACCGAATAGACAAACAAATAGCGATTGCCTGAGCAGGGTTGTCGCCATGATTACCCGCGTAACAGTTGGCCATCCAACCATTGCCGTGCGGCCCTGACGTGTGTAACCATGCTTTGTCCCCGTTTTGGCAGTTGCCGCCACCAGCGATAACAATTTCGTCGGCGTTACAAGTAGCAAGGCCAACGTCAGGCTTTCCAGTATGCGGGTTAACCATGTTCCCAAACTCGCTAAATACCGTGCGTATCTTGGCGCCCGCCAGTGCAGTTTTCCATACCCCAGATTGGCAAAAAAGTGGGGTTCCGTTGGCATTCCTGGCTTGGCGACCGTTCTCCGGACATCTATCGCCCTCTTCCACGATGTTATTCACTTGAACGTCTTGGACCCGTATCGTACTAGTCTGATTGGGGACGGCCATGGAGTATCCTTCAATATCGACATCTCCGACATCAGACCAAGCCGACGATGTCACAAGCGGGAACAAAAGCATCAAAATAAGTTTGATTGTTTTGCGCATGGTTAATCTCATCCCGTATAAAAAAGTTTATTAATTCACCATCCGAGTGGCCCCGAAAAAAATATAGGTTTTTATAAACACAGTTGCAAGCGTTGCGGCTGAATAAATTATAAATGAAAGAATAGTCCGCTATCATAGGTTATTGTTGCATAATCTACATGGCTCCCTTAGCCAGATTGCCTAAAATAACTTGTTGAGCGCTAGCAAGTCGGCTCTGAATTCCCCTGGAAGGCATATGCGGCTAGGCTGCGAACTCGAAACGGTGTTGTGGGAGTTGCAAAGAGCGGGCATATTGGGGTGTGAAACCTGCCAATCCTGACGAGGTATGGATGGGTCCGAAGACGCCGGTGACAGCGGAAGATTGTTTCGCCAACCGCTGCGCGAGCCGACCAATTTGAAGCATCCGTGGTCTGCCTTGCCGTCTGTGCGACTAGGAGCGGTTGGGCACGGCGATGAACGTGAGTACCGTGCCGCACCGGGGCCGACCGGCCAATTCGCCGCGCTTAACCGCAGGGCTGCTGTATTTGCAGCACGTCTTCGATCTGTCGGACGAGGACGTGCTCTGGCAATGGTTCGAGAACCTGTATTGGGTGCGCCGGAAGATCGGCAAGGTGCAGGTGGTGAGAGCCCACTACGATGAAGGCATAGAGAGCCACATCGCTCCGAGCCGTGCGTGGGCATCCCCGAGGAGGGCAGCGAAGCGTTGGCAGAGGAATGTGCGGGCCAGCCATGGAGCCCCGCAAGGGTATAGATACCGGGCGGTGATGGAAAAGGCAATTGCCCACCCCACCGATTCGCGCCTGCTTAAACGTTGTCGGAAACATTGAGTGAGGGCTGCGGCCCGGAACGGGCTGAAGTTGCGGCAGAACGACAATCACGAAGCGCCGCGTCTGGCAAGCCAGACCGGCCGCTATGCGCATGCGAAGCCGCACAAGCGGATGAAGAAGGCGCTTTGGCGCTTGTGGTCGCGCGTTGGGCGCGTGGTGCGTGGTGCGTGACGTCGAGCGGCAACTGGACGGATTAGCCCAGCAAAGTCGTGCGGCGTTGAAAGAGCTGATCGGTCCCGCAGTCCGCCGTCGCTGACCGTGGCTATAAGAGTGTCGCCATCGATGGTGTGAAGGTCTATCATCCGGGTTTGCGACATGGTATCACACGACTCATCCGCAGGCCAAAACTATTAGTTCATGGCCGGCTAATTATGCAACGGTATGCAAGTGTGTCGCTGATTGTCAAACTCGTTAATCCGTCGAGAGTGCGGGGATTACGTACCGGCTAATTTGATGAGCCCGGATCATCGTGATAAGTATTCCAAAGAATATTTGACGATCTGCCGCATCTATGTACAACAGGGGAATGCACTGACCTGAACATGCTGTGTTAAAAACTAGTTGGGAGGCAAAGAAGTTAAAGGTTAAAAAGAGAGGATTTTTCTACATCAACGCTTTGCCCGCCTTACGGTTTGAGGAATCTTCCCGTAAGACAGGCACCCGAAGAGCAGGCATAATAAAATGACAAAATTTGAGATTTTCTATTTATAGTGGTTGTCGTATAAGCAGGCAGATTTTGACAACACTCTATTGGTGGTTAGTTGTTTATTATTATTTCTGTGCGCTTCAACGGTTCCTTTCAATAAGAATATAGGGGATGTTTTCTTGTGGGGATTTATTTATGGAAGAGCTGGCGGTGTAAACTCCGACAATGCGGAAACCCATTTGATAAATTTGCGATGTGGTTGTTAATGGTCTATAAAAAAAATTTTCCATAATTCCGTCGTCGCACTTCCATTGCATATTAGGCCCCAATTCTGTACTGGCTATAATATTTTGTCCTCTTTCTGCTTGTTTTACAGGAAAGCAAAATCCGCCATCCATTGCAAATGCATTATTTATTGCGAGAAGCATCATAAAAATCAAAGAGATTAAGTATTTTTTAATCATTATAGCTCTCCTTTGGTAAATAAGTTAAGCGATGCGATGCAGTGCGGATGAAACTTCACTTATATAAAATTTATCAGCTGGCGTAAGGAAAATTTCCCATGTGTACGAGTGCGTCACTAGCATACAGTTATTTATCCTCGCTGCGCTAAGCGTAACATGCGGTTTCCCCGATGGCTAGCATGAGCAGCCCAACCAACATGGTGGCGTAAACATCGATGAAGAATACCGAATAATCCGCCATATTTGATATGTATTATGCCATGCGTGTGACCAAAGCCCGCTGAGTGCAAAGTCAGTGTTTACTAATTGGAATACACCGTAAATGTTATCAATCAAAAATTTCACTGTGTGAACCAAGTTGCACCATTCTGAGCAGTTTTCACTAAGCCATTACGTTACCGCGTGCAAGCAACAAGCGTCATTGCTTCCAGACCAGATGCCGAGCTTGCGGATCCGGCCGGTCGTAGGTGTGTCTCTCACGGGTAGGGAGGGTTATTGGTTAATGCGTGAGTCAGCCGTCAGGCGCCGTTTCATGCCGTTTGAGAACTCCGTGACACGGGCGTAAGCCTTGTTGTCGAGCTGGGTGAATTCGAGCAGCGACGGCTTCGCGCATTGCCCGTGCATGCCAGAATGCCGAAGTACCAGGTAAGCACGCGTAGATTCTCGATGACGGAAAGTTCGGATGGAGAGCATCAAGTCGCGGCACGACACTCATGCGCGCACGGGCCCGCCGAGCCCATGAATGATGCCCGCATCCGGCGGTGCCATGCCGAGCAACATACGCAGTGTGGTCGTCTTGCCGGAGCCTTCGATTTGAGTAACCCATAGCCCTGCCCGTTCTGGCGGTAAATCAACAGGGCATCGATGACCATATTATTTGCATGGACTTTTTTTGACGCTGGTAAATTCAATCGCGTGTTTAGGCATCGAGGGCAGAGTCGGCATTGAGATCGATCCTGGCAATCGATTCCTGGATACGTGTTTTCCTGCATTTTTTGTTGATTCCGACGGTCGAAGATGCACGGATGGATTCACTTTTTGAACCAACGGAGGTCGACATCGCCAGCTATCGAACCATTTTGCTGTGCTACGATGGGTCGCGGGAAGGTCGCAAGGCAGTGGAAAAGCCGCAAGGCATTGTGTCAGGGAACCGAGCTGGCACTCGACCTTAGGGCGCAGACGCATGTGCTGGCTGTCGTGAACATGTGCTCGAGCATTGCGCAAAGCGCGGGGTTGATGACCGATGTGGCGTGCGGGCAGTTCGAGCAGGCGGCGCGGGACATTCTGCAGGACGGGGTGGATTGGCTCCAGAAACGGGGCCTGAGTGCGCATGGCCGTTTCGCATTGGGCAATCCGATTGACGAAATCACCCAGTGTGCGGAGCATATGCAGGCGGGTCTCGTCGTGGTCGGTCATCGTGCGCACCGGCTTGGCTCGCTGGTGGACAGGCCCGGAGAATACGTAGTTGCTGGACCGCGTTCGCTGCAGCATCCTGGTTGCCGTCTCGAGCGCGGGCGAAGCGAATGAAGTCGAGTTATCCACCGCTGCAGCGGCGGAAAGGGTTTGAGTTGTCGCGCTACGGTGTGGATTCACATGGGTCGGCCCCGTGTCGCAATGACCCGCATCATGAACCGTTGAGTTTGACTCCAACAAGTTGCCAGCTGAAAACGCCGGTTCGGTTAAAAATCATCCTATACGGCGGGTCCTTCGAATCAGTGCGGTATCGGACTACGAACTCGTTGAGGCCGCGATAGGCGGCACTCGCGCGAACTTCGCCGCTTACGGACGCGCCGGCCGCGGGCTGTCGGCCGCCTGGTGCGCTGGGGCCGGCGGAATCCGACGTACCGGAAACGGCTGCGCCGCGTGTCGCACTCGCTTGCGGAACCCGCACCGGGCCCGGCGGTGTCGTGTCGCTTGCCAAATCGCGCGGGGGCATGCCGGCTAGCAACGCGGCCACACCGTCTGGCGTTGCATAGACTTCGACAATCGGTGCGATTAACGCGGAACCGACCATCGTGCCGACACTGGCGACTGCCTGCGCCAGCGGCGAATCATCTGCATGCGCGCCGACCGCACGCGTGATCCGTGCATTGAGTTCCTGTTTCAAACTGGCACGCAATGCAGGGTAGTCGACGTATCGATTGACCGTCTCGGCGTCGCGCGCATCGGCTGCATGCTCCAGGCGGTTCAGGACGATATAAGGCGACGCGTAGCTGAGCACGCCTGCCACCCCGCTAGCCAGCGTCACCCCTGCGGCGACAAGACGCTTAAATGAGGCCGATGTCATATGCGCAGTTGTAGCGCGAACAAATTAATCCAGCAAACCGTGGGCAACCCCAGTCTCCTCTGCCGCGATATACCGGTCGATCATGCTGCAAACCGCATCGATATGGCCCACTAGTACCACGCGCGATGCACTGCGGTAGACGCGCACCGGTTCGTCCTCCCGCCATGGGCGACGACGGGCCGGTTCGGCCTGAGGCACGCCGTGGCGCAGCGGCACGCGCGCGAAAGCCGGTAAGCTAGATGGCAATTCCATGTACTCCCGCACGACGTGTGCCATGCCGTCGTGCATTGGTGCGGTCGGGCGCTGTGCCGGCGTCGCGCCGCCCATCAACAGACCGAACGAAGTGGCGGGGTGCGATGATGCACCGCATGGCACGAGGCCTCGCAGATGACGCAGGCGCCCGAACGCGCGTAACGGAAACAGGCGGGCAAGTCGTTTCATCGGTTTCTCCGTGTCGGTATTTAGAACGCGTTGGGGCGGATCAAGCCGACCGCAATGCCTTCCAATTCAAAATCTTCTTGTCCCGGGCTCACAATGATGTTCTCGTAATCCGGATTTTCTGCGATCAATTCGATGCCATTTACCAGCCGATGGAAGCGCTTGACCGTCACGTCGTCGCCCAGCCGCGCCACCACAATCTGGCCTTCTTTCACATCGTGCTGTTTCTGTACGGCCAGCAGGTCTCCGTCGAAGATGCCTGCATCGCGCATCGACATCCCGCGTACTTTCAGAAGATAGTCGGGCCGGCTCACAAACAGCGCTGGATCGCACGCGTAATGCTGCGCGATATGCTCCTGAGCCAGGATCGGACTGCCGGCCGCGACGCGACCGACCAGCGGCAGCGATAACTGCATGACCGCTGGATGTGGCAGCGTGTACTGGTGCGGTCCGTCTTCCATTGACAGCAATCGGATCCCGCGTGACGCACCCGCCGCCAGTTCGATCACCCCTTTGCGCGCCAACGCGCGCAAGTGCTCTTCGGCCGAGTTGGCTGAGCTAAAGCCGAGTTCTGCAGCGATCTCGGCGCGCGTCGGCGGAAAGCCGGTGCGCTCGATCGCGCGGCGGATCAAGTCGTAGACCTGCTGCTGACGGGCGGTGAGTTTAGTCATGAGGTTACTGTATGGATGAACAGGTTCCTGTATTTTTATACAGTATTCGCAGTATTTCAAGTGTTACTTGAAATCGTTGTCTGTTTGCTCGTGGCATAAATTGTTGGCGCGCCGCCCGGTCTCTTACGACTTTTGAATATAAAAGCATAAGGAACGATTATTTTTGATAATGAAACGCGTTCGTTAGACTTGGCCGGTCCTCACGACATCCACGGGCATACAAATGAGCGAACAGGTAACGGGGCGGGCGCGGCAGCGCGACAGTGCATCGGTGTGGCGGCGGTTAGCCGCGACATGGGTGCTGACGTGCGGCATCGTGGCCAGTGGCGCGGCCGTCGCGGACAGGACGCTACTCAATGTGTCGTATGACCCGACGCGAGAACTGTACCAGGACATGAATCAAGCGTTCGCAAAAGAATGGAAGGCCAAGACCGGCGAGACCGTATCGTTCAGACAGTCGCACGGCGGCTCGGGCGCGCAGGCGCGTTCGGTCATCGATGGCTTGCAGGCGGACGTTGTCACGTTGGCGCTGGCCTACGATATCGATGCGATCGCCAAGCAGGGATTGATTGACGCGGATTGGCAAAAACGCTTGCCGGACCATGCGGCGCCGTACACGTCGACGATCGTGTTCGTTGTGCGCAAGGGCAATCCGAAACGGATCAAGGACTGGGACGATCTGGTCAAGCCGGGCGTGTCCATCGTCACCCCGAACCCAAAGACTTCCGGTGGCGCACGCTGGAACTACCTGGCCGCATGGGCGTACGCGTTGCACCAGCCGGGTGGCAGTGAGCAAAAAGCGCGCGAGTTCGTCGCAAAGCTGTACAAGAATGCCGGTGTGCTCGATTCCGGCGCACGGGGTGCGACTACCAGCTTCGTGCAACGCGGTATCGGCGACGTGCTGGTCGCCTGGGAAAACGAAGCATTCCTGTCGCTCAAGGAGTTCGGGCCTGACCAATTCGAGATCGTGATGCCATCGGTCAGCATTCTGGCCGAACCACCGGTCGCGCTGGTCGACAAGGTGGTGGACCGCCGCGGCACGCGCAAGCTCGCGCAGGCTTACCTGAACTTTCTGTACACCGAGCAGGGCCAGCAGATCGCGGCAAAGCACTTCTATCGGCCGCGCTCGAGCAAGGTGCCCGACGCGCTGATCCGGCAGTTCCCAAAGCTTAAGTTGTACACGGTCAACGATACATTCGGCGGATGGGCGAAGGCTCAAAAAGTGCATTTTGCCGACGGTGGCGTATTCGATTCGATTTATCAGCCACAGTAAGCCGACGATGGCTGCCAGGCGGCGGCCCGCGGCCTGAGAGGGCTGCCGGCGTACGCCGAGCCCGAATCCCCTGGGTCGGGTGCGAGCGGTGCTTGGAGGCGAGTAGCAGGCATGAGTCGTTTTTATTTTCGCAAGCCCAGTGCGTTGCCCGGGTTCGATGTCACGTTCGGTATCACGGTCGCGTATTTGGGCCTAGTGGTGCTGGTCCCGCTTGCCGCGGCTTTCTTGAAGACGGCGACATTGACGTGGCCCGAGTTTGCGCGTGCCGTCGCGTCGCCGCGCGTGCTGGCCTCGTACCGGCTCACGTTCTGCGCGTCGCTGGGCGCCGCGCTGCTCAATGTGGTGTTCGGCTTTGTCGTAGCATGGGTGCTGGTGCGGTATGAGTTTGCGTTCAAGCGGCTTGTCGATGCGGTGATCGATCTGCCGTTCGCTTTGCCCACCGCGGTCGCTGGCATTGCGCTGGCCGCCGTCTATTCGGGTAACGGCTGGGTAGGCTCGCTGCTCGTCCCGCTTGGCATCAAGGTGGCATTCACGCCGCTCGGGGTGCTGGTCGCGCTGACCTTCATTGGATTGCCGTTCGTGGTCCGCACCGTGCAACCGGTGCTGGAGGAGTTCGAGCGCGAGCAGGAGGAGGCCGCTGCCTGCCTCGGTGCGACGCGCTGGCTGACCTTTCGCCGCGTGGTCCTGCCGTCGTTGCTGCCCGCGCTGCTGACGGGTTTTGCGCTCGCGTTTGCGCGTGCGCTCGGCGAATATGGCTCGGTGATTTTTATTGCGGGCAATATGCCAATGAAGTCTGAAATCACATCATTGTTGATCATTACGAAGCTGGAACAGTACGACTATGCAGGGGCGACGGCCCTGGCCGTCGTGATGCTGCTCGTATCGTTCGTGCTGCTGCTGACGATCAACACGCTGCAATGGGTGCTGCAGCGGCGCACGTCCAGTACGCGCTGCGCGACGCCACCCAGTGTCGCACCGTCCGTGGTCACGGCTGGCGAGGCGCGATGAGCCAGCAAGCCACTCAATCGGCGGTCGCAATCGATGCTGGCGTGCAGCCGAGGCGGGCATCGCGTGTAGACGTGACGACCGAGCCGCGTGCGGTACGGTGGGCGCTGACTGCGATCGCGCTGCTTTTTCTTGGTCTGTTCCTGGTGCTGCCGCTGGCCGCGGTGTTCTATCAGGCGCTAGCCAAGGGCGTGGGGGTCTATCTGGACGCCTTGACCGACGCGGATGCACTGTCGGCGATCAAGCTGACATTGATCACGGCGGTGATCGCTGTGCCGCTGAACGTTGTATTCGGCTTATGCGCGTCATGGGCGATCGCAAAGTTCGAGTTCCGCGGCAAGAGTCTACTGACTACGCTGATTGACTTGCCATTTTCGGTCTCGCCGGTGATCTCCGGGCTGATCTACGTGCTGATGTTCGGTGCGCAAGGCTGGTTTGGCCCGTGGCTACAAGATCGCAACGTGCAGATTATCTTCGCGGTGCCAGGCATCGTGCTGGCGACGGTGTTCGTCACGTTTCCATTTGTCGCGCGCGAATTGATCCCGCTCATGCAGGCGCAGGGCGCCGACGAGGAGGAGGCGGCCCGTGTGCTGGGCGCCTCCGGCTGGCAGATCTTTTGTCGCGTGACGCTGCCCAACGTTAAGTGGGGCCTGTTATACGGCGTGATCTTGTGCAATGCCCGCGCCATGGGCGAGTTTGGTGCAGTCTCGGTGGTTTCTGGCCACATTCGCGGGCAGACCAACACGATGCCCTTGCACGTGGAAATTCTCTACAACGAATACAACTTCGTCGCCGCGTTCGCGGTCGCGTCGCTACTGGCGTTGCTTGCGCTGGCGACGCTCGCGTTGAAATTGATCGCGCAACGCCGGCTCACCCAGACGTCGAGCGAGCCGGCAGCCAGCTAGCCATCCACGCGGAAATTGATATGGGCATCATTGTTCGCAACTTGCAAAAGCACTTTGGCGATTTCACCGCGCTCGACAATGTGTCGCTAGAATTCCCGTCCGGCGAACTGGTCGCGCTACTCGGGCCGTCCGGCTGTGGCAAGACCACGCTGCTGCGTGTGATTGCAGGCTTGGAGTATGCGGATGTGGGTCAGGTTGTGCTGCATGGGCAGGACGTGAACGACGTCGGCGCGCGCGAGCGTCAGGTCGGCTTTGTGTTCCAGCACTATGCGCTGTTCCGTCATATGACGGTGTTCGAGAACGTCGCGTTCGGGCTGCGTGTGAAGCCGCGCCGCGAGCGCCCCTCAGAGGCGCAAATTCGGGAAAAGGTCCACGAGTTGCTCAAGCTCGTGCAACTGGATTGGCTCGCGCAACGCTATCCGTCTGAGTTGTCGGGCGGACAGCGCCAACGCATTGCGCTGGCGCGCGCGCTTGCGGTCGAGCCCAAGGTGCTATTGCTCGACGAGCCGTTCGGCGCGCTCGATGCCAAGGTGCGCAAGGAGCTGCGCAGCTGGTTGCGGCGTCTGCACGACGACCTGCATATCTCGACCCTCTTCGTGACGCACGATCAAGAGGAGGCACTCGAGGTTGCGGATCGAATCGTGGTGCTCAATCATGGCCGCGTCGAGCAGATCGGCAGTCCGCAGGACATCTACGACCACCCGGGTAGTGCGTTCGTCTATGAATTTCTCGGCGCGGCGAACCGGCTGTCCGGCACACTGGGCGAACAGGGCTTCGTGCCGCACGGCGAAGGCGCACGGATTGCCGCGCAGGGTGACTTCAGCGGACCAGCGCTTGCCTTTGTGCGACCGCACGATCTACAACTGTTGCCGCAGGCGGGCGCCGCGCAGGACGGCATCCGCGTGGACGTGCGGCGGATCGTGCCGCTGGGCGGCTCGGTGCGCGTTGAGCTTCAGGCTCAGGCTGGCCAGACGCTGGAAGCGCAGCTCGATCGTGACGCATGGCGCGCGCTGGGGCTGGCCGTCGGCGACGGCGTGACCGCGGTGCCGCGTGCCGTGCGGGTGTTTCCCGCGCAACGATGAGAACTGAGAAAACGAAATGAACTTCCAGCAACTGCGTTTCGTGCGCGAGGCTGTGCGCCAGAACATGAATTTGACCGAAGTGGCAAATGTACTGTATACGTCGCAATCGGGGGTCTCCAAGCAAATCAAGGATCTCGAGGACGAACTCGGTGTCGATATCTTCATCCGCCGGGGCAAGCGGCTCACTGGTTTGACGGAGCCTGGCAAGGCCGTGCACACGTTGATTGAGCGCATGTTGCTCGATGCGGAAAACCTGCGCCGCGTCGCGCGGCAGTATGCAGATCAGGACACCGGCCACCTGGTGGTCGCCACTACGCACACGCAAGCGCGCTACTCGTTGCCCAAGGTCGTGCATCGTTTTAAGGAGATGTATCCGAAGGTCCATCTCGCGCTGCGCCAGGGCAGTCCGCACCAGATCGCGCAGATGGTCATCAACGGCGACGCGGACATCGGCATCGCAACTGAGGGCCTGGACCGCTACGGCGAGATCGTGACATTTCCAGGCTACTCGTGGCATCACACCGTCGTGGTGCGAAGTGAGCATCCGCTCGCGACCCAGCCCGCAGTGACGCTGGAGGACATTGCCGACTACCCGATCATCACGTACGATCAGGATTTCACGGGACGCTCGCACGTGGACCAGGCGTTCGTGCGGGCCGGTGTTGCGCCGGACATAGTGCTGACGGCGATCGACGCGGACGTGATCAAAACATACGTCGAACTGGGACTGGGCGTGGGCATTGTCGCTGCGATGGCGTACGATCCGAAGCGAGACAGTGAGTTGGTCGCGCTGGACACGCAGCACTTGTTCGAGCCGAGCACGACCCGCGTCGGACTGCGCAAGGGCGCGTTCCTGCGCGCCTATGCATACCGGTTGATTGAGATGTTCGCACCCCACTTGACCGAGGCCCAGGTATCCGGCCAGTTGCGCGAAGCCGCCTGACGGCGCGAACGCACCGATGAACGGCATGTGGCTGACTCGGCGGCACGCCGCGGTTTAGGTCTGCCGTGTTCGCAGCGGGCGTCGCATGTTACGTTCGGCGCCGTGTGAGCGCCGGTTTGCGATCGAGCAAAATTGCGGAAGGATCGCGGTGCGCGCCCGGCTGGCGAACACCAGGAAGCCGACGCCGTTGGCCTCGTACCAATAGCCGCCGTGCTCGAGCCCGTCCAACGGCTGCTCTAACGCATGGGCCACCGATTCGATACAGCGCCGGCGCAGCTCGGCCGCACGCGGGTAGGGCGGCTGCGCGCCGCGCACCGTGCAAATTAGCACGTCCAGGCCCGGCAGCGCATGCGGATACAGTACGGGTTCGTCCTGAGCGCGGGCGCGCGCGATCTTAGTGTCGAGTTGCGCGAACGGCTTGCAGCCAGCGAGTTGGGTCAAAAAGGACTCATCGCTACATGCGTGTCTGCGCTTTTTTGGAGTGGACATGGTATTCATCTCAAACGGCATGGATGGAATGAAAAGACGGCGGCTGCGGCAAACACAGCGGCGGTCGTCGCGCAGGCGTTCCGATCTTTATAGCATATTGACCGATTTCAAAAAATGAATCCGGATCATGTCGCCGCGAGCTTGCTCCGCGATTGAAATATCGGCGTGCAAGGCCGATAATCGTTCGCTGGCCGGCACTGGACCCGTAATGTGACGCCGGCCTTCGACAAGGGGACATGCATTGACGTTCGAGCGGATGCCGGTTGGCGCATGAGGCTCTTTACCAAGGGACTATTGCTCGTCGCGGTGCCGGTAGTGTGCGAACTGGCGCTGTTGGTCGCGTTATTCGGCGTGGAACGGCAAGTGGCCGACGCCGAACGATGGGCGTTGCAATCCAAAAAGGTAATCAACCAGGCCGAGGCGCTGCTTGGTCCGTTGCTGCGCCAGGCGTCGCAATTGCGCACGGGGATTATCGTCGGTGATCCGTCGTTCGCGGACAAGCGCGCGACATGGGTCGAGCTGGCCGACCGGCTGAATGCGCTCGAGGCGACGGTAGCCGATAATCCTGAGCAGACCGGCCGCATTGCGCGTATGCGCGAGACAATCGACCGGTATCGCAAGCTGACGCAGCGTGTGGCTGAGCAATTGCGCGAAGGTGAGCGCCAGCGCGTCATCGAGGCATACCGCGGTGAGGAAATGCCGCGCGAGATCAATGAATTTCGCAGCGAGTTGGGCGACTTTGTTGATGCGGAGAACAAGCTACAGGCGGATCGTAACGCTCAGTTGCAAGGCTCGCTGAAGACGCAACAGTTCATGCTCTGGTTTGCGGTGAGCGTGTCGCTGCTGATTGCGGTGATCACAGCGCTTGCGTTTGCGCGACACATCGGCCAGCGGATCGAGGTTTTGACGATGAACGCGCTGCGCCTGGGCACGGGCGAGCCTCTAGGCGCCCCGTTGGGTGGCTGCGACGAAATCGCACAGCTTGACGAGGTGCTGCACGATACGAGCCGCAAGCTGGTGCGGGCCGAACGCGAGCACGCATTGTTGAAGGCCGACTTGCAACGACGCACCGGTGAGCTTGCGCAGGTCAACGAGGAATTGCGTCAACAGACGCAGGACAATGAGATGTTTATTTACAGCGTGTCGCATGATCTGCGCTCGCCATTGGTGAATCTGCAAGGATTCTCGCGCGAGTTGAAGGTCTCGGCCAGCGAGTTGCGCGAGACGATTGGCGAGCTGGATCTGCCCGTGGCCGAGCGTGAGCGGCTGCAGCGCATCGTTGACGGCGAAATTCAGGAGTCGATCGGTTTCCTGCAAAGCGCGGTCACCCGCGCAGGCGGCATCATCGAGGCATTGCTGCGGTTGTCGCGCGCGGGTCGGGTCGAGTACCAGTGGGCGCTGGTGGACATGAGCGCTGTATTGCAGCGGATAATCGGGGCGCTGAAAGGCCAAACGGCGGCGAACGGCGCACGCGTGCTGGTTCAGCCGCTGCCGCCGGCATGGGGCGATGCTGGCGCGATCGAGCAAATTTTCGGCCAGTTGGTCGGCAATGCATTTGCTTACCTAGATCCGTCCCGCTGCGGCGTGATCGAGGTCGGTTGGATCAATCCGGGCGGTGACGGTGACTTGCCACAAGCCGCCGCGCCCACGGCGCACGTCGTGCAGCCTGGGCCGAACGGTCGCATCGCCACGGTGCGGCTAGCTGGCACGGGCGAGCGCCATCGCGTCTATTATGTAAGAGACAACGGGCGCGGCATTCCGGCGGCGTCGCTGCCAAAGGTATTCAGCGCGTTCCAGCGGCTGCATACGGATGCGGGCCCTGGCGATGGAATCGGGCTTGCGCTGGTCAAGCGGATGGTGGAGCGCCATCGCGGACGTGTCTGGGTCGAGTCGGCCGAAGGCGCGGGATCGACGTTCTACGTTGCATTACCTGCGCACGCGCCGCTGGGCATGGCGTACCCGGGAGGTGTCGCGATCGGTCGCGCACCAGAGGTGAAAAATCAAGACAGCGGCAAACGTTTGCCTTACTGGGCACAGCGCGAGGCGGGCATGGCTGCTCTCCATGTACTGACCGCGCACCGGGTTGAGGACGCCGGTTTCGGTCCGTATGCCGGTGCATACAATACTTCTTGGGAAAAATCATGACAATCGGGGAGACGGTCAGCATCATCCTAATCGAGGATGACGATGGCCATGCGACACTGGTCGAGCGCAATCTGCGCCGCGCAGGCCTGACTAATGGCTTTAAGCGGCTGTCCGACGGTCACCAGGCGCTAGACTATTTCTTCGGTCCCGAGCCGCTTGGCGATCTGCGCAACTGCGTAGTGCTGCTGGATCTGAAGATGCCGCGCGTGGACGGGGTCGAGGTGCTGCGCCGTCTGAAGGAATCGCCGCAGACCGCGTCGCTGCCGGTCATCGTGCTCACGACCACCGACGATCCGCGCGAAATCGAGCGGTGCTACGAACTCGGCTGCAATGTCTATATCACCAAGCCGGTCGAATACGATGCATTCATCGAGGCGGTCAGGCGGCTGGGCTTCTTCCTGCAGGTCGTAAAGCTGCCATGCAGCGTGCGGCCGAGCGCACGCTGACCACGTCCCGGAGCCATCATGTCCAGCGACGCTCATGTGCTGGTGCTCGACGATGACGAGGGCATCTTACTGCTTGCGGCGCGCGCGTTGCGGCGGGTCGGCTATCGTGTCAGTGCATGTTCGACGGTGCAGCAGGCGCTCGATTGCATTGGCGAGCCGTTGCCGGATCTGCTCGTGCTCGACTACCGGCTCGGTACGCCACAAACCGGACTGGATTTTTTCCGCGGATTGGTTGCACGCGGGATCAAGCTGCCGGCTATCCTGGCGACAGGCTTTTCGGACGAGTCGCGGATCATCGAGGCGTTGCGTGCCGGTGTGTCCGATGTGGTGCCAAAAGCGGCCGATTACCTCGATTACCTGCCCGAGGCCGTCGAACGTGCGTTGAACGAAGCGCAGATGCGGCGTGTCGTGGCGGAGTCTGAGCGGATGCGCGATCGCGAGCGGCACTATCGGACTATTGCCGAAGCGCTGCCGCATCTGGTCTGGACTTGCACGCCGGGCGGCGAATGCGATTTTCTGTCTAGGCAATGGTCGGATTACACCGGAATGCCGGCTGGCGCGGAACTGGGTGCCGGGTGGTTCGACGCGGTACATGTCGATGATCTTCCCATGCTGCGTGATGCATGGCGACAGACCGTCGGGCGAGGTGCGGATAGCTTCATTCGCGAGGTGAGGCTGCGGCGCCATGACGGCGTATATCGCTGGTTTTGCTTGCGAGGTACGGCATTGCGCGAAGCGGACGGGCGCATTGCGAAGTGGTTCGGCACGTGTACGGACATCCAGGATCAGCGCGAGGCGAGCGACGAGCGTGAGCGGCTGCTCCAGTCCGAGCAGGCGGCGCGGCAGGCGGCCGAAGAGGCCAATCGTGCGAAGGACCGTTTTCTCGCGATGCTGTCGCACGAGTTGCGCACGCCACTCACGCCGGTGCTGGCCAGTGCGCGAATGCTCGAGCGCGCTCGTGACGTTCCCGAGCCGGTGCGCTCGGCCATGAAGATCATTCGACGCAATATCGAGTTGGAGGCTCGCCTGATCGACGATTTACTGGACTTGACGCGAGTGGCCAACGGTAAGCTGTTGCTGGCGCTGGAGACTGTGGATGTGCACGAACTCATCGATGCGGTGCTGGAAATTTTTCGCAGCGACATCCAGGTCAAGCAATTGCGCGTGGAACTGGATTGCACTGCACAGCACCGCTTCGTCCGCGCCGACCGCGCGCGATTGCAGCAGATGTTATGGAACTTGATCAAGAACGCGGCCAAATTTACGCCCGAGCATGGCCGCATCGTGCTGCGCACGCGCGATGCCGAGGTGCCATCTGAAACCGGTGCGCCGCAGATCCAGATTGACGTGCAAGATAGTGGTATCGGCATCGCGCCGGAGCAACTGGGGCGACTATTCAACGCATTTGAGCAGGGTGGGCAGCATACCACCCAGCAGTACGGTGGCCTGGGGCTAGGCCTGGCCATCACCAAGGCGCTGACCGACGTGCATGGCGGGACGGTGCACGCTGCCAGTGAGGGATTAGGGCGCGGCGCCACTTTTACGATCGTGTTGCCTAGTGTCGAGGCACCTGGGCCGGTGATGGAGCGCGGCACGATCGCGGCGGCGCCGCAGCGTGCCACGCTGGACATCCTGCTGGTCGAAGACCATCAGGACACAGCCGACGTGATGGCTCAGCTCATCGCGGGCTTTGGCCACAACGTGATCGCGACCGGGACCGTGGCCTCGGCGCTGCAGGCCGCACGGCAGCGGCACTTCGATCTTGTGGTCAGCGATATTGGCTTGCCCGATGGTACGGGGCTAGACCTGATCACGGCGTTGCGCGGCATCGAGACCGGCGCACACGTGCCGGCGGTGGCGCTGACCGGCTATGGCTCGGATGACGACGTGCGCCGCTGTCTGGAGGCCGGCTTTATGTCGCACCTGACCAAGCCGGTCAACTTCACGCTGCTCGAAGGCCTGATCGAGGAGATCGCGATGGCCAAGGGCAGCGGTGACGCATTGTCCACGCCTACCACTTGACGCCGTGACGTTGCGGCGCCTGCCGCGCGCCACGCGGGACCTTGTGTAGGCGTGTCAGTCGCGCTTTTGCAGTTTGTCGCGGATCTTGCGCAGCAATGCGATATCTTCGGGTGGTGCTGCCAGGGTTGCCCCGACCCCAGCGGCGTCAAGCGCTCAAGCGATGTAAGCGACCCAGGCGACTCAACCGGCGCTGGCGGTACGGCGTGGGACTGGCAGTTGCATGCCGACGCCGAGTCGGTTCCAAGCATTGATCACCGCGATCGCGAAAGTCAGGTCGGCAATTTCCGTGTCGCTGAAGTGAGCTTTCAGTGCCTGGAAATCGGCATCGGCTGGATGGCCGCCAGGTAGTGTGGTCAGGCGCTCGGCCCAGTTCAGCGCTGCGCTCTCCCGCGCATCGAATAGCTCGGTCTCGCGCCAGGTTGGCATGCTGAGCAGGCGTTGCATGTTTTCACTTTGCTGGAGCAGGTCGTGTGAATGCATGTCGACGCAAAACGCACATCCGTTGATCTGCGATACACGGAGGAACACAAGATCACACAGCTTCTGGCCGAGCGTGGAACGTCCCAGTGCGGCATTGACCGATGCCAATGCAAGATAGGCGTCCTTGGACAGTTCACGGTAAGGCAGGCGAGGTTGGCTCATCATGGTTTCCTTTCACGTCAATGGACTATGAGCCTTTATCGTAGGCGGCGGATGGGTTATCGTAAAAGGCCAAAAACGGTTTAAATGAGTAGGCCATGATGCGAGCTGGAGCAGGGCGATGACAGCGGAGCACGGCGGCAAGCGGGCCATGGCGCGCGAATGTCGGACCAGCACGATGCCGGCGGCCGAGTGGGCCTGCACGCTAGAGCTAGACCGCCGGTGCGGCGAGCCCATGTATCGGCAGCTGGTCACCCGGCTTCGTGAGGGCATTTTGGACGGCCGATTGCCCGCCGGCATGCGGCTGCCGTCCACGCGTGCGCTTGCCACGCAACTCAATACTGCCCGTGGTACGGTTGAACTGGCCTACGAGTTGCTCGCGGCGGAAGGGTTCATCGAGACGCGCGGCGCGGCCGGCACCCGGATCAATGCACGACTCCCGCCACAGCATGGGCCGACGAAGCCCGCGCCTGCACCGTCGGCCGACAGTGCATCAGTGAGTGCCCCGATAGCCGTGGCGCCGTTGCAAATGGGACTGCCCGCGTTGGATTTGTTCCCGCGCAAGCTGTGGGCCCGGGTAGCGAGTCACGAAGGGCGCGTGTTGGCCGCGGAAGCGTTCAGTTACGGCGATGCGCAAGGACAGTTCCGCTTGCGTCATGCGATTGCCGGCTATCTTGCGATAGCGCGCGGAATCGACTGTGACCCTGCCAGAATCATTATCACGAACGGGTATCATGGCGCGCTTGGACTGCTGATGACGGCGTTATTGCCGGCGACGGCGTCGCGCCCGATTTGGTTTGAGGATCCCGGCTACCGACGGGCACGCGACGCATTAAGGCTGGCCGGCGCGCAATTGGTTGGCGTGCCAATTGACGACGAAGGACTGGATGTCGACGCAGGCGTGGCGAAGGCACCACGGGCCTGCATGGCATTCGTCACGCCTTCGCACCAGGCGCCGCTGGGAGTATCGCTGTCATTGCCGCGGCGGCTCGCGTTGCTGGACTGGGCGGTGCGCGCCAACGCGTGGGTCGTCGAGGACGACTATGATGGGGAATTTCGTTACTCAGGCCGACCGTTGCCCGCGCTGGCAAGCCTGGACGGCGGCGAGCGCGTGCTCTACGTTGGCTCCTTCAGCAAGGTGCTCGCGCCCGGCCTGCGGCTCGGCTATATCGTCGCGCCGCCAACGCTCGCCGGGCACTTGGCCAAGGTGGCCGCGTTGCTGGCCCCGCCCCCGGCCCTGACACTGCAGGAAAGCATCGCAGCCTTCATCGAAGCCGGACATTTCAGCCGGCACATTCGCCGGATGCGCGCCGCGTATGCGGTGCGCCGCGACGCACTTGCCGCGGCGTTGCACCGTCGTGTCGGCGGTGTATTGGATATTTCGCCCAGCGTCGGCGGTATGCATCTGATCGGCTGGCTGCGTGAGTGCTCCGCGCCACGCGACGGCTCGTTGGCGAACGACGTGTTGCTGGCCCGGGCAGCGGTGCGCAGCGGCCTCGCACCCGATGCGCTGTCGCAGTGGTATTTGCATCAGCGGCGACGTGACGCGTTGTTAATGAGCTTTACCAACGTGCTGCCGGAACGGGCCGACGACGTTGCCGTCAAGCTAGCCACCGCATTCGAGCGACCTTACGCGTGATGGCTGCCGAGGAATTGCCGCAGTTCTGCCAGCACCCGAGCCAGGTCCTCCTTCATCGGGGTGTGTTCGTCTGTGCATTGGCCGAACATCACGGAGCGTTCGCGGCAATGCGCGGCGTGGTCCGTCGCGTGCTGGGTAGGCGTCGCGCCGGAAATGGCCGACGACGTGCCGCGGATGCAATAGATGCCGTGATGGCTGCATGATAGCTTAGACGAAGTTTACTCGCGGATCGTCGTATACCTGCTTCACCTGTCGCAAGACTACATCCATACGCCGGCGCGCCGCGAGGTGTTGCTGGATACGGCGCAGCGTTTCATCGTGCGCATGTTCGCCGGCGGGTACATACTGTAGCCGTAGCCGCAATAGACGTCCAATCGGCTGCGCGCAATGCGTGGGCTGTTCAGGTCCAGTTCGAGTCGTCGTTGCCGCCGACGTCGATGCTACTGCCCGCGTCGTCGTCCCAATCGTCGTTGCCGCGGCCGACATCGAATCCCGGGTCGGGCTGTACGCCAGGATTGCCTCGCCGGCGCTCGTCGTCAACGATCACTTCACGCTCAATCACCCGCTCGCGGCTGCCCCCGAGCATCTGACCGAGCAGCACGCCGGTCAACAGCCCGCCCATGCCACCTCCAACGCCGCCCGGTTGCTGCACGATCACGGTCGGTTGCGTCGGCGGTGGCGGTGGCGCCGCGCCGCCCGGCGCTTGGCCGAACCGTTCGGCTTCCTGGGCATACACGGACGGGTTCCCGCTGCTTGGCAGCGTACCGGTGCCGGCATTGCCCGCGGCCGCATTGGGATCGGGGCGTCCTTCAGTGCGGGCTCGGGTGCTGTTCAGGCGACGCTCGAGATCCTCGAGTGCATAGTCGGGCACCGGGCTGCCATTGTTCGCAAGCTTGTCGGTCAACTCGCGCAACGCGGTTTCGATCACGTCGACTTCGACAAGCAGCGCTTCGTGTCCCGGCGCCGTCGAGAGACGCACATCGAGCTTGAGCGAGCGCGCCGCGTTCAGCAGTTCGGTCGCGCGCTTGAGTTGCGCGCGGCGCTGCTCCTGCGCGCGGCTGTCATCGTTCGAACGTGCGTGCAACACGGTGCGCCACACCAGCAGCACGACCAATGCGAGCACGATAACGAAGCCGATCCACATGCCGATCGATGGACCGTGGCGCGGCGCGTGCACAGGCGGCGTGATGGGCGCCACCGCCGTGCCGGCGTTGCCAGGCAGCATCGCGGGTGCAGACGGTGCCGGCCCACTGCGCGACACCGCACGTTCGGCCTGTTGCTGCACACGCGCCTCGATAGCGTTGAACTGTGTGGCGCTGGAGGCAAAGCGCAGTTCAGGGTCAAGCGCCCGCGCTTTCTGAAGTTCGGCCAGCGCGTCCGGGGCTCGGCCTTCCCGGGCGAGTACCTGGCCGTACAGGTAGTGCGCATGGGCGCTGTTCGGATGCGTGCGCAACACTTCGACGAGCTGGCTGTGTGCTTGCTGCCAGTTGCCTCGTGCAATCGCGTTGTCGACGTCGCGCGTGCTGGGCAACGCAAAGGCGGCAGCCGACGCTGCGATGGCGGCGCTGGCCAGGATGATCGCCAAAAGTTTCTTCATTGTTCGATCGGGCCATGCATCGGCCGTACAGGGGTGCACCGGAGCGTGGCGCATGCGGTTTACGACTGGGCGGTTATGCCGAGTTGCTTCTTCAGCGCCTCGAGACGATCGTCGACGGAGGGCCCCTTGGACAGCGCGGCCAGCTTGTCATCCAGCGCTTTGCCGCTACGCTCGTCAGCCGAGTTCAGTCGCGAGTCGGAGCGCGCATTCTGCAGCGCGACTTTGTCCTCGAGTTTCTGAAAGTCTTCTGCAAGGTTTTGGCCGCCGATGCCGCCTAGCGCGGTAGCCGCCGTATCCTTCGCTTGCGCGATCTGCTGCTTGGCTTGCAGGATATTCGAGCGTGCATTCAGGTCGTTGCGACGTTCGCGCATCGCGTTGATTTGCTGCTTGAGCTGTCCCACCGACGGCTCTAGTGCCGCCAGTTCCTTCGCAATCGCGTCGCGTTCGGCCTGCGCATTCGCCTGGGCACTGAGTGCTTCGCGGGCCAGGGCCTCATCGCCGGATTGCAGCGCGCGTTTCGCTCCCTCTTCGTATTTCTTCACCTTGTCATCGGCGACGTCGCGCTTGCTGCGCTGCATCGCGACCTGCGCCTCGATCTCGATCAGCGAGTTCTCTGCCTTCGCGATGCTGTCGTCGAGTTCGCGTATGATCTGCCGCGCGTCTCGCGACGGATCCTGGACCGATTCGGCTGCGTCGTTTAGCAGACCCTTGAGCGTCCGGGAGATGGTGTTCAGTAGCGACATGAATTCCTCCGTTGATTGGACCGCGCACGAGCATTGACCGTCGCGAATATGGGGGCTGGGCGGGTGGTTGCAAGAGCCGCACTTGTCGCGCCGTTGGCCGGCTCGCGTGCAGGCTACGCCTGTGCTTTGACGGGTTGATGGCGGATTTGTTGCGCCGCCGCGCTGCCTGATGTGCGGATCATACGCGACGTGGCTGCGACGCGGTGCGGCAGCGCGCATCAGCAATTGCTTACAAAAAAGTCGGGGGGAGCGCCGCGTGCACGCATTAAAATGCGCGTTTTGTCGCGACGCCGCAATCCGCACGGGGCGGTAACATCACGCGCGTCGACGAGACCGCGGTGTTATCTTGACATGCCTACCGTAAAACGACCCGATCCGTCCGATCCTCAACGCGGCGAGCGCCGCGCGTCACCGACGCGGCAGCATGCCGCGGCACGCCAGCGGGGTGGGCCGCGCTCGCTGACTGCCTCGTGCATGCTGGGCTTGGCCAGCCTGGTGGCGGCTGCCGCAGTGATCGGCGCACTGGCGCTGGGCTACGCGCTGGTTGTGATGGGACCCAAGCTGCCATCGCTGGACGTGTTGACCGACTATCGCCCTAAGGTGCCATTGCGCGTTTACACGGCCGACCACGTGTTAATCGGCGAATTCGGCGAGGAGCGCCGCAGCCTTGTGCGAATCCAGGACACGCCCGACGTGATGAAGAAGGCCGTGCTGGCGATCGAGGACTATCGGTTCTACAAGCACGGCGGCGTGGACTTCATCGGTATCCTGCGCTCGGGCATCACGGACCTCATGCATGGCGGGCGGACGCAGGGCGCGAGCACGATTACGATGCAGGTAGCGCGCAACTTCTTCCTGTCCAGCGAAAAAACCTATACGCGCAAGATCTACGAGATGTTGCTCGCCTATAAGATCGAGGCGGCGCTGTCCAAGGATCAAATTCTCGAGTTGTACATGAATCAGATCTATCTCGGTCAGCGCGCGTACGGATTTGCCGCGGCGGCCCGCGTGTACTTCGGCAAGGACCTGAAGGACATTACGCTAGCGCAGGCCGCCATGCTGGCGGGATTGCCGAAGGCGCCGTCCGCCTACAACCCCATCGTCAATCCCAGGCGTGCGAAGGTGCGGCAAGAGTACATTTTGAAGCGCATGCTTGAGTTGCGCTACATCACGCAGGACCAATACGACCAGGCGATCCACGAAGACTTGCACGTGCGTACGGCGGGCAACGAATACAATGTGCACGCGGAATACGTCGCCGAAATGGTGCGCCAGGCGATGTACGCGCAATATCGCGACGAGGCCTATACGCGCGGGCTGACGGTCACGACGACGATCGACTCGGCGGATCAGGCCGCCGCCTACGACGCAGTGCGCAAAGGGGTGCTCGACTACGAGCGCCGCCATGGCTATCGCGGACCCGAGGCGGGCATCGAACTGCCGCCCGCCGGCGATGAGCGCGACCAGGCGATCGAGGACGCGCTCGTCGACCATCCGGACAACGGTGATCTGCTTGTCGCTGTGGTCATTGACGCGAGTCCGCGGCAGGTCGATGCGCAGTTGTCCGATGGCACCGTCGTGCAGATGAGCGGCGACGGGCTGCGGTTTGCCGCAGGCGCACTGTCACCCCGCGCGTCGGCGTCAGTGCGGATCCGGCCCGGCTCGGTGATCCGCATCGTGCGCGAGGCGAACGGTTGGGCCTCGATTACGCAGCTGCCGCAGGTCGAGGGTGCGCTCGTATCGGTCACGCCGCAGGACGGTGCGATCCGCGCGCTGGTCGGCGGCTTCGATTTCAACAAGAACAAGTTCAACCACGTCACGCAGGCGTGGCGGCAACCGGGCTCGAGCTTTAAGCCGTTCGTTTATTCGGCCGCGTTGGAAAAAGGGCTGGGCCCGGCAACCATCATCAACGACGCGCCGTTGTATTTTCCGCCGACGACACCGGGTGGGCACGCGTGGGAACCGAAGGATGATGACCAGCCCGAGGGCCCGATGCCGATGCGTGTGGCGTTGCAGAAGTCCAAGAACCTGGTATCGATCCGGATTCTGTCGTATATCGGCACGCAGTACGCGCAGCAATACGTGACCGAGCGGTTCGGCTTCGATCCTGACAAGACGCCACCCTACCTGCCGATGGCGCTGGGCGCGGGACTGGTGACGCCGCTGCAGTCGGCGGCAGCCTATTCGGTGTTCGCAAACGGTGGCTATCGAGTCAATCCGTATTTGATCGCGCAGGTCGACGATGCGCACGGCGAGCCGTTGTTGAAGGCCCAGCCGCTGGTGGCCGGCCAGAATGCACCGCAGGTGATTGCCCCGCGCAACGCGTATGTGATGAACAGCCTATTGCATTCGGTCGCGTCGGCGGGCACCGGCTCGGGAACCAACGTGTTGCATCGCGGCGACCTGGCCGGCAAGACCGGGACGACCAACGACGCCAAGGACGGCTGGTTCGCTGGCTATCAGCACACCCTGGTCGCGGTCGCATGGATGGGCTATGACCAGCCCAAATCGCTCGGCAGCCGCGAATTCGGTGCGCAGCTGGCGCTGCCAATCTGGGTCCAGTACATGGGACGCGCGCTGCGCGGCGTGCCGCAGTACCAGGCGCCAATGCCTGAAGGGTTGACAACGATCGATGGTGAGCTGTTCTACGCGGACAAGACGCCGGGTAACGGCTTTATCGCGTCGATCGGACTCGACGCGAACGCGCCGGCCGGTGCAAGCGATTCGAACGCACAGTTCGGCACGGTGGGGCCGGGTGGTATGCAACCGCCGACGCCGCCGCCCGATGTGAATTCGGCGGAGCGCCAGCAGATCATGAACCTGTTCGACGACAGCAAGCCGTAATGCGTGCCAAGCCGCCGGGCTACTCCATACGCGCTGACCCAAAAAGCATGCTGCGAGAATGGGAACATCACCGCCGGCAAAGTTGTGGGTGAATTGGGCCGGCTCTATCGCAGCAGCGAATTCCTTCACTTGCTGCGCACGATCGCCAGCGTGCCCGTCGACATGGACGGGCATCTGTTGATGGGCAACGACGGTACACACAACACGCCTTCGATCAACATTTGGTTCGCTCGTCATCGGCGCTTCCCTGTTCATTTCACGCCGATTTCCGCGTCTTGGCCGCGCGGCGCTGTTTAGCGGTGGCATTGAGCTCTCGCCGTATTACTTTGTCAGCGGAATCCGGGCAACCTATGCCGGGATGTTGATCGCGGTACCAGCCCAGATATAGGAAGGCTATGATTGGCTCAACTCGGCCGTAGGCTGAACAAGATCGCTACGCACGTTGATCTTCGCACGTTGCGCAAACATGTGCGGGAACCGAAAGTGCCCAAGAAGGGAAGCTATGCTGCGGATGCGTGGCACGAGCATGTCTTAACCGCACGTGTCATCAAGGCTGCATGTGCCATTTAATCACCTTGAAAGGTGACCCCCTTTTCACGCAGTTCAGAAGTAGAAGCTATGCGGCGATGGCCAGCCGCTGCTTTGAAGTTAATCCGCCCAGGGCCATGCTCGGGCAGTCGTGATGGTTAATCCACATCCAATCGGTCGCGATTCGGCCTGCCACGCCAACTGATGATCTGGCGCATCGCACGGATCACCCGCTGCGACGGCAACGAGAGGTCGATTTCGATGCTGAGTGCCTCATGGTTGAAATCGTCGATCACGTTGAGTAGCCGAATGCGGCGTTCAGCGGACAGTTGGACGTGCATGAAATCCATGGATCCAACCTGGTTGACGGCTGACGGTACCGTCAGCGGTTCAGGTGCCTGTCTGATTAGCCGCTTATGCGGTTTGATCCGCAAGTTAACTCGGGCTCGCGATAGATCCGGTACACACGTTTGTGATCCCAGCTGAAGCCCTTCACGTTACGCAAGTACAGGAAGCACAGCCCAAAGCCCCAGTTCCGGCGGTTGTCGAACAGACGCAGTAGCCAGTTCGCAATCTCGTTGTTCTCGGCGCTGCGCCGACCGACGTACTAATAACAGGCTTGGCGGATCCCAAACGCC
Organism: Mycetohabitans rhizoxinica HKI 454; assembly: GCF_000198775.1. NCBI lineage: Bacteria > Pseudomonadati > Pseudomonadota > Betaproteobacteria > Burkholderiales > Burkholderiaceae > Mycetohabitans > Mycetohabitans rhizoxinica. The sequence goes on along the minus strand of NC_014722.1, from coordinate 1,710,343 downwards.
TCACATGCCAGCCGAATCGATACGCTCCGGCTGGACACCGCATGCATGGCCATATCACGCCAGCAAGATAGCCTCAGTCTTTTTTGCGAGCGCCTGAGCAACGATCTCGGCCTTGATCTTCTCCTCGATGACCATCTTGGGCAGCCGGGCATTCTCGGTCTCCAACTCCTTCATCCGCGCGATCAACAACTCGTCCATGCCACTGTACTTCGAACGCTACTTGTAGAACGTCGCTGTGCTGATAACCAATTCTCGGCATAGGTCCGGTACCGCCAGTTCCGACTCTTCATGCTTGAGCGCGTCCATGATCTGGCTGTCTGTAAATTTCGATTTCTTCATTCCGTAGAATTGCCTTAATGAGAAAATTCAAGCCGGTAATGCATCGGTGGTACGGGTTTCAAGCGTCTGAGGCGGTCAATCGCGCACTGCACCTGGGCGACATAAGCGGGTACGTCAATAGCGTGATGGCACGATGGGACAAATGCCGCAGTTCATAAAGCTTGAAATTTTGTTGCACTTGTGAGAAATTCCTTTCTATCTGAACGAAGGGCGCGCAGCGAAATGAGGCATGACGGTTCGCTGAGGCAGGTGCAGTACCGCGGTCTTCAATCCATGCAAGCGATGTTTGAGGCACGATAATGAAAGTGGATACTGGCTTGACTCAACGACACTCTCCTCAAGTGCGCGGTACAGCCCCAGTCTCTTTCTCCTACTGTCAGTTTCACGAGCACGGCAGTAACGCCGCGTGATACTTGATCAAGCATATCCACTCTTCTGCTCATTGTTTAGCGACCCGCGCTGGTGTGTGCCGGCGTGTTGCAGTGCTTTAAACCAGCTGATGCATGAATCGCTTTGCGTGTGAAGCGAGAGTGTGATCCGATTTGATCCGTTTGGGTTTCGCAGACCAGATCTAGAACGAGTTGCGAGTTTTTCGGCGTTTCGGGTCCAGCCGGATCCGGCAAAAGCACCAGCTGACAGGCAAATTCAGCGGGCGCCGACTCTTTGAGAGCAGAGAGAGGACGGCTCTCGTTGCAATTCCGGCGTCACGCTTGGACGAGGCGCTTTTGCTTCGCTCAACGTCTTGGACCAATATAAGTTTAAACACTCGTCGCAGAATGATCCGTAACATTTCGATGTGTCAATTATCCGTCGGCTTACCCGGCCGGGTGAAGTCAACTTTTGCGCGATGATGATACGCCCATATATCGAGCAGACGCCAGGAAAATTCGCTGCCATTGTCCACGAACAGGTGTCGTGGAGCGCCGCTTCTGGCTGTGATTCGATTCAGTGCTGACACCACGTGTTCGCCTCTTAATCGTTGACCGGCTTTGATGGCCAGTGCCTCCTTCGTAAAGACACCCACGATCGTCAAGGTTCGGAATTTTGAGCCATCAGCAAGCTGGTCGGCTATAAATCCATACTTTAGGTGTCGTTCGGTTTGGCCGGCATGATCTTCGCTACCCGTGTCACCACCATCTTTCGTCGCTTCGCCAGCTTCGAGCGCAACTGCAACTGCTCTTTGCAATACAGCCGGTACGCCTGGTTCTTTCCCAACTGCCAGTTTTCACGTGCAGTAGCACATGGACACGTCGATAGCCGTAGCACACGCGCGTGTAGGCAATCTCGCGCATGCGCACGCGAAACTCCGCACGAGGGTCCTTGACGCTGTGGTAGTACTGAACGCTGCGCGGTTGCTTCACGAGCCGCCAGGCCCGCCTCATCGTCAATCCGTAGTGGCTTACCACGTAATCGACTACGTCTTTCCTCAGGGCGGGCCGGGCCACTTTTTGAGGCAGCAGTCTTGTCCAGGCTCAGCTCAGCAACGAGCTTTTTGAGCCGCGCATTCTTGTCATGCAATTGCTTGAGATTGCGCACTTGATCCGACTGCATTCCAGCGTATTGCTTCTTCCATCGATAGGACTTCTGCATCGGAAATGCCGATCTGGCGGATCATGCCCGCCACCAGCCTCCCAGTTCCATTTGCTTGAGCACAGTTACAATTTGTTCTATCGAGAAGCGCTTCCGTTTCATGGCGCCCCCCTCCTGGCTCAGGGTCAAGTTTGACGCAAAACTCGCTCTCGCATCGGCCCAGAATTCTTAAAGCAGATCATGGCGCATATTCTGGCTCACCATGATCAGCCGGTCTGTTCCGCAGGCGCCGTTGCTCTTGGGCAACCTGATCAAGCTTGCTCAGCTTGGCTGCTATCTGGCACACGCCAGCGGTAAGCCTTACATACCTCAATTTTAAAGCAATGTCTAGAAAGAATAGTTTTTAAACAGTGTAAGCAAGAACCTCAAAAACGCCCTGCCGGCGGCAGCGCCTCGCTCGCCGCCTGGAACGGGGCAACATCACTAGGAAACTCGATGAGGCGACACAAATTGTCTGCGCATCAGCGCATGGCCGTGCTCGATGCATGGAAAGCGGGGTACTCAACATCGGCGCTGTGCAAGACCCACGGCATTAGCCGAGCGACATTGTATTTATGGAAGCAGACCTATACTGGCATGTCGGCCGAAGCGATCCACCGATGGGATGCGCTCGCGCGTGAGCACGCGGTACTGCGGCGCCAAATGTTGCGCGAACAAGCCGACCGGATGTTACTACAGGCTGTGTTGCAGGCACTCGAGCTGACGGTGGAGCAAAAGCGAGCCATGGTACTTCGGGCGCGCACGATGCGCTTGAGCAGCGTATCACGGGCGTGTCAGTTGCTTCGGCTGTCCCGTTCACAATTCAATTTCGACGCGGCGAATGACCCCACGCTCAGTCGAAATTCTGCTGCGCGCGCGCCGATTTCTCGGCCTTGTGAGATGGGATGAGAGTGTTACCTGGTTCTTTTTTGTCTCTTGTGCAAGCATTTTATCAGCCCTCTTAGAGGATAACGACAGCTGTTGGACCCAGGTAGTCGGAGTGGCGCATAAGCCGATAAAAGGTCGTGCGCGACAAATAAGTCGTCGAGCAAGAGTCGTCCGCCGCCGAGGTTAGCGTGCAGCCTTCGGGGAAGACATGCGCGGTAAGCGGACATAGGTGGGCGTTTTTCGTTTCGGGATGCAGCAGTTGTCTAGAAACAATTTGCGCTACAAAGACGATAGGTCAGCACATATCATGCGGTCACTCGCGTTCTTGTGCGGTATGCCGAATGCCGCAAAAAGAGAGCGTGTGCGATCCACCCCGACGAGTCAGGCGAGTGGCGCACACGAGTAAGAAGTTGACAATGAAAAGGAAGCGACGTACGCGGTGGCTCCAGCTGGCCGGACATGTCGATTGGTGGCCGGTACCTCCCAGTCGGGAAGGGGCCCAGTATGTGGTGTAACGAAGTGGATCGATTACGCTCATTAACGTAGGAAATAGAACATGGCACTGGATTCCAAGACGATGGCGGCGACTTATCCAATTCCGACCTATCGCTTTACGGTAACGGTCGGTAAGGAGCAGATGGCCTTCAGCAGCGTGTCGGGGTTAGAGCAGTCAGTGGAAAAGATTGAGTACAAGGACGGGCTCGGTGGCTTGTATCAAATGCCAGGACAGGCGCAATCAGTCACGCTCACGCTTAAGCGTGGAGTGATGCCCAAAAACAGCCAACTGTATGACTGGATGAGCTCGATTTCACTGAACCGGGTGGAAAAGAAGGACATTTCGATTAGCTTGACCGATGAGGCGGGTAAAGAGCTGTTGGTGACGTGGAACGTGAGCAACGCGTTTCCGACCAAGCTTACCGCGCCAAGTCTGGATGCAGCGAGTAACGAAGTGGCATTCGAGGAGCTGAGCCTGGCGGCGGATCGTGTGACGGTAAATTTTCATTGAGAGTTGAGCGTGTCGCCAAACGATTGAGTTGGTGAATGGACAATGAATGTAAAGAGGGGATCATGGTTGATTACAAGGTACCTGGGGTGTATGTGGAGGAGCCGTTTGAGCTGGCGCTGTCAATTCCGGCGGGCGAGACAGCGATTCCAGTGTTTGCATGTGACGACGTCAAGCAGTCTAAGGTTTCCGATCTGCAGGATGGGCAGGAAATCCAGTCGTGGCTGGACGTAAACCAACTCATCGCAAAACAGCGCGATCCACTGCAGCAAGCGGTGGCCAACGCAACAACGACAGACAGCTTGAAGACAGCTCAGGAGGCGTTGAATAATTTTAACGACGCTTTGTTAAGCGATCCGCTGTATCTGTCGTTGAAGACGTATTTCGACAACGGTGGCGGGCGGGCCTACGTGATGAACGTGAATTCGCTGGCATCGGCCGTGCCGGGGTTCGACGACATCACGTTACTGGTGCAGGCCGGGGCAAAACTAGACAGTTTCAAGACGTCTGTCAGCACACTCTGCAAGCCGGGCAACACGTACTTTGCGGTATTCGACGGGCCGTCTGAAGAAATCGATCGTAACGGTCAGGTGACCGCCTCGACAGCTAGTATAGGCAGCGATCAAGAGACGCAGAAAAAGGCAAAGAACGCAACAGAACCAAAAGACGCAACAGAACAAAAGAACGCAACAGACCCAACAAAAGACTACGACTCGAATCCGTACACGGCAGCGTACTACCCGTGGCTGCAGGCAGACTGGGCGATTAAGTCAGATAAGACGCGCGTTGACATCCCGCCGAGCGCGGCGGTTGCGGGCGCGTATTGTACAGTAGACCGTGAACGTGGGGTGTGGAAGGCGCCGGCCAACGTGGCGCTCAAAGGCGGCGTGACGCCAAAGTATAAAGTGTCCAATGATCTCAACGGAATACTGAATGTGCCGAGCTCGGGCGGCAAAGCAATCAACGTGATTCGCACGTTTCGTGGCATGGGTCCGTTGATTTGGGGGGCGCGTACATTGAAGTCTGACCTGGACACGTGGCGGTATGTGCCGGTGCGGCGCCTGTTCAATGCGGTGGAAAAAGACGTGCACCGTGCGATGGGGGTAGCGGTATTCGAGCCTAACAGCGCGCCGACGTGGGAGCGGGTGCGCAGTGCTATCGATATTTATCTGCACAATCTATGGAGGCAAGGAGCACTGCAGGGCAGTACGCCGCAGCAAGCATATTTTGTGCAGGTTGGACTGGGCCAGACGATGACGGCAGACGACATTAATAACGGCAAGCTGATTGTGCAGATTGGTCTGGCGGCGGTGCGTCCGGCCGAGTTCATCATCTTGCAAGTGTCGCAGCAGCAGCTATCGGTATCGTGAAACCGGATTCGACGCGATGTAAAGTGGGCGGCGCTTCATAATGGAGCGCCGATCGAATAGTGGTCCGCAACGCGATTATTGCCGGCGGACTGGATATTCCGACACAGACGGCGATTTATTTTCTGGCGATCTAAACTAACCGTGAAAATAGGTGCAGCGGCAGTACGCCCGGCAAAATGCATTGAACTGCAGTTTATGCAAAAAGTGGTAAATGCGGGCGACGAGAGTGAGAGTGCGGCATGAGCATGCAATGGTCGGAGCAATGGAGTATGTCTGGGGTTAGACTGGCCGAGACGAACAGCGTGGCGCCGCAGGCACCGCAGGTGCCCAGTGCCGTGCCGGTGTGGATAGGCTGGCTCGAGCAAAAGGTAGACTCCGACTCCAATCCTAACGATCTGCCGCATAGTCAACTGGTGCGCTTGACGACAATCGATGATTGGCCGTGGAAGCAACAACAGGAGCAACAGCCGCTTTACCGAAGTGTGCGTCACTATTTCAATAATGGTGGGGACCTCTGTTATGTATACATGCTGCGCATGCAGTCAGAGCCTACGCTTGAGCAGCTGAAGGCAGTGCTGGGCAATCCGCAAACATATGAGCCAATTGTCAACCAAACAGATATCACGCTTGTAGCGGTGCCGCAACTGGTTCAGGCGATGGAGTTGCCGACGATGGCTGCCGAACCGGCAGGTGCGGCCTTGCTTGGCACAGCAGCGCAGTCTTATATCGACCTCTGGCGCAACCTGTTGAGCGCGTGCCAGGAGCGGCCAGATTGGTTCTTTGTACTTGATGCACCGCGCGACATGGCACTGGCACAGGCGTGCCTGGACGCGCTGCGCGGCTCCCACGCGTTGGGTGAGCGTGGCCAGCACGCGGCGCTGTATGGGCCGCACTTGGTGACCGACTATGAGGATGGCCCACCGGTGTTGCCTCCAAGTGGTGCGGTCGTGGGCATGATGGTGCGCACGGACCGCGAGCGCGGCGTGTGGTCCGCGCCGGCTAATGAGGCATTGGTAAGAGTGGTGCGCACCGAATGCCACGAGAGCGGCGCGCAGCAGTGGTTCAGTGCGACCGCACCGTCAATCAACCTGATTCGTCGCTTTCCCGGACGAGGCGTGCGGGTATGGGGATGCCGCACACTGGCCGGTACGACGGCGGGACCGTTTCGTTATGTGCAGATTCGTCGGTTATTGACATATGTGCAGACCAGCCTGACACAGCTGTGCCAGTTCGCAGTGTTCGAGCCGAACGAGCCGATGACATGGTTCAAGTTGAAGTCAGTGGTGAGCGCGTGGCTGCATGAGTTGTGGCAGCTCGGCGGATTGGCGGGCGGGCGCGAGGAGCAGGCATTCGAAGTCCACGTGGGGTTGGGCGAAAGCATGACGGCACACGATGTGATAACGGGCCAATTACGGATCAAAGTGCGCTTGGCGGTGTTGCATGCGGCGGAATTCGTCGAGATTCAATTGCGTTTGGACCAGCAGGCGGCAATTGAGCAGGCCGCATAACAAGCGAAAAGAACAAGGATCATGGCCAAGATCATCGAACCGAATGCGCCGAGCCTGTCGCATCGCTTTACAGCGACGTTTTTCTTGAATCGTATGCCGAGTGTGTCGGCGGCCGATATGCGGTTTCAGCGCATCAGCGGGCTGTCGCGTGAGATGAGCGTCAAAACGATCAACGAGGGCGGCGACAATGTGGGCAGCCGGCATTTACCAGAACGGGTGACGTTCGGCAACGTGGTGCTCGAGCGCGGCGTGATGCCCACAACGATGCTCACGGATTGGCTGGGCCGCGCTTTTAACGACTTCGATATCAGCGTGCTGGGTATAGCGGGGGGCGGCAAAGCGGTGAATGGCGTGATGCACAGGTTGGACGCGAAAGTGCTAGGGCAGCTCACGCAAAAGGCGCTGGACCAGTTTTCGGACGGACTGACCGCGATCATCATGTTGCTTGACGAGCATAATTTACCGATCAGCAGCTGGACGCTCACCGGCGTGGTGCCGATCAGATGGCAGGTTGGTGATTTGGACGCGAGCAGCAATACGGTATTGATCAATACGATGGAGCTGGCGTATCACCGGATGCGCTGGCTGGGGGTGCGGGCATGACCGTTGAGATTCGACAATTGGTGATTGAAGCGCGCGTGGTAGACGACGAACGCGGCCGTGTGCCGCGGCGTGCCACACCGCACTTAAATTCTCTGGAACAGGCACAGCTAATTGACCGGGTTGTGCAACGCGTGCTGGAGGCGTTGCGTGAACAACAGGAGCAGGTCTGATGCGAGCCGATCATGCATTGGCGAAACTGCGCGTAGAAGCTTACGCGGATCGCGACGCGGTGACGGCCACGCGCACGCTCACGACACTGTACAACCCGAGCTCAATTCATTTGAGTTATGAGGCTGACTATGTGTCGCAGGCGTCGCTGACGACCACCTGGCCCGGCGATGCGTACCGGCAGGTGCAGCCGGGCAGCCTGTCGCTGGAGCTCGTGTTTAATCGCTGGGACCAAGGCGATGATGTCGCCACCGCGATTCAGTCGCTGCATCGGATGTGCTTTGGGATCGAGCCGGACAGTCAGACCGGCGAGCCGATGTTCCTGCGGGTGGTCTGGGGGCAGATGCGCTGGCATGGCGACGGATATTTTGCCGGCCGGGCCCGTTCGCTGCGGGTCGCTTATACGCAATTCGATCGCAGCGGCCAGGTACTACAGGCCAGCGCGCGGCTCACATTAATGGCTGATGGCGGGTTAAAGCGCCAGCAGGCGGGCAAGGTGCGTCAGGCACTCGCGCATCGTGTGCCGGGTGGCGATACGCTGCCACTGGTGGCCGCACAGTCGGGCCGCAGCACGGCCGCGCGCGATTATCTGTCGCTGGCCTACCAAAACAATTTAGACAGTATCAGCGTGCTGGCGCCGCATGCGGCGCTCGCACTCGGACGGGACGAGGACTAACGGGAGCCAGACGAGATGGGCGCACGGGAACAGACGCTGGTCAAGCTGACGCTATCCGCGTATCGGGATCGGGATGGTCGACACCCGCTCGGCACGTTCGAGGCGATGTACAACCCGGAGTCGATCGAGGTGAGCTACAGCGCTGACTACACGCCGGAGCAGTATGTAAACGATCAGCGGCAGATGAGTCGCTACGTGCGTTCAAACCCGGGCGAAGTGAGCCTGGAGCTGATGCTGGACGCGATTGGCACGCGCTCAGGTGGCTCGATTGAAGCGCAGCTCGCGCACCTGCGCGCGTTGTGCTTCGATCTTGACAGCGGCACCGGCGAGCCGCACTTTTTGAAAGTGCAATGGGGCAATGTGCGCTGGCTGTCGGACAACGATGCGCCGCGTGAGTTTTGGGCGCGCATGACGCAGCTGGAAATCGACTATTCGATATTCAACCGGCAAGCTGCGCCCCAGCGAGCGGTGGCGCGTATTACGCTCGCAGCCATCCAAAGACAGCAGCGTATCCCAGCGCCGGGTCGGCTGGGCGGGGCCACGCCACTGCGCGGTCTCGCGAACCGGTATAAGCCGCGCGTGCAGGCGGGCGAGGTGACGCCGCACGCACCGGCACTGGATATTGCGGTGGAGTTTGGCCAAGGCGGCACTCTGAAGCAATTCCGGCTCACTGAAGTGGATGTGCAAACGTTGATTAATCGACTGCCATCTGCCACGTTGCGCTGGACAAGCGCATTAAACGAGCACGACGATTACGATGCATTGCAAGCGGATTTGGCGCAGTGCGCGCCGGACCAACCAGTGACGATCAAGGCCGCGGGCAACGTGCTCTTTGAGGGTCTGATCGTTGCACGCGAGGTCACGGTCCGCCAGGGTAGCAAGCGATTGACGCTGCGCGTGGCGCATCGTGTGCAACGGCTCAGCGCAACGCACCGCAGCCGGGTGTTTGCCGAGCAAAGCGATCGGCAGATCATCCAGGCGATTCTAAAAGAGCATGGCGTGTCGGTGAAGTGGGTCGGCGCCCATCTGGAAATGATACCGGCCAGTGTTGAGCTTAAGCACGAGCAGATGGTGCAATACGACTGCTCGGACTGGGCGTTTGTGCGCGCACGGCTGGCAGCCAACGGACTGTGGCTGCTGCCGCAGGCGCAAGTGTCGATCGGTGTGCCGAAACTGGCGATTGGTGCCCAGCATCGCCTGGAGGCCAACAAACCGACAAGCCCAATCGAGGAAGCGATGTGGCTCTCAAACAACCGGGACATGCCTCACGGCGTGAACGTGTCAGCTTGGAATATCGGCGAGCAAGCGATGCTGCCGCCCAAGCGCGGCAAGGCGGCCAAACTGGGCAGCCACGCATTGGACCCCGCGTCGCTCAAGACGCCGGTTGACCAGGCGGCGACGTGGTCGCTGCAATACGGTGTGCCGCTAAGCGCGACCGAGTGTGGTGCGCTGGCCAATGGTCGGTTGCTGGGCCAGCAGGCGATGGGTGTGCAGGCGCGTTTCACGCTGCGTGGGCAGGCCGATTACCAACTGGGTGAGACGCTGGAAGTGAAGGGTTTTGGTAAGCAACTCGATGGGCTCGGTGTGGTGACGGGCGTCGTGCATCGGTTTCGAGCCGAAGAGAACGTGTGGCGCACGACGGTGATGCTGGGGTTGGAGGCCGTTCGGGAGGTGGATGCACCCTTGGTGCCCAAGGCCCAGGGACTGACGGTTGGAGTGGTGGACACGTTCAAGGCGGATCCGAAGACGGATTGGGACCGGATTCGCGTCAAGGTGCCGGCGATTGATGAGAGCAAGCCGCTATGGGCGCGCATCACGCATCTGTATGCGAGCCAGGACAACGGCGTATTTTTCTATCCAGAGCCGGGCGATGAGATCGTGCTCGGGTTCTTTGAGAACGATCCGCGCTTTCCGGTAATGCTTGGTGCAATGCACAATCCGAAGAATAAGGCGCCACACAAGCTCGATGCAAAAAATGATGTGAAGGGCATGATCCTGCAAGACAACAAAAACGGGAACCAATATGAGCGCCGGTACGAATGGCTGTTCGATCGGGATAAGCAGGAAGTGAAGGTCAATTACTTCAACACAAAGACGGTCGACGGCGAGCCGAAGAATCAATTCAAGCTCAGTGACCAGGACGGCATCATGCTGGCGAGTCAGGATGGCGACATCCAGCTGAGCGCAACCTTTGGGCAGGGCAAGAAGAACGGTAACGTGCGCGTGACGGCGGACAAAGACATGACGATACAAGTTCACGACACGATCACGCAAGCGGTGGGTGATCCGAAGCAGGCGGATAAGCAGATTCAGTTGGCGATCGACGCGAAGAGCACGCGTCAGGTGACGCTGCGCAATCCGCAAGGCGATATCGAGATGCAGGCGGACAAACAGCTGAAGGTACACGCCAAAGACAAGGTAGGTATTCAAAGCGGCGAGGAAAGCGTCACGATTGAAGCCGACAAACAGATCAAGGTGAGCAGCACAAAGAAGATCGAGCTTGACGTGTCAGGCGGTGATGAGGTTGTGGTAAAGGCACCGAAGGTGGAAGTGGAAGGTAAGGATAGCGTGACCATCAACGGATCGAAATCGACGGTGTCGCTTGCGTCGGGTAAAGCGCAGATAGAAAGTAACAAAGTTGATATAAACGGTACTACGGCAGTCGATATCACCGGAAAGACGATTGACCTGAAAAACTAAATTGTGATGGGATCGATTCAAAACGAAGTTTAAATCTATTAAGGAGCCCATCATGCAAGACAAAGTAAATGAATTGTTTGGTCGCGGTTGGACATTCCCACCACGTTTCACGGCAGATACGTCGCAGAAAAGCAGTGTCATGCTGGCCAAGACGGCACGGGAAAATCTGCTGCAAGGTATGCGAATTCTATTCATGACGCAACCGGGCGAGCGGATCATGCGTGAGGACTACGGATGCGATCTGCAGTTCGCGATGTTTCACAACATCGGTGAGGCGCTGTTTGCCGAGCTGCATACGCGCATTACTGACAGCGTGGCGCGCAACGAGCCGCGCGTGGCGCTCGAGACGGTGTCGCTGTATCCGGATACGCAGCAACAGGGCGCATTGCACGTGGACGTGAACTATCGATTGGCTGACGGTGACACGGTGGATCGTATTTCGGGTGCGGTGAACATTGCAGACGGGCAAGGCGGGGGATTCTGATGGACCCGTTGAAGCTTGTGGTGTTGGACGGCGATACTGTGCAGTTTGACACGACGTTTGGGCCTGCGGTGGCGCTCAATCCGCCGGTCGCGCACATCGCAGGAAGTGGGCAATTTTCGGTGAATGGCAAGAAGGTATGCATCAGCGGTGATGAGGCCAGCGTGAAAGTACCGGGTGTGACATACCAATCAGGGATTTTTATGGGCGGAGTTGGAGAGGTGGTTATCGAAAAACTTCAAGAACAAACTGCGCCGAGAGTGGTGGGCGGAAAGCCGGTCATGGTCAAGGGAGTAAAATTTTTAGCGAAGCTTAAAGTAATAAGCAAAGCTAAATCAACTTCCAGCCCTCCTCAGGAAGACCCCATGTCGGAGTACCTTGGAACTGGAGAGTTTATAACCGAGAGCCCGACGCGTTCCACCTACGCCGGCTAGCGAAAGGCAAAAGCAGGCAATTTCTTTCTATCACCGAGATTAACCATGTCCGATCCGATTGTGCCACCCGAGACGGATTTTGTGCTGGACGATCGCAGCGTGCCACGACTGCTGCAAGAATTGGCGCAGTACAGTCGAGCATTGCCACCGGTAACGCAGGGCGGTACCGGCACGTGGGAGACGGTACTGTTTGGTCCAGAGCATGAACGTGACGCGGTGCTGCGCACTCTTGCGCAACTGGCCACTGGCCCCGAACAAGCCGATGGCCAATTGCCTGTTGCGCAAACGGTCGTGCTGGCGATGCTCAAATTGCTCGACACGCCCCGGCGGCTGATTAACCAGTTGCCTGAGCAACTGCGGGATTTATATTACCGCGATTATCTGGGCATGCTCGAGCGCGTGGCGCAGCCGGACCGTGTAATGCTCTCGGCGGTGTTGGAGGACGCGTGTCCCGAGCTGGTCATGAAAGCCGGCTTGGCGTTTGATGGTGGCCAGGATAGCGAAGGCACCGCACGCGTGTACCGGTTGGACCAGACATGCACGGTCAATCACGCGCGGTGCACGGATCTGCGCTGGTGTATCGGGTCACAGAAGGCGCGGGTGGCACGAGTGCTGTTTGATGAGGCGGCGGGCCAGGCGTGGCCAAGCGGCGGCGTGCGCCTGTTTGCGCCGGCACCCCAATCGATTTTGCCTGAGCTGAGCCCGGATGAGGATCGCCCAGTACGCGCGGCGCGGATCGTGACTTTGGTTCAGTTGGATCCGCCTGGCGACAGGACTCTACCGGAGCTGGTTGTCACGTTCGCGGACAACATTGATTCGTCGAAACTGCATGCGGAAGTGAGTGCGGGGGGCCATTGGGTCAAGAACAAGAACGCTCAACCCGATCCAAATAACTTTAAAAAAATCACGTTCTCGTTCGAGCAGGCGGACCTGGAGCCCGCTGCGGCGTCTAAACTGGATGGCTTGACAACGAGCATGCCGCTGGTACGGCTTTCATTGGTGGACGGTGGCGCAGTACCCGACGTGCAAGCGATCTCATGCATCGCGCCCAAGGTGGGGGCAGTCACGTACACACCAAACGCATTTGAGCAAAGTGTGCGGCTGCCATTCGGCTATGCGCGGCAGATCAGCCCCCCGTACGATGGCGATGAACTGTATCTTGGCATCCGGTCGATCGAGCCGGACCAGTTGTTGAGTTTGCATTGGCAATTGCGTAGTCCGCAGCAGTTAGTCTTCGACGAATGCAGTTACTTGGCGCAGGATGCGCAAGGTGGCCACTGGGAGCCGTTGGACGACGCATTGATCGATGGCACGAACGGTTGGTACACAAGCGGCGTGTGGTCGCTAAGCTGGCCGCACGATGCGCTCGATACAGCTCAGATTGAGTCGCCGCTGCAGCGTCGGATGCCGCCAGGGCGTTACTGGCTACGCGTGCGTGTCAAGTCCCCGGCCCGCGAGCCGTCGCAGGCCGCGTCAATGCCCGCGTATCCGTGGGCACACGGCCTGCACACAAACGCATTGTCGGCTACGCTTGCCGAGCCACAGACGATCGATGCGGCCCATTTCAAGCAGCCACTACCCGCAGGCACGATTGTGGCCACAGTCGATTCGGTGGACGGTCTGCAACGCGTGCTGCAGCCATGGCCGTCCGCGGGCGGGCGAGCGGCCGAGACGCGCGCAGCATGGATTGCGCGCGTCTCGGCACGCCTGCGTCATCGCGAACGTGCGCTGACCGACTGGGATATCGGGCGCCTATTGCGGGATTACTATCCGGGTATCCGCGATCTGCATCTGGCCGAATCGCGCGTGGTACGTGCGATGCAGCACCGTGCGCGTCAGACGATCGTGCTGATGCCTCGGGCGTCAACCAATGACAACGGCGATCCGCTACGACCGGCGTTCAGTCAGGCCCATTTGAACGAGATGCGCGATTGGCTTGCACAACGTGCGTCACCGTGGCTGCAAATCACCTGCTGCAATCCGGACTATGTGCCGGTCCAGGTGAGATGGTCTGTTACGTTCGCGCCGGGCATCAGTCGCGCGTTGGGCAACCAGCAGATCCAGCAGGCGTTGCATACTCATTATCTGGCTTGGAGTACGAGCGACGTATTGGTAAGCCTGATCGGGCAGCCGCTGGCGTATCACGAGATGATGCGGGTGATCCAAGCCTGCGACGTCGTGCAACATGTTGACAGTCTGACGCTCAATGGGCGAGAGGACTCGGTGGATGCAGCGGACACCGAGGTGTTAGTGCCGGTGTTTGCGTCGCCTGAATATGCGCAGGTCAAACTGGCGTTTTATCGGGAGCAGCTGGCGGGAGCATACTGGCAACGCGCGGTGATTTATGGCAATGGGCGAAATCAGGTCGAAGTAGCTTGCGTGATCCCGAAGAAGCTTACCCTTGCGGGCGCCGGTCAAATAGATATTGATGACCAGAAGGTCTTTTTGTATGACTGCGACACAGGCAAGCGTCTGGACGTACAGGGATCCCCTGCTGGTCCAAGCTGCACTAACCAAACCGGCCAGTACTGCTTGCCCGTGCAGGTTGCGAGCAAGCGGGACACCTTGCCGACGAAGGACGATCTGTGGTCGTTACACCGATATGTCCAGGCTGATCAGATTGTGGGGCGATATCGCATCGGTGTGGGTGCCGACGTGCCGCTATCGGATGGTCGGACCTATAAGCTGCGTTCGCACGATGCGGGCCTCGAACTGGGCCTGCAGGTGTTGCCAAAGGTGGATTACGCTGCGCCCGAAAATTGGTTGATCAACACGCTGCCGCCTGTGCCGCTTGCCGTGGCAACCGATGCACAGGTATCGGTTGAATTAGGCACGTATGTGCTGCAGGCGAACACTTTGTTGGTGGGACCGGCGCAGCTCACACTGATGCCGACGCTGCCGACGGCGTTAACGAGTCAGGAGTTGAGCAAAGCCTGGGGTACGGCGATCAAAATGCTGTCGGATGAGGCACCGCATGCAATTACGGTAAGTGATGATGCGATTCATTGCTGGTGGGTCGGTTCGGAGCCTTCCGAGTCTTCCAATTCGGGATCTCCTGAATCTCCTATAAAGCGGTATGGGATTAAGCAAGGCGCGACCATTGAAATCCCGCTGGGCGAGCACAGTCAATCGATTTCATTCGGGGACACGGATATTGTGTTCAGTCCGGTCCCGTGTCGTCAGCCTATGCAATGGTTGACGATCTACGGGTTGCATATCCGTTCGAAACAGACTGACCTTGCGATTAGCGGCGGCATTGAGCCTTATCCGATGGGCACACTCGATACCGGCGTGCCAGTCGCCCACGTAACGGACAGCTACGGCAATGAAGGCACGGTGCACCTAGCCATCCAGCGTGATCGGCCGGAAGTAAAACATAGGTGTGCGCAGACGCTGGATGAGCACTCGGATAACTGCTAATACAAAATAAGGTCGATTTATGGCGCAAGAGCTGACTGTCCCGGACGACGTGCGTGAACAGATTCATTTCGATACGCTTTGGTCCCAAGTGCAGGAGACCATCCAGGCCCATTCAGGCAAACTGTGGACTGATCCGAGCGAGCACGATCCGGGCGTGACATTGCTGCAGGCGTTGACCTTCATTGCGGCGGACGTAAGCTATCGGCATACGTTACCGCTGATCGATCTGCTCACACCTGAAGAACAGCCGCCGGAGAAGACGCAGGATCCCGAGTGGCAACAACAGGATAGTCTGATCACGCCGGTCTACGGGCCGCAGCGTGCGCTGACGTGCGGCCCGGTCACGCTGGACGATTACCGCCGTGCGTTGCTGGATCTGACGGTGGGCGAGAGCGGCAGCAGCCGCTTTTGTCTGCTCGATGCGCAGCTTGAACCGGCGACCTTTGATGCGCGTTACCGTTATCAATACGATCTAAAGACACTTGAATTCCGGTTCCCGATGCAGCCGGATCCCTCAGACTATGTGCTTGCTGGGAGCTATCAGTTGTGGGCCGCACCTCATCCAGAAATTTCGCTATCCGATGCTAGCGCGGCAGTCGATGCCTTCTTTCAGGCGCACCGGAATCTGTGTGAATCGATCCCCCAGGTGTGCTGGGTTAAGCCGGCACCAGTGCCATTGCAACTTGTCATCGATGTTGACGACGATCTGACCGACGATCAGGCGGTCAGCTTGGCGGCGAAGGTGGTGATGACGGTGGAGCACTGGTTCAATGCGCCGGTCGAACATGTGAGTGCGAACGAGCTGACTGGGCAAGGATATGCGGTCGATACGGTCTATTGTGGCCCCAAACTCGAACATGGCTGGATGACGCAGTTGCCCACGTTGGTCGATTACCGGCAAGCGCGCGTGCTGGACGTGCGGCGGTTAGTGATACCGCTGCAAGCGCTTACCGGAGTCAAGCGTGTAAGCGCCGTGGCATTGAAGGGAAAGGACAGTACCCAGTTCACGGTGCCGCCGGAGCACTATCCACTCGTCTGGCGCAAGGAGGATGGCAAGCGCGACTTGGATCAACTGCTGGAAAACGGCGGCGGCCTGCAATTTCGGAAGCGCGGACAGCAGTTCCCCGTGAGGAAAGAATTACTCGAAGACGAACTGAACAAACTCGATTGTCAGGCGCAGCAGCCTGCCCGACAATGTGAACGGCCCAAGCAGATGCCATATGGCCAATATCGGGATCCGGCGCGCTACCGCAGCGCAGGCTCGTATTTGCCGGCTTGCTATGGCTTGCAGCAGGTGTGGGACATGCTGACAACGGTGCCGGATGCTCTGTCAAAAATCGCGACTCGCGAGTCGGTACGTCAACTGATGCTGTTTTTACTACCGTTTGAGCAATGGTTGGTCAATCGCTGTGCGCAGCTGGCGCAACTACCCAGTGTATTGTCGTTCGATCGGCGTGAGGATCCCAAGCCGGAGTCGAGCATGCTGGATACGCCACTGATTTGGGGCGATGGGCAATTACCTGCCTATGCGCGCGGCAAGAAGGAAGTGCTCGCGCCAGAAGACGAGCCGAGCCGCGACAATGCGCGATGGATATTGGATGATTACATCGACGAGTTGTCAAAGT
Organism: Mycetohabitans rhizoxinica HKI 454; assembly: GCF_000198775.1. Classification (NCBI taxonomy): domain Bacteria; kingdom Pseudomonadati; phylum Pseudomonadota; class Betaproteobacteria; order Burkholderiales; family Burkholderiaceae; genus Mycetohabitans; species Mycetohabitans rhizoxinica. The sequence continues at coordinate 1,693,559 of NC_014722.1, read as the reverse complement.
GCGCGGACAAAGCTGCACGGGACAACGAGAAAGAACTGCAGATCTTAAACTATCTATTGGGCTACTTTGGGGCGGGGCGGGCCGAGCGGACGCTGCTCAAAGTGAGCAGCACAGAGTTTCGTCGGGTTCAGCAAGCCTATCTGCGCCAAATTACCGCGCTGACCTATGATCGCGCGGCCATTAGTATCAGCGAGCCGTCAGCATTGCAGCGGCGCATCGCCGCACGTCTGGGCATGGGGCCGAGGTTGTTTAGTGGCCAGGGATTCAAGGACATTCGGCGTGAGGATGTGCCATTCTATTTGATTGAGCACCGAGAACTATTACCCGTCGCACCCGCCTTCGAGGATTTGCGTCGTGACTGGCAAGATATTCAAGATATTACGCACGACAGGCCCAAAGATCTGCTGACATTGACGCTTATGGCGGGAAGCGGAGTGGAGCGTCTTCAGAAGGGTCAACTCATCGACCTAATACCGAAAGACCACGATGAAGAAACTATCCCGCTGCTTGCAAATGTGGTTCATGACGTGAGCATCACCGGATCGGGCTATACGGTCGAGATCGATTTGAAGCAGCACCATCGTTTGCAAGGATCGGCCGAGTCGATCGTGGCCGATTATCAGGAGGGGAAATTTTGGCAATGGAAATTCAGTCCCGTATGGCTTAAGCGTAAGGTATATGACCTTATGTACCAGCCTTCATATCAGACGATAAACAGTCGGTTACAGGACGATCCCACTCAGAGGTGGAGAGTGTTGTGGATGGAAAGCTTCCCCGACGACTTGCTGCCGGGTACCACGATCACGCTGAGTAAATTCGATACGAAGCAGCCGATGTCGCCGCCTGATTTGCACACAGCGACGATCGTGCAGATTGATCCGGTCGCAGGCTGTGTGTTGGCTCAATGGGAAGGTTCTGATGATTGGCCAAACGATAAAACCTATCTGTGGAAGTGGTCGGCACCATACAAGCAGGATTTGTTCGAATTGACGCTAAGTGTGGTATTGCCTCGCGAGCGACTCAGGCAGGATCCGGTCGCCGATCCGATGGCCGTGGACCGATGGGTACGGGGCATCCTGGCTGATGAAGTACCTAGCCATCTCACATTTCAACTGCACTGGTTGAACGATGTTGATTTCCAGAGCTTCGGCACGCTCTATCAACAATGGCAGCAGGAAGGCCAACCAGCAGGTGATCTGTCCTATCGATTACTCGATTTGTTGTCGATTGGCTATGCACCGATCGACAACAGGACAGGGGTTGGGATCGCCCATATTCTTGATGAAAAATCGCAAGAAGAACTAACTATGTGGACCTGTCCAAATAATGTGGATACGCTTAAGAGTACACTGGTCTTCTATGTGGCAAAGGATTAATAGCTTCAAGTCTAATAGCGGCATACCCGCCGGACTGTCTCGAAAACTGAACTGGGTGGCAGGAGGTGCGTGACATGGCAAGGTCGAAAACCGAAAAGCAATCCGAAATGCAAAGTGCGAGCCCGTATCATCCAGAGCCGTCGTTGGCCGCGGTCCGTGACGCTTTTACCATAAAGCCAGGAATGGTCGCAGCGGTACCCCGGGCCGCCGATTTTGTGAACCTGATTGATTTAGCAAACCGAGCGACGCTGCTAGGGCTGGGTAGTGAGTCCGCACCCGGCCCGGGCTTAAAAATCGGAACGGCAGGAGCGGATATGGGCAAGGCGATGCTCAATCTGACTGATGCGAACGCAGGCGGATTGAACGTGGCGGACAACGTATTGAGTGTCGCGGCGGGGCCGGGACTGAGACTCGAGCGCAACGTTGGTTTGCATCTGATGCTGATTTCTGCCGGTGGGTTGCAGCTCGGGCAGGACACCGGAGCGCTCGATGTAAAACTGGCGCAATACAGTGGTTTGACATGTCAGCAACAGGCGCCTGATGAGTCGCCGCAACTGTCGGTCAATGCAGGGGCCGGTTTGGTGCTAACCAACACTGGGCTGCAGGTGCGGCCCGGTCGGGGCGTGGAGTTCGACGCCGAATCTCCGAGGCCCGCGCTGCAGATCCAGTGTGACGAAGGGGTGGCGAGTGATAAAGCCGGGGTGGCCGTGGCACTCGCGCCTAACGGGGGGCTGAAGTTCGACGGCAATGGCGAGCTGACCCTCGACCTTGAGGACTTGATGAGCTAGTCACGTTGACAGAGAGGCACAGAATCATGTGTATCGTTGCTTGATCACGCAACTCGCACGCTCTGAATCAGGAATGAAACCAATCATGACGGACGAATACAACGAAAACGGCAAGGGATCGAAAGCAGAGGGGTTAAAGAAAAGCTTTGGTTCGGGGCAGATCCCGACGCAGGCAACCTTTAGCGAATTGATCGATCTGGCCGACGTGGGGCGAAAAACGTTGGGGTTTAACGAGGGCGATTTTACGCAGCCCCCGCAGCCGGGTAGTGGGTTAACTGTGCCGGATGTCAATCATCCGCTGCAGGTAAATATTGCGGCGGATAAATCAGGCGGACTGAAGTTTAACGAGGTGACTCAAGCGCTCGAGTTGACAGTAGATGACAAGCAAAGCGGTCTAGTGCTGGAGAAAGACAAGGGGCTCATGGTTAAACCAGGGCTCGGGATTCGGGTGGAGGAGAGCGGCGTGGCGGTGAAGGCAGCGCCCGACGGCGGCCTTGATCCGACCGATGATGGACTGAGGGTCAAGCTCGGCGCGGGGCTGATCGTAGAAAAAGCAAATGAGCCGATCAAGCTTCATATTGCAGAAAAAGGTGGACTGAGTCTGATTGAACCCAATGCAACAAATCAGTTGTCGGTCAAGGTGAATCAAGACAAGGGCCTGGATATCGATCCAACGGGAGGGGTACAGCTTAAGGCCGATATGGGGTGGTTTGAGTTCAAGGATAAGCAGCTGAAATTCACCGACATACAGCTGACCAAATTTAAGGAGGCGGCCGTGCAGGCCGGCAGCGGTGCGTTAGGTAAGGCGGTCAGCGGCACGAGCACCGGTTCCAGGCCGAACAGCAACTCAAACCCCTCAAAAATGGAACAGGATATTGCCAAGGCGCTCAATGATGCCTACGGAGAAGGGTATAAAGCGGCGTATTGCGAGACGGTGAAGCCGGACGTGAAGAAGACCAACCCATTTATACTTGCAAAGTCTCAGTCCGTGAGCCTAAGGCAGCTGGCCTACGTGAGCCCGTCCCGGGGCGGCGAATTGTGTTTTACCAAAGGTAATACGCCAGACAATGAGTGGAAGCCGATAGTTGCGGACCTCAGCAGGAACGGCGACATAACATTGAGGAGCGCTGGACACATTGCAGTCCTGGTGCAGGAGTTGACGCAAGACCCCAAACTCTTGTCGCGTGCGGTACAACTCGAGGTCCAGGTAGGAATATTTGGCGCATGCGGCGTCGATTGCCTAAAGGGCGCTGATGGCAGTTTCGTCAGTTTCGAGTACAGCACGGACGAAAGCGGAGCCAAAGTCACCATAACCGCACGCGAAATACCCAGGAAATTTTTTGTGGCACGTCCAGCCCAAGACGACTTCAGCACAACGACAGGCGAGTTCAAGTTGGTAGTAGGAAGTGTGCAGGCTAAGTCAAAGCTGTTCTCGAATTCATCCGCGTCTGTCGTAATAAGGGCAGAGGACGACCCGAACGGCCGAGGAGGGAGATCGTCACGGCTCACGTTTGAGGTTTCTTCAGGGGATGTTGGTACTTCACCTGATGATAACCAGCCCGGTTCCAGCTTGCCAGGTAATCAGGGCTCCGACTGGCCAGGTAATCACGGTTCCGGTTGGCCAGGTAATCAGGGTTCCGATTGGCCAGGTCATCCCGGTTCCGGCTGGCCAGGTAATCCCGGTTCCGACTGGCCAGGTAATCCCGGTTCCGACTGGCCAGGTAATGATCAACCTCAGCCTTTTGACACGGAGTGGTGGACCCTGGATTTGCCCAATGGACCTTATAAGATCGCGGAGTACACGGACACCGACGGCGTGCGCTGCCAGGTGTTTCTCGCACAGGAATAGGGCCCAGTGGGAAGCGGCTAGACGTACACCGTGCAGGCCATACTCCGTGCTTTTCTTTGGCCAGCGGTCAGAGTTGCATGTGCGTTTGGCATTTCCGACCTTTCGTGAGGTTATCGCGTTGTGCTTGCTTATAAAGCCGTCGGAGTTTCATCGCATGGTTGGATAAGCGTAGAAGAGGTAGGGGTTGGCCGCGAACGCCTGATTGACGAGTCGGTGCAAGTGTGTCACGGAAGCAGGGGCGCCTCCGTGTTCAACAGACATGTTCGCAAGCTCGGAAGGAGGCTTGCAGCAGTGTCAGGCGTTTGATTACAAGGGCACATCGGTCGGCGACCCTACGACGAGCGTTTCGCCCCGCGTTTTCGCGATATGCGACAACGGCTCGAAGCGGTACGTGCTGCGTACCAGTGCATTCTTGATCCGAACCAGTTCGGTTTGCCAATGGAAGCGCAAATGCCAAGTATTGGCATGAGCGGAATAGTGGCGACGTTGTATGCACAGCCAAGAATAAGCGTTGTTGACGAGTACGCCGGACAAGTTGCCCAGTGGAATAGATTGCGCGTTGACCGAGAGAGGGCTGACGCGAGCGCGGCACAGGCATGCGTGACGGAAGGCAGAGCGCACGAGAAGCACGCGTTCCACTGCCGTATTCGCAATCGGTGCGATCGGCAACGGAGCGCAATAAACGATGAGGTAGCGGCATCGTGGTCTAAGGAGCGCTGCACCCGACATTAAGCGAGCAAATCGTTTAGGGCATGTCAGGGAGAACGTATGGACGGATTGAGTGATTTTCATGGTGTCAGTATCGACACGCTGCACTTCGTGCTGCGCGTGAACGGACGCGATGCACCACGGGTGCAGCAACGCTGCAGTGCATGGTGCCACACGCATCTGAAGTCGCGCCTGTCGGCGCTGCGAGCGCAGACTGGCGCAGGGAACGGGATGATCGAACAACTGGTGCTGGATGTGGGCGACGTGAGATTGAGCCGACTGGAAGCAGAACTTGAGGCGCGGATCATGCAGCAGCTGAGCGAGCGGTTGCAGCGATGGCAAATGGAAGCGAGGCGGGCGTCGCCGTTGCAGATTAACGGAGCAAGTTTGGTTGAAACGGAACGCGATGAACAAATCGTGCAGCAGCTGAGCGAGCAGTGGCGGCGATGGCAAAGGGAGGCGAGGCGGGTGTCGCCGTCGCGGATCGGTGAAGCGCGTTTGGCTGCGTGGGAGGACGTGATGGCGAACGACGGATGGGTGACGCTGGGAACGCGCGCCGGAGTGCGGATGTATGAACGAGAAACGCGCACCGAGACGGGGCAGATGCTGCGCGGGCGAGAGGCGGCGAGGGCTGGCAGCGTTACGGCGCTAACGACGACTGCCTCGGCACTGGTCCCGGCACCCGACGTGGTTGGTCTGCCGGCGCTGTCTGCGTATCTGCGCACTGGCGTGTGGCACGCGCCGGCGGCCTGGATGCCGCCTTGTACGCCGGACGCGTGGTTGTGTGCGCAGCTAATGCAGCCGCAGCCTGACGCACTCCGAGTTGCACTGGCGAGCGCATGCCTGCATCCTCGCGGCTTGCTGCGGTTGCTGGCCACGTTCTCGCCGCCCACGTGCGATGCGCTGGCAGCGTGGCTGGCGACTGGACACTCGCCCGAGACGGGGGGGCCGTTATGGCTGAGCACCACGCGCGTTGAGGCGGGCCTGGCGGTGATTCTGCGGGCGCTGCCGTGGGTGCGCAGCTGGCCCGTTGCGGCGCCTGTCGAGGCGGCGCAGCTGGCTACCGGAGTGGCCGCCACCCGACCCGGTGGGCCTGGCACTGTGGCGGGTAGTGCTCGGCGCGACGCAGCCCATGCCAGCCATGATTCCGACCCGGTTGGGCGAGGCGCTAGTGCAGCATGCGCACGCACTGCTGAGCGAGACACCGACTGAGCCGGTGCAGGCCGCGCTGCAGGCGCTGGCGCACGGACTCGGTGAGCCCGTGGCCACGGATGACGCAACGGGCAGCTGGCGCGCTCGCTTGTTTGAGGTGACCGGTGCAGGGCACAGGCACTCGACGGTGGCGGGTCAGAATACATCAGCGCTGCCAACCGCGCAGGCCGCTTCTGACGCGGCGCGCTATGGCGAAGCAGCCGCGCCTAAGCCGCGTGTCCGAACACAGGCGCCGAGGGACATGAGCCGTTCGCTGGTTCAAGCGCTGCCGTTGCCGGTTGCCAATGCCGGTTTAGTGCTGCTATGGCCGACGTTACCAAGGCTGTTCCGGACGCTGACGTTGACCGATGATACGGGCCAGTTCAAGGATAACGCGGCGCGGCAGCAGGCGCTCGCGTGCCTGGACTGGCTCGCATGGAGCGAGCCAGTGTGTGCCGAATGGCGAACGCCGCTCACGCGCATGCTATGCGGCGTGTCGGACGCTGGACCGCTGGAGCCCGAGCCGCTGACAGCACAGTTGCGCGAGATGCTGGACGGATGGCTGGCGGGTGCGCTGGACAGTTTGCCGCGCCTGAGCCGCTGCTCGATCGGCGAGCTGCGCGCCCTGTTTCTGCAACGCCCCGGCACATTACACGAGATCGACGGCGCATTGATGCTGAGCGTGTCGCGCGAGGCAATCGATATTTTACTGAACGAAGTGCCATGGCCGCTGACGCAGGTGGCGCTGCCGTGGCTATCAAGCCCGCTGAGCGTGGACTGGATCGCATGAAGCTCTTCCCCTCACTCGATGTGCCCGCGCCAGACGCGGAGCCGCGCCTCGCAGTCGAACCGGCCGGGGCGCAAGGCGAGACGGCGCGCGTGAGCGCAGCGTTCGAGACGCTAGGGCCGTGGCTGGAATACGTTGATCAGGTAGTGCAGCGCCTGCTCATCTGGCAGCAGCAACACGAGGACGACCGGCTCAACCTCGCCGGGTTGCTCCAGCCCGTGGAGGCGCTCGAAGCCAGTTGCGCACACCCGCGCGGCATGCCGCATTGGAGCAGCGACAGCGCCGCGCCGTGGACAACGCTGCATGCGCCGGCCGCACACGGGCGACTGGCCGAGTTGGTCAATCGTTTTGAGCTGACACCGTTTGAGACCCAGGTACTGATGCTATGCGTGCTGCCACTTTTCGAGCCGCGTTATCGTGCGCTGATCGCTTATTTGCAGGGGGATGAAGGCGCGAGTTGGCCCGGTGTGGAATTCGCGTTAACGCTCTTTAGCGCGACGCCTGTGCAGCGCATCGCGCACCGCCACTTGCTTGGCACAGACGCTGGCGCTTTGGTGTACCACGGCCTTGTCTACTTGGCGGAGCGCAACGGCCGCGCGAGCACGCGCGATGACGCATCGTACTTGCGCGTGGACGAGACCGTCTATCGCTACTTAAGCGGCGCAGACGCGACATCGCTGCCTACGGCGCTCACGCAGGTGGCGCAGTGGTGCTCCGCTTCTTGCGCCGGTGACGTACTGCGTGACGGCCCGTGGGCCGCCTGCGCGCAGCAGATTGCCGCGTGCTGTTTCGGGGCTGAACCGGGCCGTGCCCCGTTATTACTGTTGCACCCAGCCGACGGTTGCCTGGCGCTGATCGCGCAGCTGGCTCGCGACGCGAGTCGCCCGACGCTAATCGTCAATCTGGCGGCATTACCAGACGAGATGGACGAGGCATGGCCGCTGCTGCTCGCGGCGCTGCGCGAAGCGCGCTTGCACGGCAGCGTGCTGGTGCTGCAACAACTCGCTGACGGTGTGGCGCGGCATGGTCGATTGCTCAATGCGCTGGCGCCACGCTTGGCGGGGCAGCTGGTAGTGGGGCTATGCTCCGAGCAGGACGCGAGCGACGTGTTTGCCACTTTGCCGCGTGTGCGCGTGACGCTGCCGCCGCGCACACGCGAAGACGACGCGCAGGTGCTGCAGGCTAGTCTGGGGCGGGCCGGTGACGCGTGGGACCTGACGGTGTTGCTGCAACACACGCGGATCAATCCGGATGCACTCGAGTCCACGTTGCAGGAGGCGCACGGCTATCGAGTACTGCGCGACGCGCAGGCGCCACTCACGCCAGCCGATCTGCATCAGGCACTGCGCGTGCGGGGCCAGCAACACTTTGGCTCGCTCGCGCAGCGCGTGCTACCGCGGCGCACGTTCGATGACTTGATTGTCAGCGCTAGCGTGACCGAGCAGCTGCACGAGATTATTGCGGCGATCCGGCAGCGCGACGCGGTGCTCGCGCGCGGGTTTGCACACAAAATTGGCCACGCGACGGGCATCAGTGCGCTTTTTTATGGCGAGTCGGGCACTGGCAAGTCGATGGCCGCTGAAGTGCTCGCCGGCGAATTAGGCGTGGAGCTGATTCGTGTCGATCTGTCGACGGTGGTCAACAAGTACATCGGTGAGACGGAAAAGAACCTGTCGCGGATTTTTGATTTGGCCGGGGCCGACACTGGTGTGTTGCTGTTCGATGAGGCCGATGCGCTGTTTGGCAAGCGCAGTGAGGTCAAGGACGCGCAGGATCGGCACGCGAATATCGAGGTGTCGTACCTGTTGCAACGACTAGAGCAGTACCCGGGGCTCGTGGTGCTGACAACAAACAACCGGAGCCATTTGGACGATGCGTTCACGCGCCGGCTAACGTTCATGACGCGCTTTGAAGCACCAGATGCCCATTTGCGAGAAAAAATGTGGCGTGCGATTTGGCCGGCGCAGGTGGCAGTGGACGAGGAAGTGGATTTTGCGCAGCTTGCGTCAGTCACGGAATTGACCGGCGCGGGCATTCGTAACGTCGCGTTGCTCGCGAGCTGGCTCGCAGCCGAGCAGAGTCGAGCGGTCAATTGGGCCGATATCGCGCGCGCGGTGCGCCGTGAATTGAGTAAGACCGGGCGCATCATGCCGCCTATCTAAGCGTCATAGGGACTCTCGGTTGAGGGGATGCGGCGCGCTGGGAAATCGCACTTTTGAATAACGGACGTGATGATGGATGACGAGCTTAAGCAGCAAGTATGCAAGGATTTAGAGCGTGGCCAGGCAATCATTGCGCTGAATAGAACGATTCAAGCTGCACTGAAAAAACACCTGGATGAGATCAGCGCAGGTTTAATCAATATTCGTTTTGATATCCCGGACAAAACCTGCCTGCCGGATAATCCCACAGTCTGTGTGTTCCTCTACGATATTCAGGAGGATCTGGAGCTGCGGCATGCGCAACCCCGCCCGTATCGGGCGCAGACGGGAACATTTGACCCCCGGCAAGTGAACGCGCGCTGTTGTTACCTCGTTACGTACTGGGAACAGCCGAAGAAACAAGGGATGGGGCCGGACAGCCAACCGATGATGGTGATGAACGCGGTGCTCAACGCGTTGCTTAACGCTGAGTTGGATACGAGTCTCAGGGAGCTGAACTTGCCGTTATTCTCGCGGGTCATTGCGCCATCGGAACATTTGTCCAGCCTGGGTAATTTCTGGCAATCGTTGGGCGATCGGCCACGCTTGTGTCTAAATTTCCAAGTGACCATTCCGATCGAGCTGGGGCGGGATCAGACGGAGAAGACGCCACCAATATTGAAACCGATGCTTGACCAGGCGATGCCCAAATCGTGGGAGGACTACGACAAGTCGTTGCCGTTCAAGCGCGCGCTAGTGGACAAGGTACTGACATTACTGGAAGACGTGAATCAAGTGCAATCAGCGCGTGTGCAACTGGCGCGTCTGGCGGTGACCTGCGAGTACACAAATCGCAATGATCCGCCGGTGGTTCATGTGAGTGGGCTGCTTGATAAGAAGACGTACGGGGTCGTGAACCGGGTGATTAACGAGAATGCAGACGAGTGGAGCAAGATCGGCGTGCAGGTGCCGGTGAACATCAACGGGCTGACTGAAGTGACAGCGAGCAAGTATGCTGTTTAATAAGCAGGTAATTATTTTTTGCGCCGGAAAACCTGCTATGGTCCGGCTGAAATGATTGCCATCTGACTACTGGAAAATTATGAAGTTATATTTTTCAATGAGGTGAGCTATGCGAAAGTCCTATGAACTTCAGTCCGACCAACAGAGAAAGGCTCGGCGAGCGCAGGTTGCCTCCAGCCAAGATGAGCTGGATTCGTCAGTGAGACCGGTTAGCTGGCCTGATATAGACCCAGATAGGCCATTTAAATGGGTGAAAGCAATTTCGGAACGCCTTTACAATGGATCGAAAGAAATTTATATCACCAACCTCGAAATCGGTCATGATAAAAGTGTACCCAAAGAAAAAAAAGAACCCATATCAGAAGCCACTCGAAAGCAGATGTCCTATGGCTTATTGAATTTTTTTCATAAAATGCACTATCTCAATCGTCCACCTAATTTTATAGAACCGTCCGAGCGACCCGACAATGGTATTGAAACTATTTTGATTCACGGCACATTTAACGCCACAGCGGCTGAAGTGGGCTGGACCCGCCCGAACGGAAAGTATGCCGATATTGTTCGAGGAAACTTTGGTGGGAAGGTGACCGCTTTGCAATGGAGTGGCAAAAATCATCGACTCGCTCGTATTGAGGCGGGGCAAACCCTTGCGAAAAAAATCGATGAAAACACACGGGCTGGCATCATCACGAATGTGATCGCTCATAGCCATGGTGGTAATGTCGCTTTTGAAGCGATTAAACTAACACAAGGTAATATTGAACAACTGGTCACTTTGGGCACGCCTATACGGAGTGATCATTTGCCTTCGGAAGAAAAGCTCGGAGAGACGGTAAAGCATTATATCCATATTTCGGGTGGAAAAGATAATATTGCCCCTAAAGGAGGCTTGGATTTTGTTACGCCGTTTAAAAAAAATTACCGCCAAAAAATGGGTGTAAACAACGCTAAGATAAAGAACTCGTTGGCCAATACCCAGCTTCATGTGGTGGATGCAGACCATAGGGAACTACATTCGAAAGCCGTTTTAGGGTTGATTAGGGCTATAGCAACACAAGCAACACGATTGTGATGCTGCTCAATGGATAGCGACGCTTGTTATCCAACGCATGTTGTAAACATGATGGACTAAACCTTTCAATACGTGTTTTAACGCACCCCAATGCGGCTGCTGGCACCGACGCATGACCTGAACTATCAGATTGACAAAGTTCGCCGATGATGGCCTTACTGCCGCACGTTGAATGGCTGGACGCTCTGCTGCAGTCTTATCTGTATGGGCTTGAGCAACACGCGGACGATCAGTTGGGCTTTATGCATTGGTGCTGCCGCTCGAGACTATTATCGCACGCCTTGCCCAGCTAACTGATGTGTTTGCCTGGTTTGAGAAGGAGAGCAGTACTGTGCCGACCGCACCGCCGGCCAGTGGCCGGCTTGCGCAAGTTATCACGCGTTTTGGCTTATTGGACTTGGAGCGGAGCCTAACGGAATTGCCATACTTTGGTGCAAGCAATGGTGGTATAGGTGGAAAAATATTATGCTTAAACGGGTTGTGTAGTGCTCAATTTTAAATATGCATAAAATCGGAATTTTTCTATGAGCCCCTTTGTAGGTATTTGCCGCTAGTTTCTGCATGAAAGGTGCAAAAAGTCCAGCTAGAGGAAAATGTTAAAACGACGCCGAATGTGTTTGCGCAAGCCAATCAAGTCATTAATTTTTATGGTTGAAAAACTGGGTGCCTATAAATATAATTATAGATTAATATATTTTATAGTGGGGTGGCGGTGTTTATAATTATACTATGCCATAATTTTAATACTAGTTTTTTGTTGTTGTGTGCTATCGGAAAATAATGTGATTAAAGATTTCTAATTTCATTCAAAAGATTATATTGATGTGCACCAATCAATTAATGAGCTCCGAGTAGGGGTCAGCGAAAAACTAAAGTGTATTCCGGGCATTGTAACTACAAAAGAGAACGGCGTTGACGGGGCGTCCGTGTTCGTGCCCAAGACCGACATTCGCTGGCGTGACCTGCTAGCGCAATTGGGTTGCGGCTCGGGGGTGAGTCGCTGGCGCAGGCTGCGCGATTGGGGCGGGCGGAACCTGGTCCGAACCCTACCGGTCGAGCGCGACCCGGTTTCAAGCATCAAATCTCCACCGACGCCAACGGAACGCCGATCGCGGCAATCCTAACCGACATGGCTGGCTACGCGTGGCGATCGCCAGCGCGCCATTCGATCACCGGCTGTATCATTTCGTGCTAGCCTTCTCGCGCTAGAAATACGTCCATGTCGCCAAAGGAAGCGAGAGCTTCAAGGCATTATTCACTGACTTGCAAAACACGCTGTGGCTGCCTAGGAGTTGCCCGCGCGAAAATCGCATACTAGACACGCGCAACAATCACGTTAAGGCTCCCCAGAGTGACTATGGGCTATTATCGCCCATGTGCCAGACTTGATAGCAGTACGCATGGACGTGGCTTGAAGTGATTAATGAACGGCGATAGGAGCTTTTAATGCTGGAATTTTCGACTTTGGGCACCTTTGTCGTGGTCGTGCTCGGGCTGTTGTTGATTCCCGGGCCAGCCGTGCTGCTGGTGCTCACGCGCACAGTACAAGGCGGTCGCAAAATCGGCGTATTCACTGGGCTCGGTGTGGCGGCCGGAGATCTTATCCACACGCTTTGTGCAGCAGTGGGCCTATCCGCGTTGCTGATGACCTCGGCGCTGGCATTCAATATCGTTAAGTTGGCCGGCGTCGCGTATCTACTGTATCTTGGGGTGCAGGCCTTGCTCGAGAAATCGACGCTTGGGTATGCGCGCACGCCGAGGCCGGCTGCGGTTCCACCTAAGAAAGCCTTTGTTCAAGCGATGCTGGTCGAGGTGCTAAATCCAGAAGTCGCATTGTTTTTTCTTGCATTCCTGCCACAGTTTGCGCATCCGGAGCGCGGTGCGACGTTTTGGCAGTTCATCGTGCTCGGGCTGATCTTTGTCGCCATAGGTACGTTGTACTTGACGGCTGTAATTTTTTCGATACGCTCGCTTGGCCGCATCATGTCACGTTTGCACTGGCTGCGCCGCTGGGAGAAAAAGATTATTGGCATCATCTTCGTCCTGCTTGGACTGAAGCTGGCGATGCAGCAATAATAGGTTTGATTTGGCGCAACGCAATGCGTAGCGCCGCCTGAGGCTGCGGGTCCAACTGTCAAACGGGTTTATCGCACCCGATAATGCGCCGACTTCGACCACCGCTGCCTACGCATACTGGCCTCTGCGGACCCGGCGGCGTTACAGGTTTGCTTCATCCTTCGGGATCGGGCAAAGCCCGATGAACCACTCTTAAGCGTTGGAGCCTGCACCAAACCCGGTGCGGTGCACTGCTTGCTGCCAATGATGACCTGCTGCTTGCAGCGTGGCTGGGTCACCCCCTCACCGGTGAGGAATGGCACGTCATGGGTCGCTCGCCGCGGTCTGATCGATGGGAATTCGCGTCTGGGGTGCCTTCACCGGATCCTTAAAGTGTCCCGGCTGGAAACGGGATGTACCCGATCAACATGGTGGCGCCGGGCCGATCGTTTCTTCATGCCTTCACGCTCGCGGTCCGCCGTCATAACGGAGGGGTGCGGCGGCTGCTCGAGTGTGTGGTGTGCGAGTTCTGCTAGGATGGGTCCCAGCGTGTTTTATTTAGGCCGCAGCGCTAGGCATAAAATGATTATTACGACAAGGAAAAAGGCGAAGCAGGCGGTTTGTCATCGCCAGTGGAGCAGAAAAGGGGTAGGGTTTTGCGTGGGTCTGGCGCCCATGATGTTGGCGCAAGCGCTACCGCTTGAGGGTACCGAGCAGCAGCCGCTGCGAGAACAGGAGCGCGAGCGCGTACTTCGGCAGCAGCGCGAGGCCACGCCGGACGTGCGGTTGGCACGCCCGTTCGTGCCTGAGCAAGCGCGTCTTCCTGTGGAAGAGTCACCCTGTTTCCGCATCGAGCGCATTAAACTCGACGGTGACATGGCCATGCATTTTCAGTGGGCGTTGGCAGCGGCCAATCCGCCGAACGATCCGGCCATTGGACGCTGTCTGGGCACGGCAGGCATCAACCTGACGATGAAGCGGATGCAAAACGCGATCGTCGCGCGTGGTTACGTGACCACGCGCGTGCTAGCACCCCCGCAGGATTTGAAGACCGGCACGCTTGCACTTACGCTTATTCCGGGGCGGATCCGAGCGATTCGTTTCGCCGACGACAGCAGCCCGCGCGCGACGTGGTGGAACGCCGTGCCAGTTACCTCAGGCGATTTGCTCAACCTGCGTGACATCGAGCAGGGGCTAGAAAACTTTAAGCGTGTGCCGACGGCCGACGCTGACATCCAAATCACGCCGGCCGAAGGGCCCGACGCCCAGCCTGGCGAGAGCGACCTGGTGATTGCGTGGACACAGGCGCATCCGGTCCGCCTGAACGTCGCTATCGACGATGCAGGCAGCCGGTACACCGGTCGATACCAGGGTAGTGTGACTGTTTCATACGACAACTGGTGGACGCTTAATGATTTATTTTACGCCAGCTTTAACCACGACCTTGGCGGCGGGCACAGCGGCCCCAAAGGCACGCGTGGCTATACCGTTCACTATGAGGTGCCGTATCGTTACTGGCTCTTGGGCTTCACGACCAGTGGCTATGATTATCACCAGTCGGTCGCGGGTGCTTACCAAACTTACCGCTACGGTGGCGATGGCGATTTCACTGAGGTGCGCCTCTCGCGCCTGCTTTATCGCGATGCCGTGCGCAAGACCTACGCCCATGTGCGCGGGTGGTTACGCCATGCGCGCAGCTTCGTTAATGGCACCGAGATCGGGGTACAGCGCCGCCACACGGCAGGCTGGGAAATCGGGTTAAGTCACCGCGAATTCATCGGCTCCGCCACGCTGGAGAGCGGCGTGGCGTACCGCAAGGGTACGGGCATGTTGGGGGCTCAGCCGGCGCCGGAGGAATTTTTGGGTGAGGGGACGTCGCGTCCATCGCTGATTACCGCGGATGCCCAACTGACCATTCCATTTACCATCGCTGCACAGCAACTGCGCTACACCACGGCATGGCGCGGACAATGGAGCCGCACACCGCTGGCGTTGCCGGAACGCTTTTCCATCGGTGGGCGCTATACCGTGCGCGGTTTTGATGGCGAAAGCGCCTTGATCGGCGACCGAGGCTGGCTGGTGCGCAATGACCTAGGCTGGTCGCTGGGCCACACCGGTCAGACGCTTTATCTGGGTGCGGATTATGCAGAAGTGGGCGGGCCGTCCACAAGCTTTTTGATTGGGCAGCACTTAGCGGGTGCCGTGATTGGCCTGCGCGGCGGGGCCAAGGGCTTGTTTTGGGATGTTTTTGCCGGTACGCCGCTTAGCAAGCCGGCGGGTTTTCAGACCCGTCGCTTCAATGCCGGCTTTAACGTCAGCTGGTCGTATTAGGCCCCGATTTTGGGTGCTGCTATCTTTATCGGATGCCCGTTATGAATTCACATTCATATCAGGTCGTCTTCAATCGGGCCCGCGGTTTACAGATGGCCGTGGCGGAGCATGTCGCCAGTCAAGGCAAGCCACGCGGCGTTCGGGCCGCACGATCGGCTTGCAGCCTACTGGCGACGATGCGAGTGCTGGATTTTTCGATTCTATTGTCGCTCGGGTTGGTCATTGATCTCGCGCAAGCGCAGATCGTGCCTGATCTTGGCGCGCCGCGCGACCAGCAGTCAACCGTACTGAACGCCGCCAACGGCGTGCCGCTGATTAACATCCAAGCCCCCAACGCGGGCGGTGTGTCGCGCAATACCTATAAGCAATTTGACGTCGGCCATCGAGGCGTGATTCTCAACAACGCTAGCGCCCACACGCAGACGCAGCTCGGTGGGTGGGTGCAAGGCAATCCGTGGCTAGTCAATGGCACCGCACGTGTGATTCTCAACGAGATCAACGCCAGCCATCCAAGTCAGTTGCGCGGCTACATGGAAGTG
The DNA here is from genome assembly GCF_000198775.1 of Mycetohabitans rhizoxinica HKI 454. Taxonomy (NCBI): domain Bacteria; kingdom Pseudomonadati; phylum Pseudomonadota; class Betaproteobacteria; order Burkholderiales; family Burkholderiaceae; genus Mycetohabitans; species Mycetohabitans rhizoxinica. The sequence goes on along the minus strand of NC_014722.1, from coordinate 1,677,699 downwards.
GCCGGCGAGCGTGCCCACGTCGTGGTTGCCAATCCGGCCGGGATTAGTTGTGACGGCTGTGGCTTCATCAATGCCAATCGTGTCACGCTGACCACCGGCGCCCCGATCATGAATGGCGGCAACCTCGACGGCTACCGCGTGCAGCAAGGCGCCGTTACCATCACTGGTGGCGGGCTCGATGCGAGCCGCGCCGATTACACTGACATTATCGCGCGCTCCGTCCGGCTCAATGCTGGCCTCTGGGCCCAGCAGTTGCGCGTTACCACCGGCGCCAATCAAGTCAGTGCCAGCCAGAGCGTGGTGGATCCCATTGCCACCGACAGCAATGTGCCGGCTTTCGCCCTGGACGTGGGCCAACTCGGCGGCATGTACGCGCAGAAAATCGTTCTGCTCGGTACTGAGCACGGCGTGGGTATGCGCAACGCTGGCCAAATCGGCGCATCAGCCGGCGAATTGGTGGTGACCGCCGACGGCCGTTTGGAAAACAGCGGCGCTCTGCAGGCCAGTACCGATACGCGCTTGAACGTTGGCGGTGGCGTGGCGAACAGCGGTACGATCAGCGCTGGACGCGAACTCGTGCTCGACACCCCAAAAGATCTGGACAACCGGGGAGGCACGTTGAATGCCATGCGCTTGGAAGTGAACGCAGATTCCGTGACAAACCGGGGCGGCGCCATGGAGCAAACTGGTGCGCAGGACCTGGTTGTGCGCGCCGCGCAGGTGCATAACCGGGAGGACGGCCGCATCGGACAGGCTGGGGCGGACGCCGATGCCGCCACGACGCCTGGGCATGACGGCCTATCGGGCATGAACGTCTTGGGTGACAGTGGCGCCGTGCCGCTCGTGGCGGGTGCACTCAACGTTACCCACATACTGGATAACGACGGCGGCCGCGTCATGGCCAAGGGTGCCATCGATTTGACGGCCCACGCAGGTCTGGACAATGAGGGCGGCCATTTAGGCGTGCGCGATTTAAACGTAAAGGGCGGCGATCTGGTCAACCGTCTGGGCGCACTGTATGTGACAGGCAGCCATCAACTCCAACTTGGTGCGCTACAAAACGAGACGGGGCAGATGCAACTAGCCGGGCCGCTAACGCTGAACGCCCAATCGTTCGATAACCGCGCGGGTCAGCTGGTGGTAGCCGGTGGTGATAACCGTCTGGAGGCGAAAAATGCGCTTGATAATAGCCGAGGCGGGCAGATTGTCAGCGACGGGGCGCTGCATATCCGCGCCAACACGCTCAAGAACGCGCAAGGTCGCGTGCAGCAAGCTTGCGGTGGCCATTTGCAGATCGAGGTGCCGCAGCTCGAAGGCGTCGGTGGCACGCTGGTGAGCGATGGCGTTTTGACTCTGATCAGTAATAGGGCCGACCTGCGCGGCGGCTTGACCCAAGCCAAGCAGATTCATGTTGACACAGACACGCTGATTACCGCCGAAGGCATGCTGCATGGCAGCGGCGCCGGCATGCTCGAGTTGAAGGTACGCGACGTGTTGGACAACGCCCACGGCGCCATTCACGGTAATGGCGCGATGACGTTGCAGACGCAACAACTGATCAACGAACGGGGTAGGATTAGCGCGGCTGGCACACACGACACGCAGGTTGACATCGCGGATCAACTCAACAATACCAATGGCCAGCTTGTTGCTGCCGGCAACGCGACGGTGAAGGCGCGCGATTTACGTAACCAGGGTGGCATGATCAGAACCAAAGGTCGATCCAACTTGGACGTGAGCGTGGGCGGCACGCTCGACAACCGTGCGCAAGGTACGCTCGCCGCCGACGGTGCTTTGAGTGTAACCGCATCTACAGTGGACAATCGCCGGGGTAAGTTGATCGGTGTCCACGGACTGCGCGTCACGTCCACCACGCTGGATAATCGCGAAGACGGTTTGGTGAGTGCAACCGAAAGCCACCTGAAGGTGGACAGCCAAGGCCATATCCATAACGCGGGCGGCACGCTTCAGGCTGCCGGCGAGCTGTCGTTGGACAGCACAGACTTGGACAATACCGACGGCGCGATCCGGGGCAGCCAGGTCAAACTCGATACTCGGCAGGCGGCACTGAATAACACTGGCGGCACACTGATGAGCCACCGCCGGTCGCCTCGACGTGAGCAGTGGCGCACTGGGATAACACCGGCGGGTTAGTGCAATCGTGCGGCGCGATGCGCGTGCAAACACACGGTCAAACGGTGTGTAACATCGATTCCGGCAAAACGGGCGGCATCTTTAGCGGCGGCGAGTTGGACTTAAATAGTGGCGAACTGCACAATCGCGCCGGCGTGGTGCATAGCCAAGGCCAACTCACCGCGCACGTTGGTGCGTTGAATAATACTCAAGGCCAGTTTGGCGGCAGCGCCGAAGTCGGGCTCAAGGCTGACAGTCTGCGCAATAGGGGTGGCGTGATACAGGCTGGACAGGCGCTGCAGATGGGCGTGGCTGATGTCACCGATAACGAGGGCGGCCTGATAGCCGCGAGTGGCGAGTTATCGCTGAACGCTAAACGGATTGATAACCGTGACACCCGTAGCACGGACCCGGCTACGCCGTTAGGTTTGCGAGGTGACGCCGTTGCGTTGACAGCCAAGCATATCGACAACTATGCCGGGACCATCACCGCCAATCGCAGCGTGGAGATCACCGGCGCGGACACTGATAGCGTACTGGACAACACGCAAGGCAACGTCTCCTCGGCCGGTAGCATTCAAGTTTTTGCCGACCGCGTGTATAACTCGGCTGGCACGCTATTGTCTGGCACCGACTTTCGTGTCGAGGCTGATCGTCTGAGTGGAGCAGGCCATCTACTCTCTAAGGGCAATTTGAACTTAGATTTGCAGCAGGACTTTGACAACGAGAACGAAGTGACTGCCAACGGTCATGCCGTCATTCGCACGGCGGGCCGGCTGGTTAACCGCGGTACTTTCCAAGCAGACGAGCTTGAAGTACGGGGCGCGCAGATCGACAACACCGTCGATGGCCGGATCAATGGGAACCGCGTGTGGGCGGCCACCGATGGCAAGCTGTCTAACCGTGGCTTGATTGACGGCGCGCAGTCGCGCATCGAGGCCGACGCGGTGGACAATGTCGGCACGGGCCGTCTCTACGGCGATCAGCTTACGTTGCAGGCCAACACCGTTGACAATCGACAGGAGGACGGCCAGGCTGCGGTCATCGCCGCGCGGGCACGGCTGGATATCGGTGCGAGCAGGCTAAGCGGAGCGGGCCGTTTGCTGTCCAACGGTGATTTGAATCTGGAGTTGCAGCAGGACTTTGACAACGATCACGAAGTGATTGCCAACGGCCATGCCGTCGTGCGTACGGAGGGGCAATTGACCATCCGTGGCGTATTCCAAGCAGGCGAGCTTGAAGTACGGGGCGCGCAAATCGACAACACCGTTGGTGGCCGGATCAATGGAACCCGCGTGTGGGTGGCCACCGATGGCAAGCTGTCTAACCGTGGCTTGATTGACGGAGCGCAGTCGCGCATCGAGGCCGACGCGGTGGACAATATCGGCACAGGCCGCCTTTATGGCGATCACCTTGCGCTGCAGGCCAACACCGTTGACAATCGACAAGAGGATGGTCGAGCCGCGGTCATTGCTGCGCGGGCACGGCTAGATATTGGTGCGAAAGTCGTCAACAACCGCGAGCAGGCGCTGATCTTTAGCGCTGGCCATAATAGTACAGCGCTAAACATCGGCGGCACGCTGAGTGAGCAGCGCCAGGCCATGGGTCGTGCCGGTCACGTACTTAACGACAGCGCTACGATCGAATCGCTGGGCGGCCTGAGTTTCAACACCCAGCACCTGCTCAATCGCAACGCGCACTTTGCCACCGAACTGGTGCAGGTTAGCGGGCCCACCCAGAGTATGGCGCTCCAGCCAGCCGGTGATCCCAATAAACACGATATCAACGACTATCATTGGGCGGGAGGGCACAAATCCGGCTGTTATTTTCACAATGGCACCGGCGCCGAAATCAGCAATTGGACCCAGTACGATATAACGCGCACCGAATACGAGACCCGGGTCACGCAAAGCGCGCCGGCGCTCATTCGCTCGGGCGGTAATCTTGTGCTGCAGGGTGAAAACTTCACCAACGACAAAAGCCATATCTTCGTCGGTGGCACGTTACAGGGCGATTTAGGTAATCTGAAAAATGAGGCTGTGTTTGGCCAGCATATCACCCGAGAAGCAGGCACTAGCCAGTACACTTGGAATGAGTGGCGTGGTGGCACCAGGCGCCGACATCAGCGCCACTGGGGGGCACGGATGGCTTACACGCCAGCCGACACTGTGCACACGATTACGCTGCCCGTCTCCAAGGTCGAGCAGCATACCGCCAGCGGCGCGCGTGGCTATGCGATCGCACAGCAACAGCTTAGCCAGGCAGATGACGCTCCGAGAGCAAGTGCGATTATCGAAGTGTCGGCCGCGCCTAGTGCGGGCGCTCTCGAGCTGGGCCAGGTCGATGTCGCGATAAGTGGTCCGGATCCGGCGATAAACAGCCAGGATCCGACGCTAAGCGGTCCGGATCCGGCGATAAGCGGCCAGGAACAAAGCGCAAACGGCCAGGAACCCACGAGCGGCCAAAATGAGCAAGGCGTGCTTGATATGCGCGGCGATGCCCCTATGGTTATCCGCACTGTCCAGCCGAGCGCTCAAGTACCGGCCAACAGCTTATTTCGTGTTCAGCCCAACAATGGCAGCTATCTGATTGAGACCGACCCGCGCTTTAGCGACTATCGCACCTGGCAAAGCGCCGCTACCCTGCTGTCGCAAGCAAAGCAGAATCCAACCGCCACACACAAGCGCCTGGGGGACGGATTTTACGAACAAATGCTGGTGCGTGAGCAAGTTGCGCAATTGACAGGTCGGCGCTTTTTGAAAGGCTACGCCAGCGATGAGGCGCAATACCAAGCGTTGCTCGAGGCCGGCAGCGCTTATGCGAAAGCATGGAGCCTGCGTCCTGGCGTAGCGCTGAGCGCGCAGCAGATGGCACAGTTGACCCGCGATATTGTCTGGCTGGTTGAGCAGGACGTGTACCTACCCGATGGCACTGTCACTCGCGCGCTAGTGCCGCAAGTCTACGCACGCGTCAAGCCGGGCGACCTTGACGGTAACGGTACACTGCTCGCCGCGGAAGCGATCGACATGCGACTCAAGGAGGATCTCGTCAACACAGGCACCCTTGCTGGACACACTGCCGTGCAACTGAATGCCGAAAATTTGCGTAACGTGGGTGGCCGGATCACCGGCAAGACAGTATCTGCCCAAGCGCTTGGCGACATTGACGTAATCGGCGGCAGCATTGATGCTGACCAAGCCTTATTCGTTCAGGCTGGCCGCGACCTGAATGTGATCACCACAACCCGCAGCGATGCCAAGCAAGCTGGCCAGAGCGACTTTAGCCGTACTCATTTGGACCGTATAGCCGGTCTGAGCGTTAACTACCCCCTTGGCGGCCCCCTGGTGGCCGGCGCTGGGCGCGACGTCAATCTAATTGCCGCGCAGATCGCCAACAACGGGCAGAACGGTCAGACTGCCCTAGTTGCCGGCCGTGATCTGAATCTCGGCACGGTCAAAGTCGCGGAGCAAGAAAGCAACGTCATCGACGCCAACAACTACCTGAAGCAAGGCGCTGAGCAAGAGATCGGGGCCACCGTGCATGCGCGGGGTAACGTACGCATGCAGGCGGGTGGCGATCTGAATGCCCGTGCAGCCCGCGTCAACAGCGATCAAGACGCGTTGGTGGCGCTGGCCGATGGGGATATCAACATCGTGAGCGGGCAAACGAGCCGCTACTGGAGCGAAGGCCGGCAGTATAAAAGTCGTAATCTGTTCGGCTCCAGTCAAACCACCACTCGCGACAGCCTGGCGGACACTACCGCGCAGGCCAGCATCTTCAGCGGCCACACGGTGGCGGTGCAAGGTCGCAACGTGACCTTGACCGGCAGCAACGTCGTGTCAGATAAGGGCACATTCATTGAGGCGCAAAACGACCTGACTATCCAGGCTGCGACGCAGACCCACAGCGAAAGCCACTTCAAGGAGACCAAGAAGAGTGGTTTACTACATAATGGCGCGATGTCGGTGACAATTGGCAGTCAGGCGCACAGCGCTGACCAGCAAGAGGCCGGCACTCGTGCAACGGCTTCCACCGTGGGCTCGACCAATGGTAACGTGACCTTGGCTGCCAAACAGCTTTATCGGCAAGAAGGCAGTCATATCCTCACGCCGAGGGGCGATGTGGATATTCAAGCGGGCAAAGTCATTATTACGGAAGCCCGTGAGCAGAGTCAGGGTACGCAGCAAACTCAGTTCAAGCAATCGGGTTTGACAGTGGCGGTGACGGCGCCAGTGATAGCAGCGGTCCAGACCGCGCAGCAGGTGGAGCGGTCGGCAGGACAGACATCCGATCCCCGTATGCAAGCGTTGCTGGGCGTGACGACTGGCTTGGCCGCCAAGAACACCGTCGACGCCATCGCCCAGGATCCGAAATCGGGTGGCGGGGTCAACATTTCAGTCACCGTGGGCAGCGCGCAGACGGGGAGTCAGGCCACCTACAACAGCGCCACCGCATCGGGATCGAGCATTGCCGCTGGCGGCGACGTGAGGGTTCAAGCCATCGGTTCGGGCCAAGATTCCACGTTGACCGTACAAGGCAGCGACATCCAAGGTGGCGGTGATATCCAACTGAAGGCCGATGGCAAAATCAATTTGTTGGCCGCGCAAAACGCCCGCGAGTCGCACCTGACCCACAGCAGCATCAGCGGTGGCGCGGGCGTGGCGGTGAACCTAAGCTCCCAAGGTAAGGCAGCCGGTGTGACGGCGAGCGTCAGTGGTGCACGCGGCCGGGGCGAAGGCACTGACGTGAACTGGACATCCACTCACGTGAGCGCGGGTAACCGACTGGTGCTGGAGTCGGGCGGCGACACTACGCTTAAGGGAGCGGTGCTCAATGGCCGGCAAGTGATCGGCGAGGTAGGCGGGGATCTGAGCATCGAAAGCCTGCAAGAGCGCAGTAGCGAGCGCAGCCGGGATATGTCGCTCGGCGGCAGCGTGACGGCGGGTTTGGGTGTGTCGGGTAGCGTTAGCTTCAGCCAGCAAAAGATTGCAAGCGACTGGGCGAGCGTGACCGAGCGCAGTGGCATCCAAGCGGGCGACGGTGGTTTCCAGATTAACGTCAAGGGTCACACGAGCTTGAAGGGTGCGGCGATCGCCAGCACGCAGCAGGCGGTGCGTGACGGAGCGAATAGCTTGACGACGCGCACGTTAAGTACCGAGGATATCGTCAACTACGCCGATTACAAGGCCAGTAGCGTGGGGCTGAGCGGAGGTTACAGTTTGGGCGGCAGGGGTGGCGGCGAAGACCTGGAAGGGGTGGGCACGACCCAGTCTGGACAGGCGGCGACGGGCGCCGAGCAAGTCCCGGGTAGCAAGCTGCCGTCGACCCCGGGCGGATTCAGCGTTGCGCCGCCCAGCGTGATGGCCGCCTCGGGCAAGGCCAGCAGCACGACGCTGAGCGGGATCAGCGCCGGTACGATTCACATTACGGACGAGGCGCAACAGCAAGCTTTGACGGGGCAAGACGTTGCGCAAAGCCTGGCCGGGCTGAACCAGCAAGTGTGGAGCGGGCAAGATGGCGATAACGCGCTCAAGCCGATCTTTGACAAGCAGAAGATTCAGGCGGGGTTCGAGATGGCGAATCAGCTGACGCATCAAATCGGCACGTTCGTGGGTCATCGTCAAGCGCAACTGGATGAAGCGCAACAAGCGGCGCAGGACCCGAATCTGAGTCCACAGGCCAGGGCGCAAGCGCAACAGCAGGCGGCGCAGCTAAAGGCGCAATGGGGCCCGGGCGGCACTTATCGACGGGCGCTGTCGGCGCTGGGCGCAGCAGCGGGGGGCAATGTGACGGCAGGCGCGGGGCAGTTCGCGCTGTCGGCGACCGTCAATTACGTGCAGGGTTTGGCGGCCAGCGAAGTGAAACGCGTGGCGGATGGCTTGCAAAGCGAGGAAGCGCGCGCGGCGCTGCATGCGCTGGTGGGGTGCGCGGGCGCGGCGGCTAGCCGCCAGGATTGCGGCGCGGGGGCGATGGGGGCGGCGGCCAGTTCGATGCTGGGCACGCTACTCGGGCCGACGCAGGGGTTGACGCAGCGGCAGAAAGAAGCGCAAACAAACCTGGTGAGTTCGTTGGTGGCAGCGGTGGCGGGGATGGCGGGTCAAGACACACCGGCTGTGACGACGGCTGCGGTGACGGAGGGGCGGTTTAATCGGCAGATTAACGACAATGAAAAGAGGGCGATCGCGGAAAGAGCGGGCAGCAATAAGGCTGAGCAAGAGCGGCTAACAAAGGCAGCGTGCTATGCGGTGAAGTGCTGGGCGGAGTATAAGCCGGGAAGCGAGGAGTACAAGAAGCACTATGTGAGCCAGCTTGAGGCTTCACAACTTCAACCAGAAATCGATTGGGTAAATCAACGGAAAGAGGCGGGGCTGTTCAAGTACACCCCAGGCCAGAAGATTGGCGATGCGGTGAAGAGCGATCCAGGGGGCGTGGCGAAGGATGCGGCGAAGGTCGTTATTGGAGGCGTGACGGCGAAGACAGGTGTCGGACTTTGCACGACAGGACTTGGCTGCACGGTCGGCGGCTGGATGGCGGGCTTTGGGTTGAGCGAAGCGGTAGAGGGCGGAAGTGGTCTGTATAACCGCTATAACGGTGTGAATGCACCTGGTGATAATCCGTTGCGCTGGGGTTTCAACCAGATGTTGCCGCCAGGATGGGGCAACGTTGCTTATGACGGATTTAATTTCGCATTCTCGGTCGCTGCGTTGAGGACTCCGGTTCCGCTCAATGTGGGAGTGGCCGATGGATTGAATCGCCCTGTTTCCATGTTTGGCGTGACGGTTCCACGTATCGATAATGTGAATCTACTTCCGCTTACTAAACAGCCTTGGCCATATGGTACGACGCAGGGCATGTTACTGCTTGGTGTGGGTACGAAAGGGGCGGCAGTGGTTAACGATGTGCGGCAGACAGTTGGAGACAAAAAATGAATTGGTGCAGATTATATGCCATGCTTCAAATCTGGATTATGGTTGGTCTGACTTCATTTTCTACTGCTGGCTGCAATACGGTCGTGGTGATCGGGGTATGTAGGAAGTTGCTTGGCTGGAGTGATGGCGTTTCCGTCTTTGGTGTTGGGTTTCCGGTATTTTTGATCCAGTTTATCCTGTTTGCAAAATATTTACCGAAACCGCTGCGCAAGGCAGGGATGTTGAGCGACGATCCGGAGAAATTCGGTCCGTGGTTCAAGTGAGAGTCCTAAAAATTTGATATGGGGTGACGCTGCATACGGTAGAAAAAATTTTTTCCTTGCTATTGGAGGATTGCAATTTCAAGTTATCTTGAAGATGGTAGTATATAATGGGATAAATCGTTATAATTCTATATTTGATGTAACTGTGCCGCACTTCAATAATCATATTTTAAATTACTTAACAAAATTGTCTTTGTCTGATGGTGCGATGCAAAGTATATTGTTATTCGAAGTTGATTCTAAAGGTGTGGTAATTATTCATGGATTGGAAAGGCGGTTCTTGGAATAACAAAGGCTACGCCGGCCTTTGCAGGAAAGGAGGTTGGAATTCTTTTTGGGGATTCGATAGGGCTGGGTCGAGCAGTTGATCCATTCTTCAATCCTGTCTCGAATCCTTGGTGGGGGATTCAAAATACGATTAATAAATTCAAGGAGGGCGATTACTTTGCTTCCGAGCGATATCCCTTGTATGGTCCTGTATTCAATGAGATTGGAGGAGTAGTCAAGGGTTTAGACTGGATAAATCAATTTGAGCAGCCTGAAAAGAAATGAAAAATTGGGTCATTCGAGATGGAAATTTTACCCCGGTTGTTAGAGGGGGGCGTGTTTTATAGGAGGGGCGATCACGCTTATTGGATTCAAGTATAATGTAATGTTTGTAGCTCTGTTCGGTTTTGCGTTGGTTGCAGTGGGTGGTATATCATCAAGAGCAGCTATGTTAGGGATTAAGCCATTCGGAAATTCATATCGCGAAGCGCGGGAGAGTTACAAAAAGAAAGATGATGCTCAGAAGGGAGAGTCGAGATAGAAAATCTACGTTTAACCGGCAGTTGCATCCGGAAGAGAGGAGGTGGATCAATGGTCTTGAGTGGTGTATGCGAAGCGCTACGGTTTGACCGTCGAACAGGCGCGTGAAGAGCTGACAATACAGGCAAACCCACAAGTGCAGAATGGCTCGCCAGGCGAATGGAATCAGTGAGTCCATAAAATTCTGAAGCAGGCGCATGGGATGCTGCCGGCAGACGGTGAGAGCGGGCCAGGTTATATGTTTTATGCGACGCCGGCGCAGAAAGCTGATCCGAGCATGTATGCGGGGCACTATCCGAGCGGCTTGGGACTTAACCAGCCCACATCAGAAGCGATGAATGCGTCGGCCAATCATGATGCAACCGGTCGAGAGATGATTGCGAAACAGACGCTGGGTGCGGCGGCTGGCGCAGGAGCGATTGTGTTGGCACCGAAGGTTGCTGTGGCAGCGGGGCTGGGTACGGGGTATGACTACGCAGGCGATGTGATCAGCCGAGCAATGGGGTTGTCGAATAGTGAGCCGGATGTAGGGAAGTCGCTGGTTGTGGGTAGTGTTGCTGGAGTAACGGCACCGTTTTTCTTACCGTTGAGTACGTTGGGCGGGAGTACCGCGGGAAAAATTGTGGTGGGTGGTTATAACAGCCTGCTGGCGGGAACAGGGGCGTTTGCGGGTACGGCAATCACGCAATCAGGCAACCCGGACCTCTCTGCGGGTATCGGTTTGACTGGAGCAGCACTGAGTCAAGGAATAAATGCAACAATGCCAGGACCTGCAGGGGCGTTTATAAATCAGTTAATCCAAGTTTTATCTGGTCCGGCTCAAGCAGTGATAGAGACGAATAAAAATAAAGAGTAAAGAATAGAGGCGATATGTTTACTGATTTGAGAAGGAAAAAAATAAACATATTTAAGCGTGCGGCGGTTGCATATATGTGTGCCATTGGTATTCCGGTGGTTGTGCTTATATTTTCGTTCGCGCAAGGTGGTGGATGGAAGCCGGTTATAGTCGGTTTTCCAGTCTATATAACCATATTTGGAAGTATTACATATCAATTTATCAAAGAGCTGCTGGTACTAAAGCAAGAGGAGAGGACGGGAGTTTCAGAAAAAAATGGCAAGCAATAGCAACGAGCTTGGCGTGAGTGATTGAATCTGATGCGCGCAGCAGATGGCGCAGTTGACCCACGATATCGTCTGGCTGGTTGAGTAAGAGGTGCAACTACCCGATGGCACTGTCACTCTCAGCGGTGGAGCAGGCGTGGCGGTGAACCTAAGCTCCCAGGGTAAGGCAGCCGGTGTGACGGCGAGCGTCAGTGGCGCACGTGGCCGGGGCGAAGGCACTGACGTGAACTGGACATCCACTCACGTGAGCGCGGGTAACCGACTGGTGCTGGAGTCGGGCGGCGACACTACGCTTAAGGGTATCGTTCGGCGGCAGCGTGACGGTACAAGGCCAGTAGCGTGGGCATGAGCAGGGGGTACAGTTTGGGCAGCAGTGGTCGTGGCGAAGACCTGGAAGGGGTGGGCACGACCCAGTCTGGACAGGCGGCGACGGGCGCCGAGCAAGTCCCGGGTAGCAAGCTGCCGTCGACCCCGGGCGGATTCAGCGTTGCGCCGCCCAGCGTGATGGCCGCCTCGGGCAAGGCCAGCAGCACGACGCTGAGCGGGATCAGCGCCGGTACGATTCGCATTACGGACGAGGCGCAACAGCAAGCTTTGACGGGGCAAGACGTTGCGCAAAGCCTGGCCGGGCTGAACCAGCAGGTGTGGAGCGGGCAAGATGGCGATAACGCGCTCAAGCCGATCTTTGACAAGCAGAAGATTCAGGCGGGGTTCGAGATGGCGAATCAGCTGACGCATCAAATCGGTACGTTCGTGGGTCATCGTCAAGCGCAACTGGATGAAGCGCAACAAGCGGCGCAGGACCCGAATCTGAGTCCACAGGCCAGGGCGCAAGCGCAACAGCAGGCGGCGCAGCTGAAGGCGCAATGGGGCCCGGGCGGCACTTATCGACGGGCGCTGTCGGCGTTGGGCGCAGCAGCGGGAGGCAATGTGACGGCAGGCGCGGGGCAGTTCGCGCTGTCGGCGACCGTCAATTACGTGCAGGGTTTGGCGGCTAGTGAAGTGAAACGCGTGGCGGATGGCTTGCAAAGCGAGGAGGCGCGTGCGGCGCTGCATGCGCTGGTGGGGTGCGCGGGCGCGGCGGCTAGCCGCCAGGATTGCGGCGCGGGGGCGATGGGGGCGGCGGCCAGTTCGATGCTGGGCACGCTACTCGGGCCGACGCAGGGGTTGACGCAGCGGCAGAAAGAAGCGCAAACAAACCTGGTGAGTTCGTTGGTGGCAGCGGTGGCGGGGATGGCGGGTCAAGACACACCGGCTGTGACGACGGCTGCGGTGACGGAGGGGCGGTTTAATCGGCAGCTGCATCCGCAGGAGAGGAAGTGGATCAGTGATCGTGAAGCGGTGTATGCGAAGCGCTACGGTTTGAGCGCCGAACAGGCGCGTGAAGAACTGACAATACAGGCAAACCTGCAAATACAGAATGGCTCGCCAGGCGAATGGAATCAACGGGCCCATGAATTCCTGAGGCAGGCGCATGGGATGATGCCGGCAGACGGTGACAGCGGGCCGGGGTATATGTTCTACGCGACGCCGGAACAGAAGGCTGATCCGGGTATATATGTAGGATATTATCCAGACGGCATGGGGCTTAACGCGCCCTCACCAGAGGCCATCAATGCGTCAATGAATCGCGATGCGGCTAGTCGTGAGGTGATTGCAAAACAGACGCTGGGCGCAGCGGCTGGCGCGGCCGCGATTGCAGTGGGAGGCCCAGTTGCTGCGTTGCCAGGAGCGCCGATTTTTAGCAGCGAGGGTGCGCTGGGTTCCGGCATGTGGGCGTCACCAGTGGGAACTGGCATTATTAGTGGCGGTATTAATGCTGGATCGCAATATCTGCAAAATGGCACAGTCAATCCGGTGGATGTGGCGACCAGTTTTAGTACGGGTATGGCTGGTGCATATGGCGGGCTGTTGTGGAATATGGGCGTGAACGCTGCTGGCGGAGCGGCTAGGACAGCACTCAACAATGCGATGCACGGTAAGAGCGATAGTGTCACGGAATCGGCTGTGACCAGTGGTCTGCTATCAAGTCTGGGCTATGGAATTGGAAAGCTTGGCGAATCCGGAGTCAACTCTGCTATCAAATCGACAATTAATACCCCAAATTGGACAGGCACGGGAGTATGGGCCGGTAGCGGATGGAATTTGTTTAGACCGAACAACTTTGGTCCCATCGGAGGTTCGATTGGCGGTGCATCAGGGCAGGAAATAATCGATGCTATTTACCAGCAGATGCGATCGCAACCTGGGGGGAGAAATGACAGGGCGCTTGCTAACCTTGCTGGTTTTCTTCCTTTTTATTTGCATCGCAGGAATGGCCTTGATTTGGGTAGCGGGCATTTATATAAGTTGCCTATTTGTTAGTGGTTGCTATCGAAAATTAGGAGTATTGGGCGTGCTAGCTGCGATTAACATAAAAAGTATTGTTATAAAAGGGATACTTCTCGCTCTAGTCTTTACGTTTCTCACTTGGCTAAAGATTCGCCAATTTTAGTGAGTGAACGATGAACCTTGCATTTGTCGTGTTCGGTTCAATCGGTAGTTGCGCTCAGAGGAGAAGCAGAGCATTAGAGAGCTCGCAGGAAAGGATGAGGTCAAAGGAGCCCGGTTGATGGCAGCAGCCTGTGCGATGGCAAAATGCTTTACGGAATATCCAGAAGACAGTGCGGCCTACCAGTATTTCAAGCAAATCGCGGACTTGGGTGATTGGCCGATGAACGCCAGCTACTGTCGCGTGTGTGATTCGCACACATCGTTTCAACTAGAATGAGGCGATGGACCGTGAGATTGCAACGCGATTACGTTGGGTACGCATGTATCATGAGACCGGCAACGCCGGTCTTGTATGCGTGCGATGCGGCATATCGAGACCGACACTTCGCAAGTGGTTAGGTCGCTACCGAGATGACGGAGAGGAAGGACTTCGCTCTCAAAGCCGTCGCCCTCTCAACAGTCCGAATGGGAAGGTCTCTGAGGCGGATCGAGCAAAAATTCTGCGGCTGCGTGCCGAGCGCAAGGGAGCACGGCGGATCCAAAGCGAGTTACGGCTGCACGGGCAAAGAGAGCTGTCCCTTGCAACCATTCACAAGGTTTTGTGTAAGGCATCGGTAAAGCCGCTGGTCCACGCCAGAAGGCCATCGCAGCCCAAACGCTATAGCCGTCCGGTTCCAGGAGACCGAGTCCAGATGGACACGATGAAGATCGCGCGAGGTATCTATCAATACACGGCGATCGACGACTGCTCACGCTTCCGGATACTGGCGCTCTACTCATGCAGAAATGCTCGAAATACGCTGCTTTTTCTTGACCGCGTCATCGAGGAAATGCCGTTTCCGATCGAGCATATCCAGGCTGATCGAGGCGGCGAGTTCTTCGCCGAGTCAGTGCAACGGCGTTTGATGAGCGAGTGCATCAAATTCCGACCAATTCCGCCACGCTCGCCACACCTCAACGGCAAAGTCGAGCGGTCACAGCTCACCGATCTAAATGAGTTCTGGTTGCATCATCGGCCGACCGAAGATGCGATCGGCCAGCGAATTGAGGAGTAGCAGTTCGACTACAACTGGCGGCGTCCGCACGGATCACTCGGTGGCAAGACACCAGTCGATCGTATCGCGGAGCTGAGCGAAATTACACCTCTCGCGGAGGATGTCCACGGTGCTTACGACGAAACGAAAGAGCGAATTCGGCACCGCGAATGGCGAGTCGACAAAACCCTCGCCGAACATCATCAGCGTGTGTTGGAGCTCGCGTCTCCCACCGGAGCCGCGACTCAACACACAACGGAAACGGCGCTCCAAAAAGTGAAACAATGTCCGTGAATCGCACAGGGTAGAGCAGCGCGAACTGCGTCATTGCGCTTTTCCAATCATGTCGGGAACTGGTCCATTTGGCAATGACATTGCGCAGCGCCAGCCAGACCAGCTTGAGCGCGGCTTCATCGGTCGGGAAGTGGCCACGTGCCTTGATGATCTTGCGCAGATGCATGTGCAACGACTCAATCGAATTCGTTGTGTAGATGATCTTGCGAATGTCCGGCGCAAAGGCAAAGAAGGCAGTGACCTGCTCCCACACACGCCGCCACAGGGCGGCGATCGGCGGATATTTGCACCCCCACGGGCCGTCGTCGAACGCTTGGAGCGCCAGCGCCGCGGCTTCGGCCGACGGCGCCCGATACACTTCTTTGAGTTCGGCGGCGACTTGCTTGCGCTCTTTCCAGCTCGCAAAATCCAGCGAATTGCGAATCAAATGAACGATGCAGGTTTGCACTGTTGTCTCGGGGAACACAGTGTTAATCGCCTCGGGAAAGCCCTTCAGGCCGTCAACCACGGCGATCAGAGTGTCCTGCACACCGCGCAGCTTCAGCTCGTTGACCACGCGCAGCCAGAACTTGGCGCCCTCAGTCTGCTCGATCCAAAGCCCGAGCACATCGCGTGTGCCGTCGCGGCGCACGCCAAGTGCGAGATAAATCGCCTTATTCTTCACCGTTCCTTCGTCGCGCACCTTCACGCGCAAAGCATCAAAGAACACAACTGGATACATCGCTTCAAGGGGCCGTTGCTGCCACTCGCGTACCTCGTCGATTACGGCGTCCGTGACCGTGCTGACAAAGTCAGGTGAGACTTCGATGCCGTACATCTGCTGCAAAAAACCCCTGGATTTCTCGTACAGTCATACCGCGTGCATACATCGCGATGATCTTGTCGTCAAATCCAGTAAAACGCTGCGCGCCTTTGGCGATGAGCACCGGGTCGAATGTCCCGTTGCGATCGCGCGCAATATTTAATTCCAGCAGGTCATCGTCGGTTGTGATTCGCTTGCGGCTACTGCCGTTGCGATGATTTTCGTTTTCCTGAAGCTTGGCTTGGCCTTTCTCGTAGCCCAGGTGATGCGTCAGCTCTGCGCCCAGGGCCCGTTCGAAGATCGCTTTCTTGAGCGCGGCAAACTGCTCGTTAATCGTTGTTCGCTCCAGCGTGCCGGGCACCAGTTGCTTGATCAGCTCCGGCTCTAGGTTCAGCCCGCGACCGGGCTTAATCGTCGATTCTTCTTTTCGCTTGCGAGGCATGTTGGCTCCTTTGCCAATAGTTTATGCCTCACACACAAGAAATCGGATAGGCTCGGCGCACGACGATCTGACGTCGCGCTATGTCGATGCCGTTCTTCAAAAGTGAAACGGTCCGAAGAAATCATGCAGATCATCGCTATGCAATGCCCTAACGGATTGGTGTTCTTGGACCACTGTTGTTGTTAATCTGGCTCACTTCTGAGCCAGGTCGCACTGTCTTGGATTCGCGCCTGGGCGGGTTTGGAAAACTGGTTGGCTTTCATAAAGCGCGTGATCTCGCCCATTGCCACTTTCCATTGACGATTGCTCCGGCGACATAGCACCCCATTGGCCCGAAGCTCGCTCAGTACCTCCCATAAAGCGGCCTCGTCCGCCCCGTTCAGTAGACTCAATCCCTGCTGCCATCCCCGCTTGGCTAGCGTGTCATTGATGAAATAGGTACTTCTGATTAACCCGACTGCTGCTTGCGTGCGCTGCGCCGTCGGCACGCTCCCCAGATAGCGTTCAAGCAACGYTAGCTCCTGCGCTTGTCGCTTAGGTGAGAACCTACCCAATCCTTCGGGCAAACGCTGCAGCGCGACCCCCCACTGGTCGTCAGGCAGCGACAGCGCCCAATCGCGCATTTGCGCATACCGCACGGATCGCTCCGCTTCCGGAAAGCGCCACACGTAACTTGCCAACGCGCCGACCGATGCGCCTTGATGAGAGGGGGGCAGGCGTAACGCGTAGTCGTGTAAGAGTGTATAGAGTTCGGGGATGCGCGGGTCTGCTTTATTAAATTTATTTAGTACACGGGCCAATGTGGGAATGATCTGCGCTTGCTCGGCTACGCTCAATGACGGCAGCCGTGCCAGAATCGCGTAATACCACTGAGCAAAGTGAGGGGTTTCGGGGGTATCGGGTGAGAAATTCGACAGCCCAAGCGCCAGTTCCGGCCACACATTGTCTTGCCCAGGCTTGCGCTGTTCGGCCAGCGCGTAGGCAAAGTCAAACAGTTCCATCCATTCGCGCTCATAGGAGATGAGGTCCCGATACATGAGCAACAGCGCTTTTTGTATCTGCACACCGTCTTGCGGGATACGCTGCGCGGCTGCGAATAAACGCTTAAATACACGGGTGCGCCCGGCCTTCAACATTTTCAGACGTTGGCACAGCGCGTCCAGGGGTTCGGCGTACTGCGCCGGATCGGCGAGCGTGCCGTCCATCTCATCGAGCAGGCGGTGGATCGACTGAAAGGTCACCGCTTGTTTTGCTCGTTGCCAATAGCTGTGAACGAGGCGCCTGGTCTGCATCGCATAATAGGTGCGCCGATCGACGGTGGCAAACGACATCACGTCTTGGACGGGCACGTAGTCACCAATGCGCGCGATGACTTCGCTCGGCAGGTCCTGGTACGTGGTGGGCCGCTTGGCCGATGGGTTGGCCCACGCGGCGCTGGGCAGCTGCGGCGGTGGGGGCGATGACGCGGCGGGTGTCGGGCGAGCCTCTAACGCGCAGATATAGGTCTGATAGTCGTTTAAAGCGGCATTCAGATCGAAGTCCATCGGCAAGCCCAGCAAGAAGGAAAGAAGACGCCACGCGTCGCGAGGTTACGCAGCAGGCTAGCGAAAAGTGAGCACAGGCGCGCAACGATACGTCACAAGCGCGAGGTTTTTGGCGGCTAACATAAGCCGGCGGATAAGCCGCGGTATGACAATCAGATCGGGCGACACCCGAAGGCCATACAGTCCCAGCAAATGGCCTTGGATCTCGCGCACGCTCATGGCGTAATCGCCAAAACCTGGCAGACGGCGCTGATATTTACCCAACAGCTGTAGCTCGGACCTCGCCCGCCGATCACGGAGGATAGCCAACTTCAATTCGCCAGCGGGCGTGATTACCGTCTTGGGGAGGGTGCCATTGCGGTGATCGGTCAGTGCTTAATGTGATCTTAGAATTATGGTATGCGAATCATTCGGGTAACGACTTATCATTCGACAAGTCGCAATCGACATTCAACTTGGCGGCGTTCAATCGTAGCCGGTGCCAACGGCCGCTACAGCTCCCGCAATATCATGCTGAACGGATACGCTGTGTCGCCGGGCAGCCTGACCGAGAAGTGGCTGGGACAGCTCGGCAGGCATCTGCATCTCGCGCATATCCACTTCTTTGTTTCGGCTCTTGGTATGCGTCAGCTGACGGTGCAAACCAACATCGAAAGTGATCCGTATCTTCGGAAAGATTTTGCGTTAGCGGCACATGGGACATGCTGGCACGCTGTACGTGGGTTGGTGCGTCTACAACGAATCGGCGTATGCTTGCGTATGCTGTCGGCTTGGATGAGACCGAATTGCTAGGCAAGTTCGGTACAACTCAGGCCGATATTGAGTGCGTATGCAACCGCCTGCAGTCCCAAGCGTGCCGCATACGCTTATTGCCGTGAACAGCTGGCTGCGCAAGCCCAAATAATCTAGCTGGAACGTTTTTGCTCAGTAGGTTATGATAAGAAAAATTTCAATAGTCATTTCAAGAACGAGGTAAAGAATGGAAGCTTTGTCAGAAAAAGATGTATCGCCGATCAGCCAATGGTATGACATGATGACTCGGATGTTCCCCGATGACCGCCTAACGTTTCTGAACTACGGCTATCTGGACGATCGCAGCAACTTTGACTGGATCAAAGAGGAGGACCTTGAGCAGAGATGTTCAGCTAACTTGATCCGAACCATTTTAGGTGATGCCGATTTGCGCGGTAAAAAGGTCCTTGAAGTGGGTTCTGGAAGAGGGGGAAATTGTTCTTACCTGGTCAGGTACGCTGGCGCCGCATCGGTGACTGGGCTGGACTTCTGCCCAGCACATATCGAGTTCTGCAAGCAGGTGCATCGTCTTGACGGGCTGTCCTTTATTGGCGGCGATGCGATGGACTTACCTTTTGCCGATGAAGAATTCGACGCGGTAATCAACATCGAGTCATCTCACTGTTATCCAGACATGAATAGGTTTGGTGAAGAAGTGCGGCGGGTGCTGAAAAAAGAAGGTTTGTTTTTTTATGCCGATACCATGAAGGGCGACAATCAGGATGCGTTGTCCGAAAAAGATAAGATTGGCGTTGATTTTTTCACTAACGTATTAGAGCAGCATCACGCAATGATCCGCAACGCCCAGTTTAAAGTAGAGGATCATGTTGACATTTCTGAAGGAGTGGCTAGAGCTTTTGACAGCGAGCAAGGTCACCTAAAGCACGTACTCAAGGCATTGGTGAATGAAAAAAAGCAGCAGCATAGCCTTCTGCCGCCCGACGTGTATCATGCATTCGATACGATGCTCCACTTTTTTGACGATAGTGGCCTGAAGGCTTATAAAAATGGCCATTTGGCGTACAAATTTTGGCGTCTTAAAAAATCTGCGTAATTTTTTATTTTAAGCTAGGGTAAGCCTCGCGCTGTTGAAGGTGGGCTGGCCCTGTCGATCTCAGCCCACATTATTCGCCATGCTTGTGATGGAGCCGCTTGAATGATTGAGCCGCACCATCACTGCTTTTCCAATAACAAACAAAAGCGTGAGGATATGCCGCGATCAGAGCAGTAGGCTACGATCAGCGGCTTTGTTTCAAACAGGAGTTGACGCGGCTCGGATACTGTTGATTAGTTTAGTCAACACATTTCCTGGCCCGAGCTCTTCGAACTCGCACTCCCCTTGGCGAATCAAATACTGAACGGTCTCAACCCACCGCACGGATCCGCAGATCTGCCGGGTGAGGTTATCGATCAGTTCGTTATCCCGGTAGGGAACGGCATGGATATTGGAGATTACGGGTATTTGCAGCGGGGAATAGCTAAACTGCTTCAGATATTCGCCAAACTCCTCCATCGCGCTTTGCATATAACGGGAATGGAACGGAGCACTGACTGACAGGGGAATAACCGTGATTTCCAGCGCCTGGAAGATCTCTTTGGCTTGGCTAAGAGCTTCAACGGGACCAGCGAGGACGGTTTGGGATGGCGAATTATAATTGGCCACGTCCAGAGCATTTAAGCCGTGCTGAGATAGGAGCGATTTGATTTCATCTGCGGAGCGACCAATGACCGCAGCCATGCTTCCGCCGGTAGCGCGTGCCATCAATTCACCCCGTTTTTTGACCAGCTTCAGGCCGGTTTCGAATGAAAAGGCCCCAGCGGCAAAGAGCGCGCAGTATTCGCCCAGACTGTGGCCGGCAAGGTAATCCGGTTGGCGACGATCCTGCTGCTGCTTGTTTAGGAACGCTAGTGCGTTGACGGTGTAGAGCGCTGGCTGCGTATATTGGGTATGGGACAGCTGGCGATCTGGATCTTCCAAACAAAGCGTCCTTAGCGAATAGCCAAGAATTTCATCGGCCTGGGCAACGTGATCGGGAAATTGCTCGAACAGCTCCGCTCCCATGCCGACGCGTTGCGATCCCTGGCCAGGAAAGACGTAGACGCGCTTTGGGCCAGTCGCTGGCCGCGTCGACGGCTGCTGCGCCCCATGCGCTGGTTGCTGAACTTGCTGCGGCGCAGGCCGCACGAATGACTGGTCTTGCTGGGACGTTTGTTGTGCTGGCGCAGTTGCGCTCGCGGGTAGCGGTTTTAGTGTCCGTCCGAGCGCTAGCGTTTCATCAAATTTTTCAAGGTCACGGCCGAACGGACTGAGCACAGCAAAAGTTTGTGGCGCCTGACGGTCGCGGATATTTTGTTTGATTAGGTTGGCTAGCGTGCCGCTGGGGCCGAGATCTAAGTAGATCATTGACTCACCGCGCTCGGCCGCTTCTCGTTCAATCCGCGCCAGTGTTTGAGAAAAGCGAATCGGTTCGCGGATGGTCCGCCAAAAGTGATCGGTCGTGAGTTGATTCAAGGTCTCGGTGTTGTGGCAGGAGATTACCGGGATCTGCGCGCGCCGTAAACGCAACTCACTGGCTAGCACATCGACCTCCGGCTTAAGGAAATCGATATGGCGGGAATGAAAAGCCTGTTTGACTGGCAGGCGTTGGAACACGATATCTCGACTGCTGAGGTAGCGTTCAGCCTCTGCAATCCGCGCGGATTGGCCGGCGATGACGATCAGCGATTGAGCGTTATAAGCCGCAATATCGCAATGATCATGGAGTAGAGGCGTTTGCTGGTAAAGCGATTCGTCGCAGAGAATCGCCAGCATCGTCCCTTCCGTGGCCGGAGACTGACGACGGTGAAATAGCTGACCCTGACGAGTCACGAAACGAATGGCGTCGGACAGCGGCAGCGTCTCTGCGAGGGCGGCGGCGGCCAGTTCCCCGAGACTAGTGCCGAGTAGATAGTCGGGCTGGATCTGCTGCTCGATCAGCGTTTTGCCCAGGGCATACTCCACCATGAAGATGGCTGGATGGCTAATACGAAGATCGTCGAACGTCTTGGAACGTGCGTTATTAGCATCGTAAATTTCGGCAATTAACGAATGTCCAAGCTCGACGCGAATCAGCGCATCAAGCTCGTTCATCCAGCGGTGGAACACCGAATTGTTTTGATAGAGTTCCCGGCCCATCTGGTAGAACTGACAGCCTTGGCCTGGAAACATAAAGACAATAGAAGTTTTTCGCCCTTCGCAGAGGTACGGCATAGATTTCGTCCTGGGAGGTGGAGGGTGCAGGGAGCCAGTATTCTAGCCAAAACTTATTCTGCGGTCCTGTACAGCTGGAATGTCTGGTGCACGTCCGTCGCTGCAAACCGGTGTTAGGACGCACGTTCAGCTTTTCGCCCTGCCAGCTCACGCTCGGCTGTCGCCCCGCATAGCGCGTGACGCTATCAAGAAAACTGCCGCTTTTTGCCGCATACGTTTAACACGTGGTGTAGTTTCGTACTATCCACGCCCGAACAGTATCGGGGTATCCAAGTATACCAATGCGGCCATTGTTGCGACACGATATCGATCCATGCTGCATGACCGTGCTGACGTTGATGCGCAGCGCTGCTGCGAGGGTTGCCGAAATGTGATGAAGCGACATACGGACACCGTAGTCAGCGATTAGCCGCGCGATTCCGCACACTGCTACGTTCTGACGTTTTTCGCTTGGGTTTGCCGACATAGTCAGCGCTGCGCACACGGAGCGATCGTGATTTTTGCATTCAAAGGTAGGTGTAACGCAGCCGAATTTCTACAAAAATTTATCATAGTGTGAGCAAAACTTGTCTTGGAACTTCATCAACCTATCCTTAGACGACAGATTGTTCCAGACTTGCGCTAGTTTGGGCATGCCGCGAACCCATCGTGCTGTTTTAATAAACCATTGAGATAACATGGTTTTTAAGCTATTTTCTATCTAATAACTGAAACATTGCTATGGAAACCTTTTGATGGTCATTTTTACCGATCGTCTGTTTTTTCTTTCCATTATTCTGAGTCTCGAAAGTCGTGACCTGATTTCCCGTCGTGGAGTCTGCCAGCCGTTCGAGCTCGAACAGTTCGCCTTGACCGCGTCAGTCAATGTCGGCCCGTTGCGGGTCGCGTTTGATGGCCTCAAGGCGTTTGGCTGGCTGGGCCAGTCAAGCGGCAACGAATATTTCTTTAACCGCCAAGCATGCGCTGTCCAAGCCCTGCCGGATCGGATCGATGAAATGTTTGCGTGGCTCGCGCCTAAGCGCGAACCCGTCAAAGAAGACTTGACGCAGCTGTCGTGCTGGTTGTCGCTGTCGGCGTTGGACTGGAATTTGCATTGTTCTGCATTGGTTCACAGCCTCAACGATTTGTTGGCGTTGGCGATATTGCGTCGGCTGACGTTGAGCGATGCAATCGACCACGGCACCGGACAGGTGGATCCACGGCGTATCGATAGTGGCCGAATCAGCCCAAGGTTGGTGCACCAGGTGACGGATTTCCTGGTGGCTCGACAGTGGATTCAAAGCAGTGGTGAGCAGGGGCTGACGCTCAACCCAACGCGGCGGGCACTATTGTCTGAGCTGTTGAGCGAGTCGTTCCTTGCGTACTGTGCCAGCCTACCGTCGACTCTCGATGACGTACTGTTTGGAACGAGAGAGCGATGGACCACCGCATCGCGGTGGCTAAAGGAGGCGGGTGAGCGGCAGATCTGGCGCGGCGACCAGCCAGCGCTTGAACAGCTATTGGGCACGATTTTTGATGTCCAGCCGTTGGCCACGCAGCCAGACTGGATCATTGAATTCGGCCGTCGTCCCAACAGTTCACTGGAGGACGTGTGGCAATGGATTCGCCAGCATACTGCCCGAGGCAAGGTGCTGGATAGCTCGCCACTACGGTTGCTCGTGCTGGATGACGCCGTGTGGGGCGATCTGGCTGCGCTTCGACGACGCCTTGAAGACGCTGGCGTTGGGGCGAGCGAACGAGTGCTATGGCTAAGTGTGGGCCAGCAAAATCTCGAAGAACCGGGGACTACGCCGGTGTCGCAATCGCAACTGGCGCCACAACGCTATTACATCCGCTCCAACGGCTTGGCGGCGGATGGCGCCAGCGTGTTGGGTGGCTTGCAAGCCCAGTTTAATTCTCTGGCGGCTTTAGCGAGCAGCCATTTTGTAGTCCTTAGCGAAAGCCACTGGCGCCCTAGCGGCGCCTTGGCTGATCGCTTTGCTTATCATTACGGTGTTGAAGCGGCCCATTACTTGATGGCACTGGCCGGCGCCGGATTGTTTGCGAATCCGGGAATGTTGCACAAGTTGCCTCGGGATCGAGCTGACTGCGACGCGACCATGGGTTGCTACCAGGTCAGAGAATATCGTATTCGCTATGCGACCATCGATGACCTGCCTGCACTGCTGAGGCTGGAAAAGGCTTGTTGGCCGGACGGCGCAAGGGTTGACGAGTCAATCCTGCGTCGCCGGCTGAGTCAGTGGTCAGCTGGACAGTTGGCACTGGAACTCGATGGCGAGGTGGTCGGCGTAATCTATTCGCAGCGGATCACGAAAATCGATGGCCTTTTCGGGGTCAACTTCGCGACTGTCGATCAGCTTTACCATACCGAAGGCAGCATAGTCCAGGTCCAGAGCCTGAACATCTTGCCAGCCCATCAGTCCAGCGGGTATGGCGATCAGTTGCTGGAATTCATGCTGCAATACTGCACTGTGCTCAATGGTGTGGATACCGTGGTGGGGGTGACCCGCTGCAAGGACTATCCGAAGCATCGGCACATTCCTTTGGGTGACTATATCCACAGCCGTGACGAGCGAGGCATCCTACTGGATCCGGTACTGCGTTTTCATGAGCTTCACGGCGCACGGATCGAGCGGCTGGTGGCGGGTTATCGTCCGGCTGATCACGACAACTCGGGTTACGGCGTGCTGGTGCATTACGATCTGGCCAGCCGCCAGCGTCAAGCGCTGCAACTGACCACAGCACCGATGGCGTTGCCCACGGTATCCATCGATGACGCGGTGCGTCAGGGAGTCAACCGGTGCTTGGGTCAATCGGAAGACAGCCGGCTGTCGTCGCGCCACAGCTTGATGGAGCTGGGACTAGACTCAGCGGATCTTCTCGCGTTGGGTGAGCAATTGGGACCGATGTTCGGGCTCACGCTGGAGCCGACATTTTTCTTTCGCCATAACAGCATTGACAAGATTGTTGCGGCACTAAAAGAACGTTTGGACGGGCAGGCGCCGTCATCGAGCGGCAGCAACGTACTCACCCCCCCATCCACCACCACGTCACCGCAAAAACCGCCATCCCCCTCAATCGAAGACCACGATGACTTTGCGATCATCGGTATCAGCGGTTGTTTCCCCGGCGGGGAACTGGAGGATTTTTGGGCGGCGGTACGCAGCGGCGCCAGTCAGATCCGTGAGGCGCCGGCTGGGCGCGCCAATGCTGGGTCTGTAGGCGGATATATCGACGATATTGATTGCTTTGATCACCCATTTTTTGGCGTGTCGGCGGCGGAAGCGGCGCTGATGGACCCTCAGCAGCGGCTGCTATTGCAACATGCTTGGCTGGCGCTTGAAGATGCCGGCATTCCAGCGGCGCAGCTAGCCCGTCGCCCCACCGGTGTATTTATTGCTGCCGCACCGAGTGAATATCGCAGCGTCGTTGAAGTCCCCAAAGATAGCCCGTTCCTGCTGACGTCTTCGTCTGCGTGCATGTATGCGAACCGGGTTTCTTACCTCCTGGATCTACGCGGACCGAGCGAATATTGCAACACGGCCTGTTCATCGGCGTTGGTGGCGTTACACCGAGCGATGCAGGCGATCAAGGCCGGCGAGTGTCGGCAAGCGCTGGTCGGTGCAGTCAACCTGTTGTTGTCGCCCGACGAAACGGCAGGGTATCAGCTGATGGGTTTCCTCAGCGCACACGGTCAAACGCGCTCATTCCAAGCGGGGGCCGATGGTTATGTGCGTTCCGAAGGCGTTGGCGTACTGTTGCTCAAGCCACTGGCGGACGCTGAGCAAGATGGCGATCATATCTATTTGAAGCTCAAGGGTAGCGGCGTTTGCCACGGCGGGAGAGGGGCTTCGCTGACCGCGCCCAATCAAGACAGTATGAAAGCGGCAATCGTTGCCGCCTACCGCAGGGCCAACGTGGAGCCGAACAGCGTCAGTTACGTGGAAGCGCACGGCGTCGGCTCGTTGCTCGGCGATGCAATAGAGATAGCCGCCATCCAGGCCGCCCGGGCGGAATTGAGCGACGACGACCACGATGGTCCTTGGACGATCAGTACATTGAAGCCGGTGATCGGTCATTGTGAACTGGCTTTTGGCATGGCGGCGTTGTTCAAAGTGATCGACGCTGTGGCGCAGCGGCAGTTACCAGGGATCCCAGGATATGCACAACTGAATCCCGCGATCACGCTGGATCAGCGCCAATTGCGGCTGCAGGCCGACAGCCGTCCATGGCCGGCGCCAAAGGACGCGAACGGCCTTGCGTTACCGCGGCGAGCGAGTATCAATAGTTACGGCTTCGGCGGCGTCAATGCCCACTTAGTCGTGGAGGAGTACATCGCACCGCAGCGTGCGATACAAGAGGATGTCGGACCCCAGCTAATCCTGTTATCGGCACATGATGCGGCGCGGTTGACGGAGCAAGCGGCGCGGCTAAGCCGCTATATTGCCCAACGGCCCGATCTGTGCTTGGCTGACATCGCTTATACCTTGCAAGTGGGACGCACTGCGATGGCATGCCGCTGGACTGGCGTGGTGGACAGCATTGTGTCGCTCCAACAGCAGCTCGACGCACTCAATCGTGCGCCGATGAGTGAAATCACGATGCTCGATGCGGACACGATGGCAATCGATCCGTTGCAGGCAGGTATCAGCGACGAGGTGGACCTGGCCTTTACCCGTTGCGATTTGCAAGCGCTGGCCGGTTACTGGCGGCAGGGCGTTGAGCTAGACTGGCTCAAATTGCCGCGTCTCGGTGAGGCGCGGCGTATCAGTCTGCCCGGCTATGCCTTTGCCAAGACACGTCACTGGCTGCCGCCACGGCAGGCTGCTGTAGCCTGCCAGACAAGCGAAGGTGTGGCACAACCGCAAGGCTTTCGGCAAATACTGGCTGGGCTACTCGGATGCGAGCCAGCAGCGCTTGACGGTTGTGAATCGCGTAGTTTGGCCAGCCTTGGCCTCAACTCGCTGGCCGCAGTCGGTCTGAAAGCCAAATTGGAGCAGCAATTGCAGCTATCGGTATCGTTAGCGCAATTGAGCCCCTATCTGAGCCTTGGCGAGGTGGAAACCCGCCTGGCGGCACTAGCGGGACAGGGCGACAATAATCATCCAGTGCCTCGGTTGCAAACGGCACCCAACGATCAGTGGCAGCCTTTTGCACTCAACGATATCCAACAATCTTTTCTGTCGGGGCGCAAGCTACTGGCCGAGACTGAGCGGGTAGGCTGTCATATCTATTTGGAATTCGACTGGCCAGATCTCGAAGTCTACAGGCTCAATCAGGCTTGGAATCGATTGATGAGCCGACATGAAATGCTGCGAGTCAAGCTGCTCGACGACGGTCGCCAGCAAATCGAAGCATCGGCCTCTTATCGCATCAAAGCACGGGATTTGCGACGAATCGACACGGCCGGCCGCGAGTTGGCGTTGGCAGCCATTCGTGCGTCGATGTCCCACAACGTCTACCTACCGGGGCAGGCGCCGCTTTTTGAAATCCGCGTTTCGCTGCTGGATCAACAGCGCAGCCGGGTACACCTAAGTATCGACGAGTTAGTGGTCGATGCCACTTCTTTGGACTTACTGTTGCAACAGTGGTTGATGCTTTATCGGGATCCCGCTGCGCAGCTGCCAGATCACGGCTTGTCATTCCGGGACTACCAGTTGTCGCTGGAAGCATTCAAACAGTCTCCACGCTACCAGCGTGATTTGCAATACTGGGTCGACAAGCTGGCGCAAATGCCACCAGGTTTGTGCTTGCCCAAGGCCCAACGGCCAGCTGGCCGCCAGCGGCGACGACTGGCCTCGATGCTGGAGCCAAGCCGCTGGCTGCGATTGAAACAGCAGAGCGATGCGTTGCAAATCTCAGGTACGGCATTGTTGCTGACCTTGTTCGGCTTAATTCTTAGGCAGGCCAATGCAGGCAAAGCATTTTCGTTGATCTCCACGTTCTATAACCGTGTCCCCTTACATCCAGCGATTGATCATGTAATTGGACCGTTCATCTCGAACCATTTTTTTGCCTTTGTCGACGCAGGGGAAGAAACCCTGGCTGCATTGGCGCAGCGGGTTCAGCGCCAATTGCTTGAGGACATTGACCATATGAGCGTCAGCGGCGTTGCCGCGCTGCGAGAAACCCGGCGCCGCTGCGGCAAGTCGCTGCATTTTAGCGGCGGCGAGGTGGTATTTACGTCGATGCTCAACAACCCAGTGATTGGAGGCGCGGACAGCTTTGGCGACGCGCAGCACTACTGTGTCACGCAAACGCCGCAGATCAACCTCGATCATCAACTGCGAGAGTGCGGTGGTGCACTGAGTTTCAGCTGGGACGTCGCCATCGACTGCTATCCGGATGGCATGATTGACCAGCTGTTTTCTGACTACTGCCATTTGTTGCACAAGTTGGCAGATGGCGAGGTTGACTGGCAGGCTGTAAACACGGGTGAGTTGGTGGGGCGACTAATGGCCGCTAAGCAACCCTTACCCGTTTCGACCGCCGGGCATACGGGCTCCTTTATGCTGGCGCCGAGCGAGCCGCCGAAAACGCCATTTGCGTTGACTGATCAACAGCAGGCGTATGCGTTTAGCCGCTCGCTTTATCCCAAGCAAAGCAGCTCGCACCTTTATATGGCGGTGGCCATAGAGGATCTTGAAATGAGTCGGTTGGAGCAGGCTTGGCGGCAATTGGTGGCTCACCACCCGATGCTGCGCACCCGCATTCTGCCCAGCGGCACCCAGCAGCTCATGGAGGCTGTGCCACCACTGCAACTCGAACTGAGCGAGCAGGGCGTCGATGTGGACCAGATTGCCGATGAAATGCTCGGTCGGGTAACGGCGCTGGGGGATTGGCCCTATGCCGAATTGCGAGTCAGTCAGTTGGACGGGCGGTGCAGCCTGGTGCATCTGGCGGTAGACCTGCTGATTGCCGACTTGCCCAGTCGGGATCTGCTGATCCGCCAGTTGCTGGACCTCTACCATGGCCGCCCACCGGCACCGTTATCGATTAATTTCGGTGGTTATATCAAAGCGCTTGGACAATACAGACGTTCGCCAGCGGCGCAAAACGCCGCTGCGTACTGGCAAGAAAAATTCCGCCTGCTACCGCAGGGGCCGCGGGTGAGTGACAAAGATGCTAAGGGGCAGTATCTAGGCTACGAGCACCGCCTTGATTGCTGGCCGGCGCTACGCCACCGCATCGCGCAAGCAGGCATCTGCGCGGACGCACTCCTGATTTCTGCCTATGCGTGGAGTATTGCCGAACATAGCAGCAAGCAGGCCTTTACTTTGGTGGCTCCAGGCTGGCACAGGCCTGCGGTACACCCTGAGATCAACGCGCTGGTCGGTGACTTTACGACTTTGAGTTGGATCGACTTTAACGACGAACCGATGACTTTCATCGAGCGGGTTCGGCGTTGTGAGCGAATCTTCACGGAGGACGAACGCCACGGCGCGATCAGCGGCTTGCAGGCGCTGCGTAAGGTAGCAACGGATAAGCAGCAACCGCGGAAGCTGAATTTTCCGGTGGTTTTTACCCGGCTCAATCCGCAAGGACCATTGGATCTACCAGACGGAACGAGGTTGACCAAGAGCGCGAGTCGCACGCATGGGGTGGCGTTGGACAATCTCAGCATCGAGCA
This sequence comes from Mycetohabitans rhizoxinica HKI 454, assembly GCF_000198775.1. Taxonomy (NCBI): domain Bacteria; kingdom Pseudomonadati; phylum Pseudomonadota; class Betaproteobacteria; order Burkholderiales; family Burkholderiaceae; genus Mycetohabitans; species Mycetohabitans rhizoxinica. The sequence continues at coordinate 1,648,164 of NC_014722.1, read as the reverse complement.
TCAAGACGCGCTGTTGATCCATTGGGATCTCGCGGCTGGCTGCTTGGCGCCGGCGCAGGTCGAAGCGATGTTTGCCGACTACTGCCGGTTGCTCGAGGCGTTGGCCGATGACGATAGCCTGTGGACGGTACAGGAGCCCCAACTGGCGGCGACGCTAGCTGCAGACAAATATCCCGTAATGAGTTGAATCGCCTCGCCATCCTACATTTAGACACGGACTCATAGCCAGATACGGACTCATAGTCGCAGAGGAAGTTGCCCTAGTTCGGCTGGAAGGGCGCGAAGCGACAGACCACGGCTTGACGAATGACAGCTAGCAGAGCAAACAGCGGCATCGCCCGGACATGATTGCTGTGCACAATGACCAGGATAGTAATTCGTGAACATACAAGACAGTCAGACCCTTTCCGGTTGGAACGATACCTATAAGGCATACCCACTGGACAAGTGCTTACAGCAGTTGATCGAAGAGCAGGTTGAGCGCAGCCCGGACGCGGTGGCGGTGCGTTTCGAAGGCCAGGCCTTAAGCTATCGCGAGTTAAACCGGCAGGCCAATCGGCTAGCCCATTACCTGCGGGAGCTAGGCATCGGGCCAGATAGTCTGGTGGGCGTTCAGATGGAGCGATCAGTAGAGCTAATCATTGCGCTACTGGCGATCATGAAGGCCGGTGGTGCTTATTTGCCGCTGGACCCCGGCTATCCCGATGAGCGATTGGCGTTGATCATTGACGACGCTGCGGTGACAGTGTTGCTGACGCAACAGCGTTTTCGTAGTCGGCTAGCGGGATATGACGGCGAAGTGCTTTGCTTGGACGATGCTAATCAGCAAGCGCTGTTTGGCGATGAGGCCAATCCTGTGCCAATCAATGGTCCCGATGATCTTGCCTATATCATCTATACGTCGGGCTCTACCGGCCGGCCTAAAGGCTGCATGCTGCCGCATAAGGCAATCTGTAATCGCCTGCTGTGGATGCAGCGCCATTATGAGGTTGGCGCAGCCGATAGGATCTTACAAAAAACACCGTTTACCTTTGATGTCTCCGTCTGGGAGCTGTTTTTGCCGCTGCTCAGCGGCGCTTGCTTGGTGATGGCCAAGCCGGAAGGTCACAAGGACGCGCATTACCTGGTGGAGGTCATTCAAGCGGAGCAGATCACCATCTGCCATTTTGTGCCTTCGATGCTGCGCTTTTTCCTTAAGCATCCGGCGGTCTCCGAATGCATATCGCTACAGAAAGTATTTGTTAGCGGCGAGGCGCTGACTCACGACTTGCTGCTCCAGTTCCGCCAACTGTTGAGCGCCGAATTGCATAACTTATATGGTCCGACCGAAGCGGCAGTGGACGTGACCTATTGGCGAGGTGAGCCGCGAGAAGACCAGCTCGTGCCAATCGGTCGACCTATCGATAATATCCAGATATATATTCTGGATAGCGAAGCAAAGCCGGTGCCGATCGGTGAAACTGGCGAGTTGTGCATTGGCGGTCTCGGCCTGGCTCGGGGCTATCTCAATCGGCCTGAGTTGACGGCTGAAAAATTTATCCGCGATCCGTTTTCTGGCGAGGCCGGCGCCAGACTCTACCGCACAGGTGATAAGGCCCGTTTCCTCAGCAATGGCGAGATCGAGCTGCTTGGCCGTTTCGATTCGCAAGTCAAGTTGCGAGGCTTTCGCATTGAACTGGGTGAGATCGAAAGCGCACTGAAAAGCCACCCAGCGATCGACGATGCGGCGGTGCTGGTTAAGGATCCTGGTTCAGCAGATCCTAAACTCGTGGCCTTTGTGGTGGCTCAGGGGCTGGACAAGAAAGCGGTACGGGATTTCATTAAGGCGCGTTTGCCGGAATATATGGTGCCCAATCTGGTTAGCTTTATTGACCAGATTCCCGTGACCGCCCACGGCAAAGCGGACCGCAAGGCGCTGCTCACGGGTGACGTGGAGGCGACGGCCCAACCGCGCAGGCAAGCGATCAACTCGCAGTCGCTGACTGCCTGGCTGCAGCAGTATTTTATCGAGGCGCTTGGGATCGACGAACTGGCAGCCGATGACGATCTGTTTGATCAGGGCGCCACCTCCTTTACGTTGGTGCAAGCAGTCCACAGCATCCAACAGCAGCATCAGGTGACGCTGCCAGTCGATGTGTTTTTGGAGCATCCGACCATCGCTGCAGTTACCGCTTATATTCTTGAGGCTAAAGGCATAACGGCTGACGAGGTGGAGCCGCCGCCGCTGAGCGCTGCACCGGCTTGCCAATCCACGGACAGGGGTTCGGTCCCGTTAGAAAAAGTCAGTTTTGATCCTCGGGCATACTGGCGACCGACCAAAGGCTCATTTGCGAATCTCGAACGGCTTGGACGTCTGCTGTCGCTGCTACGAGAGGTGCCGCTAGACGGCCAGGGCAAGTACCTTTATTCGTCGGCGGGTGGCTTGAATGCTATCCAGTGCTATCTGTATGTGGCTGAAGAGCGGATCGACGGCTTGGCTGGCGGCGTCTATTATTACCAACCGCAGCTCAACCGCCTGCTGCCCGTTAGCGTACCGGCCCAGCTGGATGCACAGGCTTTGCCGCCGGCGCAACGCGCGCAGCTGGCCGAGGCTGGCTTTGCATTGTTCCTGATCGCCGAAAATGACGCGATCGCGCCAATCTACAATAAGGCGTCACCCTTCTTACTGGTGCTCGAGGCGGGTTATATTGAGCAGCTATTGTTGTCCCGCCAGCGCGACTTTGACATCGCGCTGACTCCGGCCTATGGCGTCGATTTTGCGGCGATTGCCGGGTTGTTTAAATTACGGCCGAGCCATCGGTTCCTGCACTGCTTGATCGAGGGCGTTGCGCCGGCTGCCGTGGCGGTGGAAGGTCAAGCACTGAATGATCACTGGCGTCAGTCTGGCCCTCTGTTTGCTGATTTTCTAAGCGAGAAAAATAACGGTTTCGCGTTACCAACTCGGGAGGAATTGGCTCAACTGCATGAAGAGCAGCGCCAGATTCGCCATGACTTGCCGGAGCAGGGCGACGGCGTAATTGAGCTGTGCGCCGAGCCGATCAGCGCTGACGCACTGCGGCTGCGGGCTGCCAAGCGGCAATACTGCGATGGGCCGCTGAATTTGGGTCAGCTGAGCCGGCTGTTAAACCTGTTGCGGGCCGATCAGGTCAACGGGCAGCTGTACCACACCGATGCCGGGTTAGCGCTGAAAGTTTATTTGCACGTTGCTGAACAAAGCGTACAGCAAGGCTGCCAAGGGCCATGGTTGCCTGCCGGGGTATACCGCTACCAGGGCGACAGCCATAGCTTAGTGCGGATCAGCGACGGCGATCTAGCGGCAATCAACAGTTGCTACACGCCGTTTAACCGTAAGCACGCTCATCAGGCACGGTTGCGAATTTTTATCATCGCCGGTCACTCTACGACCTACGGCGATGAAAGCCGTTATTTCAATTTGCTTCAAGCGGGCAGAATCGGTCAGCTACTGCTAGAAAAGCAGGGTGAGTTCGGCATTGGCCTGTGTCCGATTGGATCGATGTATTTCAATAAAATCCGCGACGCGTTCGATCTGGATGACGGCGATGAGCTGGTACACAGCTTTGTGGGCGGCGCGGTGACGCAACCACTGCCCGCTGGCTGGCCGCGGCTAGAAATGCACGGAACCGATGAATCCGCTCAAGTCGCTCACGCGTCGGCGCATGAGATCAATGAACACGTGTCGTCCCGAGCGGTCAAGGCGCACTGCAATGGCGACGCGATGGCAATCATCGGCATCAGCGGCCGCTATCCTGGCGCCGCGAACCCTGATGAGCTATGGCAAAATTTGAGCGCTGGCCGCGCAAGCATCATCCCATTGAGTCGCGAAGCGCTATTTTACGGCAGCGACGATGCGGGCGATTCGCCACAGTGGGCGGTGGGTGCCCTGGCTGGCAAGCAGTTGTTTGATCCATTGCTGTTCAAGATTACGCCGGCGGAGGCGAAAACGCTCGATCCCCAGGAGCGTTTGTTCCTGCAAGCGGTCTGGCACTGTCTGGAAAGTAGCGGCTATACCGCTGCGAGTCTGCGGCGGCAGGCCGAGCGCATTGGCGTGTTTGTCGGCGCAATGTGGGGCGATTACCAGCATCATCGGCCGACTGAACAAGGCGAGCGGGCTACCTCGTTCCTGTCGGCGATCGCCAACCGTGTGTCTTTCTTCAACGATTTCAATGGCCCCAGCGTCGCTTTCGATACCTCATGCTCGTCGGCGATGACTGCGTTGCATTTTGCTTGCAACAGTATTCGCCAGGGCGAGTGCCAGGCAGCGATTGTCGGTGGCGTCAATTTGATCAGCCATCCGTCGCACCTCGAGCTGCTGACGTCACTGAAGCTATTGTCCGACGATAGCCAATCTTATCCGTTTGGCCGCCATGCCAATGGATGGGTGGCTGGCGAAGGTGTCGGCGCGCTGTTGATTAGGCCACTCGAAGACGCCATGCGGGATGGCGATTCAATCCTCGGTGTCATCCGCGCGACGGCGATCAGTCATAGCGGTAAGACTTTCCGTTACGGTGCGCCCAATGCCGATAGCCACGCGCTGTCGATGCGTCGAGTGCTACAACAGGCGGGACTGTCCGCTGACGAGATCGGCTATGTCGAGGCCGCGGCCCCCGGCGCCAGCCTCGCGGATGGGGCTGAGTTTGCGGCGATCAGCAACGTGTTTGGCGCGCGCCGTAGCGATGCGCCGCTGTTGGTGGGGTCGATCAAAGCCAATATCGGTCACCTCGAATCAGCGTCGGCGCTGTCGCAGATCACCAAAGTGCTGATGCAGCTGAAACACCGGCAGATCGCGCCGACGCTCGGTTGCAATCCGCTCAGCCCGATGATTTGTTTAGACGACAACCATCTTGCCATCGCCGATCAGCTGAGCGACTGGCGGGGGCCGCAGCGCGCGCTCATCAATGCTTTTGGTGCTAGCGGATCTGGTGGTCATCTGATTGTTGAGGCACCGCCGCAACAGGCCGCTGTACGGCAAAGCGACGGGCCCTGGCTGTTTCCGTTTGCCGCCGCAAGTAGCGAGCAGCTTGATCAATTGGTGGCGGCGTTTGCTGACGATATGCAAGCTGGACGGTTTAACGATGTCAGCCTTGGGGATATCAGCTACACCCTGTGTGTCGGTCGAGTCGCGCTGAACCATCGCCTGGCGGTCGTGGCCGATAGCCGAGACGAGTTGGTGGCGCGACTTCAAGGTCAACATTCGCAGATGCCGCTGCGCGGCAGCCTCAAAAAAGAGCCGCAGCCCAGCCGTATTGAAAAGGATCTTCAGGGACTGGACCGCCAAGCGTTGACAGCGATTGCTGGCCAATGGGTCGCCGGACAGAGCAGCTTAGCGCAGATCGCTCGGCATCACCATCGCCGGGTGGCGTTGACGGCTTATCCGTTTGCGGCCGTCGATTGCCATATCGCTGCGTCGGCAAACAGCGATTGCGCCGACGTGCTGCAAAACGAGGCGTCGCGGCCAGGAAACGAGGCGTCGCAGCTAGGAAATGACACGTCGCAGCCAGAACAAGATGAGGTGTTGCGACAGGCACTGGAAAACCATATCAAGCGCCATTTCTCAAAGGTATCGGCGATTCCTGAACATAACCTCGATTGTGAAGACACCTTCGATCGTTATGGCTTGACGTCGCTCATGATTACCACGCTGAACCAACGTTTGGCCCAGGAGTTTGGCGAGCTGTCGGCGACCTTGTTCTTTGAATACCAAAGTATTGCTGCGTTGGCGGGCTATTTTGTCGCCGAGCATCCGCTGCGCAGCCGGCAATTACTGGGGATTCAGGCGACGCAGCCCGTCCTAGCCGCCAGGGTGCAACAGCAGCCACACGTAACGGCAGTGCGACGCTATGACCGGGGCGAGCGAAATGAGCCGATCGCCATCATTGGTTTGGCCGGTCGGTTCCCCGGCGCAGCGGATATCGACAGTTTTTGGAACAACCTCAAAAACGGTGTCGATAGTATCAGCGAGATACCCGCCGAGCGTTGGGAACACAGCAAATATTACAGCCGCGACCGCAGTGTAAAAGGCAAGATCCACACCAAGTGGGGCGGCTTTATCGACGACATCGATCGTTTTGATCCGCTGTTTTTCAATATTTCGCCGCGGGATGCCGAGCGGATGGATCCTCAAGAGCGGATCTTCCTCGAAACCGCCTGGCGCACGCTTGAAGACGCCGGCTACGATAGAGCCGGGCTGCGGCGTCATTACCAGGGTGAAATGGGGGTATTCGTTGGTGTGATGCACGGCGAATACTTGCTGTATACGCGCTCGAGCGCTCCGGACTGCACCGAAGATGCGGTCGATTCGTCGTTTGGTTCGATCGCCAATCGCGTGTCTTACGTCTTCGACTGCAACGGTCCAAGTATGGCGGTCGACACCATCTGCTCATCGTCGTTGACGGCGCTGCACTTGGCGGTCGAGAGCCTAAGGCGCGGCGAGTGCCAACTGGCGCTGGCCGGTGGCGTCAACCTGTCATTGCATCCGAACAAATATTTCATTCAGTCCCAGCTGACGATGTCGTCTTCTGACGGTCGCTGTCGCAGCTTTGGCGACGGGGGGGACGGTTTTGTGCCCGGCGAGGGGGTTGGCGCGGTGCTGCTCAAGCCGCTGTCCCGCGCCGAGGCCGACGGCGACAACATTTATGCGGTGATCCGGGCGACCTCAATTAACCATAACGGTAAGACCCATGGCTACACCGTGCCGAGCCCCAATGCGCAGGGCGCCATGATCGCCGATTCGCTCGACAAGGCCGGCATGGATCCACGAGAGCTAAGTTATATCGAGGCCCATGGCACGGGCACAGCGCTTGGCGATCCGATCGAAATCACTGGCCTGCAATTGGGCTTTACTCGGCGCAGCGCGACGCTGGGTAGCGCGATGGCGTCGGCTCAACAATGCGCGGTGGGCTCAGTCAAGTCGAATATTGGACACTTGGAGTCGGCGGCAGGCATTGCCGGGATCGCGAAGGTGCTATTGCAGCTTAAGCATCGCCAGTTGGCGCCCTCGCTGCACTCAAAGCGCTTGAATCCCAACATCCCCTTTGCCGATTCGCCGTTCTATATCCCTCAGCAGCTGCAGGAATGGCGGCGGCCGGTGTTGAATCTCGATGGCCGGGAGCGAGAGTATCCCCGTGCGGCTTCAGTCTCGTCTTTCGGATCGGGTGGCTCAAACGGGCACGTGATCATTGCTGAGTATATTGCACCGACTCGGGACGACGACGTCGGTGGACAGACAGCGATGATTCCTCTATCTGCAAGAACGCCCGCTCAATTACGACAGCAAGTCGAGCAACTGCATCAGTTCCTGCATCGGACCGGTGCTGAGCTTACGCTGCCGCGGCTGGCCGATCTGGCCTTTACGTTGCAGCAGGGCAGGGAGCCGATGGAGTATCGCCTGGCTTTTATCGCCGAGTCGATCGACCAATTGCAGGACAAGCTGGCGCAAAGCGCCGAGTTACTGGCCAACCAGCCCGAACCGTTCGGCTTCTTTGATGGCATTCATATCGGCCGGGTCAAAGATCATAAGGCGGCAATCGCGGTGCTCGCCCATGATGACGATATGGCGGCGACCTTGACCGCCTGGGCCAACAAACGCAAATACGATAAGCTGCTGGAGCTGTGGGTCAAAGGGCTGGCGCTTGACTGGACGCTATTTGGTCAGCCGAAAGAGGCGGCCAAGCGGATCAGCCTCCCCAGCTACCCCTTTGCTCGCGAACGGATCTGGGTCTCTGGCGAGTCCCACTTCCCGTCGCTGGGACAGCAAAGCGGTGGGGGACGGGTGCATCCTTTGCTGCACACCAACGTATCGGATTTGTCGCAGCAAAAATTTATCTCAATATTCGACGGCAGGGAGTTCTTCCTGCGGGATCACCTGATCCGTGACCACAAGGTTTTGCCGGGCGTCGCCTACCTTGAAATGGCGCGTGAGGCGATCATCCGCTCGCTGGGGGAGCAGGTGCCAACCGGCGTGCTGAGCTTGCGCAATCTGGTGTGGTCACAGCCGGTCATGCTCAGCCAGCAAAGCGACGACTCGGTTGAAGTCGAGATCCGTATCGACAGTCCTGACGAACATCGACTGACCTTCGACATTCTCGAGCGCAAACAGCAGGCGGTGTGCTGCCAAGGCGAAGCGGCTTTTGTTCAGGATGCCGATGAACCGGCAGAATCGTTGACTTCGCTACAAGCGGCGATCGGCGGCCATATGCTCGACGCGGATGCGTTGTATCGGCTGTTCGACAGCATGCAGATCTACTATGGCCCGTGGCACCGATCGGTGAAAGCGCTGCGGATCGATGGTGGCCAAGTGCTGGCGCAGATTGAACTACCGCAAGCGCTGACCTCGGAGCACGAGCGACTCGTTTTACATCCCAGCCTGATGGACGGCGCTTTGCAGGCGACCGTAGGCTTACTCGTCGCGGATCAGCTCGATCAAGGGTTGACGCCGCAACTGACGCATACGTGGGTGCCTTTTGCGTTGACGCAACTACAGCTGAGCGGCGCCGAGCTGGGTCATCAGATCTGGGCTTGGGTGCGCCCTTGCACCGAGCAGACTGAAGCGGGACAGTCGACATTCAATATCGATATTTATAATCAACAGGGCCAACATTGCGCCGCGCTGCGTGAATTTGCGCTACGGGTCATGAAAAAGCCGTCACCGCTGGAAGTGATGCTTGAAGATCGGCCACAAAGCGACTGTTATCTGGTGGAAAAGTGGCAACGTTTCTGCCCCCAAGACCTGGTCCCGTCTACCGGCCGGCTGCTGCTAATTAGCAATGATCCGCAGGGCCACAAACAGTTGATCGCCCGTTATCCGCAAGCGGGTTCATTGTTGTTGGATGGCCATGAATCTATTGAGCAGCTTACGGAACGGCTGCGCGAAGTGGGGCCCATTGAGCACCTGATATGGCTGGCACCGGCAACATTGGCGCAGCAGGAGAATCTCGACGGCATGATCCGCGCCCAGCAGCATGGCGTGCTGAGCTGCTTTCGCTTGATTAAGGCACTGCTGGCGTTGGCGCTGGATCAGCAGCCGCTGACCTGGACGGTGATGACTCGAGGTGTGCTGACAGTATCTAACGAGGCTGACAGCCACTCTCAAGCCGTGACCGGGCCGGTGGCACCGGCTCATGCCAGCGTGCATGGACTGATTGGCGTCATGGCCAAGGAATACAGTCACTGGCGGGTGCGGCTGGTGGATCTGCCGGTAGGCGACGGTTGGCCCACTGTGGATCCGCTGTCATTGCCCACCCATCCTCGTGGCGATGCGCTGGTCTGTCGCGACGATGTCTGGTACCGTCAATATCTTGCGCCTTACCTACCGCTGTCGAAATGGGATGCAACGGATGCGGCCGCGCAGCTAGGCGACGTAGACAGTCTCTATCGCGATGAGGGCGTGTATCTGGTGATTGGCGGCGCCGGTGGTATCGGCCGGTTGTGGAGCGAGTATCTGATTCGCACTCGACGGGCGCAAATTATCTGGCTGGGACGTCGCGAGCAGAACAGCGACATTGACCAGGCGATCGCCGAGCTTGCCAAGCTTGGACCCGCGCCGCGCTATCTTCGTGCCGATGCCAGCAACCATGCCGCGCTACGACAGGCGGTGGCACAAGTCTACACCGAGTATGGCAGGATCCATGGCGTGGTTCATGCAGCCATCCAGCTTCAGGATCAAAGTCTGGCGCGGATGGATGAGCAAAGATTTACCACCGGCTTGGCCGCTAAGGTGGATGTTTGCGTTCGTCTGGCTGAGATGTTTGCGCATCAGCCGCTGGACTTCATGTTGTTTTTCTCGTCGTTGCAAAGCTTTACCAAGTCAGCTGGGCAGAGCAACTACGCCGCCGGCTGTACGTTTAAAAACGCCTTTGGCCATTATCTTGCACAGCAGTGTTCCTACCCAGTCAAAGTGATTAACTGGGGTTACTGGGGGCATGTCGGCTCGGTGGCCAGCGAAGACTATCGTCGAAGAATGGCTGAGGTCGGTCTCGGTTCGATCGAGGGCGAGCAGGCGATGGCTGCGTTGGACATGCTGTTGGCCGGGCCGCTTTCCCAGCTCACGTTCTTGCGGACCTCGCAGCGGCTTAGCGATACGTTCAGCCACCTGGCGCTGCCGACGCATCCGGCTGGGCCTTTTGGCGAGTATGGCCAGAGACTGACGCAAGCCTACCCGTCGCTGATTGCCCGGATAAAAAAACATCTGGTTGTGGACAACCACGCGATTCGGACGGTGACGCAGCAGATGCAGGCCCGCAAGGCGGCCATCGACGCGTTGCAAGGCCGCTTGCTGTACGCCCAGCTGCAGCAACTGGGCTGGTTTAGTAGCGAGCACGAAATCATCGAGCAGATGAAGCAACGCAGCGGTTTGCTGCCGATGTATGAGCGCTGGATCGATAAGAGCCTTGACGAGCTAGCGCAGCGCGGCTACCTGTCCATGGAGGGCGGCCATTGTCCGACAGCCTATCGTGTGGCCCATCCTCAGCCGCTGGCAGTTGAATCCCTATGGAACGAATGGGAGGCGCAAAAGCCGGATTGGCTAGAACACGCCAGTCTGAAAGCTGAGGTGATCCTTGCCGAGGCCACCCTGCGGGTGCTGCCAGCGATCCTCAATGGGCGAATCATGGCCACGGACATCATGTTCCCTGACTCATCGATGGCCATGGTCGAGGGGATCTACAAGCATAATCCGGTGTCCGATTTTTTCAATGAAGTGATGCTCAACGCGATGGTTGAGTTTGTCAGGGCACGGCTGGAACAGGCGCCGCAGACGCCGATCCGTATTCTGGAGATTGGTGCCGGCACTGGCGGCACCAGTGCACGGGCGTTTGAAAAACTTCGGCCTTATCAGCGGCAAATCGCGGAATACTGCTACACCGATGTATCACAGGCATTCCTGATGCACGCGCGGCAAACGTACGGGCCGGACAACCCGTACCTCAGCTATCAGCTCTTCAATGTTGACAGGCCTTTGGCTGAGCAAGGCATCAAGATTGGTCACTATGATCTGGTGATGGCCACCAATGTCTTGCACGCGACGCAGGATCTACGGCGGACGATGAAAAACGCCAAGGCAGCGTTGAAGCACAACGGCCTGGTGATGATCAACGAGATTTGTCGCAACGGCCTGTTTACCCACTTGACCTTCGGCTTGCTCAAGGGATGGTGGTTGTTTGATGATCAGGATTTGCGCTTGCCCGGTGGACCCGCGCTCGCACCCAAACAGTGGAAACAGGTGCTGGAGAGTGAAGGCTACAGGCAGGTCTATTATCCGGCGCTGGCCGACCACGACCTTGGTCAGCAAATCGTGATCGCCGAGAGCAACGGCGTTATCTGGCAGGATCGACACAGCGATGTGGAACCGACCAAGGTTGCGCCCAAGCGCCTGGCAGTGCAGGCGGCTCCCGCTTCGCGGCCACCGCAGCGCAGCGTCAACACGGTATCGGTGGGCGAGGTGACGCCCCAGGCGCTAAAAGATCAGACGGTGCACTATCTTAAGCAGATGATCGGCGGGCTGTTCAAAATTCGGCCTGAGCAGATCGATGCCGGGGAGCCGCTCGAGACGTATGGCATCGATTCGATCCTGGTGGTGCAGCTGACCAACCTGCTGCGCGACAAGCTGTCGGGGATCAGCAGTACGCTGTTCTTCGAATACCAGACCATCGACGCGCTTGCGGATCATTTTGTTGAGTCACAAAAAGATCAGCTTAGGGCCCTGCTGGGACTGGATAAGGCGTCGGTGGTCGAACAGCCAGCGTCGGTGGATACAGCCTCGACGCATGCGGCCAATACGTTAGTCAAGCTAGCCGCTGGGCACCGCTTTGCCGCCAAGACGCCCGACAGCGCGCCAAAGGGCCAGGGTGGCACTGACGTCGCGATCATCGGCCTAGCGGGACGCTACGCGCATTCGGATAATGTCCAAGCGCTGTGGCAGCGCCTAAAAAATGGCGAGAACTGTATTGATGAAGTGCCGGCGGATCGCTGGGATTGGCGTCAATACTTCGATCAGACGCCGGGCAAAAAAGGCAGCATTTATACCCGCTGGGGCGGTTTCATTCGGGACATCGACAAATTTGATCCGCTGTTTTTCCATATCTCGCCCCATGAGGCGCAGAAGATGGATCCCCAAGAGCGGCTTTTCTTGGAAGAGGCCTATCACTGCATCAGCGATGCCGGCTATACCCCGGGTCGTTTGTCTGAACGGCATCGGGTGGGCGTGTTTGTCGGCGTGATGAATGGAACCTACACCCATCAGTCCAGCTATTGGTCGATCGCCAACCGGGTGTCTTATCAGTTCAATTTCCAAGGACCGAGTATGGCGGTGGATACCGCCTGCTCATCGTCAATCACCGCGATCCATCTGGCGCTGGAAAGCTTGCATAGCGGCGTGAGCGACTGCGCGTTGGTCGGTGGGGTCAACTTGGTGATCGATCCCGTGCACTATATGCGTCTGACCGAGATGAAAATGCTATCGTCAGGCAAGCAGTGCAAGGCGTTTGGGACAGATGCCGACGGTTTTGTCGCCGGCGAGGGCGTGGGTGCGCTGCTGCTCAAGCCGTTGGCTCAAGCTGAGGTGGACGGTGATCGGATTTACGGCGTGATCAAAGGTAGCATGATCAATGCCGGCGGCAAGACCAACGGCTATACCGTGCCGAATCCATTGGCCCAGAGCCGACTGGTGGCCGATTCGTTGGCCAGGGCCGGCGTGGAGGCTAGGGCGGTAAGCTATGTCGAAGCCCACGGCACCGGCACGTCGCTGGGGGATCCGATTGAGATTGCGGGCTTGACCAGAGCGTTCAATAGCGGCGCCGAGACGGCCGCTAAACAGTATTGTGCGATTGGCTCAATCAAGTCCAATATCGGCCATTGTGAAAGTGCTGCCGGCATTGCGGGCATCACCAAGGTGCTGCTGCAGCTCAAGCACCGCCAACTGGCTCCGTCGCTGCACGCCGATGAACTCAATCCAGAAATTGATTTCGCTAATACGCCGTTCATAGTGCAGCAGTCGCTGGCTGACTGGCATCGACCCGAGGTCATGATCAACGGCAGCCGTCAGGCATTCAAGCGAATTGCTACGGTGTCATCCTTCGGCGCTGGTGGTGCCAACGCGCACGTAGTGATCGAAGAATACGAAGATCATCGGCCGCGTCCGGTGATTGTCGTCAACGAGCAGCAGCCAGCGATCATTCCGTTATCGGCCAAGACGCAGGCCCAGCTATTGCAGCAGGTCAGCCTGTTGCTGCATGCACTGGAGCAGGACGAGCTAGGCGACGCCGATTTGCCGGCACTGGCCTATACGTTGCAGGTCGGTCGGGAAGCGATGGAGTATCGGCTAGGATGGCTGGCTCGCTCACTCGCCCATTTGAAGACCCAACTGCAAGATTTTATTGATCATCCGTCTACAGCTGCCTGCTATAGCGGCCGGGTCAAGGATCATGAAAAGGCGCTGTCGCTGCTGGCTGGTGCAGACAGACAAAGCACCATCGCTAACTGGATTGACCGTGGCCAGCCTGAAAAATTGCTCGAGGCGTGGGTCAACGGGTTAACGCTGGATTGGCGCTTGATGTACCGACAGGGCACGCCGACGCCAATTAGCTTGCCAGGTTATCCGTTTGCCCGTGAGCGCTACTGGCACAACGATGAGCCGGCGCAAGCGTTAGCGACCAGCGAGGCGCGACTTCATCCACTCTTGCATCGCAACGTCTCTGACCTACGTGGTTTGCGTTATCTCAGCCGGTTCAGTGGCCAAGAAAGCTTCCTTTCTGGACACCGAATCAACGGTCGCGGCGTTTTGCCGGGTGCGGCGATGATCGGAATGATCGATGCGGCGCTCACGGACGCATTGGGTGATGAACGGCCTGCGGGCACGGCGCGGGTTATCCGTGACCTGTTCTGGTATCAGCCCTTCAGCGTGGAGGCGACCAACCATGGCGAGCTATTTGTTGAGCTGGCGGCGCAGCCGGATGGCGAATGCCAAATCGGGATTTGCTCGTATGATTTCGCCGGGCAGCTGCAACTGCATTGCCGGGCGGTGGCGGGGACCGCTGTGGCGCAACCGGCGAAGCTTGACTTCATGACTGGCGACGCTCGCCCGATGGATGTTGATGCCTGCTACCAGCGTTTCACCGCCATGGGCATCGAATATGGCATAAGCCATCGCAGGATCCAGTCGCTGCTGCGCCATGGGGACCAAGCACTGGCTTGGGTTGCGCTGGAAGACGCTGCGGTGAGCGACGGTTACGCTATTCATCCTGGGCTGCTGGATGCCGCGATGCAAGCGGTGATGGCATTGTTGTTTGATGAGCTTGGAGAGCGGCCACCGTTGCTGTTGCCCGAGGGGCTGGCCGAATGGGTGCTATTTGACGACTGCCCGACAACACTGCAAGTCCAGATTCGCCGTGCTGGACGCACACCAGGTGGCTATCGCTTTGATCTGGCTCTGTTTGACAAAAACGGCCGGTGCTGCGCGACCATCCGTCAGTTGTCGTTCAAAACGTTGTCTGCTGACAACGACGTTACCAGCGAAACACTGCTCTGCCACCGGCAATGGCGTGAGGCTGCGCTGGCTTCGGCCACGGATGCGCCGGTGACGTCCCAGCTGGTGCTGACGCTGGGCCACCATCCAGCCTTTGCCAGCCTGCCGGAGCAGTTACAAGCGCATCCATCCATTTCCAGCCTGGTGATGCACAGTGACGATTATCGACAGGCGGCGCTGGCGCTGGTCGAACAACTCAAACCACTGCTTCGCACTGAGCGCCGCTGCATGGTTCAGCTGGTGATCCCGGCAAACGATCAGCACGGTTATCGCGGTCTTGGCGGCCTGTTGTACAGCGCCAGCCGGGAGCAGCCGGCGTTGATTGGCCAGTTGATAGAAGTGTCGCCTGGGCTCGATGCGTCGCAATTAGCGGGGCAACTGGCGGCCGAACGGGCTGCACCTGGTGAGCGCCAATTGCGTTATCTGCTTGATGCCGGCAAGTTACGGCGCCAGGAGCTAACCTGGCACCACCGGCCATTAAGTCATAGCCCTGCGCCCTGGCGGCCGGACGGCGTCTATCTGATTACTGGAGGCCTGGGCGGCGTGGGCATGATCGTCGCGCGGGCGATTCTGGACGCTGCACCGGGCGCGAGCGTGGTGCTGTGCGGCCGTACCGAGGCTAACGCGCCGTCGGTTGCCGACAAGCTGGCGCAATTGGGCGCACGATGTCACTACCGTGCTGTGGATCTGGCACAGGCGGGTCAGGTTGAGCGCTTGATCGCTGCAATCATGATGGAACACGGCGGATTACATGGCATTATCCATTGCGCCGGGCTCACTCGTGACACGCTGTTAGCATACAAAACGCAGCAGGACTTCGAAGACGTGTTCGCCGCTAAGGTAGCTGGCGTGCGCCACCTCGACCAGTGCAGCGCTGCGGTGGCACTGGACTTCTTTGTGCTATGTTCATCTATTGCCAGCGTACTGGGCAACGCCGGGCAGAGTGATTACGCTGCGGCTAACGGCTATCTCGATGCCTTTGCCGGTCTGCGCAATCAACGGGTCGCGGCGGGACAGCGCCATGGCCGCACCGTGGCAATTAACTGGCCGCTGTGGCTCGAAGGCGGCATGCAAATGGACGATGCCGCTCGACGTGCGCTGGCGCAACGCACTGGCATCAAGGCGATGACCGGGACGACGGGTATTCGGGCGCTATACCAGGCGCTGCAAAGCGATGAAGATCAGTTGATGGTCCTGGCAGGCGACAAAGACAAACTGGTCGCGCTGCTAAGCCGTGAACCGGCGCCTGTCAGCCCAGCCATCACAGCGGTCGACGGCGACGATGTATTAATGGGATTGCGCCGGTTGTTAGCCGACACGATCAAGATCGATGAGTCGCGGCTTGACAACGACGAGCCGTTTGAAAAATACGGCATTGACTCGCTGATGGTCATGGACATGACGGCGGCGCTGGAAAAACGCTTTGGGCCGCTGCCGAAGACGTTGTTTTTTGAATATCCCAGCTTGCAAAGCTTGGCGGATCATCTCGTCGCGCGGCTGCCGCAAAAGCCCGCTGTCAGCCAAGTCGCATCCGCTGCCTGCGGCTCGTTGAACGCGCAGTTGCGCGCAATGCTGGCGAGCACGCTGGGGATTGCGCTGGAACAGATCGATGATGCGCAGTGCTTCGAGCAATATGGCCTTGACTCGCTGAAGATCATGGAGATGACCAGCGTGCTCGAAAAACGTTTTGGCGCTTTACCGCGTACGCTGCTATTTGAACACTCCAGCTTGCAGCAACTGGCGCACTATTTGGCCAACCGGCCGCTCGAGCCGCAGGGTACGACGGCGGTAATCCCGACTGACGAACAAAAGCCGCTGGCGACGCCAGAATCCGGGGGCAAGGTCAGTCAGTCCCGCCGGCTGTTCGACAGCGTGGCGAATACAATAAGCCCCCGTGTCCAGCCAAGGCTGCAAGATAGCCAGCTAGGTCCTCAGCGCAGGGACGATATCGCGATCATCGGCGTGGCGGGGCGTTATCCCGAAGCTGAAAATTTGGAGGCCTTCTGGCAGAATCTACGTGGAGGCAAAAACAGCATCACCGAAATTCCGGCCGAGCGCTGGAACTGGCGCGAGTACTACAGCGAAAATCGTCGTGAAAGTGGCGTGCACAACAGTAAGTGGGGCGGATTTATCGACGGCGTCGATCAATTTGATCCCCTGTTTTTCAATATTTCGCCGCTGGAAGCTGAACTGATTGATCCACAGGAACGGCTATTCCTGCAGACCGCCTGGTCGGCGATGGAAGACGCTGGTTACAGCCGCCGTATCGGTGGCGAGCAGACCGAGGATAGCGCGCAAGTGGGCGTCTACGTCGGCGTCATGTATGGCGAATACCAGCTATTCGGTGCTGAAGCCAGCCTGCGTGGCCAGCGCATGGGCTTTGCTGGCTGCACCGCCAGTATCGCCAACCGGACATCGTTCTGCCTCAATCTGCAGGGCCCGAGCATGACGGTTGACTCGATGTGCTCCAGCTCGCTGACGGCCATTCACCTTGCCTGTCAGGATTTGCGCAATGGCCGCACGTCGATGGCCATTGCCGGTGGCGTCAACCTGACGATTCATCCCAACAAGTACTTGATGCTGAGCAGTGGTCAATTCATCTCGAACCAGGGCCATTGCGCGAGCTTCGGTGAAGGCGGTGACGGCTATGTGCCGGGCGAAGGGGTGGGTGCCGTTATCCTAAAGCGACTGGCCGATGCGCAGCGCGATGGCGATCACATTTATGGGGTAATCAAAGGCAGTTATCTGAATCACGGTGGCAAGAGTACCGGTTACAGCGTGCCCAATCCACGGGCACAGCAGGCAGCGATCAGCGGCGCGCTGCAGGACGCCGGCGTCGATCCGGCCATCGTCAGCTATATCGAGGCGCATGGCACGGGCACCAAGCTGGGCGATCCAATCGAAATCGCTGGCCTGGCCAACGCGCTGGGAACACGCAAACCGGAGCAGACTTGCTGGTTAGGGTCGGTCAAGTCGAATATTGGTCACTGTGAAGCGGCAGCGGGGATCGCTGGGTTGACCAAGGTGCTGCTCCAGTTGAAACACCGGCAGATTGCGCCGTCGCTGCACTCACAAAAACTCAATCCCTTTATTGACTTTGCGGCAACGCCCTTCGAGGTCAACCAACAACTGCGAGCGTGGCCGCAGCCGTTGCTGAATGGTCAGGCCGTACCGCGGATCGCCGGCATTTCCTCGTTTGGTGCCGGCGGCTCCAACGGCCATTTGATCGTCGCGGAGTACTGTCAAGCTAAGCCCGTGCTTGACGATAGCGGCAAGCCCGAAATGATTCTGCTGTCGGCTCGAGAGCCCGAGCAGCTGCGGCAGATCGCCAGCCGCTTGCTGGCCAGACTCGAGCATTTGCAAGCCGCGGATAGCTTGGCGGCCATTGCCTACACGCTCCAAGTGGGCCGGGAAGCGATGGAGCATCGTGCAGCATTCATCACCAGCGGGATGGCAAGCTTGCTCGACGCATTACGTCGCCTGTCAGACGGTGACAGTCGTGGCTGGATTTGTGGCGACGCGAGCACGACCAGCGAGCGGGTTGAACAGTTTAAAGCTCGCTTCCAGGGGCAGTGGCGTGAGCAGCTGGTCAGGCTCTTTAAGGACGGTGAACAGCAGCCGTTGCTGCAGTTGTGGAGCGAGGGCCTGTCCATCGACTGGGCTGCGCTATGGACTGCCAGCGGTGAGCAACGCCAGCGAATCAGCTTGCCGAGTTATCCGTTCGCCACTCGCCGTTACTGGGCACCTACGGGAGCTAGACCCGTATCGTCATCGACGCCTATGCAGTTGCACCCGTTAGTGCATCAAAACAGCTCAAGGTTTGAGCAACAGCAATTTGTAACTGAATTTAGCGGTGACGAGCCTTGGCTGAAGGATCACAAGGTGAGTGGACGCAAAACCCTACCCGGTGTGGCGTATTTGGAAATGATTCGGGTCGCGGTGATGCATTCGCTGGCCCACGGCAAAGCAGACGCTATGGTGATTGAGCAGCTGCACTGGTTAGCGCCGTTGACGGTTGAGTCCAATCCGCGCCGTATGCAGATCAGCCTGGCGCGCGTGGATGAACGGATTCGTGTCAAATGGTTCACCAACGAGGGCGACTTATCCGTGCTGCATGGCCAGGCCACTGCGATAACCGGCCTGTCGCTTCATGAAGAGCCATTGGATCTGGCGTACTGGCAGGGCCTGAACTGGCGACTGCGGCTTGACAGCGACGAAGTTTATCGTCTCTTTAGTGAGATGGGCATAGATTACGGCGACAGCCATCGCGGGATCCGCCAGTTGATGGTGGCGCAGCGGGGTAGCCGGCGTGATGTGCTGGCGCAGTTGGAACTCGATGGCGCATTGCCCGGCACAGCCGATGACTGGTGGCTGAATCTGGGGATCACTGACAGCGCACTGCAGGCGGCGATCGGCATGTTGTTGCCGCTCGACGGCAGCGTGGCGGATCGGGCGTCGCCTTTAATGCCCTTTGCGCTGGAGCGGGTGGAAATCCTCGCGCCTTGTCGTCAGCGGATGTGGGCGTTGCTGCACAGAGACGACGCAGATAACGCGGCCGGCAAAATCGATATTGATCTTTGCGACGATCAAGGACAAATCTGCGTACGGTTCTTGGGCTTAAGCTCCAGGCAACTGCCTGCAGAGTCAAAACCGCCAAGCGTGGCGCTCGAGCGGGTCGATCCACTTGTCCCCCAGCAGCAGGAAGCGCGCCATCTGCTGGCGCCGATCTGGTCGGTGATCAACGGTGCGGTCGCTGAGCGGCGTCAACAGCAGGGCGCGGTGCTGATCTTCGGCGCAACCCCGGCGCGGCGCCAGGCGTTGGCCAAGCTGTATCCCGGCGCTGCGTTGGCGCCGAACACGGACGACTCGGAGGCCGGCTACCAGGCCGCACTGAATACCCAATCGAAATTCGCCGAGGTGATTTGGTTGGCGCCAGCCAGCGACGACCATTGTGCCAGCGCGTCGGAACTGGTTGCCGCACAACAGCACGGCGTACTGGCGCTGTTCAGACTGATCAAGGTGCTGCTGAGTTTGGGTTACGGTCGCCAGCCTCTACGTTTGACGTTGGTCACCGAGCAGGCGATTAACACGCTGCCTGGCGAGTCCTGCCGGCCAGCCCATGCTGCAGTGCACGGATTGGCTGGCTCTTTGGCCAAGGAATATCCGCACTGGCGAGTGCAACTCGCGGATCTGCCCAACGAACAGTTGGCTTCTCTGGCCAATGCGCCATTCGATCACGCCGCTTCGGGTGAATTGCTGGCGCTGCGCCACGATCAGTGGTGGTTCCGGAAGCTGGCCCGGGTGACGGTCGATGCGCCGCCTGCAACGCAGCAGCCCGCCTATCGCAACGGCGGCGTCTACCTGGTGATCGGCGGTGCGGGGGGGATCGGCACAGTTTGGAGCCACCATGTCATCAGCCACCATCGCGCTAGGGTGATCTGGATCGGTCGTCGATCGCCGGATCAGCAGCTTAAAGCCAAGCTCGATGAACTGACTGCTGTCAGTCTTCGCCATAATGCCCCGGCGCCTGTTTATTTCCAGGCCGATGCGGCAAACGAGCAGCAACTGGCCGAGGTACGACGACACATTATCGAGCGCTTTGGTGAGATCAACGGTGTGGTGCACTCGGCCATCGTGCTTAAGGACCAAAGCCTAGCCAATATGGATGAACAGACCTTTACCCGTGTGCTAAACGCCAAGGTCGCGACCAGCGTTGCACTGGCTCGGGCTTTCGAGCCAAGCGCCGCTTCGCTGGATTTCGTCCTCTTCTTCTCGTCGATGATGTCCTTTAGCACAGCCGCTGGCCAAAGCAACTATGCTGCCGGCTGCACATTTGCCGATGCCTTTGCCGATCGACTCAGAGCCGATTGGCCTTGCCCGGTCAAAGTGATCAATTGGGGCTATTGGGGCAGTGTCGGCTCGGTGAGTGACGTCCGTTACCGTGACCGGATGAGCGCGCTAGGATTGGGCTCGATCGAGCCGCAGGAAGGCATGCTGGTATTGGAGCAATTGTTGGGCGGCGTGATGAATCAATTGGCGTTGCTGAAAACCCTTCAAAGTGAAGAGATCGACGGCCTCGACAGCTTGGCTGGACTGCTCAGCCATGAGCAAATCAAGCTTTATCCTGATGACCACGGCAGTATGGCGGTGATGCGCAATCGGCTGACGGATAGACTAGCAGCGTTGGCGCCGCCGTTGGGCGCAAGCCAACCCATCTCCGGTGTTTCCGGCACGCTCGAGTGCGTATGACGCAACACCTTGATATCGCAACCATGAAGAGACGGCAGACGCGTTACCACAGGATTGAAGCATGCTAACAGACGCAAATCAGACTACAGCAACGCTGGCCGGTGAGCTTGAAGCGCTGGCGTGCCGCCTACTGGCGAACCAATTGCACAGGCTAGGACTGCATCGCAGCGAAGATTTACGGCGCCTTGCGTCGCAGCACGGTAACGCCACGCCGGATTACTTCTACCTGTGGCTAGCCGAAAGCCTAAAATATGTCGCTGGTGTTGACGTGGGCGACCCCGACGCGTTATGGCAGCAATGGCACGAGCGGCTAGCGAATTGGCGTCAGGACAGTGACTTGGCAGCCAGGGCGCAGTTGCTTGACGCTTGCCTGAAGGACCTGCCCTCTATACTGACCGGCGAGAAGCCGGCGACCAGCGTCATTTTTCCTGGTGGCTCGATGGCGCTGGTGGAAGGAGTCTACAAACACAACAAGATCTCCGATTACTTCAATCGGGTCCTAATCGAAGCGGCGTTGGCCTATGTTGAAAGCCGTCCTAAGGACGCCGAGTCGGTACGCATCCTCGAGATTGGTGCAGGCACCGGTGGTACCACGGCAGGGCTGTTGGCTGCGCTGGCGCCATGGCGGGCACATATCGACGAATATTGCTATACCGATCTGTCCCATGCCTTCCTACAGCATGGCGCCCATGAATTTGGCCGGGATAACCCGTTTTTACAAACCCGGCTGTTCGATGTTTCCCGTCCTTGCATGGAGCAGGGGATTGCGACAGATCATTATCATCTGGTGGTGGCGACCAATGTGCTGCACGCCACACCAGAGATCCGCCAGACTTTGCGCAACGCTAAGGCAGCTTTGCGCAAAGGGGGATTGTTGTTGCTCAATGAAATCAGTGAAGCATCGTTGTTTACCCACCTGAGCTTCGGTCTGCTAGAAGGTTGGTGGCTCTACCAGGATGGTGCATTGCGTATTCCCGGCTGCCCTGGATTGTCGCCGGCTGGCTGGCAGGCGGTGCTGGAGCAAGAGGGGCTGAGTCCGGTGCTGTTTCCCGCTCAGCAGGCCCACGGCCTAGGCCAGCAAATTATCGTTGCCCAGAGTGACGGTATCGTGCGTCAACCTATCGCAAAGGTTGAGCGACCGAGCGCGCGGCCGTCCATCGCCAGCCAGCGTGATGACGATTCCAACCCGACGCAGGATGGCATAGCGTCGGGCAGTTGGCGGCGGCGGGTGAGCGATTACCTTCGAAAACTGGTGGCGTCAACGCTGAAGATTCCGGCAGACAAGATGAGCCTGTCTCGTCCGCTGGAGGACTACGGTCTGGACTCGATCCTAGTGGTCAGGCTGACCAATGCTTTCAATGAGCAGTTCGAGGCTATTGACAGTGCGTTGTTCTTTGAAATGCCAACCTTGGCGGCGCTGACTGAATATTTTATTCAGCATCGGCAAGACGAGCTTAAAGCTTTATTGGGACAGCCCAAGGTTGAGCCGAACAAGGGGGCAGCCGCCGTTGACCAGCAAGGGTCGCAGGCCAATGCCCAGCCGGCGTTGGAGGTCAATGGCACGCCAGAGATCGATCACGTGCCGGCGACGGTTGAATTGGCCGGGCGGGACGGCAAGAACAAGATTGCGATTATCGGTCTCGACGGCCGTTATCCCGGCGCAGAGTCGATGACTGCATTTTGGCGTAACCTGGCCGGCGGCCATTGCGCGATCGATGAAATTCCGGCCGACCGTTGGGACTGGCGCCGTTATTTTGATCCGGAGAAGGGAAAGGCCGGCCACCTCTATACCCGCTGGGGCGGTTTCCTGAAGGGCGTTGATCAGTTTGATCCGGCGTTTTTCCGCATCTCCCGCCGCGAAGCTGAGCGGATGGATCCGCAAGAGCGGCTTTTCCTTGAAGTGGCCTACCACAGTATTGAAGACGCGGGTTACAACCCGGCAACGCTGTATCAACAGGGCGAGGTGGGGGTTTTTGTTGGGGTCATGAATGGCAGCTATAACCCCATTAGCAACTATTGGTCGATTGCCAATCGGGTGTCCTATCAGCTGAATTTGCAGGGACCGAGTTTTGTGGTCGACAGCGCCTGCTCGTCATCGCTGACGGCGATTCATCTGGCGCTTGAAAGCTTGGCTAATGGCAGCTGCGAGATGGCGATTGCAGGCGGCATCAACTTGATCGTCAATCCGCACCACTATCTCAACCTGTGCGAGATGATGATGCTGTCGCCAGGCGAACGATGCAGTGCCTTTGGCGATGACGCCGACGGTTTTGTCGATAGTGAAGGGGTGGGCGCGGTGGTGCTCAAGCCGCTGGACAAGGCAGTTGCCGATGGTGACCCGATCTATGGGGTGATTCGTGGCAGCGCGATTAACGCTGGCGGCAAAACCAACGGCTATACCGTGCCCAGCGCCGGTGCCCAACAGCGTGTATTAGAAAAAGCGCTGTCGCGCTCAGCGATCGACGCCAGCCGGATTAGTTATATCGAGGCCCATGGTACCGGCACCGCACTGGGCGATCCGATTGAGATCAGCGGCTTGAGCCGAGCCTTTGACAATTGCAACGGCGTGGCCAGTCAGGGTTGTGCCATTGGTTCAGTCAAGAGCAATATTGGCCATTGTGAAAGCGCAGCGGGTATCGCTGGGCTAAGCAAGGTGCTGCTGCAATTCAAGCATCGCCAACTGGTGCCGTCGTTGCACGCCGAGCAGCTCAATCCCAAAATTCATTTTGAAGGTACGCCATTTCGCGTGCAGCGGCAGTTGACGCCGTGGCCAGCCAACGGCGACACGCGGATTGCGGCGATTTCGTCTTTTGGGGCGGGTGGGGCTAACGCCTCACTGATTGTGGAAGAATATATTGGTGCGGTAGACCAACGACCCGCCGCAGCCGGTCCCTGGTTGATCCTGCTGTCGGCTCGCGATCAACAGCGCCTAGCTGAGTCGGTGTCCCGATTGCAGGCTTACCTTGACAGTGAAGACGGTCACCAGGTTCAGATAGCCGATTTGGCCTATACGCTACAAGTGGGGCGAGAAGCGATGGACGTGCGGCTAGCGCTCATCGTTGACACCCTCCCAGATCTGCGGCGCCGTCTGACACGGTGGCTCAACGGCGAGCCGATCGACGATGCGTTCCACGGTCATGTCGATCCGTTTGACGAGGCGCTCGAGGCGCAGCGATCCGACGCTGAATCGCAAAAGCAAATCGGCCGTTGGCTGGAGCAACGCGAGTTGGCCGAACTGGCGGCGTTATGGGTGCGTGGCGGCGTAATCGACTGGCATCGGCTCTATCTTGATCGTGCTTATCGGCAGCCGATGCGGGTGAACTTGCCCGGTTATCCGTTCGCCAAAAACCGTTACTGGATGCCCTCACTGGCGCACCCCACCCCGTGTCATGGCGAGGCTGACGTCCAGCAGGCAGAGTCGTTGCCGTTGCTCGATCGTGAGGTGCTGGCCGACAGCGATTTATCCCATTGCTGTTATCTGCCGCGCTGGCAGCCGCAAGCGGCTGCCGAGCGGGCCATGTTGGCAGGCCCTGGGGCGATTGTGCTCGTGGCGGCGGAGCAACGCGGCGCGGCGACCGGGCTGCTGCTAGCGGCACTGGCTGATCATTATCGCGATAGCCGCACGGTGGTGCAGATCGACTGCGGGACGGGCGCGACTACCGAGTTGGCGGCGGGTCGCTGGCGTTGTGGCGACGAGGATCCGCAAGGTTTTGCGCGGATCCTCGCGGCGGTCGGCAAGGTGGCGCAGATGATCGTGATTGGCGCGGAAGCTAAGCGCGACGTCACGCCGCTGATGCTAGCCGACAGTGTGCAACACAACGAATTGCCACTGCTTAGATTGTTTAAGGCGTTGCAGCACCATTTAGCCGCCAGCGCGTGGATAGATTGTTTCTTGTTGTCGCTGGACCGTTACCCATTTGCCGGTGAACAGCGCGTGGGCAATCCGCTGGGGGCGGGCATGGCCGGGCTG
This sequence comes from Mycetohabitans rhizoxinica HKI 454, assembly GCF_000198775.1. Classification (NCBI taxonomy): domain Bacteria; kingdom Pseudomonadati; phylum Pseudomonadota; class Betaproteobacteria; order Burkholderiales; family Burkholderiaceae; genus Mycetohabitans; species Mycetohabitans rhizoxinica. Next base: position 1,623,409 of record NC_014722.1, on the reverse strand, counting down.
GGTTATGCGATGGCTCAGAGTGATCACCGGGTGCAACTTCGCAACCTAGATATCTGCTCCGTGGAGTTAGATACGCTAGAGGGTCGGCAGCGGTTGCTGGCGCAAATCTTCGCTGAACCCGCTTCAGAGCGGGGAGAGCTGGTTAAGTTCAGCCGAGGCGAGCGTTTTGTTCAACAGTTGACGCCATTGGCCTTGCCCGTGAGCGGTAACAGCCGTTCAGCGCTAAAGCGTCAGGGGGTCTATGTCATTCTGGGCGGCAGCGGTGTCATCGGCCAGGTGATAAGTCGCCAGCTGATCGAGCATTATCAGGCGAGCGTGATTTGGCTGGGGCGCAAGGCTGCTGACAGCCGCGAGGTGCAGCAAAGTGTGACGGCGGTCTCTTTTCATGGCCGGGTCGACTATATTCAGGCCGACGCGACGGATCTGTCGCAGCTGCAGCAGGCCGTGGCGCAGATCAAGCAACGCTATGGGCGGATCAATGGCGCCATATTCTCCGGCATGGTCTTTGACTTTGAGAACAGCATCCAACAGACCTCGGAAGCGCAATTTAGGCAAATTCTTGAAATCAAGAGCCGCGGCAGCATCCATTTTTATCAGGCATTTGCCGAGCAGCCACTCGATTTCCTCTGTTATTTTTCTTCCGGCCAGGGTTTTGCGTTCTCCGGTGCGGCCAAATTGTCGGCTTATGCGTGCGGCATCACCTTTGCCGATGCCTTTGCCGACGCGATCCGCCCGGCGGCGGCTTTCCCAGTCGGCGTGATCAACTGGGGGTTTTGGCGTGCGTCGCTGCAACCGCAGGCGATCAGCCAACACATGGATGCCCTTGACGATGACGAAGGGTTTGCTTGCTTCAGCCGCTTTGTCGCCAACCTGGCTGGCGGCTCGCTGCCTCGGTTGTTGTGTATCAAGGCTTCAACGGCGGTGCGTCAGTTGATGGCCGTGCCGCAGGGGCGCCAGTACAAGCTGGATCCACTTGCCGTGCCAGCGCCACCCGCGCAGAGCGTCGAGCTGGAGCCCGCCGAGCTAGCCAGGCTGCAGCACATCTTTGATCCTCGGATGCTGGACCAGTCGATTGCCGTATTGCTGTTGATCCAGTTGCAGACGCTGGGGATTTTCACCGCGCCAGGACAGCAAAGTGCTGAAGCCTGGCGACAGCAGGCAGGGATCAGCGACAGGTATCGCCGCTGGTGGCAGGAGTGCTTGGCGATCCTGGTAGAGCATGGCTATCTACAGCAGCAGGGCGAGGCCTTTGGCCTGGCGGTACACATTGCCCAAGAGCGCCATGCCGCGATCTGGGCGGCGTGGCGGGAGCAGCGCGATCGCTATCTGGAAGACCGTGACCGTCGCGTTCAGGTGGCTTTGATCGATGATTGCCTGCAACAGCTACCGCACATTCTCATTGGGCAGATTCAGCCCACGGATCTGTTGTTCCCCGATGGTTCGATGGCCAAGGTCGAAGGGATTTACAAACAGAATACGCTGTCGGACTTTTTCAATGATCAATTAGCGGCGGTGGTAACCGATGAGGTGCGCCGCCGGGTCGAGGTGGAGCCTCAGCGGCCAGTGCGAATCCTTGAAATCGGCGCTGGCACGGGTGGCTCCACTGCAAGGCTGCTGCCCGCGCTGCAGCCGTTGGCTGGGCAAATCGGTGAATATTGCTATACCGATATCTCCCGGGCGTTCTTACAGCATGGCCAGAGCTGTTTTGCGGCTGATTACCCTTATTTCACCACCCGGATTTTAGATATCAGTCAAGCTTTTGACGATAGCAACCCTGCCGCTGTCGGTTACGACATCGTCATTGCCACCAACGTGCTGCATGCGACAGCCAATATGCGTCGCACGCTAGCCCACGCCAAGGCGATGCTACGCGGTGGTGGTCTGCTGGCGTTGAACGAGCTGAACCGCAAGACTACAGCGGCGACCGTGACTTTCGGCCTTCTCGACGGCTGGTGGCTGTATGAAGACGAATCACTTCGGATCCCCGGTTCACCGTTATTGGCCGATGACAGCTGGACTGCGCTGCTGTGCAGTGAAGGCTTCAAGCAAGTCAGCCTGCGAATCAACCACGGGGTCACGCTAGGCCAACAAATCATCACCGCCCATAGTGACGGGTTAGTCCTGCAAGACATCGGACAATCCTCCCCAGCCACGTCGGCGCGCCAACCGGAAAACAACGACTCAATGTTAAACGAGCACCCTACAAGCAAGGCCGGACAATGCGAAGATATGGCCGGCAAACTGCAGCAATTAATCATCGATTCTTTAGCCAAGACGCTTAAGGCTGACGCACAGAGCATTGCGCTACGCACGCCGTTTTCCGACTATGGCGTGGATTCGATCCTGGGGGTGGGCTTTGTCAAGCATTTGAGCCAGCAACTGGGCATCAAGCTTAATAGCGCGATCCTGTTTGAACAGGCCACGGTGGCTAAGCTGCGGGACTATTTGCAAAACACGTATGGCGAGCAAATCAAACAGGCGCTGGCTGAACCGATTGACGCCCGTCCTGCCGCAGCCGTAGCCAACGACACCTCGAAGACACCGCCGCCGGCAATCGCTGCCGCGGCAGCGACGATGAGTCCAGTCATGGCCGTTGCGCTGGGTGGTGCAGGTCGGCCGACGGCTATCGACGCAGCCCCGAGCGACCAATCGTTGGTGAGCCCGGCCGCTAGCGGGCGGATTGCGGTGATTGGCATGTCCGGACAGTTCCCGGGCGCTGATCATGTCGATGAGCTGTGGGATAACTTGCTGGCCGGACACAATAGCGTGCAAGAGCTGCCGCAGCATTATCTCGATCCTCGTGCCTACAGTGCCGATAAGCAGCCCGGCAAGAGTTACTGCAAATGGGCAGGGATACTGAAGAACCGTGACTGCTTCGATCCCCTGTTTTTCAACCTCACGCCTCATGAAGCGGAGTCGATGACTCCGCACCAGCGGCTGGTGATGCAGGAAAGCTGGAAAGCGCTTGAGGACGCGGGCTATAACCCGATGACGCTGGCGGGTCGTGCGGTCAGCGTCTATGTTGGTGCGGAGCCCGGTGGCTATCATCACGACTCCTTTACCGGGGGCTCCGAGGCGATCGTGGCTTCTCGACTGTCTTACTTCCTCGACCTGAAAGGGCCGGCGATGGTCGTCAACACCGGTTGCTCTTCGTCTGCCGTGGCGATCCACCAGGCTTGCGAAAGCCTGCGTCATGCAGAAAGCAATATGGCACTAGCCGGCGGTGTGTACGCGCTGCTGGATCAGCGGGGATTGATCAGCCTGTCGGCGATCGATATGCTCAGCCCCAGCGGCCAATGTCACGCGTTCGACGCGGCAGCCGATGGCACGGTGATCTCCGAAGGTGTCGGCATGGTGGTGCTAAAAAGGCTGGAAGATGCCGAGGCCGACGGCGATCCGATTTATGGTGTCATTGAAGCGTCGGCAGTGAACCAGGACGGGTCCAGCAATGGCATTACCGCACCAAACGGTGATGCCCAGGAACAGTTAATCCGCGATACTTATCGTAAGTTCGCCATCGACCCCTCGCAGATCAGCTATGTCGAGGCCCATGGCACCGGCACCCGGCTCGGTGATCCGGTCGAAGCCAACGCATTGATCCGCGCGTTCCGTCAGTTCACCGATGCCCGCGGATATTGTGTATTGGGCAGCGCCAAAGCTAACCTCGGCCACGCGGCGGCGGGTGCCGGGGTAATCGGCTTAATCAAGATTCTACTGTCGATGCGGCATCGCAAGCTGCCGGCGATGCCTGGCTTCGAACGGCTTAACCCGTTGATTGAACTGGAGGGCTCGCCGTTTTATATCAACCACCAAGCGATTGACTGGCAGCCTACGGGCGGCAAACGGCTGCTGTCGGCGCTAAACGCTTTTGGCCATAGTGGCACCAATGCCCACTTGGTCATCGGTGAATACCAAGCGAGACAAGTCGTTGACTTGTGTCCGGCGCCACCGACAGTGAGCCGGATTTTCCCCTTGTCAGCTAAAACCGCGGAAAGCCTGCAGGACAATGCCCGGGCACTGGCGCGCTGGCTGGACAACAGCGCGTCGTCGCAGCCGGGGCTGCTGGCCAATATGGCCTTTACCTTACAGACGGCTAGAGAGCCTATGCGGGTGCGCGCGGCGGTGGTGACCGACAATTTTTCGGACCTGCAAGCCCAACTGGCACGGCTAGCCAATGGCGACTCGCCAGTATTGTCGGCCGACGAAGCTGGGCAACTGGCCACCGAATGGGTCGGCGGAGCCGAGATCGACTGGGCGACGCGGTGGCCGGCCGGATCGGCAAAGCGCCTGAATCTGCCGAGTTACCAGTTTGCCAAGGAGCGTTACTGGGTCGATCAGACCGCACAGTCGGCCATCGCCGCGCACAGCGCGATTGAAGCGCCGAATGCAACGAGTGAATCAACGGGCGATGACCTGCCGCAGTCTGCTACGGGTTTGTTCCTCGCACGGCCTGTTTGGCAGGAGCCTGTCGGCGGAAACGCGCATGCTCATGATGGAGCCGGCCAGCGCTTGCTGTTTTTGGTTGGGTTCAGCAGTGAGCAGGTGGCGCAATGGCAATCCTTGTCTGCCGCTGCAGCAGGTGCGCTCAGCTGTGAGGTCCTGGCTTCTAACAAGCGCACGCCGGCAGCGCGTTACCAGGAGTTGGCGATTGCACTGTTACTGCGTCTACAAAAATTGAGTGGCCGGGTGCACATCGAATTGGCCATTGCCGAGCACGAGTCGGACAGTTTGCTTTACGCGGGTCTCGATGGCCTACTGAAAACGGCTTGTCTGGAGCAGCCCACACTCAGCGCGCGTTGCTTGTTAGTCGAGGTTGAGGCCAGCCAGCCATTACCAGCACTACAACTGAATGAGCTAACGGCGATGCTCTCTGAGACGCACCGCAGCGGCAGTTCGGTATTGCAACGAAGCGGCGCTGACGGTGGCCGCCTGGAGCTGCAATGGCAGGAGTTGGCTGACGATGTCGCTGCGGGCCAACCGATACACCGGCATGGCGCGACGGCAGGCTGGAAAGATCGAGGCGTCTACCTGATTACCGGCGGCGCGGGTGGCCTGGGGCTGATCTTTGCTAAGGCGATCGCTGAACAATGCCGTGAGGCGACGGTGATCCTGATCGGTCGCTCGGCTCTTGACCACCAGCAGCAGGCGCGTCTGCAGCAAGTGCGCGACGCCGGCGCCCAAGTCAGCTACCACCGGGTCGATCTGACCGATGCCCAAGCGCTTGAGCAGCTAATGGATGAGATCTGTGCCAAACATGGCGGCCTCAACGGCGTGCTGCATAGCGCAGGCGTCAATCGAGATCGGCTACTCGCACGCAAGTCTCCCCAGGACATTGCCGAGGTGTTTGCTGCCAAGGTCATCGGCACCGAACTGCTGGATCGAGCTTGCCGCCGGCTTTACCTAGACTTTTTTGTCTTGTTTTCATCGTGCTCGGCTGTGCTAGGCAGCGTGGGGCAGGCTGACTATGCCGCGGCCAATGCATTCATGGACCACTTTGCCAGCTTGCGCAACAGGCGGGTGGAGCAGGGCCAGCGATTTGGCCATACAATGTCAATCAATTACCCGCTGTGGCGGGACGGTGGCATGCAGATCAGTGCTGCCGATCGGGCAGATATTCGCCGCAAGACCGGGATGGCACCGATGCAGTCGGTCCATGGTGTCAACGCATTACAACTGGGACTGAATGCCGCTCTGGAACGGCTCTTAATCATTGAAGGCGATCTGTCGCAGATCCGCGGTCATTTCACCGCCGCGTCAGGCGCTGAAGAGTTGGCCGCGGTGCTAGCTGCGGCGGGCAGTGGCGTGCAAGACCCGGTGACGTTGGCCGATGCCGCTGTAGACCGTGAGCGGTTGATCGCGACCACGCTTGAGCGACTTAAGGCCGTGTTTTGTGAAGTTACCAAGCTGCCGCCCGCGCGTGTTGAGTCCGACGCGCTGCTGGAGCAGTACGGCATCGACTCGATCATGATTACCCGGCTCAACAAGGCGCTGGAAGACGCTTTCTCCCGGATGACATCGCTGCAGCCGGCGGAGCGTCAACTGTCGAAAACGCTGTTTTTCGAATACCACAGCTTGGACAAGTTGACCGGCTATTTGGTGGAGCGGCATCATCGCGCTTGCTTGTTGTGGAGCGGCTTGGTAGAAGTGGAAAGCGGCGGGCGAGTGCCGAGTCAGGCTTTGAGCCAAGGTGAGGCAGGGGTCGCCAAGCTGGAAACGACGGTCGCTGAGCGCAGGGTAACGGCGGCTGAGCCGGTGGTGGCAGCTGCGGTTGAGCCCATCGCGGTGATCGGAATGAGTGGTCGCTATCCTCAAGCCGACAACCTCGACGAGTATTGGCGCAACCTCAAGGAAGGGCGCGATTGCATCAGCGAAATTCCGGCGAATCGTTGGCCGCTGCAGGACTTTTATGTTGACTCAGTGCAGCAGGCGCTGAAGCAGGGCCGTAGCTACAGTAAGTGGGGTGGCTTTGTTGAGGGTTTTGCCGATTTTGATCCACTGTTTTTTAATATCTCGCCTCGTGAGGCGGTCAACATGGATCCGCAGGAACGGCTGTTCCTGCAATCCTGCTGGCAGGCGCTGGAAGACGCCGGCATCACCAAGGCGGATCTGGTTGAACACTACCAAGGCAATGTCGGTGTCTTTGCCGGTATCACCAAAACCGGATACGGCCTCTATGGGCCGGCGTTGCGTGAACAAGGTCATCTGATATTCCCGCGCACATCGTTTAGCTCAACAGCCAACCGGGTCTCCTATGTCCTGGGTCTAAACGGGCCGAGTGAACCGGTGGATACCATGTGTTCGTCGTCTTTGACCGCGCTGCACCGGGCCTGCGAAAGCCTGCGTCGCGGTGAGTGTCGAATGGCGTTCGCCGGTGGCGTCAACCTCTATTTGCATCCGTCCAACTATGTTGAGTTATGTGCCGGCCAAATGCTGTCCAAAGACGGTTGCTGCCGCAGCTTTGGCGAAGGCGGTAACGGTTTCGTACCCGGCGAGGGTGTCGGCGTTCTGTTGTTGAAGCCACTGTCGCAGGCGTTAGCGGACAGGGACAACATCCATGCAATCATCCGCGCCACGGCGGTCAACCATGGTGGTAAAACCAACGGTTACACTGTGCCTAATCCTCAGGCTCAAGCCAAAGTGATCCGCCTGGCGATCGAGCAAGCCGGGCTGCACGCAAGCCAGATTAGCTATATCGAGGCCCATGGCACGGGCACGGAACTAGGCGATCCGATCGAGGTGAGCGGGCTGAGCCAAGCTTTTGCGATGGACGGCGTCGATCTGGGTCGTTGCGCGCTGGGCTCAGTGAAATCGAATATTGGCCATTTAGAAGGCGCGGCCGGCATCGCTGGCGTCAGCAAGGTGATTCTTCAGCTCAAGCACAAGCAGATTGCGCCAAGCCTGCATGCCGCCAAGCTCAATCCCAACTTGACATTGGATACCACGCCGTTTTACTTGCAACAGGCGTTGGGCGACTGGCAGCCAGCAGCGGAAGGACCGCGCATTGCCGGTGTCTCATCCTTTGGTGCCGGCGGCGCGAATGCGCATGTGTTGCTGCAGGAGTACAACGAATACCGCGAACTGCCAAACCATCGTGGCGCTGAGGTGATTCTATTGTCGGCCCGAGACGGCGAGCGCCTGCACGACTATGCCAAGGCGTTGCTAACTTATATTGAAGCCCGGCCGTCTATGTCGGAGGCTGACTTGGCCAACCTGGCCTATACGCTGCAAACCGGCCGGGAGATGATGGCGACGCGGCTTGGCCTGGTGGCTGAGACGCCCGTTGCGCTAGCGATGAAGCTGCGGGCGTTTATCGACAGCGGCGGCCAGGCAGGTGACGGCATCTATGTGGGCGACGTTAAGCGCGAACGGTTAGCCACTCAAGCCGATGATGATTGGGCTCCGGTTATCCGCCGCTGGGCTGCTAACGGTAAGTTCGACAAACTGCTGCAATTATGGGTGGACGGCGAGGTGATCGACTGGTCGCTGCTGCATGCTGAACGCCCGGGCCCGCGGCCCTACCGGATTAGCGTGCCGGTTTACCCGTTTGCCCGCGAAACCTTCTGGTTGCCCCATAGCGAGCCGTCTGCCCGAGCGCCTATCGCCAGTGACGAGCGCGCAGTTGCCAAGGTAACCCCAGTCCCGGCCCAACCCGCCAGCGCGATCGAGACGGTGGCTGCGTCGGTGGCGTCAACCGTTTGTGATCGACTGAGCTATGTAGCGCGCTGGCAGGCCGATGGGCGACACGATCAGCCACTGATCAGCGAGCACCGTTGCGTCTTGATTGTCGCCGATGCATCGGCCGCGGTCGCTGCCGAAGCGATCGCGAGCCAGTACCTCGCCAGCGCAGATTTTGTTGACGGCGGCGGCAAGGTCATCCGATTGGAGCCGGGACAGCTCAACCGTTTGGTGGGCACGGATCACTGGTTGTTGGATGTGGCAGATCCGCAAGCACTGGATTGTTGTCTCGGTGGCTATCCAGCGATCGATTGTTTTTATTTTATCGGCGGCTCAGGCGAGGCAACCGATTGGCAGGCGCTGCTCGACAGCCCGCGATACAACGAGATTGTGTTGCTCCGGTTGATCAAGTGGCTCAAGCAACATGGCGGTCGTCAAACGATTGATAGCTATATCATTAGCCAAAACAACTTTGGCATGGCTGGTGAGCCAGTCAACGCCTTTGGCGGCGGTTTGACCGGCATGGCTTATGCCATTGCCCAGGGCGAGCATCGATTCCGGGTGCGTCATCTCGATGTTGATAGTCGTGAGCGGGCCGACAGCCGGAGCCTGCCGCAATGGGTGCGTCAGTTGCAAAGTGAGCGTGGGCTGGCGCGGGGTGATGTGTTGTGCTTGCGTGCAGGCCAGCGCTATCGCCGTCGCATCTTCAGCTTGGCCTGGCAGGCCCAGCAGCCGGTGCGGGCCAACACAGATTTTGTTACCCCGGCGCTCAAGCGCGGCGGCGTTTACGTGATCCTCGGCGGTAGCGGTACAGTGGGCGGGATTATCAGCCGCTACCTGCTTGCCGACTACCAAGCCAACGTCATTTGGCTCGGGCGCAGTGGGGCGGATGATCCCAAGGTGCGACGGCGACTGGATCGCTGCTTGAGCAGTGTCGGTAGTGCGGTCGATCCAGCGCAGTTGGCGTACCTGCAAGCTGACGCCAACGATCTGGCATCGCTGCAGCGCGCTGTAGCGCAGATCAAGCAGCGTCACAGCACGATCAACGGAGCGATTTTCTCTGGTGTGGTGTTCAACCATGAAGAGGCCCTGACCCGGATGCCAGAGGCGCAGTTCCACGAGATTTTGGACGTGAAAAGCCGTGGTGGCATTGAGTTCTACCGGGCGTTTGCCAATGAACCGTTAGATTTCATGTGCTACTTCTCGTCGGGGCAGAGCTTTGCCTTCTCCGGCGCCGCTAAATTGGGCGCTTATGCTGCCGGAATCACCTTCTGCGACAGCCTGGTACGTAGCCTGCGACATCATGCCGCTTTTCCGGTAGGCGCAATCAACTGGGGATTTTGGCTTTCGTCGCTCACGGAGCAACAGGCGGTTGACCCGTCGGCGCAACCGATGAGCCGCCACGCTGGTGCATTGGAGGATCGCGACGGCTTTGAATGTTTCGCCCGCTTTGTTCAGGCACTGAGTCGGGGCCAACTCGATCACGTTATCTGCATGGCGGCTTCAGCACCCGTGCAGCAACTCATGCAGTTGCAACCGGAGCCCATCGTGCTCGCAGACGGCGGTGATCATAAGCCGATCGATGGCTTTGAGCGCTACCGCGTTGCCGCTGCACCGCTGCTGGCTGCCCATGACCCCATGCCTTTTGACGAGGCGATGGCCGGCATGACGTTTGTCCAGCTGTGCCGCATGGGACTGTTTGGGCAGCCGGGATGCTTTGAAGACAGCGAAGTGATGCGCCGTCAGGCTGGCATTGGCGACCACTATCGTCGCTGGTGGTCAACCTGTATCGATCTGCTGCAACAGCATGGGCTGGTGTTGCGCCGTGGCACGCAGATTTGCGCCAATGACAAGGCGTCTTCTCAGCAACAACGACTGGCTGAGCGCTGGCACCAACTCAGTGGCGAGTTGAGGGCTTCTGCTCAGCGCAAGGCTCAGGTTGAGCTGGTTGACGCCTGCTTGCAACAGCTTCCGGCGATACTCAGTGGCCGGGTCCAGGCAACCGACGTCATATTCCCCAAGTCATCGATGGAAAAGGTCGAAGGGGTCTATCGCAACAATGCGTTGTCTGACTACTTCAACCAGGTAGTCGCTGGCGTGGTGCAGCAGCACATCGAAGCGCTACTGGCTAAGGATCCCCAATGCCGGATTCGGATCCTGGAGATTGGCGCTGGCACCGGGGGCACCACGTCAATCGTGCTGCCGGCGCTACAACCCTGGCGTGAGCATATCGCCGAATACTGCTACACCGATATGTCCAAGGCATTTTTGATGTACGCCAAAAAAACGTATGGTCCGGCTCATCCTTTCCTCACTTACCAACTGTGGAATGTCGAGCAGTCGCCGGAAAGCCAGGGACTGACGCTAGGTCATTACGATATTGTGATCGCGGCCAACGTGCTGCATGCCACTGGCAGAATTCACCGCACCCTAAGTCACGCCAACGCGGTATTGCGTCGCGGCGGGATCCTAGTGATGAACGAGATCAGCGACAGATCGCTGTTCTCCCACCTCACTTTCGGCTTGCTCAAGGGCTGGTGGCTGTACGAAGATCCTGAGCTGAGAATTCCCGGCACGCCGGCGCTCTATCCAACAAGCTGGGCCAGCGTGCTGGGCGAGACCGGGTTCTGCGACGTGGCTTTTCCGGCGCAGTGCGCCCATTGCCTCGGCCAGCAGATTATCGTCGCTCAGAGCGAAGGTCACGCGTGTGCGGCCCCAGCGGATCGCCCAACGCAGGCGTACCGCAGTCCTGGACTTCAGGCTAGTGACGTTCAGGAGCGCAGCGCTGGCGTGGTCGGAAACGGCGACAGTCGCGATGCACTGACCGCAGTGGCGCTCAACGGCCTGGCCAAAACGCTGCAGCTAGAGCCCGAGCGGATCATGACGGATCAACCGTTTGCCGATTACGGCATCGATTCCATTCTTGGCGTCAGCTTTGTCGGCGATCTGGGTGAAGCGCTCGGTATAGAGCTGAATACCGCATTGCTCTTTGATTACCCGACGCTGGATAGCCTGGTTGACTACCTGCTTGGCCAATACCCAGCGGAAAGCGCCCGGTTGGCTGGCGGACAGCGTGGCGATGTTGAGTCTGCCAATGGCCTTGGGTCGGCGCACACGCCTGAGCCGGTTTCGGCGCATACGCCTGAGCTGGTTTTGGCGCCCACGCTTGATCCGGTTGTTACCGCTCAGGTGAATGGTGCCTCCCAAGAAGCTGCCGCCGCGCTGGTGGTGCAAGGGTTGGCTAGCGCGTTGCAGCTCGACGCGGCGCAGATCGATAACGAGCAGCCGTTTTCTGATTATGGCCTTGACTCCATTCTCGGTGCGAGCTTGGTGGACCACCTGAATGAAGCACTCGGCATCGAGCTGAGCGCGGCGATACTGTTCGACTATCCCACCGTGACGACGTTGTCCACGTACCTGGTCGATCATCATCGCGCAGAGCTGGCCACTTGGCTAAACGGCGTCCATCAAGCCGGCTCGGCAGCGCGTGGTGCCCCCAAGCCATACCGTCAGTTTGAGCCACCGCATCCGCTCGACCATCAACTCGAAAAACAATTTCTATCCGGTGAATTATCCATCGATTCTTTGCTTAATTTAGTAAGTATTGGTACCGTAGAACGGTGACGCTGTTGAAAACCGCTGTACAGCGTAGGCACTTGCCGGGAAACGACATAATGAGCAGCCAAGAATTTCAGTCCATCATTGCCGGACTTCAAAATCGCCAGATCACCGTGGCCGAGGCCAAACAGCGTTTGCAACGACTGAAAGCCGCGAGCGCTACACTAGGGACAGAGCAGACCGAAGCAGCGGATAAAGCCGTGTCTGGCACGGGGCGGGCGCAGGAGCCTGTTGAAATCGCAGTCATCGGCATGGCGGGACAGTTTCCCGCGGCTGACAACGTTGAGCGCTTTTGGCGTAACCTTAGCACTGGCGTCGATGGCATCGTTGAATTGGGCGAGCGTTATCTGGACGCCCGGCGCAGCTATTCGTCGCAGCGCCAGCCCGGTAAGACCTATTGCAAATGGGGAGGCGTGCTCGAGCAGCGGGATGACTTTGATCCGTTGTTCTTCAATATTTCGCCCCGTGACGCGGAATCGATGAATCCGCATCAAAGGCTGATCCTGCAGGAAAGCTGGAAGGCGTTGGAAGATGCGGGCTATAACCCCAAAAGTTTCCGGAATCAGGCGGTGGGGATTTTTGTCGGCGCCGAGCCGACGGGTTATTTCCATGAAACGTTTATCGGCGCCTCCGATGCCATCATCGCGTCACGACTGTCCTATTTTCTCGACTTCAAAGGGCCGGCGCTAGTCGTCAATACCGGCTGTTCATCCTCGGCTGTGGCCATCCACCTGGCCTGTGAAAACCTGCGCAACCGTGAGACGGATCTGGCGTTGGCCGGCGGGGTTTTTGCTACGCTTGGCGAGCCCAGCCTGATCAGCTTGTCGCAGATGGATATGTTGTCGCCCACTGGGCGCTGCCATACCTTCGATAGCCGCAGCGATGGCATCGTATTGTCGGAAGCGGTCGGCATGGTGACCCTCAAACGCTTACCGGAAGCGATAGCGGACGGCGATCCGATCTATGGGGTGATCTGTGCTTCGGGCATGAACCAGGACGGTGCCAGTAACGGTATTACCGCACCGAGCGGCCAGGCTCAGGAGCGGCTGATCAGCGAACTGTATCGGCGTTTTGGTATTGATCCGAGGCAGATTAGCTATGTCGAAGCCCATGGCACCGGCACGCCGCTCGGCGATCCGGTGGAGGTCAACGCGCTGGCCCGGGCCTTTCGACAGTTCACCGCTGATACCGGCTACTGTACGTTAGGTAGCGCCAAGGCCCATATCGGTCACACTTCGGCGGCTGCGGGTGTCGTCAGCTTGATCAAAATCCTACTGTCAATGAAATACCGGCAGTTGCCGGGTTTATTGAACTTTGAACAACTGAACCCACGGATAGCATTAGCAGACTCGGCGTTCACTATTCATCGCGAGTTGAAAGACTGGCCAGTCGGTGACAGCGGGCTGCGGATGGCGGCGCTTAATTCCTTTGGCCACAGCGGCACCAATGTGCACATCGTGGTCCGTGAGGCAGTTGAAGTGGCCGCTGCGACCTGTGCCGAGGTGTCACGGCCGAGGCTCTTGCCACTATCGGCACGCACCGCCGATAGCCTCAAGCATTATGCTTGTCGAGTGCGCGAAGCATTGGCCGATCCGGCGGTTCGGCTTGCGGATCTCGCTTATACCCTGCAAACGGGCCGGCTGGCGCAAGATCATCGGTTGATTTTTCTATGCACCGACAAAGCCCAACTGACACAGCAGCTCAATGACTGGCTGGACGGCCGTGCATCTGAGCACGCATGGCACGGGCAGATTGGCACAGGCGAGCATTCGGCTATCGAACTGCCGTCTACCGACGATCACGCTGACTTACAACGCCTGGCTAAAGCTTGGGTGGCGGGCGGCCATATCGATTGGAACGCGTTTAACCGTCGCTATAATGCCGACGCCCGACGTATTCACGCTCCGGTTTATCCCTTTGCCCGGCAGGATTTCTGGATACCGCCTGCCCGTCGGGGTACGGCGGGAGGTGATGTTGGTGCGGCACCCAGTTTAAGCGTGGGTCGCCTGCATCCGTTCCTGACGCAAAATACTTCAGATCTGCTAAGCCAGCGCTTTACCACCGTGTTTGATGGCGAAGAATTTTTCCTCAAGCAGCATGTGGTGGGTGGAAAGCAGATCTTCCCCGGCGTCGGTCATCTGGAAATGGCCCGAGCCGCGGTGGCGATGGCTGCCAACGGCTTGGCGGGAACAGCGCAGCAGCCGGTATTGAGCGATGTTGTCTGGTTGCGGCCGTTAATCATCGACGGCCAAGCACGGCAAATTGACGTGGCGTTGACGCTGGAAGAGGACAATCAGATCCGCTTCGAGATCACCAGCCGCGATTATGACCCGCCTTCAGGCCTTGTTTCGGGTGAACCCGTGCTGCACAGCCAGGGCTTGGCCAGTTTTGTTGAGCCTGCTGCGCAGCGCCAAGTTGATTTGGCGGCTTTGAAGGCTAGGATGGACGGCGGCCAGCTAAGCGCTGAGCAATGCTACCAAGCTTATCGGGCGATGACATTTGAGCATGGCCCAGCTTACCAGGGCCTGCAATCGGTCGCGCTGGGACGGGCGGAGGTATTGGCGGAGCTTGCGTTGCCGTCCTGCCAACATGACAGCCTGAATGACTACCTGCTGCATCCGTCACTGATGGACTCGGCGCTCCAAGCGGCGATTGCGCTGAGTATCGGCGCTGACGTCGTGCTTCCCGAAGGCGATCGGGGCAGTCTGCCGCCGGCGACGCGGCCGGCATTGCCCTTTGCGCTTGAAGGCTTGCAAATATGGGACCGCTGCAGTGAGCGGATGTGGGCCAGGGTGGCTTATGCCGAGCGGCGCGACGACCAGCAGGCCGACACCAGCTTGCAACGACTCAATATCGAACTCTTTAATCAGCAGGGCAAGCTTTGCGTGCTGATGCAAGGTTTTACCTCTCGGGTACTCGGCGACCATAGCGATCAGGCCACGACCGAGCCTGCGCTGACAGAAACTGTGCTGTTCCAGCCGCAGTGGATTGACGAGGCGGCCCGTCACCGTAAGACGGCCGACTTTAACCAGCAATTCGTGTTGCTCAGCGGCTTTGATGAGCCATGTGTCGCCGACGTGCAACGCCAGCTAGCCGAGCAGGGTACCGATTGTCGCTGTGAGTTACTGGCCGTGCCGCAGCAGGATCCAGCCGAGGATTATCAACAGGCGGCGCTGGCGCTGTTGCAGCGGATTCGGCCGTTACTCGGTCGGGGCGTCAGTGCACGCTCACTGATCCAGCTTGCGCTCTACAACCCCAAAGGCGATCGGATGATCGGCGGCCTAGCGGCCATGCTGCGCAGCCTGCAACTCGAAGCGCCGGGCTTGAGCGGCCAATTGATTGAGTTGGACGAGCCGCAATCATTGGTGCAACGGCTAAAGGAAAACGCCGCCACCGGCGACGTCGAGATCCGTTACCAGGCAGGACAGCGCCAAGTGCAACGCTGGCGCCCTTGTCCGAGCGTTGATTTAGCAGTCGGCACGCCATGGAAAGATCGTGGCGTCTACTTGATTACCGGGGGGCTTGGGGGCCTTGGACAGATTTTTGCCCGGGCGATGGCGGCCAGTGTCAGCGATGCCACATTGATTCTGACAGGCCGCTCTGCGGTGGACCCGCAGCGCGTGGCTGAGATCGACGCGGGTCGAAACACGATTGAATACCGGCAGCTGGATGTCAGCGACCGCGACGCGGTGCAGCGATTGGTTGCATGGATTGGCGACAAGCATGGCCGCCTCAATGGCGTGTTGCATAGCGCCGGCGTGATCCGAGACAGCCTGCTGATCAATAAGCAGGATGACGAACTGAAACAAGTGATGGCCGCCAAGGTGGCCGGCGCTCGCAACCTGGATTTAGCCACTGCCGAGCTGCCATTGGATTTCATGATCTTCTTTTCGTCGGGTACCGGCGTGATCGGCAATACCGGCCAGGCTGACTATGCGGCAGCGAACGCCTTTGTCGACCGCTACGCCGCGTACCGCAGCCAGCTGGTTAAGCAGGGACGGCGAAGCGGCCGTAGCCTGGCGATCAATTGGCCGTTGTGGAAAGAAGGCGGCATGAAGGTAGATGAGACGATTGCGCAGCAAATGGCAGAAAGCACTGGTATGGTGGCCATGCCCACCAATGCTGGAATTCATGCGCTGTGCCAATGTTTTGCCTGGGATCAGCCGCAGTTGCTCGTGATGAACGGGCGACGTGAGCAGATGACCGCGCTGGTGACCGGCGGCGACGATGCCGATAGGGCACTCGCGCATGAGAACGCGTCGCAACACCAAGACGTAGCGCCGGCGTTGCCAACCGATGCCGAGGCGCCATTAGCCGAGCCATTGCGCCGCGCGCTGATCGATCTCGTGTCCCAGCAGATGAAAATTCCTGCCGCAGAGATCCGTACCGATGCCGAGTTCAGCCAATACGGCTTCGACTCCATCAGCCTAACCGCGCTGGCGGGCACGTTGAAACAGCAATGGCGACTTAACCTGGCGCCGACGATCTTTTTTGAACATGCCACAATTGACCGTTTTGCGGCGTACCTGGAGCGCGAGCACGGTAGCGTGCTCGCGGCCAAGCTATCGCCGCAGCAAAGGGCGCCACAACAGCAGGTCAAGCCATCGTCCTCAACGCCGCAGCAACATGGCGTCCAGGCGTCAAAATCGGCGCTCAAGCGGCGCCCACTGACAGTTGCGCAATCTTCCGCTCATCAGGCTGTCTCTTCTGTTCCGAGCAAACCGGCGCAGGAGGACGATATTGCCGTGATCGGCGTCAGCGGCCGCTTCCCAATGGCCGACGATGTCGAGCAGTTCTTGCGCAATCTTACGGAAGGCCGAGACTGTATCAGCGAGATCCCCGCCAATCGCTGGGACTGGCGTGAATATTATGGCGATCCGCATCAGCAGCCCAACAAGACCAACGTCAAATGGGGTGGCTTCATCCACGGCGTGGACCACTTTGATCCGTTGTTCTTCGGTATTTCGCCGCGGGAAGCCCAGCTGATGGATCCTCAGCAACGCCTGCTGATGACCTATGTCTGGCTGGCGATTGAAGACGCGGGCTATGCCACTGCTGATCTGGCGGGCAGCAGTACCGGGATTTTTGTTGGCACCGGAATGACTGGCTACAGCAGCCTGATCGCCAAAACCGGCGTGCCGGTGGAGGGTTACAGTGCCACGGCGATGGTACCGTCGGTCGGCCCCAATCGAATGAGCTTTCTGCTTGACCTACATGGTCCCAGCGAGCCAGTCGAAACGGCCTGCTCATCGTCGCTGGTGGCGATCCACCGGGCGGTTCAGGCGATGCGCAACGGAGATTGCCAAATGGCGATCGTCGGCGGCGTGAATACCCTTATCGCGCCCGAAGCGCAGATCAGCTTCAATAAAGCGGGCATGCTGGCGCTGGATGGGCGCAGTAAAACCTTCTCGGCTCAGGCTAACGGCTACGCCCGGGGCGAAGGGGTTGGGATGATTGTGCTGAAGAATCGTTCGCAGGCCGAGGCCGACGGCGATCACATCTACGCGCTGATTCGCAGCACCGCGGAAAACCATGGTGGCAAGGCGAATTCGTTGACTGCGCCAAACCCGCGGGCTCAAGCGGAGTTACTCAAAACAGCGTATCGCCAAGCCGGTGTCGATCCACGCAGCATCGGCTATATCGAAGCGCATGGCACCGGTACTGAACTGGGTGATCCGATCGAAATCAACGGCCTGAAAATGGCGTTCCGCGAGCTGAGTGAAGAGTTGGGCATTGGCCCACTGCAGCCAGGCTATTGCGGCGTGGGTTCAGTGAAATCAAACGTCGGGCACCTTGAATTGGCGGCCGGTATTGCCGGGGTGATCAAGGTATTGCTGCAATTGAAGCACAAGGTGCTATTTAAGAGCCTGCATTGCGAAGCGCTCAATCCGTATATTGAACTGGACAACAGCCCCTTTTATATCGTGCAGCAAAGCCGGCCTTGGTTGGCTGCCAAGGACAGTAACGGTCATGCGTTGCCGCGGCGGGCGGGGGTGAGCTCCTTCGGCTTTGGCGGTGCTAACGCGCATATCCTGCTGGAGGAATACCAACCGCCGCAGCGCCCTCGCCACGACGTGACGTCCGGTGCGCGACCGATCCTGCTGTCGGCCAAAACGCCGGAGCAATTGCGTGAATATGCGCGTCGCCTGGCCGAGTTTATTGCCGCGGAGCCGGCCGAGGCCAGGCTCAACCCTGAGCGTTACCTCGATGATCTGGCTTACACGCTGCAGGTTGGCCGTGATCCGATGCCAGAGCGGCTCGCGCTGCTCAGTGACTCTTTGACTGATTTGCAGCGCCAACTTGCCGATTTCGCCGCCGGTGGCAAAGCTGTCTATCGTGGCCGTAGCGAAGGTGAGAACCGGGCGCTGGCGCTGTTTCGTCAGGATGAAGACATGGCTGCGGCGCTTGCGGCATGGATTGACAAGCGCAAGTACCACAAATTGCTGGAATTGTGGACACAGGGGTTGGCGATCGACTGGCGACAGTTCTATCGCGATGGGCGTTCGATGCAACGCCTCAGCCTGCCAGGCTATCCGTTTGCCCAAGAGCGTTACTGGGTGACGGATTTGGCGACCGGACCCGTCACTGATTCAGTGCCCGGTGGCGGCTGGTTGCACCCGATGCTCGAGCGTAATACCTCGGATTTTTACCGCCAGCGGTTCAGTAGCCGCTGGCGCGGCCAAGAGTGTTGGTTTGCCGACCATCAAGTCAACGGCCGTCCAACCATGCCAGGCGTCGGCTATCTGGAAATGGCTCGGGCGGCGATCGCCCAATCATGGGATTCGAAGCAATTGGCCGCCGGTTGGCTGCAATTTAAAAACATTGTCTGGCTGGCTCCGTATACGCTGGCGTCGCAGCACAACGAGTTGCATATTGAGCTGGCGCTGGAGCAGCAAACAATCAATTTCAGGATCTACTCACAGGTTCAGGGCGACGAGGTCGAGCATTGCAAAGGCAGCGCACAAGTCATCCCTGCCGCTACCGTGACGCCACTGGATCTCGAAGCCCTCGCAGCGGGCCCGTGGCAGCGTAGCGTTGAGGCTGAGCAGCTATACTCGCTATTTGAACCCATCAATATCGACTATGGCCCCAGCCACCGTGGTGTCAAGCAGCTGTGGCTCGGCGACGGCAAATTGCTGGCTAGGCTCGAGCTGGATGCCAAATGGTTGAGCAGCGACTGGGTGATGCACCCCGGTATGCTGGACTCAGCGGTACAGGCATCGATCGGCTTATTGCTGCAACAAGCGCAGGGCCTGAACGAGACCTTGCTGCCTTTCGCGTTAGAGCAACTGAATGTATACGATGGCTGCCGACCGGTTATGTGGGCGTTAATCGACGTTGACCGCCGTGGCCAAAGCAGCGCAGTGCAGCGGATCAATATCGAGCTGTGTGATGAGCGAGGGCACATCGCTGTCAGTTTCCGCGGTTTCAGTTCCCGGCCGTTGAATGGCACGCGCGGGCACATGGCGTCTCTCACCGCTGGCAATCGATTGCCAGCAGGACTGAGCCTGCTGGCGCCACAATGGCTGGTGGCCGACCATGCATCCACCGCCCGGCAAGCGTTGCCCACCCTGGCGATTGGCGCGGCTGGGGGACGGCGCAACTGGCTGGCCGAGCAACACCCGCAGATTGAATTTTTGCCGTCGCTGGCGACAACGATTGACGGGATTGCCGCTCAGCTGGCTGCTTGCGCGCCGTTTCAGCGGTTGATTTGGCTGGCGCCGCAACCGTCGACCGATTTTGCGAATCAACGGTTGATCGACAGCCGTGAACAAAGCGTGCTGGCGTTGTTCAGATTGATCAAGGCGCTGTTGCAACTGGGCTATCAGCAGCGAGCGCTGGAACTGCAATTGATCTTGACCGCCAGCGTCGCGGTGCGTACCGGTGAGCCGTTGGCGCCGGAGCAGGCGGCCTGTCATGGCTTGGCGGGATCACTGGCAAAGGAATATGAACATTGGCGGGTTGAACTGATCGATCTGCCGGCTGACGCTCAGGGGTTGCCGGCCGCAACGCCTGTGCAGAGGCTGCCCGGCGAATGCTTGGCCTGGCGTGATGGCGAATGGTTTTGCCAACGGCTATTGCCGCTGGCGCAGCAGGCTCAAACAGATGGCGGCGTGAGCTACCGTGAAGGCGGCGTCTACGTCGTGATAGGGGGGGCCGGCGGCATTGGTGAAGTGTGGACGCGTCACGTAATCCGTCATTACCGTGCCAAAGTAATTTGGCTTGGCCGCCGCGCCGCTGACGATGAAATCCATCGCAAGCTGGCGGCGCTGGCACAAATAAGCCAAGCATGCAACGCTCCGACGCCATTGTATATCCAGGCTGACGCTGCTGATGTTGAGCAGTTGGCGCAGGCCAGGCGGCAGGTGGTCGAATCGTTTGGCGCGATCCATGGCGTGGTGCACTCGGCGTTGGTGCTGGATGACGCTCGCTTGGAGCAGATGAACGAAGCGCAGTTCACTGCCTGTCTCGACGCCAAGATGGCGACCAGTGTTCGGATGGCCCAGGTCTTTACGCCAGCCGACAATCCGGCGCTAGATTTTGTGTTGTTTTTCTCGTCGATGATTGCCTTTAGCAGGGCCGCTGGCCAAAGCAATTACGCCGCTGGCTGCGCCTTCGCGGACGCTTTTGCCGCTCAGCTCAATCAACACTGGCGTTGCGCAGTCAAGGTTATCAACTGGGGCTATTGGGGCAGCGTTGGCGTGGTGGCCAATGCCGGCTATCGAGCCCGGATGGCTGAACAGGGGCTCGGCTCAATCGAGCCGGACGAAGGCATGGCGGCACTGGATCAGTTGCTAGCCGGTGCGCTGCCACAGGTGGGTTTAATCAAACTGCTTGAGCCGATGACCATTGCCGGTATCGACAGCGGCACACAGCTGCATTGTTACCCGTTGGAGAAGCCGCCAGCGTCGTATGTGTGGACAAACGTAGCTCAAAGGCTCGGCCCGCCGCCGCAACATCACAGCGCGGCGACGGAGATGGACCGACTGTTGCTGGCCCTGACCTTCGCCTGCATGGGCGAGCTAGCCGGCGGTGGCCCACTGACTGAACAACAGATTGCCGCCCATCCGGCGGTGGCGGCGAACCTTGACGCCCATCCCTTTTATCGTCGGTGGCTGCGGGAAAGCCTGCGCTTGCTGGCGCAAAAAGGCTATATCGACGATCAAGGGCAGTTGCTGACGGCCATCCCTGCTGCCGCATCACTGTGGTCGCAGTGGCGCCAGGCGAGCGATGAATGGCGCCGGGATGGCGATTTGCATGCTCAGTTGCAGCTAGTGGAAACGTGTGCTCGGGCGTTGCCGGCTATCCTGCGCGGTGAGAAGCAGGCTACCGAGGTGATGTTCCCTGGCGGCTCCATGTCGTTGGTAGAAGATATCTATAAAAACAACAAGATTTCCGATTATTTCAACGAGGCGCTTGGTGAGGTCGTGGTGGATATCGCCCGCCGTCATGCTGAAGGCAACCGGCCACTGCGGATCTTGGAGATCGGCGCGGGCACCGGCGGCACGACCGCTGGGCTGATCAGCAAACTGCGGCCGTGGCGGCATCAGATCGCTGAATATTGCTACACAGATTTGTCGCAGGCTTTCCTGCGCCATGCCGAACAGCATTTTGCGCCCGACGCGCCCTATTTGCGCACCGCCATTTTTGACGTCAGCAAAGCTTGCCTGGAGCAGGGCATTAGCACGAATCAATACGATTTGGTGATTGCCACTAATGTGTTGCATGCTACGCCAGACTTGCGTTGTACGCTGCAAAATGCCAAAGCCACGCTGTGCCATGGCGGGTTGCTGCTGCTGAACGAAATCAGTGGGCGCTCGATGTTTACTCACCTGACCTTCGGTCTGCTCGAAGGCTGGTGGCTCTATGATGACGAGGCGCTAAGAATCGACGGCTGTCCCGGTCTGTCTCCCGAGAGCTGGCAGCGGCTGCTGCAGTCGCAGGGCTTTGGCGACATTGCCTTCCCAGTCGCGGGTAGTCATGGCTTGGGCCAGCAAATTATCGTCGCCGTGAGTGATGGCGTGGCGCGTCTGCCGGCGCAGCAACGGGTTATGCCCGTCGCTGACGTCACCGACGTTACCGACGTCATCGACGTCGCGGTGGATGCGTCCGTCGCAGCCATCGCACCCGTGGCAGCCATCGCACCCGTCGCAGCCATTGCACCCAGGGTAACGCCGACGATAGCTGAGGGCGAGATCGACGAAGCCGTTCTAGCCAAGCAGTGCCGTCAGCTGATTACTGAAGTGCTGTCGAAGCTGGTCAATATTGCGCCTGAGCGGTTGCAGCGGGATGTTGCCTTCGATCGCTACGGCATCGATTCCATTTTGCAGATCAGCCTGATCCAGGCGTTGGAGAAAGCAACCGGTGAGCTGTCGCGTACCATACTGTTTGAATACAACACGATCAATCAGCTAACGGACTACCTTCTGAGTGAGCATCGCGCTGCGCTGACCAAGCATTTTGCGCCTAGCCAGCAGGTTAATCGCCCGGTTGCGGTGCAGCCAGTGACTGCGGTGGCGGCCAGTCACGAGCGTGCGCCGCGTCACGCTCCCCGTCATGTCCAGCCAATCGACAACCATGCCAATAGTGCTCGTCGTATGGCGACGACCACGCAAGCAAGCGTCGTTGAACATCCCGCGACGGTCGCCGAACCGCCCACGACGGTTGCCGAACAGCCCACGACGTGTCGGGATATTGCGATTATTGGCGTCAGTGGCCGCTATCCTATGGCCGCCGACTTGGCGTGTTTCTGGGATAACCTGCGCAATGGACGTAACTGTGTCAGTGAGGCACCGAATTCGCGTTGGTCCGAGTCTCTAACCGGCACGCAGTCCTGGGCGGCTGGACGGTACTACGGTGGTTTCCTTGAACAAGTCGAGGAGTTTGATCACAAGTTGTTCGGTGTGCCTCACGAGGAGGTAAGCAATCTTTCGCCAGAGCTGCGACAGATGCTTGAAGTGACTTGGCGTACCTTTGAGGACGCAGGTTACAACAGCGATGCCATCGCCCGAATCCAGCAGCGCGACGCGGCGGGAGTCGGGGTCTTCATCGGCTCGATGTATCACCAATCGCCATGGACCGAGAGCAGCCTGGAGCGGGCAGCGATCAAGTCAAATGTTACTGACTGGCAGATACCCAATCGGATTTCCCATTATTTCGATTTGAAGGGCCCAAGCCTAGCGGTCAATTCGGCGTGCTCCAGCTCGATGACTGCCATCCACTTGGCCTGCCAAAGCCTGTTGCAGAACGACTGTGCAATGGCAATCGCCGGCGGCGTCAATCTAATTCTTGATCCGTCCAAGTACCAGACGCTAAAACTGGCTAACTACTTGGGTAGTAGCGATGTTAGCCGCGGCTTCGGTCAAGGTGATGGGATGATTCCGGGCGAGGGTGCCGGCGCCGTGCTGCTCAAACCTTTGGCCGCAGCCGTGGCCGACGGCGACCGAATCTACGGGGTGATCAAAAGTTCCAGCGTCAATCATGGCGGTGGCAGGCTGATGTATTCGGCTCCGGATACTCAGCAGCAATCTCGGCTCATTGCGCAAACCATCGAGCGGGCTGGCTTGAAACCGGCGCAAATCAACTACGTCGAAGCGGCGGCCAATGGCTCCGAGTTGGGCGATCCAATCGAGGTGGCGGCGCTTAAAAAAGTGTTTGGCGATATGCAGCCCTCCAGCTGCGCGCTTGGCACAGTTAAGTCAAATATTGGCCACCTTGAGGCGGCATCGGGCATTTCCCAGCTCACCAAGGTGTTACTGCAGTTGCAGCATGGGCAATTGGCGCCGTCGATCAACGCCGACCCGCCCAACCCTCATATACGGCTCGAGGGCAGCGCTTTTTATTTGCAACAGCAGGTGGCGCCGTGGCCGGCGCCGGTAAGCGCAGAGGGAGCGCGTGAGCCGCGCCGTTGCTTAATCAATTCTTTTGGCGCCGGTGGCAGTTACGCCAGCCTAGTGGTGGAGGAGCACCTGGAGCGTCGGACACCGCTCAGACACCGTCAAGGGCAGACGCAGTTGTTGGTTTTCGCGGCGGCTAGCCGCCACAGCTTGTTAGCCTACTTAAAAAAGTTCAACGCATTTACCGTTGCTCATCCCAGTCTCGAACTGCAGGATCTGGCCTACAGCTTAGCGCAGCGTGAACACCGTTTGACGCACCGCGCGGCGGTGGTGGCCGACACCATGGAACAGATGGTGGCACGGCTGCAGTCATTGCTGTCTGACGAGCTGTCGGTGGAAGGCTGCTGCTGGATCTCGCCGTTTGATGGTATTGAAGACGGGGAGGCCGGGACCGCGTCAGGCACGCTCGCGCAGATGGCGGCAGCTTATTGCCGCGGCGCGCAGTTGGACACGTCCACGCTCTACCCGGAAGGTGGCAATCGGGTCGCTTTGCCGGAATATGAGTTTGAACACGCGATGGCGCAGCCGTCGCAGGTCGCCGCAACGCCGCAACCGTTGTTCAATAACCTGCTCTATCGCCGCATTAGTAGCGGCGAGCTGAATGCTGAACAATTTGAGCAACTGATCACAACAGTCTAACGAATGCATAACGGGGAATAAAATGAACCATAAACAAGATACGATCGCGTTGGCGCAGGCAGATGCGGGCATGGAAGCGCAACCTAGCCAGGTGGCGGTAAACGATCTCAAAATCGAGCGCAATGATCAGCCGGCCAACGTGGCGCGCCCGGTTGCCAAGAACTTGAAAATGAAAGACGGGTTTCCGGTCATGCCAGGCAAGATTCCACTGCTGGGCCATGTCCATAAGATCAGTCAGAATGCGCTCAGTGAGTTGCGCCAGGCCGAGGCGGTTTGCGGGCCGATGTTTTGGACTTATTTCGGCACTAAGCTACCTGTGCTGCAGATTATGGATGAGGATGGCCTGGCGATCCTTCAGAACAAGTACACTGACAACTCCTATCTGCGCGAACAGATGCCGGTTATCACCGGCGAGGCAATGAACGCCTTTGATGGTCAACGCCATCGCAATGCGCGTCGCGCTAGCATGGATGCTTTTACCCCGAAAGGGCTGACCCGCGCGCGAGTCGGCCAGTTCGTGGTGGAAACCATCGAGCAACGGCTCAAGCGCTGGACCAGCGAGCGCAAATTGGCGATTTTCCCAGAGACCAAGGATATTGCGCTGGAGGTGGTGTTCCGGATTATGGGCATTGAAACCCACGAGCTAGAGCAGTGGCGCCACCAGTACGAAGAGTTTTTTCTCGGCATGATCCCGCTGAAAATCAACTTGCCGGGCTTTCCTGCCTGGCGCTGCCGTAAGGCGCGCGGCTGGCTGGAGCAGCGGGTGTCACAAATCGTCGCCACGGTACGCGCCAACAACGACCGTGATAGCCTGGTCGGGGCGATGATCTTCGGTCGCGACGATAACGGCAACGGCATGTCTGAGGTCGAATTGGTGCACAACATCCTAGGTCTGGGTTTTGCCGGCTCGGAAACAACCGCCGCGGTGATGGCGTGGTCGGCGTTAATGCTGTCGCAGCACCCGCACGTCTGGCAACAGTTGTGTCAACAGGTCGCTGGCCTAGACAGCGTGCCTTATACCCATGAGGAACTGGTCAAGCAAGTGCCGCTGGCTGAAGCCATATTCCGAGAAACCTTGCGGCTCTATCCACCGGCGCCGTTTGAAATGCGCAAGGTGCATACCGAGTTTGAAATGATGGGTCATACGGTCCCTGCCGGTGCGATGGTGGGTGTCAGCCTGCTGCATGTTTCTCGTCATCCTGAACGCTACCCGGATCCGGATAGCTGGAGGCCAGAGCGCTGGCTGGGCATGGATCGGGCACCGAACCAGGTGGAAAGCTGCCAGTTTGGCGGCGGTCCTCACACCTGTCTCGGCCGTCATGTCGCCGCGTTGGAGATCACGCTGTTTATCGCGATGTTGGCTCGAGAGATGGGGCCCAAGGGGATCTCACCGCGTCTGGTGGGCAAGTTGCCGCCGCCAACCTACCTGCCGTTTTTGCGGCCTTCGAACAAGGCATTTCTCGACCTGACCGGTCGCTAACCGGACACGGGCGGGAAAGTCGCTTGGACACCGCCTGCCATATCCGCATTTGAGAGCGAAGAGAACAGTGGACAGTCAAATTAGGGTTCTACACCGGAAAATACAGCGCAAAGAAATCAGTGTCGAAGAAGCGGCCAGAGAGTTTGAAAAGATCCGGGCTAGCTATCGCCGTGACCAGGCGGAGCGGGTGATTCAAGCGCCACCGGCGATCGAGAACCCCATTGCAGCCGCTGTTTACCATTACGATGAGCGCTATCTCAAGGATCACCAGTTCAATCAGCAGCAGATCCTGTTGGGACTGACCTATGCCAGCTTGGCGCTGGAGTACGGCTTGGGCCAGCTCGCCGATGGTGAGGCGCTGCAACTGAAAAAGCTGACGTTTGCCGCGCCCGTCGCGCTGGCTGAAGGTGAGCAGCTTGAGGTGGCGATCCGCGCAACCCAGCGTGATGGGCGGGTCTTCGAGGCGGTATGCCGACATTCGCCGTCAGCGCCTTGGCAGCCTAAGGCGAGTGGTGAATTGTCGGCCGTGGCGGCCCAGCGGCGGCAGGTCGATCCAGCCGCGCTCATGGCGGGTATGACAGCGGTAGAGCCGCTGGCATCGATCTACCAGATTAGCGAGCAGATCCACATCGGCGATAGCTATCGGACCCTAAAGGCGCTTTACCAGCGGCAGGATGACGGCGAAGCGCTGTCCCGAATTACGCTGGCTGTCTCTGACGACGCGGAGTCCCGCCACTACAGCTTGCATCCGTTGTTGATCAACAGCGCCTTTTTGACTGTCATTCCGCTGCTGGCCAGCGAACAACTGGACAGCAATTTTATTCCGTTTGGCGTTAAATCGCTGGTCCTCCATCGTGGCCAAGCACCGGCAACGGGCTGGATTCATACCCAATTAGTCAAAAATTCTGGCGAGCTGGTGTTGTTCGACGCACAGCTGTACGGCGACGATGGGGTGCTGGTGGCCGAATTCAGCGGATGCTCGCTGAAGCGGCTGCGAGGCAGCCACTTGGTTGACGATAAAGCGCGGCGCGACAGTGACAGTGGCTGTAGCCGCGAAGGGATCGAAGACTACCTGTTGGCACAATTGCAAGCCCTCGGTGCCAAGCAAATTGGTAAAAAGCAGCGTCACCGCAACTTGATGGAATTGGGACTGGAGTCGCTGCAGCTGGTCAACTTGACGAGTCGGCTTGAAAGTGCTGCAGCGATCGAGCTGGAGCCGACGATATTTTTTGAATATCCCAGTGTGGCTGAACTGGCGACGTTTTTATGGCAGGAGTATAAAGCGGCTTTTACGCCATTATTGGCCGGGCGTAGCGAGACGACTGACGTTGCGCCGGTGAAAACAAGTGTTACGCCGGTGAAGGTAAGTGATGCTTCGCCGATTGCTGAAACTTGTTCCATGGACGAGTGTGTCGCCCACGATTCGCCCAAGGCCGTCAGCGGCGGTGACCGTCAGCAGGATATCGCCATCATCGGTATGCAGGGACAGTTCGGTGGCGCCGACGACCTTGACCAATTTTGGCAAAATATCTGGCAGGACCGTGAGCTGATCAAGGAGGTGCCGGCAGATCACTGGGACGTTGCGCCTTGGTTTGATGCTGATCCTGACGCGCATGACAAGACCTATTCCAAGTGGGGCAGTTTTATCGACAACGTCGATAAATTCGACGCCGACTTTTTTCATCTGTCTCGCCGCGAAGCCCAATGGATGGATCCTCAGGTGCGGCTGCTACTGCAGAGCACTTACGCTGCTGCCGAGAATGCTGGAGTAATCAGGCAGTTACGAGGCAGTCGTACCGGCGTATTCATCGGGTCCTGTTTCAACGAATACGTTGACAAGATCACCGAGCTGGGACTGCCGATGGATCCCTATATCGCCACGGGCAGTGGGGTGATTGCCGCCAACCGAATTTCATTCTGGTTCGACTTCAAAGGGCCGAGCCTGATGTTCAATACGGCCTGCTCGTCGTCGTTGGTGGCGTTGCACGCCGCCTGTGTTTCATTGCGCAACGGCGAATGTGAAATGGCCTTTGTGGGCGGCAGCAACTTACTGCTGTCATCCTGGCACTACCGGTATTTTTCTGCGATCCGCGCGCTATCGCCGACGGGACGCTGTCACACCTTTGATGCACAAGCGGACGGTTACGTACCAGGCGAATGCGTGGCGATGCTGCTGCTTAAGCCGCTGTCGAAAGCGTTGGCTGACGGCGATCCG
This sequence comes from Mycetohabitans rhizoxinica HKI 454, assembly GCF_000198775.1. Taxonomy (NCBI): domain Bacteria; kingdom Pseudomonadati; phylum Pseudomonadota; class Betaproteobacteria; order Burkholderiales; family Burkholderiaceae; genus Mycetohabitans; species Mycetohabitans rhizoxinica. Next base: position 1,595,385 of record NC_014722.1, on the reverse strand, counting down.
ATTCATGGGATCATCAAGGGTTCGGCGGCGTTGCACGGTGGCTACACGCCCTCACTGACTGCACCGAGCGTGGCCGGAGAGGAAAACGTGATCGTGCATGCTTGGCAAGATGCCGGCATTGATCCTCGTAGCCTCAGTTATATCGAGGCCCATGGCACCGGTACCAAGCTTGGCGATCCGATCGAGATCAATGCGCTCAAGCGGGCCTTTGCACGTTATACCAACGACCGGGGTTTTTGCCATATTGGCTCGGTGAAGGCCAATATTGGTCATACCGAGGGTGCGGCAGGCATCGCGGGAGTCATCAAGGTGCTGCAGCAGATGAAGCACCATAAGTTGCCGGCGTTAGGCCACTTTAAACAACAGAATCCCCACATCAAGCTTGATGATTCGCCGCTGGTGATCGATCGAGAAGGACGCGACTGGCCGGAGCAAAGCGCACCGCGGCGCGCTGGCGTCAGCTCCTTTGGTTTTTCTGGCACAAACGCTCATGTTGTGCTGCAAGAGTATCGTGAGCAGCGCGAGTTCGCCACGCACCAGGGCGAGAAGGTGCTGGTTCCGTTGTCGGCGCGCAATGCGTCACGCTTGAAAGAGCAGGTGGCGCGGTTACTGGCATACCTGGCGCAACACACGCCCGATCTTGCCGCTTTGGCTTACACGCTGCAAACCGGCCGGGAGGCGATGGCAACGCGGGCCATTTTCATGGTTGACAGCGTGGAGCAGTTACGGCGACAGCTGCAAGCGTGGATGGCCGGCGAGCCGGGCGTCGACTTTGGCATAGCCAGCATGACGGCCGAAGAGGCCGTGGCCGCTGGCGATATGCGACAGTTGGCGGCGCGATGGCTTGCTGGCGCTGAAGAGGCCGAAGCATTGGACTGGACGTGTCTTTATGGCGAGGGGCCGCGTCCGGCCCGAATCGGTCTACCGAGCTATGCATTCGCCAAAGAGCGGTACTGGCTAGATGCGCCGGCAGCTACCGTCGGACAAAGAGAAAGAGCAGTCACCGAAACGACAGTGGCCACCGAAACGACAGTGGCAACCTATACGGAGCAATGGCAGGAAGTTGATGAACCGGGGCCGGGCGCGCCGATCAAACGATTGATTTGCTTGCTGAGCGAACCTGGGCTGCGGCAGCAGTTAGTGCAGCAGGTCCGTGCGCTCAGTGCGCAAACCGAATTGATATTTATTGCGGCCGGTAATCGAAATGAACGCGATGACGATGGCCATTATCGTGTCGCAGTCGACGATCCGCAGCAGTTACAAGAAGGTCTGCAACACGCGTTGTCGGCTCATGGCGCTAGCCGAGTGCTCTATTTATGGAGTATGGACGATCGTCGCTGGATGATCGACAACAGCGCGATTGTCGCCCTGCTTAAGGCGATGGCTGCCACGGCGGCGCCAATCGACCGATTATTGCTGGCCGGCCGGGCTGGCGACGCGCTTGAGCGCTGTTATCTTGAATCTTGGATCGGCATCGAGCGTTCGCTCGGCGCAGTAATGGCGCATTGCCCCGTCGAAGTGGCGATTGATTTGCCGGATAACACCGGCGACGACAGTCGCTGGCTGCGCCGCCTGTGGCTGCAGCTTAGCGGCGACGCGGCGGGCGGCAGGCTATACCAAAGCGGGCGCACTTTCCAGTTGAGGCTGGCGTCGACTCGTGCAACCGCAGCTGTCGAGCCGCTGGCACTGGAGCAGATCAATACGCTGTTGATCACCGGAGGGCTGGGTGGATTGGGGTTGCTGTTAGCGCAAGACCTTTCAAGCCGGGCGAAGCGACGCAGCGACGGTCAACTCACTCTCATTCTAAACGGTCGTTCCTCGCTGTCGGCGGCCCAACAGGCGCAACTTGATAGCCTGCGTCATGATAAGTGCAGCATTTTCTATTTGCAGGCTGATTGTGCTGATCGTCAGGCGATAGCCGCTGCGCTGGCCGAGGTGCTGCCACAGAGCGGACCGATCGACGGATTGATCCATGCTGCTGGCCTAAGCGCGCAGGGCAGCCTGTTTGACAGTGCACAAGCTGATTTCGACGCGGTATTGCATCCTAAGGTCAAGGCCACGCTTGTGTTGGATGAAGTGCTGGCGGCGCAACCGCTGGCATTGATCTGTTATTTCTCGTCTAGCTCGGCGATGCTTGGCGATATGGGAGCGTGCAGCTATGCGATGGCTAATCGATTCCAGCAGGCCTATGCGCGTTATGCACAGGCCGGGCGTGCTCGGCGTGTCGTGGCGATCCATTGGCCGCTGTGGCGCAATGGTGGTATGGCAGTGGGCGAGCAGGCATCGACCGAGTTTTATTTGAAGTCGAGCGGTCAGCGCATGCTGGAAAACGCTGAGGGCCTGACGTTGTTGCAGCAGATTGTCGCCAGCGATGCCGATCACATGCTGGTGTTGGCTGGTGAGCCGGCGAGATTGCAGCAATTAGTGGACGGGATCAATGATCCGGCACGCAAAGCAACGGCTAACTCAACGGTTAAAGCAACGGCGGCCCAACCCATGAGCGAGCGGACGCGAAGCCGTCCGGAACTCAAAGGGCTGAGCGTAGAGCAGTCTCTGTTATGGGATTTGCGGGATTTGGCGAGCCGGCCGCTCAATGCCGAACGGCATACGCTTGGTGAAGACACCAACTTGGCGGACTTCGGCTTTGATTCCATTAGCTTGGCGGAATACGCCGGACTGTTGAGTCGTCACCTTAGCCTCAAATTGACCCCGGAGCTGTTTTTTAGCCATTCCACCCTTGCAAAAATCGCCGCCTATTTACTAGCACACCACCGGCAGGCGGTCGAAGCTTGTTATCGCGGTGAAGTGATCAGCGCAACGGAGCCGTTGCCGATACCGGCTCCTGTCGTCGCGTCAACATCGAGTGCCGACACAATCGCCATTATCGGGATCAGTGGCCGCTTCCCTGGTGCTCGCAATGCCGATGAGCTGTGGCGTGTGCTAGCCGAAGGACGTGACATGGTGGGCGAGATCCCGGCTGATCGCTACGACTGGCGCGATTATTATGGCGATCATCGCGAGGATCCCAGCAAGACGCGTTGTATTTGGATGGGCAGCGTGCCAGGAGTCAGTGAGTTTGATCCCATGTTTTTTGAGATCTCGCCCCGCGAAGCGAAAACACTGGATCCTAGGCAGCGGCTGTTGTTGCAGGAGTCCTGGAACGCGCTGGAAGATGCCGGCGTCGGCCCGCGTCACCTTGAAACGCAACGGGTGGGGATGTTTGTTGGCGTTGAGGAGGGCGACTTCCAGCGGTTGGCGAGCGAAGAAAGCCTAACCTCGGGCCATAATGGTATCTTGGCGTCGCGGCTCGCCTATTTTCTCAACCTGACCGGGCCGACGATGGCGATTAACACCGCCTGCTCGTCAGCGTTGGTGGCGCTACACCAAGCAGCGTTGAGCCTGCGTAATAACGAATGCGAGATCGCGGTTGTCGCCGGAGTTAACCTGATTTTCTCGCCGGACGCCTTTATTGGCATGACCCAGGCAGGGATGCTGTCACCGGACGGTAAATGTTTTGCCTTTGATCGCCGGGCCAATGGCATGGTGCCGGGCGAGGCGGTGTGCTGCGTCGTGCTCAAGCCTCTGAGCCGAGCCGAGGCCGATGGTGACCCGATCTACGGCGTCTTGCGAGGCAGCGGCATCAACTACGATGGCAAGACCAACGGTATTACCGCGCCAAGCGGCGCTTCTCAGCAGCGCTTATTGGAGGAGGTTTACCAGCGCGCGGGGATGAATACCGAAGCTGTCGAATATATTGTGACCCATGGTACCGGCACGCAACTGGGAGACCCGGTAGAAATTAACGCGCTCAACGACGCGTTCCGAGGCAACAAGCCAGGCCACTGCGCACTGACTTCCACCAAAACCAATCTCGGTCATACTTTTGCCGCGTCGGGCTTGGTTAGCGTCATTAGCCTGTTGCAGGCGTTCCGCCACGAAACCATTCCGGCCAGCCTGCACTGCGAGCAAGAAAACGACTATATCCACTGGCAGCAAAGCCCGTTTTACGTCAACAAAACGAACAAGGCCTGGCCGGCGGCGGGCCGCGACAGTGAGCGGTTGGGCGCGGTCAGCGCATTCGGCATGAGCGGCACGAATGCCCACGTTGTACTGGAAAGCTACAGTCGCGAGCGTGATGCGTCACCGTTCCGACGGCCCTGTTATTTGTTTGTCCTATCAGCCAAAACCGCTGAGGCGCTGAAAGAAAAAATCGAACAACTGAGCGCGGCTCTGCAGCAGGGCGGATACCGCGATAATCAGTTACCGTCGATCAGCTATACGTTGCTGGAAGGACGTCACCATTTTCGCCATCGCCTGGCGCTAGTGGCGGCGGATCTAGAAGAAGTGCTTTACACCCTTGCGCAATATCTGGCGGGCGAAAAGCGTCCCAACCTATTTGTCGGTGAGGTGGAGCGCGAGTTTTCTGCGCAGAAGACGATTGCGCGCTATATCAATCAGCTGCTGGACGACAGTCGCAATGCCAGCGAAGATGAAACCAGGGAGTTGTTGTTTGGCCTCGCGGACTTCTATCGCCAGGGCTACGACATCGATGGCCGGCGACTGTTTGGCGCGGCACAAAACGGTGCGCATAGCATGCCGCCGCGTTTGCCGCTGCCAGGCTATCCGTTCGCTCGCGAGCACTATTGGCCCGAAGGCCGTCGGCGCCAACGACAGCCCACGCTCGTGGTGAACCAGCCTATGGAACGGCTGCACCCGCTGGTGCATCACAACATTTCGACGTTGGCGACGCAGCGGTTTGTCAGCCGCTTTAGCGGTCGTGAGACGTTCCTGGCCGATCACCGTATCGGCGACCAGCTGATCTTCCCTGGTGCCGCGTACCTCGAACTGGCGCGTGAGGCAATCGTCAGGGCTAGCGAGCTGCCGCCGCAGCAAGTCACGCTACAGAACGTGGTATGGCTGCGGCCGCTGGCTTTTGCAGTCGGTGGCGGCGACCGTGACGTCGAACTGTACTGTGAGCTGGCCGTGAACGGCAACGACAGCGTGTCGTTCAGGATTTACAGCCTGGACGGCGGAACGCAGCAATTGCACGCCCAGGGCGACGCGCAGTTGGCGGCCGTCGCCGCACCGTTGCCGCAACCGGTTGACCTGGCGCAATGGGCCGCTCGGTGCAATGTCAGTGAGCGAAGCCATGACGTGCTGTACCACGATTTTGACACGATGGGCGTCCATTACGGCGTGACATTCCGCGCCGCCGGCCAAATCCGCATCGGCCGCGACCGGGTGATCGGCCGGTTAATCCACGAGGCGCTTGATCCCCAATTAGAGGGTGTTCTGTTGCCGCCGGGCGTACTCGACAGTGCGCTGCATATCGCAGCTTCATTGGAGAGCCGCCGGCAAGGCGCTGCCGAGCCGATGCTGCCTTTTGCGCTGGAAAGCCTACGGCTGTACGGTTCAGTGGAACAGGCGCTCAGAGCCGGGCCACTGACGGTTACCGCGGCTTACAGTGAAGCTCGGGGTGGCGGCGCGATCGAGAAAATTGACCTGCAAATTTGCAATGATGCAGGCCAATGTCTGGTTCAGCTAAAGGGTTTTAGCTCACGCAAGACTGGCGTTGAACCCCAACCGGCCCAGGCACCCGTCATGGCAGATAGCGACGAGGCGGCAGACAGCGACGAGACTTTGGGGCGCTTGATCCGGACGCCGTTTTGGAAACCCGTCGGCAGCCTCGGTGAATGGCTGCCGGCTGACGCCAAGCCACAGTTACTTTTGCTTGGACTGCCAGAGACGACGGTTAGCGAGATACGCCGGCAGTTTGGCAATCAGGTCAGCGTACTACCGGGTGCGCCAGGTGAAAATGACGCCGCGGCCTACCAAGCAGCAGCGCTGGCGCTGCTCGAGTGGCTACAGCGGTTGCTTAGCGGTCATGCCGACGGCTATTTGCAGCTCTTTGTGGGGCAGGGCCAGGACGATCTGCGCTTGACCGCACTGGATGCGATGTTGAAAACGGCGATGATCGAAAACAGCGCGTTGAAAGCTCGCTTGGTCGCGCTCGATCCCGAAATGGGCAATGATGCGATGGTCAAAGTGATCGTCGAGCAGAGCCGTTACCACAGCAACGAATTGGTGCGAGTCTTCGCCAACGGCAGCTTGTATAGCAGGCAGTGGCGTGAGCTAGCACCAGCGCAACAGAATGAGCAGGCGCCGTTGCGCGACGGCGGTATTTATGCAATCACCGGTGGCGCGGGCGGGCTGGGCTTGATTTTCGCTGAACATATCGTGAGCAGCTGTCGCAACCCGGTGTTTTACTTGGCAGGACGTTCAACCGTCAGCCAGCCGTTGCAACAAAAAGCCGATCGGTTACGAGCACTGGGCGCCCAAGTTCACTACCAGGCGCTAGACGTCGGCAACGCAGCGGCGGTTAGGCAGTGGATTGACGACATCTATGCCAAAGAAGGTTCACTACATGGGGTGATACACAGCGCGGGCGTCATCCGCGATAGCATGATTATTAATAAGCCTGCCAGCGAGTTTGAGCAGGTGCTTGCAGCAAAGGTGGCCGGTACCGAGGCGCTCGATCAGGCGATCAACGAACGTGCGCTGGACTTCTTTGTCTGTTGTTCGTCTCAGGCGGCGATGGGCAATCTTGGTCAGGTGGACTATGCCGCCGCCAACGCCTATATGGACGCCTTTATGCAGTACCGCCAAAATTTGGCCGGCGACGGCAAGCGCAAGGGGCGTTCACTGAGCGTCAACTGGCCGCTGTGGCGCGATGGCGGCATGAAGTTGGCGCCGGTGATCGAGCAACAGATGCGGCAACGGTTGGGTATCGTGCCGATGCCGGTGGAGGAGGGCGTCAAAAGCCTGTGGCAACTGTTGAACAACCCGGTCAGCGCTCAGGGTTGGGTGATCTATGGCGAGTCATCGCGGCTGACGGCCATTGGCCAGCCGGTGGACGCCAAACCGCAGGCTCCGGCCCAACCCGCACCGGCTGCCGCAACGGCGAGCCTCAGCGATAGCGAATTGAAAAAAAGGATTGAAGCCTTTGTCACGCGAATTATCGCCGACGTGGTCCAGATCGATACGGCGAAAATCCATCCGTCGGAGAAATTCGAGGTCTATGGCTTTGATTCCATCATGGCGGTGGGCGTAACCAATGAGTTGGAAAAATATCTCGGCTCGTTACCCAAAACCCTGTTGTTCGAGCATGTCAATATTGCTGGCATGGTTGACCATTTCGCGGTGAAATACCGCGACCAGTTTGTCGCGATGTTCAGCGCTAGCGAAGAGCAGCAGGAGACTTCGCGTGGCGTTCAAGTGTCAACCGTTGAACATCAAGTGCCAACCATGAAACAAAGCGCCGTCGAGCCTGCGTTAGCGCAGTCGTTGCCACTGAATCGTTTCGCTGCTGCTCATTCCAATGCCAACAGCCCAGCAGCGTCAAGTGGCACGTCCATTGGATCCGTCGCGCCCGTCGCGCCTGGCACGTCCGTAGCGCTAGGCACGTCCGTAGCGTCGGGTGCCTCCGGTGAGCGCGTCGAGGACAACGAGTTAGCGAACTATATCGCAGTGATCGGCCTTGGCGGTTATTACCCGGGGGCGGACAGCATCGATGAGCTTTGGCAAAACTTAGCCAATGGCGTTGACTGCATGAGCGACTTTCCGGCAGACCGGTGGGACCACAGCAAAATCTATTACAAGAACCGCAAGGTGCTAGGCAAGACCACCTGCATCAATGGCTCCTTCATCAAGGACGTTGACAAGTTCGACTACAGCTATTTCAAAATGCCCAAGGTCTATGCCGACCATATGTCGCCAGAGGTCAGACTGTTCCTCCAGGTGGCGGTGCATACCTTTGAAGACGCCGGTTACTCGAAAGAAACCCTGTTGAGCCGTTATAACGGCGATGTCGGCGTGCTGTTGGGCACCATGTCCAATGACTACCACTACTACGGTTTCGAGAGCAACGTATTCCGTGGCTCGATGGCTTCCGGGTCAGGCATGGCGACCATTCCGATGACGGTCTCTTATTTCTACGGCCTCACGGGTCCGAGCCTGTTTATCGATACCATGTGCTCGTCGTCCTCGACCTGTATCCACACCGCTTGTCAAATGCTCAAGCATGACGAGACCAAGATGGTGCTGGCGGGTGGCCTCAATTTGATGTATCACCCGTACACCACGGTGAATACATCCCAAGGCAATTTCACATCGATCACTTCGGAGTCGGTCAACAGCTACGGGGTGGGTGCTGATGGTACGGTGATTGGTGAAGGCATCGGTGCAGTACTACTCAAGCGTTTGGATCGGGCCATTGCCGATCGGGATCAAATCTATGGCGTCATCAAAGGCTCAGCGATGACGAATGCCGGCGAGCGTAACGGCTTCAATGTGCCTAACCCGGATTTGCAAACCCTGGCAATTCGCCAAGCGATGGATCAGGCCAAAGTGCATCCGTCTTCGATCTCCTATATCGAGGGCCATGGCTCTGGCACCAAGCTAGGGGACCCGATCGAGGTGTTGGGACTGAATAACGCGTTTCGCTGGGCGACTGACGACAAGCAGTTTTGCTACCTGGGTTCGATCAAGTCGAATATCGGCCACCTATTGGCGGCTTCGGGCATTGCCGGCTTGACTAAAACCTTGCTGCAGTTCAAGCATAAGCAGATTGCGCCGTCGATCCATTCGAGCCAGCTCAACCAGGATATCGACTTTGCTGATACGCCGTTTGTCGTGCCACAGCAGTTGATCGAATGGCGCCAGCCGGAGCGCATCATTAATGGTCGCAAGCAGGTATTCCCGCGTCGGGCGGGGCTTACCTCGATTGCTGCCGGCGGCATGAACGCCCATATGATCGTCGAGGAATACCCAGAGCCAGCGGACAGCGCCGGACAAATCTCAGAAGATCAGCTGGTGTTTGTCTTCTCGGTGCACAAGCTGGCGTTGTTGGCGCAGAACCTGACAAGCTTTAGGGATTGGCTGGCGAGCAGCGAGGCACCGCTGGCGCAAATCGCCTATACGCTACAGGTGGGCAAAAACAACCTACGCAACCGGCTGGCGATTCGCTGTCGCACCCGCCAGGCGCTGTCCCGTGCGCTTAACGCTTGTATTGACGGGCATTATCAATCCAGTGCGGACAGCAAGATCTTCTATCGCTTCCAGGAAAGCGACGCGGTACAGCCGCTGGAGTCCGACTTAAACGATCCGTTGGCGCCGCTGCTGACCCAGTGGCTGAACGGCGATAGCCAAGTCGATTGGGCCAGTCTGTATGCCCAACCGCCGGTGCGGATCAGCTTGCCGGCCTATCGTTTCGAGAAAACGCGCTGCTGGTACACCGAGGAAGGTTACGAGTCGTCGATCGTCAATCCGCTGATGTTTAAAAACAAGCTGCATCCACTGGTGGCAAAGAACTGCTCGACTCCGCAGCCAGGCGCGATATTCCGCACCGACTTCGTCGAAGACGAACTGCTGGATTACGTCTACAGTGGACGGGGCGGCCGGCGCTTGAGCGCTTTCAATTTTGCCGATGTCGCGCTGGCGATGCCGGCATTGGCGTCGCGGTTCGACGGCCGCACGCTGTCGGTGTCCTGTGCGTTCGAACACTATATCGCCGACTGGACGACGGTGACCGGACTGGAGTACCGGCTGTTCGAGATTGACAGCGAGCAACTGGAGCTAGAGTTTGATTTCCGTCGCAGTGGTGAACAGCCTACCCACCTAGGCTTTGCCGTGATCAATCCACTGACTAGCGACGAGCCGCCCCTACCGCAACAGTGGTTGGATGATGCCCGTGAGTTGCTCAATCGCCAGGCACTGCAGGCGGGCCGCCAGCTCAGCGCCGCCGAAGTCAGTCAGCGACTGGCGCAAGCCGGTTATGATTTCGCCCCTTATCTGGATCATGACGGCGAATTGACAATTGGCCGCAGCGGCTTGGTGCTGAAGGGCCGGCCGCCAGTTAACCGTCACAACCATTATGCTGACAACGTTCAGCTATCACCCTACCTCGCGACGACCATTGATAAAGCGCTCTACTTGTTGCTGGATGAGCTAGGGTTGCCGCAAGGCCGAGTCATTGTGCGTAATATCGAACGGCTTTGCTGCTACCACACGCCAGCAGGGGGCTTTTCCGTCGTGCTCTCGGGAATTGGGCTGAACGATAACGAACTATCGCTTAGCTTACTTGTGCTGGATGAGCGGGAGCAAATTTGCGTCAAGTTAGACAAAGTCAGCCTGTATCTTGGCAAACAAGAGGTAGCAAGTGTCGATCGAAAGCATTCCTTACTGACTGGGACAGTCGAAATGGCCAATATGCCGGCTGCTGTACTCGCCCGGCCGCTGCTTGAGCCCGCAGGCCAGCCGACTACAGCTAGGGTGGAAAAGCAGGAGGCTAAGCCGCAGGCCGATGATAGCGAAGCGGGATTTGGCGAAAAAATTCTTGCTTTTATCCAACAGGAGTTACAGGACAAGCTGGGCTTTGCGGCGCAAGATATCGGCGAGTCGACCCAGGTGCATGATCTAGGGTTGGATTCAATTATGGTCGTGCAGCTGACCGATAGCGTGAACAAACGCTTCGGTACCAAATTGATGCCTGATTTGTTTTATGAAAAGCAGCAGCTCGGCGAGTTGGTGGCGAGGCTGGAAGCCGCCTAAGGCGATTGACTGAATCTGACGTATCGACCCGGTACGCAATGCGGCCGGGCACATCAGGATGGGAAGGGCATTCAGAGCCATGGAAAAGACAACTGCAAACGATTTAAATGACATCAGCCTGCCCACCCAGCGGCGTGCGGGACAACGGCAAACTGTGCAGCAGCAGACCCGACGGCAAATCGGCGGTGGCGTAGACAGCGGTGCTAAAACGGAACCGAACGCCAGCAAAGTGGCGATCGTTGGTTTCTCCGGGCGTTTTCCCGGCGCCGATAACACTGAGGAATTTTGGCGTTTACTGGTGCAGGGGCACTCAGCCATCAGCGAGTTTCCTTATTGGAACGTGCCGGGCATTGCCGAACGCCGCCACCTGCGGAAAGAATTTGCTTGCCCGGGCGGCTTCATCAAGGACCCCATGGCGTTTGACGCCGATTTCTTTAAAATCTCGGCGCGTGAAGCCGAAGCGATGGATCCTCAGCACCGCATCGTGCTGGAGCAAACCTGGGCTGCTTTCGAAGACGCGGGGATTCCCCCGCAAAGCCTGCGTGGCAGTGATACGGGGGTTTATATCGGCGTATCGTCAGCCGACTATAACGGTTTATTGGCCCGCACGGCGGCAGGCGCTCACGATGCTACTGGCAACGCCCATTCGATCATTGCCAATCGGATTTCCTACCTGTTCGACTTTCACGGTCCCAGCGCGCCGGTCGATACGGCCTGCTCTAGTTCGTTGGTGGCAGTATACAAGGCGGCGCAAGCCATTCTTAACGGTGACTGCACGGTAGCGGTCGCCGGTGGGGTCAACCTCTGTTTCGAGCCCATGGTGTTCATCGGCGCCGCGAAGGCAGGCATGTTAAGCCCTACCGGCCGTTGCAAAACCTTTGCCGCCGATGCCGACGGCTATGTGCGGGGCGAAGGCGTTGGAGTGTTAATCCTCAAGGATTACCAACAAGCATTGGCCGATGGTGACAACATCGTAGCCACGATTATTGGCTCGGCGAGAAACCATGGCGGCCACGCCAATTCGCTGACCGCGCCTAACTCCACGGCGCAAGCCAATCTGATCAAACAGGCCTGTCGAGGCGTTGATATTGACAGCATAGGCTATATTGAGGTCCATGGGACAGGCACTCGTCTCGGAGATCCCATTGAGATCAGCGGGCTCAAGCAGGCATTTGCTGAGCTGGGCCGTAGCAGCGAGCGGCGCTGTTACCTCGGCTCAGTAAAAACCAATATTGGCCACCTCGAATCTGCTGCTGGTATCGCCGGATTGATCAAGACGTTGCTGGTTCTCAAACACGGTTATCTACCCAAGAGCCTGCATAGCGAGCAGCTTAATCCCTATATCGACTTGGCTGACAGCCCTTTTGAAGTGTTGCAGCAAGCGCGGGAGTGGCCGCAGCAGTCTGACACGCCCCGTCGTGCGGGTGTCAGCTCGTTCGGTTTTGGCGGCACGAATGCTCACATCGTACTGGAGGCGGCTGAGCCACCGGTCGGCGTAACCGCACAAGGCAGCGCTGCGACGATCTTTCCGATATCGGCCAGGACGCCTGACGCACTCAAGTCGCGAGTCAAGCAGTTGATTGACTTTATAGCGCAACGGCCTCAGCTTGCGTTACCGGATTTGGCCGCCAGTTTACAGTTGGGCCGTGAGGCGATGGAATGCCGGTTGGCAATCGTGGCAGACAGTCGAGACAGCCTTCTGGACCAACTCGGACACTATCTTACCAACGGCGACGATCAGGGCGACGAACCTGCCGGCGACATTGCGACGGGTGAGGTGCTCCGAGCGCTGCAACAACAGGATCGCGACACGTTGCTCGCGTTATGGTGCCGGGGGGCAACCGTCGACTGGCGTCAGCTTTATCCAGATGGTCGGGCGCATCGAATCCCGCTGCCGACCTATCCGTTTAGCCGTGAAACTTATTGGATCAGCGCTGCGCTGGCGGTCGAGCACTCGGGTGAGCCGATCCTACATCCTTTAGTGCAGCGTAATACTTCGGACCTGGCGGGGCAACGGTTTAGCAGCCGATTTAATGGTAACGAATTCTTCTTTGACGAGCATCGGGTCAATGGCGTCAAAATCCTGCCAGGGGTCGCTTACTTAGAAATGGCCAGGGCTGCGGTCGAGCTGTCGCTGGCCGACGATGAGGCGCTGGTCCAATTCAAGCATATCGCGTGGCAGCACCCGATGCGCCATGACGGTGGCGAGCTGGCCATCGACATCGAGCTGTCAGAGCAAGACAATGGCGAGATTCTGTTCGAGATTCTCGGTGCTACCGTGGATGGCCCAAGCTACTGCCGCGGCGTGGCGTTGCTCGGCACTGCTCAAGCCTTACCGCAGCTGAACTTGCCAGCCATCGCCGCTGCTACCGAGCAGCAGCGACTGGAGCCACAGCAGTGCTACCAAATCCTTGGCAAGATGGGGCTGAACTATGGGGAACACTTCCGCGGGATCAGCGAATTGCAGGCGGGCAACGGCCAAGTGCTGGCTAAATTGGCGTTGCCCGGCGAGCCCTCAGAAGCTGACGAGTGCGACAAGTCGCTGCGTTTGCCTCCCGGCCTGCTCGATTCAGCGTTGCAGGCGGCGTTAGGACTGGCGCTGGTAGATCCGACTCAGTCGGATGCTCGCCGTGAGCCACTCGTACCCTTTGCGCTGGATGGCGTGATTTTGGGTGATCTTAACCTGCTCGGCAACGGTTGCTATGCATGGGTACGTTATGCCGCTAATCACCATCCCGGACGAATTAACAAGTTGGACGTGGATCTGTGTGACGCCCAGGGCCGGGTGGCGCTGCGTCTGCTTGGCTTCTCGTCGAAAAGATTGGATAGCAGTCAGGCTAAGTCGCTGGTGATGGCGCCAATCTGGCGGGATAAAGCGCCACGCCAGGACGGTGAACGACACTACAACCGGCAATTGATCTTACTGGCGGGTAATCAACCCATCATGCTGGACAAACTGGCAGACTGCTGCCAGGAACGGAGATCGGGCCGGCAGATCAGCGTCGAGCGATTGCCTGCCGCTGCGGAGGATCCCGCCTTAGCGTTGCAATCCTTGGCCGGCGTTTTGCTTGGTTACCTGAAAGACAACCGATCGGATAGCTTGGTGCAGTTGGTTCTGCTTGACAGTGATCATGGCCCACGACTTACCGCCCCGGTCTTCGCATCACTGCAAGCGCTGCTCAAGACCGCTAAAAACGAAGGACTGATCGCTGCCGGCCAGTGCATTGAGGTGTCTGGGATCCATTCGCCTGAGTCGCTGGCGCAGTTATTGATCGAGGATAGCGATCAGGATGACGAGCGAGTCCGTTATCAGGATAGCGTTGGAACCCGGTATCAGTGCCAGGTGGCGTCCTGGCGGGAAACGGCGTTGGCCGCTACCGGAACCGCGCCGTGGCGCGCCGGCGGCGTCTACTTGCTGACCGGCGGCGTAGGTGGATTGGGGCTGTTGCTGGCCGAAGCGATAGCCCGGGAAGCGCATGGCGCCAAGTTGATCCTAGCTAGCCGCTCGGCTGGCCAATTGTCGTCTAAAGCCGCCGAGCGGATCGCCGATATCAAAAAGTTAGGCGCTCAAGTGCAGCTTGAGGCGCTGGACGTGGCGGATCGGACCGCTGTCGATGAACTAATCGCGCGGTGCGAGCGGGAGTTTGGCGGTATTAACGGCATTTTTCACTGTGCTGGTCTGACCCGGGACAGCTTGCTTAACAACAAGAGCGAGGCCGATTGGGCGGCGGTACTGAGGCCTAAGGTGGCGGGGGTGCTGAATCTGGACCGGGCTAGCGCTCATCTTGCGCTAGATTGTTTTGTCCTGTTTTCGTCGGTTTCCGCGGTGATTGGTAATGTTGGCCAGGGCGACTATGCGCTGGCTAATGCCTTTTTGGACGAGTTCACCGGCTGGCGTAACCGCCAGACCGCTGCGGGTCATCGCCATGGCCGCACGCTCGCGGTGAACTGGCCGTTATGGCGCAATGGCGGGATGCAGATTGATCCTCAACGCGAGCAACTCATGGTCGAGCAGACTGGCATCCAACCGTTGAGCGATCACGGTGGCCTGGAGTTGCTGCGTCGGGCGCTTGCCGATACCAGCGCACCTGAGCGGTTGATGGTGTTAGAAGGCAATACCGCCAAAATTAAAGCCTTTATCGCGGCTCAGTGGCATGAGCCGGTGTCGGCTATGTTTGACGAGCCGGTCGCGGCTGAACAGCCTGCTGCGCCGACGACGCAAATTCTAGTTGATGAGCCGTCGCCGGTGGCCAACGCCAATGACGAATCAGTGCACCGGGATTTGACCGAGCCGGCGATCCGTTATTTCAAGCAATTGCTCTCGACGACGCTGAAGCGGCCTGTAGAAAAAATCGACAGCGATGGCTCCTTCGAACGCTACGGCGTTGACTCGATCATCCTCACCGAGCTGACGACTAAACTGGAACAAAGTTTTGGCTCGCTACCGAATACGTTGTTATACGAATACCAAACGGTGCGTGAGCTGAGCGAGTACTTTATTCATCATCATCGCGACGCGTTGCAGCAGCGGGTGTTGGGCGAGCCGGTTAATCGGCGCACGACCGCCAAGAACGAACAGAAGACAGAGCCGGTAGCGCAGGTAGAAAAGGTCGAGCAAATAGCCGTTGCGACGCAGCTGCCCGCGCGCAAGCGTCGTCGCCGTGCTGCGCGGCAAGATACCCCGTCAATGGCCAATTCAAGCCGTGAACTGGCGATCGTCGGTATAAGCGGGCGCTACCCTGGCGCCGAAGATTTGGAGGCGTTTTGGCATAAGCTGGCAGGCGGCGAAGACCTCATCAGCGAAGTGCCCACGCAGCGCTGGGACCATCAGGCTTATTTTGCTGACCAGCGCGACCGGTTTGATAAGACCTATTGTAAATGGGGCGGTTTTCTCGATGGGGTAGAAGATTTCGACCCGCTGTTTTTCAATCTGTCGCCTCGTGAGGCGGAAATCATCAACCCCAACGACCGGCTGTTTATCGAAACTTGCTGGAACTTACTGGAAAGTGCCGGGTTGACTCGACAACGGTTAAAACAGCAGTATCAGCAGCAGGTTGGCGTGTTTGTCGGCGTCATGTACCAACAGTACCAAGCGTTTGAAGCGGATTTCGTCAGAGAGTCGCTGGTGTCCGTGACTTCATACAGCGCGATTGCGAACCGGGTCTCTTATTTCTTTGATTTTCAGGGGCCGAGTTTGGCGATCGACACGATGTGCTCGTCGTCGATCTCCGCGATCCATGCCGCCGGTGAGGCACTGCGCAATGGCGATTGCCGGCTGGCGATTGCCGGCGGCGTTAACCTAACGCTGCATCCGAAAAAATACATCGGCCTGAGTATCGGTAAGGTGCTGGGCAGCCACGCCAGCAGCCGCAGCTTTGCCGACGGCGATGGTTATTTGCCGGCGGAAGGGGTCGGCGCAGTCTTGCTTAAGACACTGGCCGACGCCGAACGCGATGGCGATCAGATCCTGGCGGTGATCAAGTCGACCGCCGTCAATCATGGCGGCCATACCCATGGTTTTTCGATGCCTAGTGCCAAGGCGGAGGCAGCGCTGATCGACAGCAACTTCAAGCGAGCAGGTGTTGATCCGCGCACGATCAGTTATGTGGAGGCGGCGGCGAATGGATCGGCAATGGGCGACGCCATCGAGCTTAGTGCGCTGAATCGAGTCTTTGGCCAAGCCGGCGTGGCCCACCAATCCTGTGCAATCGGCTCGGTCAAGTCGAATATCGGCCACGCCGAGGCGGCTTCGGGCATGTCCCAACTCAGCAAGCTGGTATTACAACTGCAACATCAGCAACTGGCGCCGTCTTTGTTGCTTGGCTCACTTAATCCTAAGCTGGATTTTGAGAATTCACCTTTTGTATTGCAACGCGAGTTGGGCCATTGGCCTCAGCCCGTGGTCGAGACGGACGGGGTAAGTCGACAATATCCGCGCCGGGCAGCGCTCAGCGCTTTTGGTGCTGGCGGCTCCAATGCTCACCTGGTGCTTGAAGAATATCAGAAGCATCAGCAAACCCCAGGACAACTAGAGGGCAATGTAGCGCAGGTCGAGAACGGTGTTCTTTATATCGTGCCGATATCGGCGAAAAGCGTCCGCTCATTGCACCAGGGGGTGTCGAGGTTGGCCCGCCATCTCGATACGCATCCGGATTTACGAATCAACGACGTTGCCTACACTCTGCAAGTTGGCCGTGAAGCGATGCCGTGGCGGCTGGCGTTGCTAGTGAAAAGCATGGACGAGTTACGCGCTGCACTGTACAAGATTGTGCAGGTGCTGAACCGCGGTGACGGGATGGCTGCGTTGGAAAAGCTCAATTTGCCTTTGTTCTTTGGCAATATTGACGAGGTACCGGCGGCGATAGCTAGCCTGCTATCCGGTCCTGGCGCAGACGCGTTAAGCCGTAGCCTGATGGCTGCCGATGAGCGACAACAGCTGGCGCTATTCTGGACTCAGGGCGGTGAGATTTCTTGGGACAATCTAGCGGAAAATACCTCTGCTGGTTATGGCGTAAAAATCGTCTCATTGCCGACTTATGCGTTTGATAAAAAACGCTACTGGCTCGAGCAGTCCAACACGCCAAAAACGTTGCATGACAACGCTATGGCGGCTAGCGCGACGCAGCAGACCTCGGACAGTACGGCAGTGAACGTGGTCGATGAGCATGTTAGCCACGAGGAGACTGCCGCTGAACATGGGCTGCGCGTGTTGGCTGATTTGCTGGGTATGCAACCGCAAGAGTTGTCGCCGGCCAAGCCACTCAGTGTCTATGGTGCTGACTCCATCGTCATGGTCCAGTTGGCGATGCGGCTACAAGCGGAAATCGATCCTGAGTTAGCGTTGGCCAACATCCAGCAGTGCGTCACGATTCAAGACTTGCTTGCGTTGCTGAACGAACGGGGTGAGCGGGCGAGCGCAAAAGGGCCCATGCTGCCAGTGAAAATCAGCGAGCTGTTTACTCGTCCAACGACACACTTCTTGGAGCTGCAGCGACTCAATACGGTGGACGATGGCCGACCCATTTTCTGGTTCCATGGCGCCCTGGGTGGCACTGAGATATACCAAGAGCTAGCCCATCATATCGACCGGCCGTTTTTCGGACTTCAAGCCAAGGGATGGATGACCGAGCGCGAACCGCTCCAGGGCATTGAGGCGATGGCGGCCTATTATGTTCAAGCGATTCAATCGGTGCAGCCCCAGGGCCCCTACGATCTTGGCGGTTACTCGCTCGGTGGCATGCTGGCCTATGAGGTGACCCGGCAATTGCAGGAATCGGGGGAAGCGGTAACGACTTTGGTGATGCTGGATTCGCCGGATGTCACCGGTGAGCGTACCGCCAAGTTGGCCGATAAGACCCGACTGCTACAGGCAGTCAATATGTCTTTGCAGATGACGATCAGCGACACGCCTGAACGTTTTGCCGAAGTGTTAATTCACCGGGACGAAATTGATCTGTCGTTGTCGCATCAAGAATATCGGCAGCAATTGATGACGTTGGCGCGGCAGCGAGGGCTGAAGATAAGTGATGACCGGTTGCAGCAGATGATGGAGCAAGTGGCGCGGATTCAACAATCCTACCAGGTGGAGCATTATCAGATTCTGCCGTTGCCGAAGGCCGAGGAAGTCGCCTGTTATTACTTCCGTAATGCCAGTGGTTTGTGGATGGGAGATTTGGAGCCTTATTTTTCCACCGACAGCCAAGAATTCGCGGCCTTTAATCACACAAACTATTGGCAAGAATGGCAACGACAATTGCCAAGCTTTGAGATGATTGAGGTGAACTCATCCAGCCATATGACGTTGTTGACCGAACCCGAGGTGTTTGACGTGATCGCAGAATTCTGCGTGTCGCTGTATGGGCAAGAGTTGATTGAGGGTAAGCGCGGTGTTAGGACTGTCTTGACGTAAAAGGTTGCTTTCGGCGCCTGCGTGTTAAAAAAGGGTACATCTGCCTATAAAGTGACCCCACACAGTTGGATGGTGTGGCAGCTATGCCTGTGCGAACTGAGCCCGGTACGCCACCGGGCTCAGCCTCCCCTTCCTACGGTATGGCCGCGGTGATGCGTCGATAGCCGTACCGCCCTTTGTGAATGTCAAACACCGAGCGGATCTTGGCCTTCAAGCTCGCGTACTTGTCGCCTTAGCTCAAGCACGATGCGCGTTTTCACTGCGGCGCTGCCTGCTTCTTCGCTTGAACTAAGGCGTCAAGTTTTTTAGGTAAGCGTTCTCCATGCGAAGGTGGTTCAACTCGTCTAGCAGGTCCTGGCGAGTGCGTACCTCGTCATCACGCAACTTAGCCTCAGGCTCGTTGATCAACTGCTTTGTCATTCTTATGTGGTACATCGACGAATACGCAGACAAGACGGCCACACCGCCTTCGTCATACGCGCGGTCCCAGTCGCCAATGATATTGAAGTTTCGGCTCCTGCGCTTCTGCTGTATCCCGTTGACGCCATGCACGTGGTAAAGCGCAGACCATCTGCGTAGCGATTCAACGTTCACGCCGTGACGTCGAGCCACGGCCTTCAGTCCGTGATGGCTGGTGCAGTAATCTTCGACGGCTGCCAACTGGCCTGCTCTGTATATTTGCCCAACTGGCTTGAAGGCCGTTAGCGTCGGCCGCGAACGGCAAGCGTCGATTTGTCCGGCGGAGCAAGCAAAAGTTGTTCGAAGCATGCCTTGCGCCGGGCACCTCAGTTGTTTGTCGGTTTAAATAAAGATAATTTGTTTGAGGTTTATACGATGACGTTCTATAGTGGTCGGAAGCCACATCGTTGAAGTTGCGCATGACAGCGCAGTACGATGCTTCAATATATTGTGGGTCAGCGGCTAAATGATGAAGTGATCGGTCAGCGAACGGGTGCCTAACGATAGTCGTTCCTGATAGATAAATTTGATGTCTGGAGGAACAAGATGAAGAAGTACCCCAGCCATAAACCGAATGGCGCCGTGTCTGTGCAACGCCTCTGCTTGCCCTGCCTATATTGTACTCTTCAACCGTCCTGCGTAACCTAAGGCGTTTGCACGCCTCTTTACCAGTGACATCTCACTGCACTTTGGGTAGTCCGCTCGTTTAAGCCATTTGTTTAAAGTGCCGCTGCGTTGGCAGTGCGTAGCATTGCTAAGCTAAAAATCTTTAATCTGTTGGTTGTGCTTATTAATTTATCCAGATATGGGTAGATGGACTCACGCGAATTCAAGATGGCCATCGTCTGCGAGAGTAGAAGCAAGGCCGACACAATGAGGAAGCGTATGGATTCAGAGTCTTCTGAGCAATTTGCGTCGCTAATGCAGCGCATAGGCGCTGCCGAGTCGTCAGTCGTGCGCTCGGTGATCGCGCAAGCCGGTTCGGTGATCACATTGGCACAACACCATCCTCGCGAATGGATGCGCCAATTTAATCAGCTGCACATTACCGAAGCGCGGCGGCTGCATAATCGAGCGCGCAGCGTGGCGGTGGCGGTGGCACGCCGCTTTCGCGAACAGGAGCTGCGTGGGCGGCGTGCGTTCGAGTTGCGTCATGGCCTGCATGCGCTCACGGCCGGTCCTCGCTATGACTGGTTGTTCCAACCAGACTTTGACGCGATGGCGCAGCCGAGCGCAATCGAGTCACGGACCTCGTCGGTCGCGTACCTGATGCAGCTATATCGAATTGCGCTAGCCTTGGAGGCAGACTCAGAGGACGATTTTAAGATCCGGCTCGCTCAGCGCCGACCGGACATTGCAAAAAAGGTGCTTGATACGGCTGCGATGAATCAGCCGTGCCGCACGCTTTCGATTGTCAACGATGTGCTCGCGCATGCGATTGACCAGTATTTGCCCGCGTCGTCGAGCGACGAAGATGACGCGCTCAATGATGCAGTGGATACGGCCTTGGCCGATTGCCGTTACCCGTGGCGTTTACCGTATGAGCATTGGCAGGAACAAATCAATGCAATTCTCGCGTTTGCAGAGCCGCCATTGACGCTGGGCGATGTCGCGCGGCACACGGACAACGACTATCCGTACTTCTACCGCAAAGGCGCGCATTCACCGCGCTCGGATGCGGCGATGCAGCAAAGCACTGGCCTGGGTGCTAACCGGCGTGCGCTGTTAATCGAGGCGCCATACTTTCCCGGTTTGGCTACGTCTGATACGGCGCGCTCGCACCGTTATGACCCGCATACGCTCGCGGTACGGGCCACCGCGCTTAGCGAGGACCAGACGACGTTTTTCAAGCGGCATTTTGGTGTTGATACGCTGCCTGAGCTACAGCGCACCGACGTTTTTTGTCTGCGCACGGATATGTCACGCCACGCCTTGGATGAGCTATTTGCACTGCAAACGCACGCGCCCACGGCCTCGCCGAATGTCAAACCCGATCCGGGGCCCGTCGATGCGTCGATGTTTGGCGCGGTGTTTGTCAACAGCGCTTCGCAACCGTCGATTGATATCGACAGTAAGGCCGATCTCGGGCAAGCGCGGCTGAGCGGCGATGGCAATCCCGAACTCGACGCGCAACCAGCGCATCGTCTCGTGAATTTAACCGAAGATCGGGCCGATCGGGCGAATCGATTGATTCGGCTCAGCCGCTGGCTGAACCTATCGTACGCTGACACGGATCGCTTGGTGAGCGCAGCGATTATTGCTGAGCAAGGCGAGGCCGTCGAGCGACCGTGGATGACGCCCAACACACTGCGCGCGTTGGGCGTGTTTCAGGACCTGCGACAGCGCTATGGTGTGAAGGCTGAGGACTTTGCCGCGTGGCTGCATCAGATTTCACCGTATGGGCAAGGCACGACACCGTCGCAGTTTGACCGCCTCTTCAATGCTCAGTCACTGTTTGCTCAGCCGCTGGTGCTCGATGACACGCCCTTCGATATTCGGCCAGCCGAGCACGACGAGCGGGGTAAGCAGACGGTGCAGCACATCTGTGCCGCATTGGGTCTGAATCAAGAAACGTTTCAATATTTAGCTCGCTTGGTTGCCGAAGCGAACACTGGCAGTACACCGCAGCAAGACAATCAACTACGGCTGACACGTTCGCTGGCCACGGTCTCGTCTTTTTATCGCATCACAAGCCTGGCGCGCACGCTAAAGCTGCATCCAATTGTGCTGACCGCGCTATTGGAAATACTCGGTGATGGGGGGCCATCGTTGGTGAATCAGATGGCGGGCCGGCCCGTAAACCTGACGTACCAAGTCTATGGTTCCGCGGATTTGCTCAGCACGTTAGTGGCCGTAGTCAATTGCGTCGAGTGGTGCCAAGGCAACAATATCGACGTTGTGTGGTTGATACAACATGTGCAGTCGCCAGTCACCCCCACGGTGGCCACCGATGCGGAAAAGAAACTAATCCAGGAGCTCAAAAGCCGACTCGAGCCGGTGCGCGTGACGCGCACTACGCTGCTCGAAGCAGGAATACCCGAGACGATCATAATTAACGGTATAGACTCCATCTCGCCAGATTGGCTATGTCTGTTGCACGATTTGATGGATGAGCAGGGCGTGATACGCGATGGCGTGTCGGCGTCAGACGACGCGTATGCGCTTAGTGCCCGCACAATCCTCACGCAGGTGATCGATGCACTGTATGCTAGCAAGCCCGACAACGCACGTGGCCATCATCGAGCTGCGCCGAGTGCGCCGGTGCCCAAGCACGACGATGCGGCGCCAGTGGAGGTGGAAAAGCAAAATCTAATCGAAACACTGTTAGCTGTGGTGTTGCGTGCACGGGCTGCCCAGCTGGCGGTGGTGCAAGAAAGTGTAGCGGGGTATTTGCAGCTGAGCGCGGAGCGCGTGTTGCCGATCATTGCATGGGCCGGTCAAAGTGCGTACGCACTGCTCGTGTGGTCGATGCAGGCTGCTGACAAGGCGGTCGATACGCTGCTGTCCACTGCTCGCCGGTTTACGCGTTCGCTTGTGGACGAGGACAACGAAACGCCCGAGGGCTATGACACGATGCTAGTGAAGCTGGCCGAATTGGGTCGGCTCGCGCGTATTGCGCAACAGTTTCAGCTGGATGCGGCGATGCTACAGGCGCACGCCCAAAGTTGGGGACGCGATTGGTTTGGCTTTGCCGCAGGCACGATTACGCTGCAGCACTTATATTATCTGAGCTTGTATGCGCGCGTGATCAAAGTGGCTCAGCACCCGCCAGAGAAGCTGCTGCACTATCTCAAACTGGTTAACGACCCGGAACTGTTTGCCCACGATGGTGTCAGTGCGCCGTCTGAAGATCAGTTGCGGCTGGTGCGCGATGGCGCAGCGGGTAAACTGGCTGAGTTGTTGGGCTGGAGTGCACGCGAGATTTTAACGGTCGCGCAGTCGATTAACGAGCAGGGCATCGTATTCAATCTAGTCGAGTTCGACAAGCTGCTGCGCTGCTACGCACTGTGCCGCACCACGGGGCTGAATGCGCAAGCGCTGCTTGATTTGGGCGCGCTCACGCTACATTCGCCTGATTCGGCGTATCGCAAGGCGGCGCAAAATGCGCTCAGTTGCTTAACCGCTGCGACAGTGGCCAGCGAACAGTCCGAGCGCGGACCTGTGGTGGAAGTGGGCCAGAGCGTGACCAGCACATGCACGGTGAGCCCCGAGCAGCTCATTGCCAATTATGACGCATCGGACAATATTGCCACCTTTACGCTGACCATCCGGGATTTGGCCGGCGAGCCGCTGCATGGCATTGTGGTGCGATGGAGTGTTGAAGACGCCGGTAGTTTGCACCAGACGCAGACACTGACGAACGAAGATGGCGTGACCACTGTTGAACTTTATCCAGGCGTCGTTATGGGAGTGGCCCGCGTGCGTGCGCGCATCGGGTTGGACCAAGTGATTGACATGCCGACGGTGTTGATCGACTGTGATGAAGTCAGTCTGAGATTTACTACTAAGCAACCCATACCGCCTGTTCAACCACCGCTGGCAGGTGAGCGTGAGAGCGTCGAGCTTTTTGTGCAACTCCAGGACCGGTATGACAATGCCGGCGTGGATCGTCTGGTTCAATGGACGACCACTGCGGGCCGACTGTTGCAGGCTGACACGCATACGGATCGGGATGGCTATGCGCGGGTCAAGCTGGTCAGTCAACAAGTGCAAGACTGCAATGTCTTGGCCTCCTATGGGACGAATTCAGGCAGAACTTTCCCGACGATTACCTTTGTAGACCGACCGTATTTAGATAGGTCGTATAACCTGCGTGTGATAACGAGCAATGTGGCTGGGGAAGCCATCACCGTGCAATGCCGTATGCTGAGCTTGTCCGGTGAGCCTGCGCCAGACCAAACTATCTGCTGGGAGCTTGCGACCACCGGTGAGTTGCGTGAGTCCTATACCGATGACAATGGTCTTGCGCAATTTACCTTTCAGCCAACTGAGGCCGGTAGTGTGACAGTGGGTGCGGCTTATATGGGGCCCAAACCAAAGCCGGGCAATAAGTCAAACGATCAGTCGCTCGAGATGTTGGAACAAGCTATCGAGGTGCTCGGCAATCCAACACTGGAGCGAATAACTGAGAGTAACGTGCGCACGGTTGTGGGTGGACAACCGCTCTTATTAAAAGTACGTGTGCAGGCCACGAGCGGATCGAACCAAATAGAGCCCGCCGCTCGCTATCCGGTGAGCTGGCAGATCGGCGAAGATGAGCCCAAGATCGTAAAGAGTGACGTATTGGGTGAAAGTATCCTACCCCTTCCACGCGACCACGCTAATTCATACACCGTGGTGGCTCGTTTGGCCAATGAACAAGAAGTTACGATTGACGTTGACATCTTTGCGCAGCCTAGATGGGAATTGATACTGAATGACCAACCCCTCACCGATGCGTCATCGCCTATCACGTTCCGGCATGGACAAGCCTACAAGTTGCAGGTGAAGCCGGGCGTCAAACCAAGCTTGGCTTAAAGACCAAGAGGTCACGTTGACGTGGGGCGGTCCCAACGTGATGGGGCTAGGGCTAAGCGCGACACCGCCGTTTTTGCAAGTTGAGCCACTGAACGACCTCGAGCAGGGGATAGGTTGGGAGATTGACTGTCGCGGGCGTGAGCGTGCGCAGTTCGCGTTAGGTATCCGTCTGGTCGGACTTGGTCATGTGCAGTGGCTCAAAGTCAACCTCCTGGAGTCGGCCAGCGGTGCCCAAATGAGAAAACGGCCACACGCATAAGGAACCACGACGATGAACGCCGATCACCCAATCTTGTCACAGCTTGACGAAACCCGCCGCGATGCGCTGGTGCAGTTTTATCTGGGGCAGATTGCCCCTGAGCAAGGTATTGCGGCCGGTCAACTTACCACACCGGAAGATCTGTATCAGTATCTGCTGCTGGACAATCAAGTCAGCGCAAAGGTCACCACCTCTTGGGTGGCTGAGGCGATTGCCAGTCTTCAGCAGTATATCCATGGCATCTACAATGGCATGGAGCCGGGCCATGCAACACAAGCCTATGAGCGTGACGACATTGACTATTGGCGCCACTGGCAGGCGCTGTATTCAGTCTGGGGTGCCAATCAGCTGCTGCAGTCGTATCCGGAAAACTATATTGATCCGACACTGCGCATTAAGAAGACGCAAATTTTTAAAGAGTTTGAATCGTCTATTGCGCAAGCGCGTATCAACAGCGATCGGGTGCGCGACGCGGCGCTCGACTACTTGAGGCGCTTTGAGCAAGTGAGCAACCTCAAAGTGCTCAGTGGCTACATCGATGGGCCCAGTCATCGTGATGCCGATTACTATTTTATCGGACAGGAAAAGACCGCGCCGCACCGCTACTATTGGCGCAAGGCGCGGGTGCAGCTTGAACCCGCCAACACGCGGCTCAATCCCACCGCGTGGGATGAATGGCAACTGATTGACGTTGCGTTTAGCGATAATGTCTCGCTGATTCGCCCAGTGTGCACCGGCGGCCGACTGTTCGTTGTGTGGGTCGAGCAGCATCCGAAAGTAGAAACGATGAGCGATGACGGGACGATTAACGAGTACAACTATGACCTCAAGCTCGCGTACCTGAACCTGAATGGTCAGTGGTCGGCGCCAATGACAGTGGGTACAAGGGACGCTGAGAAAGACGACCAGCCGCCGTTTAAGTTGCTCGCAATTGCGTTCGAAAGTCTCTCTAAACAAGACACCACATTAGCGGTAGCTTTAACAAAAGATAAGGAAGACGAAAACGCGATTACGCGTGCATGGAATGCCGTGTTTGATCCTATTGATTTAGGAAAAAATGAAGCTGTACTTAAGGGTTTGGCATCAGAACGGTTTTCCAATCCGCAAACGTTGCAAAGCCGGTTCGTCAGTTGGGAGACCGTTTTTGAGGGGATTGAGTTTGAGGTCGAGTCTGTCCGATGGAATAAAAATCCCGATGATACGTATGACAATAGTTGGGCACCACATACGCCAAATGGCGGCATCAACCCAATGCTTGATTTGGAAGTGGAATGCGTCACCAAAAAAGAAGACATTCTCTCTTTAGAAGGTAATATCCAGTACGAAGTTGACTTCAATATCCGCGGCAAATGCCATGCAATACGGGAAAACCGGCGCATTGAAACTCTGTTAGTGCAGTATACACTGCTAGATAAAGCATCATGGGATGATTTATGGTTGACGCTCAAGCTGGAGGTTCGGCCAAACAATAGTAATCGGTCTGGACCCAGTCAGGCAACATTCTCCATTACTCAAAATTTTTTCAATTTTGTTGCGGAAGTCGAGTTGTTTTATGAGCAAAGCTTAATTACGAAGTTAAGGGCCGAGCGAAATAGTACAACAACAATAACTTTTGGCCTGTCAGATGAAATTGAAAACCATATTTTGAAGATGTCATTTAATGATGTGCGAGATGGCGCAGGATTTTCATTTAAAATTAATGAAAAAAATAAAAAATATAACTTTCAATCAATTTATAATCGGCTGGTTACATATCGACACAGCTTTTATGCTGTGCCTTTTGGTGTCTGGCAGCGCAAAGGAGATCATTTTCAAGAACAAGAAGAGCTCACTGTTAAACGTGATCCATTGACACTAAACGGTGGCGCTGTGACGGGCATGGTCACTACGACTAGAAGCGAGAATGCCAATTGGCCTTACAAGCATGCATTTGTCTTTGGCGTGAGCAAAGAACGATGATTCTTCGTATGGCTATAATTGGTTTGATGTCACCGTTCGAGAAAAACCCTTGAACCGCCCCGCAATCGTAGAGTGCAATGGCGGGCAGTTTTTGGATCTTACCTGTGATCAAAATTTAAACGTCAAGTACGTACGGCTCAATACACTGTTTGCGGGGCAGTTGATTCAGCGCGCTTCGTTTTCATTGGCGCGGTTGCTGCACTGGGATACGCAGCATATCGAAGAGCCAGGCACGCCGGACGCGCCTGAAACGCCGGTGCTGATGGATTTTGATGGTGCCAATGGCCGCTATTTCTGGGAGCTCTTTTTCCATATGCCCCATTTAGTGGCACACCAACTCACAAACGAGTTGAACTACGCGGACGCACAAGATTGGTTGCATTATCTATTCAATCCGAGCGCATTGGTGATTCCGGCTGAACGCGACACGCCCAGTTATTGGCAGGTGCGGCCCCTGATTGGACAAGGTGATGACGCATATGAAGTGGACGGGCCGACCGACCCAGATGCCATTGCGTACTCGCGTCCCGAGCACTACTGTAAAAAGGTCTATCTTGATTATGTGCACAATTTGATTGCATGGGCCGACTCGCTCTATCGGCGCTTGACACGCGATAGCCTGACCGAAGCCAAATTGTTGTATGTGCGGGCCTTGTCGTTGATGGGCAATGCACCATCGTTTCGCGGCGTGAGCCGCTGGACGCCGGCTAGCCTAGAGGCGCTTAACCAATCCGATGTGACGGCACTCACCGCGTTCGAAGCGACGCTCGATGACGCGACACTCAGCAATCTTCCGGCCCAACCCGGCGGGCCAGTGATGCTTGATTTACTCGATGTGCCGGACTTTCGCCTGCCGCTCAATCAACAGTTGCTCGACGTGTGGGATACGCTGGCCTCCCGGCTTCACAACCTGCGCCATAATCTGACGCTTGATGGCAAGCCGATGAGCTTGCCGCTGTTTGACGCGCTAGCCAATCCACGCGATTTGCTGCGCGCACAAGCGGCCGGGGCCGGCCCAGGCCAGCGTAATCCAGGCGCGCACCTGGTGATTCCACCGTACCGGTTTATTGCGATTTTGCCGCGGGCGCAGAACGCGGTAGAAACACTGTGTCGTTTTGGCGATCAGGTTCGCCAGTATATGGAGGCGGGAGATCGCTGCGCGCAAGAAGAACTACAACAGCGTCATGTGATTGAGCTAGCCGATTTTGCTGAACAGTTGCAGCAGCAATATGTCGAGCAGGCGCAAGCAACTGAAGCGGCGTTACATGCCAACAAAGCCAGCATCGCATTACGTTACGACTATTACCGTGAGCAAGTGGAGCGTGATGTGTCGGCTGAGGAGATCGCTGCGCTAGCGGCCAACAACCGGAGCCAGGAACTGCAGGCTGGTGTGAGTGCGTTATCGATGGCCGGTGCAGTCGCGTCAACGGCGCCTAACGTCTTTGGTTTGGCCAATGGTGGCATGGACTTTGGCGCGCCGCTTCAAGCCGCTGCGCATGGCCTGGCGACTGAGTCAGCCATGGCACAAATCATGGCTATGAATCTTGAGGCGTCGGATCGCTATCGCCGCCGTCGCGAGGAATGGGAACACCAGCGGGATCTGGCGCAAAAAGAGATGGAGGCAATCGATGCGCAGATCGCGGCACAAGTAGTGCAGATTCAAGCGGCTCAAACCGCGCTGAAGCAGCAACGTCGCGCCAAGACGCAAGCGCAGGAGCTGTACACGTTCTTGAGCCAAACCCGCGGCAGCAAGGTCTCGCTCTATCGCTGGCTGCAAGGGCAGATGGCAACATTGTACTTTCAAGCCTATGACGCAGTCACTGCCCTGTGTCTGTCGGCGCAGGCGTGTTGGCAATACGAGGTTGGCGATTATGATACGCAGTTTATTCAGCCCGATGTGTGGTTCGATAACTATCATGGTCTCGGCGCGGGTGAAGCGCTTAAGCTTGCGCTACTGAAAATGGAGTCGGCTTTTGTGCATCGCAATGAGCGACGGCTGGAGCTGATCAAAACCGTGTCGCTGCGCCAGCTGTTTGAGGCACAGGCGGCAATAAAGAAAACGGCTTGGTCTGGCGTGATTGAGCAGTTGAAAAAAGACGGTCAACTGCCGTTTGAGTTGACAGCACGCATGCTAGATGAAGACTACCCGGGCCTGTATCTGCGCCAGCTGCTGCGCGTGTCGGTCACGCTCCCGGCGGTCATTGGCCCGTACCAAAACATTCGCGCGCGACTGCTGCAAACGTCCAGCCAAACAGTGATCAAACCTTCTTTTGCGGCAGTTTGCTACACCCATAATCCCAACGATGATCGGGCAGATACCACCGATATTCGTTTCAACTTGCGTCCAACTGGGCAGATTGCGCTATCTACCGGCTTAGACGATAGCGGGGTGGTGCAGATGAGTTTTGATGATGGGCGCTATTTCCCGTTTGAAGGCACCGGTGCAGTCTCGTCATGGCTGCTGGAGTTTCCGCGGCACGGCCAAGACGATCAGCAGGCATTGTTCGAAGCGATGACCGATATTGTGATTCAGTTTCAGTACACTGCCGTCGACGGGGGGCGTCAATTGGCGCAAGACGTCGAGGAACTGCTTAATGCGGCATCCGAATCGTCAGCGAATCCGAGCCCACTTACGCATCTTGGCGCGACTTCCTACGCGCGAGTTTGACTCTTTGAAGAGGATTTGATCATGACAACTCCACGCAAGACTGGCCGCAACTTACTGAAAAATGGAACCTTTGAAAAAAATTTTCTTGACCCTGACAATGGCTGGAATGTGGCCACTCCCGATGCACCGGGAGTGGCACAAGAGAAAGATTTTGGCACTGGCCTAAATTATCTGTATTTAGAAAGGGGCATTGTCCAGCAGCGGTTTGCGCTGCCGGTCAATCCACGCAAGCTGGACGCGACTAACTATGGGTATCAGCTGTCGTTTCAGTATCAGCCGACTCGTTTCCAAGGGGGCAAGGAGCCGTACGCTGAATTGCGCGCCTGGCCCAGTGAAAAGAAAGACTGCGTGAAACTACCAACGGCTGGCTCGGACAATCGCCTGGCCGCTGATGACTATACACAGTGGCTTTCACGCGAGGTATTTTTTAAGTCGTACGAGGACGGCGACAGAGAATTCGAAGTGCGCTTGGCGTCCGGGCGCAACCCTGAAGTGAGTTTAAGCGATCCTGAGCATGAGCCACCCGAAGCGACGCACCTGGCCGTCGAATGGCCGTTCAGAGAGGGCGAGTTGCATGTGGCAGGAAGTAGCACCGATGCCTCGGTGCACCCGGGGGTGGCGGTGCAGCTCCATCTACCACCGTTGAAGTTGCAGGACGGCAAAGTGCGCATTCATTTTGAAGGTAACAGTAACACGCATATCGCACCGCTGCTGCCCGATGGCCGGGTACCAATTTGCCGTGGTGCGACACATATGATGACGCTGCTGCCCGAAGAAGACAATGGTTGGGCCGAGGACGGTCTTTATCCAGGCACTGATGTTTATGGTGAATTGGACAATCCCGACGAAGCTGAGCGGCTGAAGGTCATGCTCAGCGCCACTGAGTCAAATCCCGAAGATCCCGAAGACGATGCGCAGCACGTCACCGCACCGTGGCGCATCGAGTGTGGTAATGCCGCCAGCGGCGAGCTTGATATCGCCATTGACAGTGTTTATCATGCGGACCGTTTTATATTGCCGTGTTCGGTTGGGCATTATCAATTAGCAATTAGCGAGCATCCAGAACCGCTACACTGGCCGGTTATTCCATCGAACGAACCGGTGCAGCTGGCAGTGCGAGTATGCAATAGCGTGGCGAAAGTGCCTGCCGACAACGTGGTGGTGCAATGGAAGACGCCGAAGAGAACAGAATCGTGTACTACCGACGAAGAGGGTTGGGCCTATTTTACCTATCATCCAACGGAAGATAAAACGTCTGTCGAGGCGAGTGTCGATGCCCCGTATAACATTGAGCCGGATCAGTATACGTTCACTGTACGCGCGATCCCGACGTCGCCGTGGGAGCAATTTGATATCACGCTCGATGATCAACCGGTTACGGAGGCAGCTGAGCCGAGTCAGCTTCGTTGGGGCAAAACACACACGCTGCGCATTTGTCCTAGCGAGGACTGCGTGCTCGTCGGAGAGACTGTTGAACTGAAGTTGCGGAACGCGGGTGCGTCGGGGGTCAGTTTTTCGCCAGCGCTGGACTGGTGTGGGCCCCTGCCAGATACAGGACTAACTTGGCACATCAGTTGTGAAGAAAACGCCGCTGGTGTCGTCGACCTAGCCTTGACATGCGAGCGTATGCCAGCGCATGCAGTTGAGTTCTCCTCAAGCGTGGAGGCGTTTGGTATTAGCACGCTTCAAGTTGCGTCCCGAGAAGAACAGGCTGAGGGCAGTGACCCGTTTAATTTGGGTTACGTCAGAGACAATAAATTGTTTTATATCAGAGAGAAACAAAGGATTTAAGTAGCGCTAATTTGAACTTGTTGTGTCTTTTAACCTTTGAAAGGAGCCTCTCATGTCCCGTCTGTCTAAACAAGAGCCCTACCGTGAACTGAACGAAACAAGTCCGTCCACTGCGCCTAGCACGACTGATGAGCTAAAACAGGCGTTTGATACGCACAAAATTCCAGTAGCGGATGATTTGCCACATTGATCAACCGAGCCAATGCAGGATGGAAAGCAGTGGGCAGCCCTAAGGACGAAGATATCGGGAAGCCCGGAATGGGATTGGAATGCAATGAAACTAGTGGCTTGCTGGCCGTAAAGTTGGCAGATGACTCAGGACTATCATCCAATGAGGGATTGAAGGTTGGCGAGGGCAACGGTGTAGAGGTCTCGGGTGACAAGGTGTCGGTCAAAGAAGGCAAGGGCATTGAGGTGTTGAGCACTGGTGTGGCCGTAAAGTTGGCAGAGGACTCAGGATTATCATCCAATGAGGGATTGAAGGTTGGCGAGGGCAACGGTGTAGAGGTCTCGGGTGACAAGGTGTCGGTCAAAGAAGGCAAGGGCATTGAGGTGTTGAGCACTGGTGTGGCCGTAAAGTTGGCAGAGGACTCAGGATTATCATCCAATGAGGGATTGAAGGTTGGCGAGGGCAACGGTGTAGAGGTCTCGGGTGACAAGGTGTCGGTCAAAGAAGGCAAGGGCATTGAGGTGTTGAGCACTGGTGTGGCCGTAAAGTTGGCAGAGGACTCAGGATTATCATCCAATGAGGGATTGAAGGTTGGCGAGGGCAACGGTGTAGAGGTCTCGGGTGACAAGGTGTCAGTCAAAGAAGGCAAGGGCATTGAGGTGTTGAGCACTGGTGTGGCCGTAAAGTTGGCAGAGGACTCAGGATTATCATCCAATGAGGGATTGAAGGTTGGTAAGGGTAATGGTATTACGGTCAGCGGCGATGCGGTTCATGCTGATATGGATTATATTATAAATAATATAGGAAGTAACGAATTTTGTAAAAGGCATGATTATACCATTTTTCGGAACGGAAATTCCAGACGGTTGGTCCATATGCGATGGGTCGAATGGAACACCTGATCTACTCGGGAGCCAACCTTGGGGAGTGCGGCCGGAGAATGTAAGGCCTGAAAAGACTCATAGATGGTGCTTTACTATGGGTGAAAATATGGGGCACGATATTGCTTATACGATGTTGTTGTATATTATGTACACCGGATAATTACTTATATATTGATTTTAATTTATAATTTGAATTATAGGAAATACATATTATATTGCTGGTTGATTAAATTGAATTAAGGGTGAAAAATGAATTTTTTTTATCTGTGTGGCGCTGCTTTTTTGACATTTAATATGGTTGGTAGCGTGTTGGCATCTACTTCGGACTTGCTGCCAAAAGAAATACCGCTAACTCAATATGTCGATCCAATGATCGGAACGGATCGAACACCTCCGTTCGATTCTGGGTCTCAGGAAGATTCACTTGGCGGCTTTACCACACCCGCAGTACAACTTCCGTTTGGAATGGTGCAATGGGGACCGGATACGCCAGGCGTGCCTGGCAAATGGAGTCCACCAGGCTATCATTATAGCCAAAATCGTATCACTGGCTTCAGTATGACTCACGTCAGCGGGGTGGGATGCGATGCTGGCGGAGCTTTTCCAATTTTTCCAGCTACGGAGGAAGGTCAACTCGGTGGATCATCTTTTAGTCACGAAAATGAAACAGCCAAGCCAGGATATTATAAAGTTTTATTGGATAATGGTGTAAATGTTGAATTAACTGCGACATTGCGCACTGGTGCAACGCGCTTGACCTATCCTGCTGGCAAACCTGCAATACTTAAAATAATAGGAAAAACTAACAGAGGGGTGGGTAATATTACTACCGTCGAAGGTGATGAAAAGGCGTTATCGGGCTGGACGATGGGAGGTGATTTTTGCAATAATAGACAATATTATAAATTATATTTTTATGCTAGATTGGATCAGCCATTCACGAGCAAGATTGATGGCAACACTGCAGACTCTAACGTTTAACCCCTCTAGCAAAAAAGCATCGGATTTGGTCGTTGGTATGAAAGTTGGGTTGTCGTATGTCAGCGTCGATAATGCCAAGCTAAACCTCGAGTCTGAAAGTGTGGCAAGCTTCGACGCCATCCGTGCACAGGCGGATGCCAGCTGGAACCAATATTTGAATGCTATTCAGGTCAGCGGCGGTAGTGATGAAGATACGAAAAAGTTTTATACAGGACTTTATCATGCTTTTACCGGACCAGCCGTGTTTAGTGATGTAAATGGAGATTACTTAGGGTTTGACGATGAAATACATAAAACAGAAGCTGGGCGTGTTCATTACACCAATTTCTCTAATTGGGACATATACCGTTCTCTGATACCGCTGCTGTCGATTCTGTCGCCACGCGAGCTCAGTGATATGATGACCTCACTTATTGCCGACGCGCAGCAGTGTGGGGGTATTTTTCCGCAGTGGGTTGAAGGTAATACAACAAGCAATGTGATGGCGGGTGATTCGGCATCTATTGTTGTTGCACAAAGCTATTTCTATGGTGCAAATCAATTTGATCTTCGCAGAGCGCTTGGTATCATGTTCAATACTGCGCTTGGCGAATGCCAAAAATGTAAAAACGTAACTATTTTACCCGGTCTAGACGACTACTGTACGCTCGGCTATTTGCCTGCAGACCGGACGTATTATGAWTTTTTTAATAGAAATGGCAATACGTCGACCACAGTGGAATACGCGAACACAGATTTTGCTATTTCTCAGTTTGCACTCGCATTAGGCAATGCTGAAATGGCAAAAAATTGCTGTTGCGCTCTGGAAATTGAAGACCATTTTTATCGAACTGGATGCAGTTCCAGGTCAACCTTATCCGCAGCTTCAGCCGCGCAATGCAGACGGTCGCTGGACGGCTTACACTCCTGGTCCTCACGGCTACGTTGAAGGTAACGCAGAGCAATATACATGGATGGTGCCTTATGATATTCAAGGCTTGTTTGAAAAACTGGGAGGAGAAGACCAAGCAATTAATCGACTTGATTCGTTTTTTACCTACATTAATGCTGGTTCGGACGACCTTCACATGTGGATTGGCAACGAACCTTCTTTCGCGACACCATGGCTATATAATTGGACTGCTCAGCCATTCAAGACTCAGCAAGTGGTGCGTCGGATCGTCAACACCCAGTTTACTACGCGACCGTCGGGATTGCCCGGTAATGATGATGTCGGTGCACTGTCAGGTTGGTTGGTTTGGGGGGCGCTGGGATTATATCCGGCCATTCCAGCCGTCCCAGGTTTGACGATCGCGTCACCGCTCTTTCCTAAAACCGTGGTAAAAATGGGTAATGGCAAGGTACTCACCATCAATGCGGCGAATGCATCGTCCACGTATATTCAGAGTGTTAAATTGAACGGTTATCCCTATGACAGTAGTTGGCTACCGTTTAACGCGATACGCGATGGTGCAACGCTAGATATCACATTAGGTGATAAACCTTCGACTTGGGGGACACAGTCTAACGCACGGCCACCTTCGTTTCCAGCTCGCTGATCGCCAGCGGATTCCGATTTAAATGATACAAAGCTGTGGGTGGCAGGGCTGGCAGCCATGTACCGCCCACACCGGATAGCGGCTGGCATGGGCCTGCTCTGCCGGCCGCAGGCAGATAAGACTAACAGAAGGCGATGGCGCAGCCTTAGGCGATAGGCTAAAAGGCTAGCAAAGGCACACCGTGTTTACGATTGCCCAGCTGCGTTTATTGGTTAAGGCTAAGCATATTGAATGCCGAACGCTGCTGCGTGAATGTAGCCAGTTGTTTCGTCAATGGGCTTGAGCCGAGCTTGAGCATTTGAGCTGGCTGGTGCCTGTTCTCGTGGGCTGGTTGGACTGGCCCGTCGTTGCATGCAGCATGGGCTGCATACCGCTAACGTTGACTAGAGATGGAGAGTCGATATAACCCAATGATTCCGTTATGCTAAATATAAATAGTTGGGCCTGAACAATTCGTTTTAGCTCGCAGATGAAGTCATGCAGCCGAGGGCGCAGCGGTTTTGAAGCTGAGCAAAGCGAGGAGAATCAGGGCGTAAAAAAGCCGCAGCTTGCGCAGGATCATGCGCAGGTTGTGGCCGGCGCCGCACAGCACCGCGTGGATGGCATCGCCCAGCGCACCCTTGAGCCAGTTTCGATCGAGCTTGCCGTCTGACTTCATGTGTCCGATGGCCGGCTCGATCGCGCTGCGCCGCCGGATCATTGCGCGCAAGCCGCGTGTGATGCCACGACGCAAACCCGGGTGATAGATTTTCACCTCATCGATGGCTACACCCTTGTAGCCACGGTCCACGATGGCGATCTGCGGCTGCACCTCGCTCAGGATCGCTGCTTGTTCCAACGCTTCAACCAACGTGTGCCCGTCGTACGGATTGCCCGGCATCGAACGAGCGCCGACTACCAGACCTTCCTTGTGCGTGGTCGTGATCGACACCTTCACGCCAAATTCATACGGTTTGTGTACTTTACCCTTGGCCAGACATTCTACTTCCGGCGCATGCAGCGCATACAGCTTATTTTTGTCCTTCTGCTTCTGCGTGAGAATCCGCTTCGTGCGGCTGATCAGCTCTTCCAACGCCGCGCGAGTTTGCCCAGCGACACCATTGAGTTGCCGCTCCAGATCGCGCATCACGCGCCCCACTCGAGAACGCAAAGTGCGCAGCGCTTTGTTCATCCGCTTGTACTGCTTCGCATGCGCATAGCGGCCTACCTGACTTGCCAGGCGCGGAGCCTCGCGATTGGTGTTTTGCCGCAGCTTCAGCCCGTGCCAGGCGGCCGCCTTGACTAGATGTTCTCGGCAACGCTCGAGCAGGCGCGAATCGGTGGGATGCGCAATCGCCTTTTCCATCACTGTCGTATCGACGATCACCCGCTTCAGGCTCGAAGTCTTGATGACGTTCGCGCGTTTGGCCGCTTCGATTGTCTCAGCCAACAGTTCTTCAACGCCGGCTTCGCCTAGCCGCTTGCGCCAGCGCGTCAGGCTCGACGCATCGATCGGCGGTTTGGTCTGCAAGTACGTCTCGCCGGTGAACACCTGCCAATACGGGTTCTCGAGCCATTGCCAGACCACATCCTCGTCCGACAAGTCGAAGGCGTGCTGCAAATACAGCAACCCCGCGATCAAACGCGGCGACGTTGCCGGCCGGCCGCGCTGCGACACGAAGCTCGCGCTCATCGCCGCGCTCAATCGGTCCCAGTCAATTAGATCGGCCAGACGAACCAACGGATGCTTCAAGTTGATCTGCTCGCGCAGCGGTTGGCGAAACAAATCTCCCTCTGGCACCGGCGTCTTCGGACCCATCCGAACCTCGTCGAAATTTGCAGGAATCTCGCATTAATATGCCTGCCTCTTGCAATTCCCACAACACCATTCTGGCCTCAGAGCCTTACTGCACCAACGTCTGCGGTTTATTCAGAACCGACTAAATAGGAATATTTTATTTACTTAGTCGGCCCTGAAAAAAGTTTGAGATGCTGTTGCGGTCAGGCGCAGAAATCAATCGAGGGGTTGCGCAACTCCCAGAAAGATAATCCAATAGGGGAAATTTCTGGGAGTTTTAAACACTGCCGATGAGCACGAGCCAGACAAGTTCTTGTGGGACACCAGATTTTTTTCGTAGCCGCCTGGACGCGATGATTGATCTGCGGCACCCGCTTGTGGTGCTGGCCACGCGTATGCCATGGAGCACGATTGAAGCGACGCTCGTCCCGCTGTTTGAGCGGCGCACGCGCGAAGGTCAAAGCAGCACAGTGCCCGATCTGTTCGGGATGGCGCCGAAGCTGGCTGGCGCCGGTGTAAGCGTAGCCGGTCGTCCTCGACTGTCAATCCGATTGATGGTGGGGCTGCTCTATCTGAAGCATGCCTACAACGAAAGTGATGAGTCGGTATGCGAGCGCTGGGCACAGGATGTGTAATTTCAGTTCTTCTGCGGTGAGCAGTACTTTCAGCCACGCCTGCCATGTGATCCGACCAATTTAGTGCGTTTTCGGCAAGCCTTGGGTGAAGCCGGCATCGAAGAATGGCTGGCCGCGACCATGACCGCTGCCGCACAAATGAAGGTGCTCAAGCCAGTCGAATGTGAGAGCGTGATCGTGGATACTACCGTCCAAGAGAAAGCGATTGCTTATCCGACTGACAGCCGGCTGCTGGAGGTAGCGCGTAGCAAGCTGGTGCGCTTGGCACAGCACGCGGGCTTGGCGCTCAAGCAAACCTACGAGCGCGAAGGCAAACGACTACGCCGACGTGCCGGTGGCTACGCGCATGCCAAGCAGTTTAAGCGTCTGCACCGCGTGCTCAAGCGTCAGCGTACCGTGTTGGGCCGAGTGCTGCGCGAGATCGAGCGCAAGCTGGGCGAGATCTCGCACGAGCGACAAGTGCCATTGCACATGTGGCTGCAACAAGCCTGGCGCATTTGCCGACAGCGCCCCAAGGACAAAGACAAACTGTACGCACTACACGCGCCGGAAGTGGCATGCATCGGTAAAGGCAAGGCCCGCCAACCGTACGAGTTCGGCGTCAAGGTGAGCCTGGCTATCACGCACAAACAAGGGCTCATTGTCGGGACGCGAGCGTTCGCTGGCAATCCCTACGACGGCCACATTTTGGCCCAACAGCTCGAACAAACCTCGATCCTGCTACAGGATCTGGCCGGTGCCCCACGTGTCAAGACTGTGCTGACCGATCTGGGCTTTCGTGGTGTGGATGCTCAGGTTGCGCCCGTACAGTGGATGCATCGCGGAAAACTCAACAGGCTGAACCCGGCACAACAGCGTCGTTTGAAGCGGCGTCAAGCCATCGAGCCGATCATCGGGCATCTCAAACAGGATCATGGAATGCGGCGCTGCTGGCTCAAAGGCGTCACGGGTGATGCGGTACATGCCGTGCTGTGCTCGACAGGCTATAACCTGCGCTGGCTGCTGCGCGCCATTACCCGATTGGGCATCAAGCCCGCCTTTTTTGTGCTTGGGTGGCTGCGCTCGCTTTGGCGCTGCGCCACGACCTGTTCTGTTTCACTTCCCTTGCACGAATCTTGTCATCTAAATTTTGAATTTTGAAGGTCCGACTAGAGTAATGTCACAGCGTCTCGGCGCAGAAGGCCGCCGGCGTGATGATGCGCGCACGACTGATACTGCTGCGTTGCAATAGCCCGGCGCGATAGTCGCCGGTCACCAGATAGTCGGCCTCGCCGGCCAAGGACATCGCCAACAGCAACGCATCGTTCGGATCGTTGACCTCGATGCCATCCGGCAGAGGCGGCAGCGCATCTAGCATGATCGAGCGCCGCATGTTGTTGACCATCGTGCCGACGCGGTGCGGCTGGAGCACATCCTTGGACTTCGCGTAGCGGCTCGCGCGGCGCAGTTCGTCGATTTGCGCGGCCGATGTCACCAGGTCGAAACGATCCTTCTGCCATGCACGATAGATGGTGTCCGGCAAGCCGTGCGGCGAGAGCAGCGCACTGAGCAACATGTTGGTATCGAGGACGACCCGCATCAGTGCTCACGCGCCCATTGCACGGCTTCGTTCACGATAGCCGTCAAATCAGCCTCGCTCACGTTGGCGTTCGCCGCCTTAGCCTGTTCAACGGCGCGCTCGAAGATATAGGTGCGTACCGCCTCCTCGATGAAACGCGATAGATCGCCCTTGCGATCGCCGCCTTGCGATGCAAGGAACATGCGGACGGACTGATCCGTGTCGGATGACACGGCAATATTCCAGCGCACAGTGCTCATAATGCCCTCCATTTGGGTGCTTACACGCATAGGTGTTTATGTGCCATATTTGCCGCGCTTGCAATGGTTCGATAAAACGATCGTTTCTATGGACTACGGCGGAGCAATCGGTACGACGTGTCCATAGGTCAACAAGCCTACGGATGAAAATCGGCTATGTGCGCGTTTCCACGTGCGAACAAAACCCGGTCCTTGCAGGTGGCTCGACGTAAGCATCGGCCTGCACAATGCCCTCGAATCCGGCCAGATGGGTCTGGGGATGGATACCTTTGCGCTCGGGCGAATAGGCAAACCACACCGCAGCCGGCTGCGCCGAGCCTGAACGGCTGTCGTCGCGCACGTACACCCAGAGCCGTGCGCTCTTCGTCTTCTGTCTGGCGACAATTACTTTTGCCGGCGGCCCGCGTTCGCGCAGTCGTGCGACCAGACGACGAAAAAACGCTTACGTTGTTCGGCCCTCAGCACGCACGATTTTGTAAGCCATTGCGCTTTCCTAAATTTTGTACGGGACGCGCATGCCTGGTTCGTCCGCAGGGAAATCTTTCGTATTGCGTGAGACAAGCAGCAGCGAGTGCACCTGTGCCGTCGCCCATGCAATGGCATCCGGCAACCGAATCCGCTTGGTTTTTCGAATCTCCACTGCCCGGTTCGCGATCGCATTATCGAGGGCGACTACATCGAATGAACTGAGCCATGCTCGAATCGCAGATTCTTCCTCTGTGGAGGCACTAACAAGGATCTCCATCCAGGTAATCGTGCTGATCGCACGATATTCATAGCGCTCCAGCTCCTTCCTCGCAGCGTTGATTCCGCTTAGATAGTCGATCAGGATGTTCGTGTCAAAAAGCGCCTTTACCATTCGGAGCGGAGCTCCTGCTGGTAG
This sequence comes from Mycetohabitans rhizoxinica HKI 454, assembly GCF_000198775.1. Classification (NCBI taxonomy): domain Bacteria; kingdom Pseudomonadati; phylum Pseudomonadota; class Betaproteobacteria; order Burkholderiales; family Burkholderiaceae; genus Mycetohabitans; species Mycetohabitans rhizoxinica. The sequence continues at coordinate 1,555,530 of NC_014722.1, read as the reverse complement.
GCAAGGCCGTCGACTTTCTTGCTCTTCCACAACCCGAGGACGTCTGCCCCGAGTGTGCGCTTGCGCTGGGAGATATACGCCTCGATTGCGTCACGAATGATGGCAGCGCGTGGACGATGTTCGGTCTCCACGATAACCGCCAACTCCTCAATCCGCGAATCCGGTAATTCAACGAGGATACGACTCATAACGGCTCCTTTAAATATATATATCATGAGGGGGCGTAGTACAAGATTCGTATCGCGCCTTGCGCTGGCAGCGTTCTCGTAAGTCGTGCCTAGCGGATATAGGCCTTGGCTAGCCTACTCGATAATAAAAAATGCGGCATGTGAGCCGGGCTAATGACGCGTCCTGCATGCCTCGCGCGCATCCCGCGTCAACAGCTGCCGTGGCCAACTGCTGTCCGCACGCGACGGCTTTTCCCATTGCCGCAACGATCTTTTCCCGCGCCGCAGCGTCGTCTACTCGCAGCGCATAGGACGGGTGCCACGTGGCGACCAGCCACGTATCGCCGAGCCGTACAGGAGCGTGCAGGTAGTCCTGCATGTTGACGTTGCGGCGCAGGACCGCCCTCAGCGCCGTGGCACCCAGCGTAACGATGACGGCTGGCCGTACACGCGCCAGTTCGTGCTCTAGCCAATGGGCGCAAGCGTCGATCTCGCGTTGCGCTGGCGTTTTGTGCAAACGCCGCTTGCCGTGCGCAAGCCATTTGAAGTGCTTGACTGCATTGGTCAGGAAAACCGTGTCGCGCGGCACACCGGCGCGGCGCAGCGCCTCGTCCAGCACCTGACCGGCGGGGCCCACGAACGCACGGCCGGCCAAGTCTTCGTAGTCCCCTGGTTGTTCGCCGATCAGCATCATCCGGGCGGTTTCCGGACCGTGGCCCGGCACCGCCTGGGTAGCATTGCGCCACAATTCACAGCGACGGCATTCGTCGAGCGAAGACGGGACCGGCCGTGACGGCCGCGCGCGCTGCGCGTCCACGATGACCGGCTTGCCTGTCATCGCGCGCACTGTGCTAGCCTGCGCCATACGACGCGTGCCACTTCGCGCGTCGGCGATCATCGCCGGTATCAGCGGTCCCTCAGGTAAACTTTTCCAAAAGCGCACCGGCATGTGCTGGTGCAGTGCCGTTTCGTTCAGCCGCGCCGGATTGAAAGTGCTTTTGTAATAGGCGAGCCACAGCGACTCAACTTCGTCGACAGCGGCATCGGCCCGTATTGCCACCGCATCGCCGGATACGGCCGAGAACTGCAGCGTCGCGCCATCCCATAGCGCCGTGCCCTGTGGCGTGCCGATCCACCAGGACGACGTTCCCATGCGGCGTGCAAAGTGCTCTGCGGCGTATGCCAACACGTCATGCTCGGGTTCGTACCAGGCCAGATATTCCGGCATCGCAGCGCCGCCACGTCGATGAAAACGCACGTACGCGATCATGTCGTGCTTGGCACGACGCACGGACCTGGCCATCGCGTGCAGTCGCGCGCCGTCTTCGTCGGCCGCCGATGCCACTGCCCGATCGCCATGCCACCATCGCCACACAACCCGATACAAAAGCGCCCAACGTTGCGGCGAACGATACAGCGCGGCGTCCTGCAGCAGCGAGGCCAACGCGCTCGAGACACTCACGCGCAAGCCAGTGCTGCCGCTGTCCGCGCCGGATTCCCGCGTCTGCTCGTCGCATACGACCGGTGCGGTGGTTGGATAGTCCAGCGGCATTTGTGCCGTGGTGGCGCTTGTTACCGAACCACGTTCGACCCATGTCACGGCCTCTGGTGGCCAACGCGCCGCAAGCGCGCGCAACGCCTGCGAGCGCCAACTGGCGTAGCCGCCATCGACTATCAGCGTGGACGGGCACGCGCCATTCATAGCAACGCCAATTGTACGGGCGCGCGCGACAGGGCGTGCCGCAGCTGTTCCGATGGCATATCGACTCGTGCGGGCCTGTAGTCCTGCGCCACAATAAATGATTTGACTTGATCCATTACGCAACGCAGGCGAATCAAATCGTGATAGCGGATCGCGCGCACGCGACGCAACTGCGCCAGCCGTTTTGCATTGCGTACGCCGATGCCCGGTACGCGTGCGATCAGCCACGGCGGCGCGCGATTCAGATCGACCGGAAACGATTCGCGGTGCGCCAACGCCCAGGCTAGCTTTGGGTTGATGTCCAGTGGCAGATCGCCGTCTTTTTGAAACAGCTCTTCAGCACGAAAACCATAACCGCGCAACAAGAAGTCCGCCTGATACAGTCGATGCTCGCGCAGGAGCGGCGGAGCGTGCGACGGAAGCGCGGACGGGCTGTCCGGGATTGGGCTGAAAGCGGAGTAGTACACGCGCTTCAATTGATAGGCACCGTACAGCGTTTGCGCGGTGCGTAAAATGGTGCGGTCGTCGGCATCATCGGCGCCCACGATCATTTGCGTGCTTTGCCCGGCCGGCGCGTTGAGTGGCGCATGTTTCTCGCTCTGTGCTTGTTCCCGAGCCAGACGGATCGATCCCATGGCGCGCTTAATCGTCGACGCGTTTTTCTCGGGCGCCAGCCGTTGCAGGCCGCGGTCGGTCGGCAGTTCGATGTTAACGCTAAGCCGGTCGGCATATTGGCCAGCTTCCAAGATGAGCCGCGGATCGGCGTCCGGGATTGTCTTCAAATGGATATAACCGCGAAATTGGTGCTCTTCACGCAGCGACCGCGCCACATGAACCAACTGCTCCATCGTGTAATCGGCGCTGCGGATCACGCCGGAACTGAGGAATAGGCCGTCGATGTAATTGCGCCGGTAGAAGTCCATCGTCAGATTGACGACCTCCTGCGGCAAAAAACGCGCGCGCGGGACATTGCTGGAGCGCCGGTTCACGCAATACTGGCAATCGTACTGGCAAAAATTGGTCAGCAAAATCTTCAGCAACGACACGCACCGGCCATCGGGCGTGTAACTATGGCAAATTCCGGCGCCTACGCTGGCACCTAGTCCAACACGCGCTCGTGCATCTCGTTCAGGCGCGCCGCTGCTGGCGCACGATGCATCGTATTTGGCCGCGTCTGCCAAAATTTCTAGCTTCTTCAGCAATTCCATCGCGATGGCAATACTGTATGGATATACAGTATTATACGCCTTTGCGCGTGGGCCGCAACCGAAGCGTCACCATAGAGCGGGGGCCACGCGACACTATCGCCACGGATCGTTAGCCCACTTTCTTTAGCGCATCCGCTTTGTGGATTGCAGTTTTGCCGGTACGTGCGCTTTTGACTTCGTACTGAGGGTCGCGCGCAGATGCCTTAACGACGTGGCGGCCCGCCTTAGCGGTACCTGTCACCTTACGGGTGACGACGCCGTCCGTGCGTCCCCGCGAAGTTTGCCATTGGACTTTGTCGCCTTTGGATAAAGTGGACATACCGATCTCCTGGAAGCGCGGCGGCCGGATTGGCCCCCGATGACCGGTTATCGCGCAACAAGCGTGCCGCCCACGGCGCGTAACCGATTCGATAAATCAGATGCCAGGGCGAGGCGAGGGCTTGTTAACTTTCTTAACGACGATCTTTTGCACCGGCGTTTGCGTAGACGTGACTGCCGGCACTGCACTGGCACGAACTCCGCAATGCCTGTCCGATGCCGACGACATGCTTCGCTTCACGCTTGCCTGATTGAGCGTCTGATTGACGTGGACGAGCATTTTCCCTGGCCCGAAACCGGGCAGCGCACAGCGCGCCGAACGAAGTCACGCCGCCACCGTGTTGTTGGCGTGAAATGGCTTTTGTTTATTAGCTACTACGCCGTAGGGTCACGCCTTGCCTCTCCCTGTTGACCTGTCTTGAACGATGGGGAAGGTCGGTCATTCGCCCCGCGCAAAAAACGACGTTGCCAGCATGAAGCGCTCTGCTCGGGGCAGTTTGGCTAGCGCGTAGGCGATCCACTCCCGGGGCGGCTGCCCAGGGCCCGCAGCGCGCGTTCATAAGTGTTGCGTTGGCCTGCGACTCAATCGGCGGCGCGCGTGAAACGCATCGCGGTTCCATCGCGCGTGATGCGTTTCCAGACCGCGCGCTTTTCATCGTCGGTCATGAACACCCAGTTTGACACCTCCGCCGCCGTCCGGCCGCAGCCTTTGCAGACTTCGTCAAATAACGTGGAGCATACGCCGATGCAAGGGCTGTCCGGCTGCGAGTGAAGGGGGGAACTCATCGATAACGCGTCGAAAATGGGAAGGCGAAAACGCCCATGCTAAACGATCTGTAGTGGCCCGTCCATCGAGCCTGGCCTGTCTATTGAGCCGACCGTGACGGTGCTCGAAGTGCAGCCAAGCCCGCAATCGGCAAGATTGGCGAATCACGAAGGCATCGAACTATCGCGCTGAAACATTCGCCACGCATTTCCTTCAATTGCCACCCGTATTCGAATTGCGTGAAGAATCTGACACGTACCTCGGGATAGGGACGCTTCAGGAAACGGAAAGCTAGCTCGACAGCGTGCGCGCGTAGGTTAGGTGCTGGTACAACGTATCGGGATCGGTGTTGGTGCCGCACAGCAGCACGCCGACGCGCTTGCCTTCGAGCGCATCGCGTAGCGGCCCGAGCAGTGCGGCGAGCGCCGCTGCGCACGCAGGCTCGACAGCCAGTTTCAGTTGCTCAAACAAGCGCAGCATGGCCACGCGCAACTGGTCATCGGAGACGGTAACCATCCGGTCGATGTGCCGGCGGCACAGCTCGTAGCTGTACGCCTCGGTGTGCGGCGCCAACAGCGAATCGGCGGCACTGCGCATCGGGCCCATCTTCACCGGATGGTTTGCCGCGAAGCTCTTGCTCATCGCGTCGGCCCCTTCCGGCTCGACACCATAGACATGAAGGCGCGGGTTCACCAGGCGCAACGCGGTGGCGACACCCGCACCGAGCCCGCCGCCGCCGACCGGTACGATCACCGCGTCCAGTGCTGGCGTCTGCGTGGCCCATTCGTAGCCGAGCGTCGCGGTACCGAGCACGGTGCGATACCCATTGAACGGATGGATGAAGCAGCGCCGCTCGTCCGCCTCGATGCGTCGGACCTTGTCGAACGCCTGCGCGCCATCGTCGGCGAATACCACTTCGGCGCCGTACTGCCGACACAACTCGATGCGCGTTGGGCTGGCCGTCTTGAGCATCACCACCTTAGCGCTGATACCCAGGCGCATCGCGGCGTGCGCGACGGCGGCCGCGTGATTGCCGGCGCTCACGCATGTGACGCCGGCGCTGCGCTGCGCGTCGTTCAGCGCCAGCAGGTTGGAGAACGCGCCGCGCACTTTGAAGGAGCCTGCGGTTTGGAATAACTCGAACTTGAAGTTGACCGTCGTGCCTTCGAGGGACGGAAAATCGCTGCGATCGAAGGTCGGCGTGCGAATCACCCATGGGGCGAGCGCTAGGTGCTGCGCGGCGATATCATCCAGCGTCGGTACGCGTTGGCCATCAACCGACGCGGGCGTTGTCGATAGGTTCGCCGCGGACGCGGGCAACGGCTTCGAAACAGGCGGCGGCACGGCCCAATCAGACATGTGCATGAACCTCGAGACTGGTGATCAGTTTGTGAATGAATGACTCGCTCGCGCCAAGTTGCTCGAGCGAAACAAATTCGTTGGGCTTATGGGCTTGCTCGATATTGCCCGGCCCGCAGACGACGGTCGGGATGCCGGCACGCTGGAACAGGCCGGCCTCGGTGCCGTATGCGACCTTGCGCTTGGCTTGGTCGGCGGTGAGCGCCCGTACCAGTTGCGTGATCGCCGCCTGCTCGCTGGCGTCCAGCCCCGGGGCAGCGGCGATCTCTGAGATCTCGATGGCTGCGTCCGGATGCTCGCGGCGCATCTGCGGCAGCAGCGTATCACGCGCATACGTCTCGATCTGCGCCAGGATGGCCTGCGGATCCATCGTCGGCAGGTTGCGGAATTCGAACTGGAATTCGCAGTGCGCTGGGACCGTGTTGATCGCGTTGCCACCGGTGATTGTACTGGTCTGTGCGGTCGTAAATGGCACGTCGTAGAGCGTGTCGAACGGCCCGTGTGAGCGGTAGCGCTGCGCGACGTCGCGTATGTGGCAAATCAGCCGCGCCGCATATTCGATTGCATTGAGCCCCTGTGGCGTCAGCGATGAGTGGGCCGCGTGCCCGCGCACGCAGCAGCGGTAGGCATTGATTCCCTTGTGGGCGACGATCGGGCGCATGCTGGTCGGCTCACCAACAATGCAGCCTTCGGGCCGCAGGCCGCGCTTTTGCAGATCCGAGAGCAGCAGGGGGGCGCCGGCGCAACCCACTTCCTCGTCGAACGACAGCGCGAAATGAATCGGCTTGGCGAGCTTCGCCGACTGCATCTGCGGCAGCAAAGCGAGCGCGGTGCCAATGAACCCCTTCATATCGCAGCTGCCGCGCCCGTAGAGCTTACCGTCGTCGATGCGGGCAACGAACGGATCGCTGTCCCATTGCTGTCCCTCAACCGGCACCACGTCGGTGTGGCCGGACAGCACGATGCCGCCGTGTGTAGTGCCGTCATGGGCCGGTACAGTGGCGAACAGGTTAGCCCATTGGCCCGTTTCGTCGTACGTCAGCGTCGCGTCAAGACCGGCTGAGCGCAGGTAGTCGCGTACTGTTTCAATCAATCCGAGGTTGGGCAGGCGGCTTGTGGTATCGAAGCTAATCAGCTTCTCAGTCCACGCAATGGCGGTGGCACTGGCGGGCAGATCGGGCGAGGGTGGAGTACCCGGCAGCGCGGCCGATGAACCGGCCGACGCCGATGTCGCGGATGCAGACATAGTGTGGCTCCCATTGATCACGAGTCGATCATACCCAAAAACGAATCCGTTCCAAAGCGGCGAGGCATCAATTCCGTTAGCGCCGTGCGCACGGAGTTTGACTCAAGCGTTGACTCAGGCGGTTGTGCGCCGTGCATGAGCGGCACAGCGTGGCGCCGCTCATGCGTTGGTCCGCTGCTTGCCCGGTGCGCCTAACGCCCGCAGCGTTTCCTTAACCGTCGCGATCCGGCTCGCCAGGTCAGGACTGTGCAACTCGATCCGCAACTTGTCTTGCCCCGCCAGCTTAATGTGCCGGTGCTTTTGCACCATTTCGATGATGCGCATCGCGTCGATCGGTGGATTCGGGACGAATTGCAGCCCAATCGCGCTTTCCGCCGCGTCGATCTTGATAATGCCTAGCGGCTTGGCGGCCAGCCGCAGTCGATGCGTTTCAATCAGCGCCTGCGCCTGTACCGGCAGCTTGCCGAAGCGGTCGATCAGCTCTTCATGGATGCCGTCGATGGCCTCGCCTGCTTCGCAATTAGCCAGGCGCTTGTACAGTGACAGGCGCTCCTGCACGTCGCTGCAATAATCGGCCGGCAGGATTGCCGGCATATGTAGGTTGATCTCGGTGGTGGCGGCCAGCGGCGCGTTCAAGTCCGGCTCGCGGCCATCCTTTAACGCGCGCACGGCGTCATTGAGCATATCGGTATAGAGTTGGAAGCCAATTTCCTGGATGTCGCCTGACTGCTTCTCGCCCAGCACCTCCCCGGTGCCGCGGATCTCCAGATCATGCATCGCGAGATAAAAGCCGGCCCCCAGCTCCTCCATTTGCTGAATCGCCTCGAGGCGGCGCTGCGCCTGCCGGCTCAGCGACTGCGGGTCGTTGACCAGCAAGTAGGCGTACGCTTGGTGATGGGAGCGACCGACACGGCCCCGCAACTGGTGCAGCTGGGCCAGGCCAAATTTATCGGCGCGATGAATGAGGATCGTGTTGGCGCTCGGCACGTCGATCCCGGTTTCAATGATTGTCGTGCACAGCAGCACGTTGGCCCGTTGCGCGACGAAGTCGCGCATCACGCGTTCGAGATCGCGCTCGTGCATCTGGCCGTGCGCCACCGCGATGCGGGCTTCGGGCACCAGCGCTTCGAGCGCCGCGCGGCGGCTGTCGATCGACTCGACCTCGTTATGCAGAAAGTAAACCTGGCCACCGCGCTTAAGCTCGCGCAACATCGCCTCGCGGATCACGCTGTCTTCCTCGCGCCGCACAAAGGTCTTGATCGCCAGGCGCTTTTGCGGTGCAGTGGCGATCACCGAGAAGTCCCGCAACCCTTCCAGCGCCATGCCCAGCGTGCGAGGGATCGGCGTAGCGGTCAATGTCAGCACGTCCACTTCCGCGCGCAGCGCCTTGAGGGCTTCTTTTTGCCGCACGCCGAAGCGGTGCTCCTCGTCGATAATCACGAGCCCCAGGCGCTTGAAGCGCACATCAGCGGACAGCAGCTTGTGGGTGCCGATCACAATGTCGACATTGCCGTCGTTGATCGCCTGGATCGCGGCATTGACCTCCTTGGTGGACTTGAAGCGCGATAACTCGGCGATGCGCACCGGCCAGTCGGCAAAACGGTCAGTGAAGGTCTGCACGTGCTGCTCGGCCAGCAGCGTCGTCGGCGACAACAACGCCACCTGCTTGCCGCCGAGCACCGCGATGAAGGCTGCGCGCAGCGCCACTTCGGTCTTGCCGAACCCGACGTCGCCGCACACCAGCCGGTCCATTGGCTTGCCACTGGTCATATCGCCGATCACCGCGGCGATGGCGGCGGCCTGGTCCGGCGTCTCGTCGAAACCAAAGCTTTCTGCAAAGCGCACGTAGTCGCGCGGGTCCAGCGCGAACGCATGGCCCTGGCGCGCTGCGCGGCGCGCATATAGGTTCAGCAGCTCTGCTGCGGTATCGCGGATCTGCTGGGCGGCGCGCCGCTTGGCTTTTTCCCATTGGCCCGAGCCGAGCGCGTGCAGCGGTGCGCTGTCCGGATCGGCGCCGCCGTAGCGAGAGATCACGTGCAACTGCGACACCGGCACGTACAGCTTGCTGTCGCCCTGATACGCCAAGTGCAGGAACTCGGTGTCGCCTTCGCCTAAGTCCATCGTCACCAGGCCCATGTACCGTCCGACACCGTGCTGGCTGTGAACGACAGGGTCGCCGACCTTCAGCTCAGACAGATCGCGCACCATCGAATCGACGTCGCTGGCCTGTTCCTGGCGTCTCCGGCTGGCACGGCGTGCAAGCGGCCCGTACAGCTCGGTTTCGGTGACCAGCGCAATATGCTCGGCCGGTAGCACGAAGCCGGATGCAACGGGCGCGACGGCTAACCCAAACGGCGCGTCGCCTTGTACGAACGCGTCGAACGAATCGAACAGCGACGCTCGCAGATGGTGATCGACGAGCAATTGAGAGAGGGTCTCGCGGCGTCCGGCTGACTCCGCGACGAGCAGAACCCGATGGCCTGCCGTGCCGAGATAGCGGCGCAGTGCGTCAACTGGATCCTGCGCGTGCCGGTCGATTGCCAGCGAGGGCAGCGGCATCGACCAGCGCTGGGCGTCGTCCGAGGATTTCGTGCCGAGCGAGAGCCGCGCAAACGGCTTGGCCAATGTGAAGAAGTCCTGCTCGGATAGGAACAGTCGCGCAGGCGCTAGAATCGGACGCTCGCGCTCATGCGACAGAAACGCGTGCCGTTGCTTTGTCTCGGCGCTGAACTGCCGGATCGACGCCTCGATATCGCCGACTAGTACCAAATGTGTGTGCTCGGGCAGATAGTGGAACAGCGTCGCGGTGTCCTCGAAGAACAGTGGCAGGTAGTATTCGATACCCGCCGACGGCACGCCATTGCCGATGTCCTTATAGATCGGCGCGCGTGACGGATCGCCTTCGAATTCGGCGCGCCATCGACTGCGAAACGCCGTGCGCGCAGCCTCGTCGAACGGGAACTCGCGTCCCGGCAGCAGGCGTACGTCGTGCACCGGGTAAAGACTGCGCTGCGTATCGGGATCGAACGCGCGAATCGAATCAATCTGGTCGTCGAACAGGTCGATCCGGTACGGCAGCGACGAGCCCATTGGGAACAAATCGATCAGCGAGCCGCGCACGCAGTATTCGCCCGGACGCACGACCTGGCTCACGTGCTCGTAGCCGGCCAGCGTGAGCCGTGACTTGAGCTTGGCTTCGTCCAGCCGCTGGCCTTGCTTGAATTCGAAGGTGTACGCGGCCATGAACGTGGCCGGCGGCATCCGATACAATGCGGTCGTGGCCGGCACGACCAGGATGTCGCAGCGGCCTTCGCCCAGGTCGTGCAGCGTGGCGAGACGCTCCGACACCAGGTCCTGATGCGGCGAGAAGGTATCGTACGGTAGGGTTTCCCAGTCGGGTAGAAGCCGCACGCGCACGTCGGGCGCGAAGCAGCCGATTTCCTGCTGCAGGCGCTGCGCATCGACCGCGCTTGCGCAGATCAGCGCAAGCATCGGCATGCGGTCGCGATACGCTAAATGGTAGCGCGCAATCGCCAGCGCATCGGCGGATCCTGAGGCGCCATCGAATGCATAGCGCTGGCCCTCCTTGATGAATGGAACGGGGCAGGCGAACGGGGCGGGCGGTGAATCGGGCAGGGTAGCGGAATAATCGGGCATGAGCAGGCAATGAGGGCTGCGGGCGGCAACTTTAATCGTCTATTATAAAATCCGTCTTACATTTTGACTTTGCACGGATTGTGCGACTTTCGTGACCTCCCGCCTGTTTGCCCTGATTCCCTGCGCCGGCACCGGCTCGCGCGCGGGCTCGCCAATCCCGAAGCAGTACCGGACGATTGCCGGCCGCAACCTGTTGTACTACTCGTTGGCGGCTTTCGATGCATGCTCGGAGTTTACCCAAACCCTAGTGGTGCTCGCACCCGACGACGGCTATTTCGATCCACGGCGCTTGGGCGCGTTGCGCTACGCGGTCAAGCGCTGCGGCGGCGAAAGCCGGCATGCATCGGTGTACAACGGGCTGCTCGCGCTGGCCGAATTCGGCGCGCGCGACGATGACTGGGTTCTGGTTCATGACGCAGCGCGACCGGGCATCACGCCGGAGTTGATCCGCGCGCTGGTGGCCGCCGTGCGGGACGACCCGGTGGGCGGCATCATGGCGATGCCGGTGGCTGACACGCTCAAGCGGGTCAATCCGTCGCAGTGTCCTGCGGGCAGCAACGGCCCGGCAACGCCGCGTATCGGCGCGACCGAGCCGCGCGACAACCTGTGGCAGGCGCAAACGCCGCAAATGTTTCGTATCGGCCCGCTGCGCGAGGCGCTCGTGCAGGCACAGGCGCGTGGCCATGCGGTGACCGACGAGGCTTCCGCGCTCGAATCGCTCGGCTACGCGCCCCGGGTCGTGCAGGGCAGCTTGCGCAACTTCAAGGTGACGTATCCGGACGATTTTGCGTTGGCCGAAGCGTTCCTCATGCAGGATGCGGCGCGCTGAGCACTGCCACGCCTGCGCGCCCCGCGCTCCGCTTGCCGCAGCGCTCAGTCCACTCAACCCAGCAGGAGAATGACGAATGAATTTACGAATTGGCCAGGGCTACGACGTGCATGCGCTCGTGCCGGGGCGGCCGCTGGTGCTCGGTGGCGTGATGGTGCCCTATGAACGCGGGCTGCTCGGCCATTCGGACGCCGATGCGCTGCTGCACGCGATCACCGATGCGCTGCTCGGCGCTGCGGCGCTGGGCGATATCGGCCGTCATTTCCCCGATACCGATGCGCACTTTGCCGGCGCCGACAGCCGCGTGCTGCTGCGCGAGGCGGCGCGGCGAGTGGCGCAGGCGGGCTATCGCATCGTCAACGTGGACAGCACGGTGATCGCGCAGCAACCCAAGCTGGGCAAACACATTCCGGCGATGTGCGAGAACATTGCGGCGGATCTTGGCCTGGATGGCAACGCGGTCAACGTCAAGGCGAAGACCAACGAAAAGCTGGGCTATCTTGGCCGCGGCGAGGCCATTGAGGCACAGGCCGTGGTGCTACTCGCCAGCCATTGAGGCGCCGCGGCTGCGGCAGCAGCGCGGCGTCGGGCGCTGCCGCGCGCCGGCATTCGCCCGCAGGTGCAATGGGGCTATGCCTCGGCGCTGCGCCGAGGGCGGCCCTCATGCGCCGAGGCGCGTATCAGACCGGTTCCGGACGGCCATTGCGGCTGAGCGGAAAATCGATCGTGACCTCTAGCCCCGGACCGGGCACGCGGTTGCGCAGCCGCAGTGAACCACGGTAGCGGCTGACGAGTCGCTGCACGATTGCCATGCCCAGCCCGGTGCCATCTGCCTGGCTGCGGGCCGTGTCGACGCGGTAGAACGGACGGGTCACCAGACTGAGTTGGTCATCTGGGATGCCCGGGCCCTCGTCCAACACCGACAACTCGACGCGGGCATGCACAAGCTGCGTCTCTATCGTGATGTGCGGGATGTCATCATTCGCACTGCGCCCGTACTTGCGTGCGTTTTCGATCAAGTTGCCGACTACGCGGCGCAGATCCGTCGCGTCCGCATCGACCATCGCGCCTTGCGATAGCCGCGTGGTGATGCGTACGCCGTCTTCCGACGCCATGCGCGCGACCGCTTCGCTGGCGATCACGGATAGATCGACGCGCTCTGGTGCACGCTGCACCGGACGCGCATAGTCGAGGAAACGACCGATGATTCTGTCCATCTGCTCGATATCATCAATCATCGCGACTTTCGTCGTATCGTCTGACGGGCTCATTTCGGTTTCGAGCCGCAGGCGGGCCAGCGGCGTGCGCAAATCGTGCGAGATGCCGGCAAGCATCAGCGCGCGGTCTGCCTCGAGTTGCTGCAAATCGCGAACCATCTGGTTAAAGCTGCGGTTTGTCTCTGCTGCGACACCGAGCCCACGCTCGGGCAGCGGCTCCGGCGTCTGCCCCTGGCCGACCCGGCTCGCCGCCATCGCCAGGCGCGAGAACGGCCGATTTACTAGGCTTGTGATGAATGCCGCCCCGAACAGCGATAGTGCCAGCGCAAACGTGCCCCAGCCGAACCATTGTAGACCGGTGACGTTGTCGAGCTGTTCCCGATCCAGCGCGACCCAGTAGTCGTCGTCATCGATTTTGAAGCTGATCCACACGCCCGGTATGTCATTGACCGACTGGGCGATGATGGTGTCCTCGCCGAGCCGTGCGCGAATATTCTTCTCGATCAGCCGCGTCAATGATTCGTCCGGCTGCAGCGTGTACTTGTCGGTGGCCTCACGCGGGTAAACCCGCACGCCCTCGTTGCTTTCCAGGTCCTGCAGCAGCGCACGACGCAGATCCGGGTCGGAGTACAGCAGCGCAGTGCGCGTGAGCTTAACGATCGCCACCAGTTGCATCGCGACGCGCTCGGCACGCGGTTCGCGCTCGATCACCCGGAAGCTCTGGAACCATGCGGCCAGGCTCACTGCGATCAACAGGGCAATCAGCAAGAAGGTGCGCCAGAATAAGCCGCCGAACGCGAGCGTCAGTAACCGGCGGTCGATGCGCATCGTAGGAGAGCGTTAGTGAAGCAATCTATCAAGCCGGCGCGTGTATCGCGCGGTGCGTGCTTAGGCGGCGCCATCGGGAATAAACACGTAGCCTAGGCCCCACACGGTCTGGATGAAGCGCGGGCTGCCCGGATCGGGCTCGATCAGCTTACGCAGCCGCGAGATCTGCACATCGAGGCTGCGGTCGAACACCTCGTATTCACGCCCGCGCGCTAGCTCCATCAGCTTTTCTCGCGACAGCGGCTGGCGAGGCTGGCGCGCAAACACCTTCAGCACCGAAAACTCGCCGGTGGTCAGCGGGATCTCCTGGCCGTTCTTGGTCAACGTGCGGGTGGCCAGGTTCAACGCGAACTCGCCGAACTCGAACACTTCCGCCGTCTCCGATGGCGCGCCGGGCAACTCCGATGGCGCTTGGCGACGCAATACTGCATGAATGCGCGCAACAAGCTCGCGAGGGTTGAACGGTTTCGGGAGATAATCGTCTGCACCCATCTCGAGGCCAACGATGCGATCCACATCCTCTCCCTTTGCCGTGAGCATGATGATCGGCGTGCGGTCGTTGCTGCCGCGCAAGCGGCGGCAGATCGATAGGCCGTCCTCGCCAGGCAGCATTAGGTCGAGCACGAGCAGGTCGAAGCGCTCGCGCACCCACAGCTTGTTCATTGAAGGTGCGTTTTCCGCCACGTATACATTGAAACCCTGTTCGCCTAGATAGCGACGCAACAGGTCGCGCAAACGGGGATCGTCATCGACCACGAGGATTTTAGATGGGCTTTTGGTTTCCATGGCGGAATCTTAGCGCGTTAGGGCCGGACATGAGTTGGGCTTCATTATAGGGTTACATAAGGTTACAGAATTTACCCATGCCGGCGTATGTGGTAAACCGGCCACGCGTAGACTTCGTTATAAGCAAGGGTCTTATGGTCGCAACGAAGAGCAAAATATTGTCGCAAGCAACGAAGGGAACGACATGACGAGGTGGGTGCGATACGTGAGGGCAGGTGCGCTCGGGCTTGCCCTGGGCGGCGCCGTCACCGGCACGATCGTCTACACGAGCCCGGCGTTTGCGCAAGATAACCGCGAGCGGCCTTCATCCCCCAAGGGGCGACACCGGTACACGCCGCCCAAGCCGGCCCAGCCGCCCGCCAGCGAGGCGGCGAATCGCTCCGCCGTGCCTGCCGAGTTCGACCAGCAGCGCAGACGCGATGGGCGCATGACACCGGAGGAGCGGCAACTGCTGCGCCAGCATATCGAAGATGCCGTGCGCGAACTGTACAAGCGATAAGCTTGGCTGCCGCGCGATCATTGACGCCGCGGCGCTGACGGATCTCCATCAAGGGTTTTGAACGCCAGCCAACCTTGCTAGATCGTGCACCGGAGACAATTTCTTATCAGTGGCGCCGCGCTGGGCGCACTCGGCTCGCCGTTGCTTACGGCGTGGGCCCGCCATGCGACGGTTGCCGCACGCATGGCGGGCCCCGAGGTGCCGGTCTATCGGATGACGTTGATCCTGATCGAGCTCAATGGTGGCAATGATGCGTTGAACACGGTTATTCCGTATGAGGATCCGCGTTATCGGCAGCTGAGGCCGACGATCGGGATCGCGCGCAAGGCGGATTCCATGGTGTCGCGCCGCAACTGAACCAGCTCGATGGTGACGGCCATCTGCCCTTCGGTATCGATTTCCGCTCGCTCTATGCGACGGTGTTGCAGCAAGGGTGGGGTATCGAGGCGGCCTCCGTGCTTGGTGCACGGTTCGATACGTTGCCGGGGGTGTTACGCTGAGCAAGCGCCCAGAGACGACGGGCGCCCAGGGATGGGTGCCGTTGCGGGCGCCAGTGCGTCAGTGCGTGCGCCAGGCAATCCACAACTTGCGCAGCGGCGTTAGTGCGATGCGCTGATGCAGCACGCGATAGTCTTCCGCCTCGAGTTCGCGCAGCAGTGCCAACGACATGGCGGCTTGTGCGCGGAGCACACGCTGCGTCCGGCGCTCGACGGCCGGTATCGCGCCGAGCGCATCGGTGAGCGCGCGACGCGCACGCTCGACCTGAAACGACATTAACTGCGTGAAGCCTTCGCCGTAGCGACGATGCAGGATGTCGGCGGCTGTCACGCCGAATCGCTGCATTTCGTCGATCGGGATGTAGATGCGGCCGCGCCGTGCGTCCTCGCCGGTGCGCTCGACGATATCGGCAAGTAGCAACGCCCGCCCGAGCGCCGGGGCCCATGACGCCAGGCTGGTCGGCTCGCGCGCGGTCACTCCGGCTACGGTACTCGCCAATGCGGCGCCCACCTGCTCCACGTAACGGCGCAGCCCTGCGAAATCGAGATAGCGTGCCTGATCCAGGTCCATCTGGTAACCGGATAGCCACGTCATGAACGCTTCGATCGGCGCCGTGCTGGCGTAATAGCGAGCGATGGCTTGCGTCACCGGATGGGTTGGCGCGTCCTGTGCGAGGGCGCCGAACTCGCGTTGCCACCAGGCGAGCTTGGCGCGCCCGACGGCTGGATCACTGACTTCGCTGACGCTTTCGGCCAATTCCCGATGCAATGCGTACAGCGCGGTCAACAACGGCTGCGCGGTCAACGGCGCCTGCCGCAGCGCATAGTACGTGCTGGATCCGGCCGGGGCCGCCTTTTGCTGGCAATAATCGTCGATATTCACGCGAAGCGAAACATGCAAAAGCGCGCGCGGCGTGTACCGTGCGCAAAGCATCAAAGTTTAGCATTGGCCGTACACGCGGTGCAGACAACGCGCGGCAAATCGGTTAGAATCTTGCGCTTGCAGCGTCTAAGTCGGGCTGACCGACCTTTTGGCGCGGCAGAACACGACAACCGGGCGGCGTGCAATGCGCCCCTGGATGCGAGGATGGCGAAATTGGTAGACGCACCAGGTTTAGGTCCTGACGCCCGCAAGGGTGTAGGGGTTCGAGTCCCCTTCCTCGCACCACAGATCCACCGTCGACGTATCTCGCGGCCGCCATTAGGGCGCCAGCGAGGGCCGTGCGCGAGCAGCGGGCCGCGCTGCGCTTGCGTGCCAGCCGTGCCGATCGTGCCGCGATCATTGGCAACCCGCTACCCCTTTGCAGGATAATCAGATGGCCGAAAGGATCGTCGGCAATTTTATCGTTCGCACAATGCAGAGTTCGACGCGGCCGGGCGAATGGACGTCCACTTACTTCATTTCCCGGCTTGACGCGAAGCTGCGCGAGGGGTGGGTCATGCGGCAGGCGATCGACGCAGTATTCGACAACCAGAATGCCGCCGCCGAGTATGCGCTCGACGCCGGCGTCAAGGCGGCCGCCCGGCTTGCGCCCGATGCACGCGGCGCAGGCCGCGAGCGCGGCTAGCGTGGCGACGCACTCGTGCGTTTGGCGCGCGGCTTGGTCGTTTTCTGTGCCGTCGATGCCTCCGCGTTGCGTGCTGCGGCAATCACTTTGTCGAGTAGCCGGCTCAATTGGGCATGCTCACGCTCGCCAAGCACGGCGAACATATTGTCGTTCCAGCGCCGCGCGATCGGCATGATTTTGCGATACAGCGCGCGCCCGGCCGGGGTCAGTGACACGACGACGATACGTCCATCGTCGCGGCTTGCCTGGCGTTGCAGTAGCGCACGCCGCATCAACGCTTCCGCGGCGCGGCTTGCCTGGCTCTTGTCGAGATTGGCGTGCCGGGCCAGCTCGATGACCGAGAACGGCCCGAATGCGCCGACGGCTGCGATCACGCGCGCCTCAGCGATCGATATGCCGATTTTACGCTGGTAAAGTTCGCTGATGCCGCGCTCGGACAACTTGTTGAGCACGTGTATGCGGTAGGTGAGGAATTGGGCCAGGCCGGATTGATCGGCAGAAGTCATGTTGCTCCTGTTAAAGCGTCTAGCGTAGAAAGGTGAACCGGTGCCACGACAATCACCGACGCGCCGTGCTGGGTACGGGCCCCGACATGGGATGGCTGCATAGCCGTGGCGGCCGGTGGGCGGGCGTCGGTACGATTAGATAAAGAAGCAGGCATTGAAACAACCAGTCTCCTAGCGTCTTGGGGTTGGCCGGTCAGCAACGGGGTGAACCGAGAGCTTATCAAACGCGACGCGCGCTGCCAGCCGTAGGGCAGGCGCGACGGCGCGCGGGTAAAATCGTGCGCCAAACGGGATAAAACCGCGATTTCCGATGTCACGCGTCAATAGTTTGCTAAACTACCTGGCTTTCCAGACCCGACTGGCTGTGCCACCGCGCGCGTTCCCCGGTATCGGGCCGCCGGTCGCCTGGCGCACGGAGAACCAGACGCTCGAACACTTTAGGACGGATTGAATTCATGGCTAACGTTGTAGAAAACCTCGGCAAACTCGAACGGCGCGTGACGATTTCGCTGCCGAAGGAGGTCGTTCAAAAGGAAATCGACGCGCGTATCCGCAAGCTGGCAAAGAATGTCCGCATGCCTGGTTTCCGTCCCGGCAAAGTGCCGCTGAAGATGGTCACGCAGCAGTACGCCGGCCAGGTTGAGGCGGAAGTGCTCAGCGACAAGATTGGCAAGGCGTTCTTCGACGTCAGCCGCGCGGAGAACCTACGCGTGGCGGGGCAACCGAGCTTCGCGGCGAAGCAGGAGCCGGCGCAGGGCGATGCGTATGCGTTCGATGCGACGTTCGAGGTCTATCCGGAAGTGAAGCTCGGCGACATCTCGAGCGCGGAAATCGAGCGGACCACGACGACGATCAGCGACGCAGAGATCGACCGTACCCTCGAAATCCTGCGTAAGCAGCGGGTGCATTTCCACCCCCGTGGCGAGGCGGGCGAGCATGGCACAGGCGGCGACGATGTCAGCGCGCAGAGCGGCGATCGCGTGACAGTCGACTTTGTGGGCAAGATCGACGGCGAGGCGTTTGCCGGCGGCAGTGCGCAGGACTTCGCGTTCGTGCTCGGCGAAGGCCGGATGCTGCCGGAGTTCGAGCAGGCGGCGCTGGGCTTGAAGGCGGGCGAGTCGCGAGAATTTGATTTGAAGTTCCCCGATGATTATCAGGGTAAGGAAGTGGCTGGCAAGACCGCGCGTTTTACGATCACCGCCAAAAAGGTCGAATGGCCGCATCAGCCCGAAATCGACACGGAATTTGCGAAGTCGCTCGGTATCGCGGATGGCGACTTGGCGAAGATGCGGGCGGAGATCAAAGATAATCTGGAACGTGAGGCGAAGCGCCGCACGCAGGCCATCCTGAAGAATCAGGTCATGGATGCGCTGTTAAAACTCGCTGAGTTGGATGCGCCGACTGCGCTGATCGAGCAGGACCAGCAGCGTCTGGTCGAAATGGCCCGTCAGGATTTGGCGCAACGCGGCGTGCCCGATGCGGCGAAAGCCCCGATTCCGGCCGAGATGTTCAAGGAGCAGGCCGAGCGTCGCGTGAAGCTTGGGTTGATCCTGGCCGAGTTGGTCAAGGAGCATAAGCTGGAGGCGAAACCCGAGCAGATCCGGGCCGAGGTGGACGAATTCGCGAAGAGCTATGAGGACCCAAAGGAAGTCGTGCGCTGGTATTATTCGAACCAGCAGCGCCTTGCCGAGATGGAAGCGTACGTAGTCGAGAGCAACGTCGTCGACTTCGTGCTGGGCAAGGCGAAGGTGACCGATAAGGAAGTCGGCTTCGAGGAACTGGCGAACGCCTCGCAGGCGGCTCAGGCGTAACGGCAGCGCAATAGGGCGGCGGGCGAAACGGTCGGATAGACGGTTTCGAACGCCGTTTATCATTTGTGCGCAGTTTTTGCATTCCGGTTATCGTTGCATCACCGAAGCATCGAACAACTCCATACAGAAGGACAGACGCATGACGTTCCGCGCAGATTTGCTGAATCAACTCGCCACGCACGCGCCCCGGGATTTTGAGGCCCAGGCCCTGGGCCTTGTGCCGATGGTCGTCGAGACGAGCGGCCGGGGTGAGCGTGCCTACGATATCTACTCGCGCCTGCTCAAGGAGCGGCTGGTCTTTCTGGTGGGCGAGGTGAACGACCAGGCCGCGAATTTGGTCGTCGCTCAATTGCTGTTCCTTGAGAGCGAAAATCCAGACAAGGACATCAGCCTGTACATTAACAGCCCCGGCGGCTCAGTGTCGGCCGGCATGGCGATCTACGATACGATGCAGTTTATCAAGCCGGATGTGACCACGCTGTGTATGGGCCTGGCGGCCAGCATGGGCGCGTTCCTGCTCGCCGCTGGCGCGAAAGGCAAGCGCATTGCGCTACCTAATGCGCGCGTGATGATTCACCAGCCGCTGGGCGGCGCGCGCGGCCAGGCGTCCGATATCGAAATTCAGGCGCGCGAAATCCTGTTCCTGAAGGAGCGCCTGAACAACCTACTCGCGCAGCATACGGGGCAACCGGTTGAGCAGATCCAACGGGATACCGATCGCGACAATTTCATGTCAGCTGAGGACGCGCAGGCCTATGGGTTGATCGACCAGGTGCTGCATAAGCGTCCGTGATGCGGCACTCGTTAAAGGGACCCGCTGTTGGGTTGGGCGGGATTTCACCGATAGGTGCCGCCAGAAAACCGCCGACAATGGACTGATGACCGGTTCCGCACTGCCGGGGGTGGTCAATCGGCGTATGATGTGAAAGAAGTKTYMRGAGGCTTATATATTTATGGCGGACAAGAAAGGTTCGAATAGCGAGAAGCTGCTGTACTGCTCGTTTTGCGGAAAGAGTCAGCACGAGGTCAAAAAGCTCATTGCGGGACCGTCGGTCTTCATTTGCGACGAATGCATTGACCTGTGCAATGAAATCATCCGTGACGAGGCAGCCGGCGCGTCCGGCGACGTGGGTATCACCCGGTCGGACCTGCCCAGCCCGCTGGAAATACGACAGATTCTCGATCAGTACGTGATCGGGCAGGAGCGCGCGAAGAAGATTCTCGCGGTGGCGGTGTACAACCACTACAAGCGTCTGAAGCATCTCGACAAGAAAGACGACGTCGAGTTGTCCAAGAGCAACATTCTGTTGATCGGGCCGACTGGGTCAGGCAAGACGCTGCTCGCGCAAACGCTTGCAAGACTGCTGAACGTGCCGTTCGTGATCGCGGACGCGACTACGTTGACGGAGGCGGGCTACGTCGGCGAGGATGTCGAAAACATTATTCAGAAGCTGCTGCAAAATTGTAACTACGAGGTCGAGAAGGCCCAGCGCGGCATCGTCTACATCGACGAGATCGACAAGATCAGCCGCAAATCGGACAACCCGTCGATTACCCGTGACGTATCGGGCGAAGGTGTGCAGCAGGCGCTGCTCAAGCTGGTCGAGGGCACGATGGCCTCGGTGCCACCGCAAGGTGGCCGCAAGCATCCGAACCAGGACTTTATCCAGGTCGATACGACCAACATCCTGTTCATTTGCGGGGGAGCGTTTGATGGCCTCGAAAAAGTGATCACGGATCGTACCGAGAAGACCGGCATTGGTTTTGGGGCCAGTGTGAAGAGCAAGCAGGATCGCGATGCAGGTGAGGTGCTGCGGGATGTCGAGCCGGAGGATTTGATCAAATTCGGCTTGATTCCCGAACTCATTGGCCGCTTGCCGGTTGTCGCGACGCTGGGCAAGCTCGACGAGGCCGCGCTGATGAAAATCCTAGTCGAGCCGAAGAACGCGTTGGTCAAGCAGTATCATAAGCTGTTCAACATGGAGCGGGTGGAGCTTGAGATTCGGCCCACGGCGCTACAGGCGGTCGCGAAAAAGGCGATTCGCCGCAAGACCGGCGCGCGTGGCTTGCGCTCGATCCTGGAACAGGCATTGCTAGATGTGATGTACGAGCTGCCGACGCTTAAAGGGATCAGCAAGATATCATCGATGAGAACGTTATCGACGGTGATGGCAAACCATTGCTGATCTATGAAGACACGCCAAAGGTGGCTGGGAGCAATTGATCGGCGACGCGCCTGCGTGGCGGGGGCCGTTCATGGCGACGTGGACGGCTTGTTTCGTTTAAAGTGGAGCGATCCAAAACTTTTGCGCATCCTGCGACTCGGATTGGAAGTTTCTGCATCTGTCCGCGCCCCGAAGCTTGCAATACGGCGTTATTGCCTCAACT
Organism: Mycetohabitans rhizoxinica HKI 454; assembly: GCF_000198775.1. NCBI lineage: Bacteria > Pseudomonadati > Pseudomonadota > Betaproteobacteria > Burkholderiales > Burkholderiaceae > Mycetohabitans > Mycetohabitans rhizoxinica. Next base: position 1,534,178 of record NC_014722.1, on the reverse strand, counting down.
TTCGAACGAATTGATTCCACACTGGGGATAGAAATGTCAGGAAGCCAACTTCTCCCGACTGAACGCACCACTTTGCCGCTGCTTCCGCTGCGGGATGTGGTCGTGTTCCCGCATATGGTGATACCGCTATTTGTTGGCCGCCCGAAATCGATTAAGGCCCTCGAAGCGGCAATGGAAGGCGGCAAGCACATTATGCTGGTCGCGCAAAAGGCCGCTGCGAAGGACGAACCGACCGAAAAGGACCTTTACGAGGTCGGATGTGTCGCCAATATCCTGCAAATGCTGAAGCTGCCGGACGGCACGGTGAAGGTGCTGGTCGAGGGGCTGCAGCGCGCGAAGACGTTGTCGATTGAAGAGCAGGAGACAATGTTCTCGTGCGAGTTGATGCCGCTGGAGCCAGACCGCGCCGACAGCGCGGAGACCGAGGCGCTGCGACGCGCAATCGTGTCGCAGTTTGACCAGTATGTGAAACTCAACAAGAAGATTCCCCCTGAGATCTTGACGTCGCTGTCCGGGATTGACGAGGCGGGGCGCCTGGCCGATACGATCGCTGCGCATCTGCCGCTGAAGCTGGACCAGAAGCAGAACATCCTAGAGATGTTCCCTGTCATTGAGCGCCTAGAGCACTTGCTTGCGCAACTCGAGGCCGAAATCGACATCCTGCAGGTCGAGAAGCGCATCCGTGGGCGCGTGAAGCGCCAGATGGAAAAGAGCCAGCGCGAGTATTACCTGAACGAGCAGGTCAAGGCGATCCAGAAGGAGCTTGGCGAGGGCGAGGATGGCGCTGACATCGAGGAACTCGAGAAGCGGATCACGGCTGCGCGTATGCCGAAGGAGGCAAAGAAAAAGGCGGATGCCGAGCTTAAGAAGCTGAAGCTGATGTCGCCGATGTCCGCCGAAGCCACAGTCGTGCGCAACTACATCGAGACGTTGATCGGGCTGCCGTGGCGCAAGAAGAGCAAGGTCAGCAACGACCTGGCGAATGCCGAACGCGTGCTGGACGAGGACCATTTCGGTCTCGAAAAGGTGAAAGAGCGCATCCTTGAGTATCTGGCAGTCCAGCAACGCGTGGACAAGGTGAAGGCGCCGATCCTGTGTTTGGTCGGGCCTCCCGGCGTGGGCAAGACCTCGCTTGGGCAGTCAATTGCGCGCGCAACGAATCGCAAGTTCGTGCGCATGGCGCTTGGCGGCGTGCATGACGAGAGTGAGATCCGCGGCCACCGTCGCACTTACATCGGATCGATGCCGGGCAAGATCCTGCAGAGCCTGACGAAGGTGGGTGTACGCAATCCGCTGTTCCTGCTTGATGAAGTCGACAAGATGGGGATGGACTACCGCGGCGACCCGTCGTCCGCGTTGCTCGAGGTGCTGGATCCGGAGCAGAACCACACATTCGCGGATCACTACGTCGAGGTCGATTTCGATCTGTCGGATGTGATGTTCGTCGCGACGTCGAATTCGCTGAATATTCCGGCGCCGCTGCTGGATCGGATGGAAGTGATCCGGCTGTCGGGCTACACCGAGGAGGAAAAGGTCAACATCGCACAGCGCTATCTGCTGCCTAAGCAAAAGCGCAACAATGGGCTGAAGGAAGGCGAGATCGATGTGACCGAAGCGGCGATTCGCGACATTATCCGTTACTACACGCGCGAGGCGGGTGTGCGCTCGCTCGAGCGCGAAGTGTCGAAGATCTGCCGCAAGGTCGTGAAGATGCTGCTGCTGAAGAAGGCGGACGGCGCGATCACGGTCGATGGCGGTAACCTGGATACGTTCCTGGGCGTGCGCAAGTTCGACTTCGGGCTGGCGGCAAAGGAAAACCAGATTGGCCAGGTCACGGGCCTGGCATGGACGGAAGTTGGCGGCGACTTGCTGACGATCGAGGCGGCGCTGATGCCCGGCAAGGGCAACGTGATTCGTACCGGCTCGCTCGGCGACGTGATGAAGGAATCCGTCGAGGCTGCCCGTTCGGTCGTGCGTTCGCGCTCGCGTCGGCTGGGCATCACGGATGCGGCGTTCGAGAAGAAGGACATCCACATTCACGTGCCGGAAGGCGCGACGCCGAAGGACGGTCCGTCCGCGGGCATAGCGATGACGACTGCGCTGGTGTCGGGGCTGACTGGCATCCCGGTGCGTGCCGACGTGGCGATGACCGGTGAAATCACGCTGCGTGGCGAAGTACTGCCGATCGGTGGATTGAAGGAAAAGTTGTTGGCTGCGCACCGCGGCGGCATCAAGCTCGTGCTGATTCCAGAAGAGAATGTAAAGGATCTCGCCGAGATTCCGGACGCGGTGAAGAACAGCATCGAGATCGTGCCGGTACGTTGGATCGACAAGGTGCTGGAACTGGCGCTCGAACGGATGCCGGATGCGCTGCCGGAAGACGACGCCAAGCCTGCACCGGTCGCGGATGGCCAGACGAAGGAGGCGGGCAGCGAAGTCGTCAAGCACTGAAATCGGCGTGGCGCATCCACGCCGCGTATGCGTTGGATGCGTTGTGCTGTGACGTGGCGTGAAGAGGCGACGGCGACCCGGTTGCTGCGGCCCAATCATGTGCTCAAACACCCTGCATGCGTGAGCTGCGGGGTGCTTTCTTTTGGGCTCAGGGAGATCTCCAGAAGACGCCTGCGAATCGCCTTGACACGACGGTTTCAGTTGCTTTTAATGGCTCCGCGCGGCCGGCGCATCACCCCGGGCGCACAACGAATGTGCCCACAACTCATACCCGACTAACGCGAGGGGTGGAGAATGAACAAGACGGAGCTGATCGATCACATTGCAGAACAAGCGGATATTTCGAAGGCCGCTGCGGGACGCGCACTGGACGCCTTAATTGATGGCGTCAAGGAGACGTTAAAGAAGGGTGGCAGCGTGACACTCGTTGGCTTCGGCACGTTTGCACTGGGTACGCGCACCGCACGCACCGGGCGCAATCCCCGCACTGGCGCGGCAATCAAGATTGAGGCGGCTAAAGTGCCGAAGTTTCGTGCTGGTAAAGCGTTGAAAGATGCATTAAATTAATAGGCTTTATTGGACAGGACGTCGAACGGGTGCTTAGCGCAGTTAATAGAACAGCACTCCTATAAGGCGTAACTAATAAAAAATAATTAAATCAATAGATTATGCATTAATCCAAATACTGTATTCTTATCTCAGTGTCTTGTAATTGCACCTTGATTTTTCTTCCCACGCAAGGGATCCAATGAGCGTTGGCTCCAACTCTGCTTTGCTAATCCGCGAGCCCCGTGCCGCCGCGCTCGCACTTGAATTCCCATGTAGGGGCCTGCTGTATTGTCCCCAGAACTTAGAAAATGGTATGGACAGACGGCCGGAAGCAGGTGTGGGCGTTTTCTGCCTAATAAAATAGTCAAACTAAACAATGGTGTAGGAAGCCGTCAGCGAGATTATATTGCGGGCAATGATCCGGCGGCGCAGTGCAATCGAGCCGGTCATTGGCCATATGAAGCAGACGGCAAGCTCGATCGCAACTGGCTTAAAGGGGCGCTAGGCAATGCCATCCATGCAGTGCTGTGCGGCGCCGGCCACAACCTGCGGATGATTTTCAGGAAGCTGCGGCTTTTTTACGCCCTGATCCGGGTTGCTCTGCTCAATCGCGAGGCTTACATGGCGCCGGCGGCATGAACTTACCGCAGAGCAGAGTTAATTGTTCAGGACGAACTAGTTATTATATTGTTCATGGTTGCTTGTGCAGCGGACACGTCACATCCGCTGCTGTTTTTGGGAGCCAAATGGTAGTGTGGGTCTCTCTCTCTGTGTGTGATAATGAAAACCTCACACGCTTTGAGCTTAGTGGAGCACGTAAATGGGAACCAAGTACGAACAGGACGTGGTGGCGTGGGCCAACGAACAGGCCGCACTGCTGCGCGCCGGTCAGTTCTCGGCTCTGGACATCGAGCACATCGCGGAGGAGATCGAGGACGTGGGCAAGAGCGAACAACGTGAATTGGCGAACCGGATGGCTGTGCTTCTGGCTCACCTGCTCAAGTGGCAGTACCAGTCGGGCCGACGGGGTTCAAGCTGGCAACGCACGATCAAGGAGCAACGGCGGGCATTGGACGCCGCGCTAAACGATACGCCTAGCCTTAAAAACTCTTTGTCCAATCAGAACTGGATTGCCCGGACTTGGGCTGATGCAGTTTCCAAGGCCGTTGAGGAGACCGGCTTGGATGTGTTCCCCGACGCCTGCCCGTGGTCGATGGATCAGGTGCTGTCCGTGTCGTTCTACCCTGATTAACTGTAATGGATGGGTGCGCGCAGGATGCAACTACGCCAACGCACGCTCATGCGGCGGGCGGCCTTACAATTGCCGCCCGTACCACAGCACGCGCTCGATTAAAGCGAATCTTTGCTGATCATTCGCGTCTTCTATCGGCACCTCATAGGGTGGGTAGTGTGCGTGCGCGTAGATGGCCCGAAGATAAGGGCCGTGCAAGCGTTGCAGCCGCTTCACAAGTATCTGACCATTCACTTGAATAACATAGATGCCGTACTTGAAGAAGTAAACGATTGATTGATAAGGATATTGTCATCGTCGTGCAGCGCAGGGTACATAGAATCGCCGTGCATCCGTAGTACGCTTAAATCCTCGGGCCGGTATGTAGATAATTCTCGACCCAATAGCGCCGGAACGCCATTGTGAATTTAGCCTTGCCCGACGTCGCTAATTGCGAGTAACCCTTTAGCTTTCGAAATGCTACCGTGTTTGATTGTTTGGAGCGTACCGTCTGTGATGCCGGCGTGGCGGCGTCCCCAACTGTACAATTTTTTGCTATTAAATTGCTGGTAAAGCGATCAAAGGTGCGCTAAACTAATCAGCTCTGTTGGACGCGACGGCGAACGGGTGCTTAGCTCAGTTGGTAGAGCGGCGCCCTTACAAGGCGTAGGTCGGGGGTTCGAACCCCTCAGCACCCACCATCCCGTTTTGCGAAGCTGTCCCGCGCGGTCTGAAGAAGACTGCTGCCGTACTGGAAACCCGCATGGCTATTGGCAATGCGGGTTTTTTGTTTCGTGTTGTCGAAGAAAAAAGCATCGCAAGCAATGAAGTTTGGCTGCCACTTGGTGCCTGCTTGGCATCACCGGTAGTGGCCACGTTGTCGGCGCGCGCGACTTCGCGAGTTATCTCGTTTGTCGACGCGTGATTGTTGCTTTACCGGACCGGGGACACGGTTTCTCGAATGACCCAGATCGGCAAGGCTGTGCTTGACCGCGGCGAGGCCGCGATTATCAGGGGGAATCCTATGTCAGAAGTCAGTGCCGGCACCACGATTGACGCGTCCTCGTCGGCTCTTTACGCGCGCGCAAAGGGCAATGTCGCCAGGCTCACCATCGCGCAAGCACTCGCCGGCGCGAACTCGACCGTCATATATGCGACGGGGGCGATCGTCGGAAACACGCTCGCGCCCAGTCATGCTCTGGCGACCCTGCCGATCTCGGTCTTTGTCGTCGGGATGGCCGCATCATCGTTGCCAGCCGGGGCGATCGCCCAGCGCTGGGGCCGCCGTGCCGCTTTCATGATTGGCGCCGGATGCGGCGTACTTGCTGGCCTGCTTGCGGCTTGGGCTGTCATGTTGGGCTCATTCTGGCTATTTTGCGTCGCGACGTTTTTCGGCGGCGCTTATGCGGCCGTGGTGCTTTCCTTCCGCTTCGCCGCCGCAGATTGCGTGCCGCACGATCAGCGCTCACGTGCACTATCGTTCGTCATGGCAGGTGGGGTTTTTGCCGGGGTCATCGGTCCTCAGCTCGTTACCGGGACCATGAGCCTGTGGACACCGTATCCATTCGCGGCGACCTTTCTGGCGCAAGCGGGGGTGGGCGTGTTGTCTGCATTCCTCCTGCAAGGGGTCCGTCTTCCGAGGCCGACCATGACAGAGGTTGCCGGCGGCCGCCCGATCACCACCATCGTGCGCCAGCCCCAGTTCGTTACCGCGGTGATCTGTGCGGTCGTCTCCTATTTGTTAATGAACTTTCTCATGACAGCCGCTCCTTTGGCGATGCAAATGTGCGGCCTATCACAGGCGTCGTCCAATCTTGGTGTTCAATGGCATGTGATCGCGATGTACGCACCAGGCTTCTTCACGGGCACCCTGATTGTGCGGTTCGGTGCAGGGCGGGTCGTCACGGCGGGGCTGGCGCTCATCGCGCTTTCAGCCGCGACAGGCTTGCTCGGTGTTGAGGTGGCGCATTTCTGGCTCACGCTTATTCTGCTCGGCGTCGGGTGGAACTTCGGCTTTGTGGGCGCATCAGCCCTCGTGCTCGAATGCCATCGGCCGGAAGAGAAGGTGCGAGTGCAGTCGCTTAATGACTTTATCGTGTTCGGAACGATGGCCTTCGGGTCCTTCTTGTCAGGCGGCCTGCTGACGGCCTACGGATGGCACACGGTACTCTGGCTGTCGTTTGTCCCACTCGCACTGGCAGCGCTTGTGCTGGCTGGTTTTACGGCGGCGAGTAGGCGCGGCACGCTGGTTTGAACAACACCGCGGTTTTTTCTGCAGGGCGATGGCCCTCATGACGGCGGACGTCAACGTACCAAACCCGGCTCTGTGACCGCCACTGCACAGGCACGGCACGATGCTGCGCCGTACTGCCGCGTCCGTTTCAGCGGACGCAGTCAGTTACTTTGCCGCCCACGCGATTTGCCCGCTCGTCGTGGTAAGGTAATATCGAGCGTTTGTTGATTGTCGGCCTTGCCGGCTGCGTAACGTACCCAATCGATCTCATGCTCGACTTCTTTCGTAACCACAAGCGCCTGATGATGTTCCTGTTGGTGATTCTCATCGCACCAGGGCTCGGCTTCGTCGGCGTTCAGGGCTTTCGCAACTTCTTTGATGACAGCGCGGACGTCGCGAGTGTCGCCGGCCGCAAGATCACCCGGGCCGAATACGAGGGTGCAATGCGCGAGCAGCTCGATCGCGCGCGCCAGGTGTTGGGCGCAAACTTCGATGCAAAGGCAATTGATACGCCAGAAATGCGTCGTGCGATCCTCGATAGCCTGGTGCAGCAGCGTGTGCTGGCCAAGGCAACCGAGGACCTGCATCTGAGCGCGTCTGACCAAGCAGTGCTGCGTGCGGAGCAAAGCATCCCGGCGATCGCCGCGTTGCGCAAGCCCGACGGCACGTATGACGTGGACCAATACAAGCAATTGTTGGCGATGCAAGGCATGACGCCGGAATTGTTCGACGAGCGTGTACGCTACCAATTGGCGAGCCGCCAGTTGCCGGACGGCATCCAAGCAAGCGCGTTTGCGCCCAAGTCCCTCGCGCAGCAGCTGGCGAGCCTGTCGGAACAGAGCCGTGAAGTGCAGGGCCTGATGCTGCGTGCGACCGACTATGCGGACAAGGTACAACCGAGCGATGTACAGCTTAAGCAATACTACGATGCGCACCATGACGCGTTCGCGATGCCGGAGCGCGCGAGCGTTGAGTACCTGATGCTGTCGGCCGATGCACTCGCGCAGCGCGCGCAGCCGAGCGAGGCGGAACTGAAGAAGTACTACGACGACCACGCAGCAAAGTTCAAGACGCCCGGCGAAGTGCGCGCCAGCCACATCCTGATCGCGGTTGCCGCCAGCGCGAGCCAGGCGGAGCGCGACAAGGCTCGGCAGAAGGCCGAGTCGATTCTCGCTCAGGTCACCGCGCATCCGGAGCAGTTTGCCAAGCTGGCGCAACAGAATTCGGACGACCCCGGTTCCAAGAACAAGGGCGGCGACCTCGGCTTCTTTGGGCCGGGCATGATGGTCAAGCCGTTCTCCGACGCCGCCTTCAAGCTGAAAAAGGACCAGATCAGCAGCATCGTGCAAAGCGATTTCGGCTATCACATCATCAAGGTGACGGATATCAAGCCGGAACAGACCAAGCCGTTTGACGAGGTCAAGGCGACGATCGCGACCGAGTTGAAGGCCGAGCAGGCCACCAAGGCCTATGTGGAACAAGCCGAGGCGTTCACGAACATGGTCTACGAGCAGTCCGATAGCTTGAAGCCGGCCGCAGACAAGTTCAAGTTGACAATCCAGACCGCGACATTGATGCGGGAAGGCAATCCAGCATTGCCACTGACGCGCCCACTAAACAATCCGAAGCTGCTTGCCGCCGTGTTTGCTGACGACTCCGTCAAGAGCAAGCACAACACACCGGCGATCGATGTCGGCAACAATACGCTCGTATCGGCGCGCGTGGTGGACTACAAGCCGGCCTCCGTTCAACCGTACGACACGGTCGCAGCGCAAGTGCGGCAAAAGGTAGTCGCGCAGCTGTCGGCGGATAAAGCTCGTCAGCAAGGCGAAGCGAAACTAGCTGAAGTCCAGAAATCGGAGTCCACGGCTGGATTTTCGGCCGTCACCAAAGTGACGCGGGCCGATACGCGAGGGGTGCCGCCGCAAGCGGTTGCCGCGATATTCAAAGTCGATCCGCAAAAGCTACCTGCTTACGTCGGCGTTGATCTGGGTGATGCCGGCTATGCGATCTACCGTGTGAACGCGGTGGATATGCCGTCGAGCATCGACGCGCAACGCTTAAGCGGCGCGCAACTGCAAATCGGCCAAGTGCTCGGCGACGCTGAATGGGCCAGCTATGTCGATGCATTGCGCGCCCGCTCGCGGGTGAAGCTGTACGGTACGCCGGCCGCGGCGAGCCAGTGACGCCGCGCAGCGGCCGGCCGCTGCACGGCGCGCCGCTACAGGCAGCTATTCACGTCAGCCGTCGCGTCCCGATAGCCGCTGCCGCGGATGCCGACCCACGACCCCTTGCCGGACGGATCGGGTTGGATGACCAGCGCGGCACCCCCGGGGCGTTCCCCCGGCAGCAGCACGTCGAACGCCTGATCGTTCGCGAGTCTGTTCTGTAGCGTAACGGGCTGCTGCGACTTGTCAGCCCATTTCTGCGACACGCATTGCGCGACTTGTTGAGGCGAGCGTGCGCTCTTGCCAACCGGCTGCACGCCCGCCGGTGGTTGAGCCGCACAAGCGGCAACGGCGACCGACACGGCGAGAATCGGCAAGTATTTCATGTTAACTCCTTATAAAAGCGCTCAGCGTCGGACCATTCGAGGGCGGCGGCATCGGATTGAACGGCTGAGCAGTAATCCCGTTCGATCGATGAGCCGCGCTTCCCAGCCGGCATGAAGTCGCCGCCCCGCGGTGCTGTTGCAATCCGCGTGCCCGCACAGGCTAACAGTCGATTTATTGGTGCAGTGGTGGGGAATGGCCGGCAGTGTTGACGCGTTGATGCACCGCGCTCGTGACTCGATCGGCCGCGAGTGCGGCGGGCTGATTGGAACAACGTCGGATCGCTTTCAGTGCCGGCCAGCAGGAACGGCACCAGCGGCACACGCAACTCGCGGGCGAGGGCGCCGCGCCAACGCGCTTCGCCGATGATCCACTTCGCGTTGGAGAACGTGATGTTGCCGCTGGAGTTGACGGGCACCGCGCAACCGCGTGATGCGGCTCGACGCGCGCATTCGCTGCTTGAGCGTGTTGGCCTGGCGGTGCGGATTCACCCTTATCCGAAGCACTTGTCGGGCGGCGAGCAGCAGCGCGTTGCGCTGGCGCGCGCGTTCGTGATCGAACCACATCTTGTTCGCCGACGAGCCCACCGGTAGCTTTGACGTAGCTAATGGGGCTCGTGGTGGCCGACCTGATGTTCGAGCTGAACCGCGCGAGCGGCGCAACGCTGGTGCTCGTGACACACGATACGGAGCTTGCTCAGCGCTGTGACGCGATCTTGACACTGGAAGCAGGTCGGCTTGCCTAGTCTTACTTTCAGGATCGGAGCTTCGCGCGCGCGCGGGCAATCAACGCGCTGGTAGACGAGTCGTGCTTGTGCGGATCGACCGACGACGTCGAGATCAGGTCCGCCTCGACGACCTTGCCGAGTATCTTGCCCAGTTCGACGCCCCATTGGTCGAACGGATTGATGTTCCACACGGTGGCTTGCACGAATGTCTTGTGCTCGTACAGCGCGATCAGGGCCCCGAGCGATTGGGGATTCAACTCGTCGAGCAGGATCGTGTTCGTCGGCCGATTACCCGGGAAAACGATGTGCGGCACGAGTGCCGTCTGTTCAGGCCCGGCGATGCGTTCCGCTTCTGCCTGGGTGCGTCCTAGCATCAGCGCTTCGCCTTGAGCAAAACAATTCGCTAGCAGTTTTTCGTGATGACCGGGTAAGGGATGCTCGGGCGTGAGCGACACAATGAAGTCGATGGGCACGATCGTTGGCCCCTGGTGCAGCATTTGGAAGAACGCGTGCTGGCCGTTCGTGCCGGGCTCGCCCCAGGTCACCGCCGAAGTCGGATAATCGACGAAGTGCCCATCCAGCGTCGCGGACTTGCCGTTGCTCTCCATCTCCAGCTGCTGCAGGTACGCTGGCAGGAAGTGCAGCGCCTCCGAATAGGGCGCGACAACGTAGCTTTGTGAACCGAAGAAATTGCGGTACCAGACGCCGAGCAGCCCGAGCAGCACCGGCAGGTTGCGTTCCAATGGCGCATGGCGAAAATGCTCATCCATTAGATGGGCGCCCGCGAGCAATCGATCGAAGTGTTCGGGACCGATTGCGATCATCACCGACAATCCGACCGCCGACCACAGCGAATAGCGTCCGCCGACCCAGTCCCACATTTCGAACACATTGTCGGGTGCAATGCCAAAACGCACCACTTCCTGCGGGTTTGCCGACACGCCGACAAAATGCCGGGCCAACTGGTCCGGCGCACAGCCGCTGCGCAGGAACCAGTCGCGCAGTGAGCGCGCGTTGGTCATCGTCTCCAATGTCGTGAACGTCTTCGATACAACAATCGCCAATGTCTGTTCGGGATCGATCTGTTCTAGCACGCGTTGCAGGTCAGCACCGTCGACATTGGACACGTAGTGGGTGCGGATCTTCGGTGTCGCGAGGTGATGCAATGCGTGCGTAACCATCTTCGGTCCCAAATCCGAGCCTCCGATGCCAATATTGACGACGTGCCGGATCGGTTTGCCAGTGTGTCCCACCCATTGGCCGTTGCGCACCCGTTCAGCAAAGGCCGCCATTTTCGTGCGCTCTGCGTTGACTTGCGCGGCGTACGGCGCATTCGCGTCCGAGGCCCGCAAAGCCGTGTGTAATGCGGCGCGGCGCTCGGTCGGATTCACGATTTCGCCAGCGAACATCGCGTCGCGTCGCGTTTGCACACCAGTTTCGCGAGCAAGCTGAACAAACAACGCGATCGTCTCGTCGGTCACGCGGTTCTTCGAAAAATCCAGTGTTAGCCCGCCGCCGCTGACGGTAAAGCGCTCCGCCCGCGTGGGCGCCGGATCATTCGCGGGGGCGAACCAGTCGCGCATATGAGCATCGCGAATCGATTCATAGTGGGCGGCAAGGGCAGACCAGGCGGGAAGCGAATTCAAACTCATGGACGTTGCTTGTCTCTGTGACGAAAGAAAAGCCGCCGCCGGTCCGCGTCTTTGCGCGTGCCGGCGCGGGCGATTGCGAATCGTGACGCGTTGGCATCCAGTATAACGATGCACGGCGACATCTTCGAGTCGTCCGTTCGGCCGCGATCAACGCGTGTAGAAGCGGGTATTAAGCAGCCGTCGTACCCGCGGCGCAAGCTCGCCGGCGGTGCATCCGGCCGGCCCGTCGCCGTCCGCGCACAGCGATTCGGCCGCCGCACCGTGCAAGTAAACTGCGGTGAGGGCGGCTTCGTACGGCGGCATGCGCTGCGCGGCAAACGCGCCGATCATCCCGCACAGTACGTCGCCGGTGCCGCCGGTTGCTAAGGCCGCGTTGCCGGTCGGGTTAATCGTCAGCGGCCGATGGCTCGGGTCGCGCGCCCCGGCGATTACGGTACCGTTCCCCTTAAGAACCACCACCGCGTTTAGCCGCTCGGCCAGGCGCCGGGCGGCGCCGAGCCGGTCACGCTGCACGCTCGCCGCGTCCACGCCGAGCAGCCGTGCTGCTTCCAGCGGATGCGGTGTGATGATCGTCGCCGCCTGCCGACCCGCGAGCCGGGCCGCCAGGCTGGCGTCGTGGGCGAGCAGATTCAGCGCGTCGGCGTCCACGACGATCGGCACGTTCAACGACAGGACGTCAGCGAGCACGCGTGCCGCGCGCTCGTCCCGCCCCATCCCTGGCCCAATGGCCAGTGCGCTCGTTGCGTCCAGGGCCAGCGTGTGGATCGAGCTAAGCATCAATTCCGGATGGACGGGATCATAAGGCGGCACGCCGTCATCGAGCAAGCCGACGTGGATTTTGCCGGCACCGCAGTACAGTGCAGCCCGCGCGGCCAGGAGGGGGGCGCCGCCCATGCCTGTCGCGCCGCCGAGCACGGCCAGCGTGCCGAACGTGCCCTTGTGCGAGGCCAACGCGCGCTCGGGCAACCGCGACGCGAACAGCGTCGGTGCGTTCAGCCTCGGCACGTCGAATGGCGGCAGGCCGGCAGGCGTTGTGAGCGCGGCGGTCAGCTCGAGTGGCGCAATACACACGCGTCCCGCCAGGTCCGGCCCATGCGCCATATATAAGCCTGGTTTCGCGCCAATGAACGTGATGGTATCGGTGGCACGCACCGCGGCACCATCATGGGCCACATTGCCGGTATCGCTGTCCAGCCCGCTCGGCACATCGAGCGCCAGCACGCGCGCGCCCTGGCGCGCATGCTCGGACAACAGCGCGGCGATGCGCGCGAACTCGCCGTCCAGCGGCCGGCCCAGGCCAATGCCGAACAACCCGTCGAGTGCCCAGTCGAATCCCTGTAGCGTGTCCGGAATCGTCGTGCCGATCGGCACGCCGGCTTCGCGCGCGAGTTGCAACGCCCAGCGCGCGTCGTCCGGGACCACTTCGCGTGGCATGCACGCATGCACGCGTACGCCGGCGCGACGCAACTCACACGCGGCAACCAATGCATCGCCACCGTTATTGCCAGGCCCCACTGCGATCCACGCGGCGTGCACCGGCACCTCATTGTCGAGCAGCACGGCTGCGGCCGCACGGCCGGCACGCGCCATTAACGTGCGAGCGGGCAGGGAGCGGGTGGCCTGCGCTTCGATCTGGCGCAGCGAAGCCACGTCGTACAGTGGCACCGCACGATCGCGCGCATCGATTGGCGGTGCAGTGCGTGCGCTGCGTCCGGCGGCGGACAGAACAGGGTCGGTCATGCAAGGCCTTTAATGAGCAACGGGGGCAGGTGTTGCCGCGCGAGCGCCCGAACTGGCCGTCAGCGCCGCTAGCCGGCGAATCGTCCAGGCGAGAGCGCCGCTAGCGGCGCAGCCGACAAAGCCGGCGGTTTCCCCGACACGAGGTCTGCTATCACTGTAGCAGAGCTATGCGACAGCGCCCAGGCGACAGGGCCGTACGCGCAATTGACGAACACCCGCGGGTGGGCTATCGCGCCGACCAGCGGCAGCCTGTCGGGCGACAGCAGCACCATGTCGCTCCAGTTTAGCGCTGCGCAAATGCGCGGCGTCTGGGACCCACCAATGCCAACAGAGTGCGGACCGGCGCACATAGCATTGGTACCGCCGGCCGCGATCGCTGTCGTGGCCGGCGGGCGCAGCGCGGTATAATTGTGGTTTCCCCGGCGCGTGGCGCCATGCCGCCCGGCATACCGCGCAGCGTGCTTTGGTCGACAAGACGATCAGCAACCTTCGATGCAACGCCCCATGGCTCACTTCTCGTGCTTCCCCGGCGCTTCGGCACTGTCCGATTTCCGTCAGAACCGCCTCTTGCAAACCCTGCAGGCCATCGAACCGGCCGTGGCCGGCGTGCGTGCACGCTACGTCCATTTCGTTCATGCGCATGCTGGGCTTGACGATGCCGACACGGCGCGGCTCACCGCGTTGCTCGAGTACGGTGAGCCGGCGCCGACCGATGACGGCGGCGAAACTTTCCTGGTGATTCCGCGGCTCGGCACGATTTCGCCATGGGCGTCGAAGGCCACCGATATTGCCCGGCACTGCGGACTGGACAACGTGCACCGTATCGAGCGCGGCATTGAGTACGCGGTGATGCTCAAGAGCGGCCTGTCCGGGCTGCTCGGCACGAAAAAGACGTTGAACAGCGCGGCCCGGGCTCAGATCGCGGCAGTGCTGCACGACCGGATGACCGAAAGCGTGGTAGCCACCGTTGACGAGGCGCGCCAGCTGTTCGACACGCTACCCGGCAAGCCGCTGCAGTCGGTGGACGTGATCGGGCAGGGACGGGCCGCGCTGGTGGCGGCAAACGCCGCGCTCGGACTCGCGCTTGCCGACGACGAGATCGATTATCTGGTCGAGGCGTTCACGAAGCTTACGCGTAATCCGACGGACGTGGAGCTGATGATGTTCGCGCAGGCCAACAGCGAGCATTGCCGGCACAAGATCTTCAACGCGCAGTGGACGATCGACGGCCAGCCCCAGGACCTGTCGCTGTTTCAGATGATCAAGAACACGCACCGGCTCAGCGGCCAACGCACGATCGTCGCGTATTCGGATAATGCCGCGGTGATGGAGGGCGGCCTCGCGCAGTGCTGGTTTGCCAGCGGCGACACGCAGCGCTATGCGCCGGTGCAGGCGCTGACGCACACGCTGATGAAGGTTGAGACACACAATCACCCGACGGCGATTTCGCCATTCCCGGGGGCGGCGACGGGCGCCGGCGGCGAGATCCGCGACGAGGGTGCAACCGGACGCGGCGCGCGGCCCAAGGCCGGGCTGACCGGCTTCTCGGTGTCCAATCTGGAGTTGCCAGACGCAATTGAAGCGTGGGAAAACGCGCGCGACGCCACACAGCCGCTTGCCGAGCGCCGTCCCGATGACGCCGCCGGCCGCTATGGCCGGCCCGAGCGCATTGCGTCGCCGCTGCAGATTATGATCGACGGGCCGATCGGCGGCGCCGCGTTCAACAACGAGTTCGGCCGGCCCAATCTGGGCGGCTATTTCCGCGTCTACGAGCAGAACGTCGGCGGGCGCGTGCGCGGCTACCACAAGCCGATCATGATCGCCGGCGGCATCGGTAATATCTCGCACGCGCATACGCACAAGCACGATGTGCCGGCCGGCGCGCTGCTGGTGCAAATCGGCGGCCCCGGCATGCGCATTGGCATGGGCGGCGGCGCCGCCAGTTCGATGGCCACCGGAGCCAACACCGCCGAGCTCGATTTCGATTCGGTGCAGCGAGGCAACCCGGAGATCCAGCGCCGTGCGCAGGAAGTCATCAACGCGTGCTGGCAACGCGGGGACGACAATCCAATCTTGTCGATCCACGACGTCGGCGCGGGCGGCTTGTCCAACGCGTTTCCGGAGATCGTTGACGGCGCTGGCAAGGGGGCACGCTTTGAATTGCGGCGCGTGCCGCTCGAGGAGAGTGGGTTGTCGCCGCGCGAGATCTGGTCGAACGAGGCGCAGGAACGGTACGTGCTTGCAATCGCGGCCAATGACCTGCCCGCGTTCGAGGCGATTTGCCGGCGTGAACGCTGCCCGATGGCGGTGGTCGGCGTCGCGACCGACGAACGCCAGTTGCAGTTGATCGACGATGCCGTGGCCGACACCGCCGACCCAGCACGCATGCCGGTCAACATGCCAATGGACGTGCTGCTCGGCAACGCGCCGCGGATGCATCGCGACGTCACGCGCGAGCATCGCTCGTTCGCACCGGTAGAGGTCACTGGCTTGAACCTGTCGGAAGTGGCCGCGCAGGTACTGAGGCACCCGACTGTCGCAAGCAAGTCCTTCCTGATTACGATCGGCGACCGCACGGTCGGCGGTCTGTCCGTACGCGACCAGATGGTCGGCCCTTGGCAGGTGCCGGTGGCCGACTGCGCGATTACCGCGATGGACTATGCCGGTTTCCGTGGCGAAGCGATGACGATGGCCGAACGCACGCCGCTCGCGGTGATCGATGCGCCGGCCTCGGGACGGATGGCTGTTGGCGAAGCGATTACGAACCTCGCTGCTGCGCCAATCGCGTCGCTGGATCGCCTGAAACTGTCGGCGAACTGGATGGCCGCATGCGGCAGTGTCGGCGAGGACGCGGCATTGTTCGACACCGTCAAGGCGATTGGCATGGAGTTGTGTCCGGCGTTGGGCATTGACATTCCAGTTGGCAAGGACTCGTTGTCGATGCGCACGCAGTGGCGCGAGGACGGCGTTGACAAAGAGGTCGTCGCGCCGGTGTCGTTGATCGTTTCCGCATTTGCGCCCGTGGAAGACGTGCGCGGCCATCTGACGCCGCAGTTGCGCAGCGTAGCCGACGTCGGCGACTCGGTGCTGATCCTGGTCGATCTGGGCCGCGGCCGCAACCGTCTCGGCGGCAGCATCCTCGCACAGGTTACGCAACAGGTCGGCGACAGCGTGCCGGACGTGGACGATGCACAAGACCTGAAGCGCTTCTTCAACGCGATTCAGTCGCTCAACCGAGACGGCCAGCTGCTCGCGTATCATGACCGCTCCGATGGCGGCCTGTTTGCGACGGTAGCGGAGATGGCCTTTGCCGGTCACGTCGGCGTGTCACTGAACGTGGATATGCTCACGCTCGAGCAGGGGCACGAGTTCGACTATGGTGACGCGAAGGACTGGGCGCGCCAGACGGCTGGACGCCGTGACGACTTGACGCTGCGTGCGTTGTTCTGTGAAGAGCTCGGCGCGGTGCTGCAGGTGCGCGCCGTCGAGCGCGATCGCGTGCTGGCGACGCTGCGCGAATTCGGTCTATCGGGCGCGAGCCACGTGATTGGCAAGCTGAACGAGCGCGATGTGATCGAGATCTATCGCGACGCGAAGAAGATCTACGAGGCACCCCGCGCCGAGCTGCACCGGGTCTGGAGCGAAGTCAGCTGGCGCATTTCGCGGCTGCGCGACAACCCCGCGTGCGCGGACGCCGAGTATGAGGCGTTGAGCGATGCGTCAGACCCGGGCATCGTGCCGCACCTGACGTTCGATCCGCAAGAGGACGTAACGGCGCCGTTCATCTCGAGCGGCAAGCGGCCACGCGTGGCCGTTCTGCGCGAACAAGGTGTGAACTCGCATCTGGAAACCGCTTACGCGTTCGACCGCGCTGGCTTTGACGCGCACGACGTGCATATGAGCGACCTCATCGAGGGTCGCGCCGATCTCTCACAATTTGCCGGTGCGGTAGCGTGCGGCGGGTTCTCGTACGGCGACGTGCTGGGCGCCGGCGAGGGCTGGGCGAAGACGATTCGCTTCAATGCACGCTTGACGGATATGTTTGCCACGTTCTTTGCGCGGCCCGATACGTTTGCGCTCGGCATCTGCAATGGCTGCCAGATGATGAGCAGCCTCGCGTCGATGATTCCCGGTGCGCAAGCATGGCCGCGCTTCGTGCGCAACCGCTCCGAGAAGTTCGAGGCACGTTTTTCATTTGTGCAGATTGAAAAATCGCCATCGATTTTCTTTGCCGGGCTCGAGGGCTCTCGACTGCCTGTTGCTGTGGCGCACGGCGAAGGCTATGCGGACTTTTCGCAACAAGGAGATCTGTCGAGCGTACAGGTCGCGATGCGCTATATCGACCATCACGGTGTGGTAACCGAGCGCTACCCATTCAATCCGAACGGCTCGCCGCAGGGCATTACGTCGGTGACCACCCCGGACGGACGCTTCACCGTCCTGATGCCGCATACCGAGCGCGTACATCGGACCGTGCAAATGAGCTGGCATCCGCAAGAGTGGGGCGAGGCAAGTCCGTGGCTGCGACTGTACCGCAACGCGCGGCGCTGGGTCGGTTGACCACGCTTGGCCGCGCGCGCGGCGCGCCGGCCGCTTTGTTACGGGGTGTTGAATAGACAAATGGCCGCCTACTAGGCGGCCATTTGCAGGCTGGGATGCGCTGCCGCGGGCATGGCGGCGCCTTTTGTGTATTACTGGACCGCGTATTACTGAATCTTTGCGTTCTTGTGCAATTCGGCGTTGAATTGCTGCAGCTTTTCCTGCGTCAGCTGTTGCGCAACCTGCGCCTTGACCTGGTCCAGCGGCGGCGGCTGGATCGCGCGCGAGTCGTCGAGCCGGATGATATGCCAGCCGAACTGCGTATGAACGGGCGTTGACGTCACCTCGCCCTTTTTCAGCTTGCCCGCTGCGTCCGCGAACTCGGGGACATAGCTTTGCGGGTTCGCCCAGTCCAGGTCTCCGCCGTTCTTGGCCGAGCCCGGATCCTTCGAATGTTGCTTCGCGAGGTCCTCGAAGCTCGCACCCGCCTTGATCTTGGCGATCAGCTCCTTCGCCTGCTGCTCGTCCGGCACCAGAATGTGATGCAAGTGTAGCTCATTACCGCCACCGGCCTGCTTGATCAACTGCTCATAGCGCGCCTTGATTTCGTCGTCGCTGGGCTTGTTGTTCTTCAGGAAATCGTCGATCAGCGCGCGGATCACAACGCTCTGGTCGGCCAGCGCAATCTGCGCTTTCACGTCGGGCCGGTTTGCGATGCCACGCCGCAGCGCTTCCTCCATCAGCAACTCGCGATTGACCAGCTCCTCGCGAACCATCACCTGCAGCTGCGGCGAGTCCTGTTGCCCTTGGCGCGTCAGCTCCTTGACCAGCGCGTCGGCACGTGCTTTCGGTATCGGTGTGCCATTAACCACGGCAATGTTTTGGGCAAATGCGGGTGCCGCCACGCAACCTGCGAGCGCGGCCCACAAGCGGGCTTTTCTCAAGATCATCAGAACATCCTAACGGGGAGACGAATGGAATTCTTCTGGCGTGTATGCATGGATCGACAGCGCATGGATGCCGCGCTGCATCGCATCAGAGAGCGCATCATACACCAGCCGGTGCCGGGCCACCCGGGTACGGCTGTCGAATGCGGCCGCAACGATGGTCACCGTATAGTGGCCGCCGGCGGCCGCACCGGCATGTCCGGCATGCTGTGCGCTGTCGTCGCGGACCTCCAGCGCAAGCGGCGACAGGGCGGCGCCCAGGCGCTCGCGGATCAGCGCGATGCGCTGCTCGGCCGAGGTGGTCAGGAATGCATCGGTCATTGGCTTATTCTTCCTTCATGTGCCGGGCGAGCCATAGGCTCTGCGCGACGATGAACACAAGCATCGCGCCAGTCGTGCCGAACAGCTTAAAGTCGACCCAGGTATCGGTCGAGAACCGGTACGCGACGAACAGGTTGGCGATACCCAGCGCCGCGAAGAACAGCGCCCAGGCAACGTTGAGCTGGTCCCAGACCGGTGAGGGCAGCTTGATTTGCGCGCTCATGGCCTTCTGGATCAGGTTCTTGCGCAGCACAAATTGCGAAAACAGCATCGCCAGCGAGAATGCCCAGTACAGCACGGTCGGCTTCCACTTGATAAACGTGTCGTTATGCAGCACCAGGGTCGCACCACCAAATACGACGACGATGGCCAGGCTCACCCATAGCATCGGGTCGACGCGCCGATGGCGAAACGCCGACCACGCCACCTGCACCAGCACGGCGGCAATCGCCACGCCGGTCGCGACATAGATGTTCCATACTTTAAAGGCAATGAAAAAAAGCGCGATCGGTAGCAGGTCAAACAGGAGTTTCATGGTGGCGGTTGTGGCAAACGGGCATCGGTTTAGCTGGGGTCGAATTGTAACGCAGCCGAGTTGATGCAATAGCGCAGCCCGGTGGGCGCGGGGCCGTCGTTGAACACGTGCCCGAGGTGCGCGTCGCACACCTTGCAACGCACCTCGACGCGCAGCATGCCATGCGAGCGGTCCGTCTTCTCAGTCATGACTTCGCCATGGATCGGCTTGAAGTAGCTGGGCCACCCGCAGCCTGCATCGAATTTCGTTGATGATTCGAACAGCGGTGTGCCGCAGCAAACACAATGATAGACGCCGCGTTCCCAGTGATCCCAGTACTCGCCGGTGAACGGACGCTCGGTTGCCGCGCGGCGGGTGACTTCGTAAGCTATCGGCGCGAGTTGCTCGCGCCACTCGGCCTCGGACTTATGCACCGTATGCTGCGGCGCCGCCGCGGCGAGCGGCTCGCCTGCCGTGTCAGACGTGGCCGGGTGTGCTGGGTCTGTTGGACGGGAAGGGTGAGGGATATCAGCCATGATGGAAGCTTCCTGCTAATAAATGAGCGTGGACACGCTTGCCAGTGACGACCACGCGGATCGTGGCGCTGTTACCGGTGCGGCTGCCGCAGCTGCAGTTGCGCGCATGACGCGGCAGCCGCTCAGGATGAACAGCTCACCGAAAGCGAGGCGGCCCAATCCGGCGGCAAAGCCGCGTATGCCTCATACTCGGGTTGCTCGTCGAACGGGCGCGACAAGACCTGCAATAGCCGTGCAATTTCGGTGAAGTCCTTTCCGTTCGCTGCACGGACCGCCTGCTCAGCCAGATGGTTGCGTAGCACGTATTTCGGATTGACGCGGTTCATTGCTGCGCGACGCGTCGCGTCGTCTGCGGGCTCGGTTTTCAGGCGCTGTCGATAAGTGGCCGCCCATGCATCGAACGCCGCGCGATCGACGAACAAGTCACGCACGGGTGCGTCACCGGAAGCATCGTGCTGACACACACCGGCCATGCGCCGGAAGGTCAATGTGAAATCCGCGTGGTTCGCGTGCATGAGCGCCAACAGACGATTAATTAACGCGACATCGTCCGGCTCGGCCGTGGCCAGTCCCAGCTTGGCACGGAAGCGCGCCTCCAGTGCCGGGCCGAAGTGAGCCTGGTACCCTTGCAGTGCATCGCGTGCATCCGCGATCGCACGCTCATCCCCGGCCGTGCCCCGGTGTGCGCCGATCAGTGGCACGAGCGCCTGCGCCAGACAAATCAGATTCCAGCGGCCCACGTGCGGCTGTTGCTGGTACGCATATCGCCCGGACGTGTCAGAGTGGTTGCAGATATGGTTTGCGTCGAAGCCGTCGATGAAGCCGAACGGCCCATAGTCGATCGTCAGTCCAATGATCGACATGTTGTCCGTATTCATTACGCCATGGCAGAAACCCACCGCCTGCCAATGCGCTATCAACGCAGCCGTGCGCTCGCAGACGGCCGTCAGCAATGCGAGATAGGGATCCTGCGCGTCGCGGCAAGACGGGAATTCACGCTCGATCACATGGTCTGCGAGCCGACGCAACGCCTCCACTTGTCCAGTCGAATAAAAGTGCTCGAAATGGCCAAACCGAATGAATGTCGGCGCGACACGCGTCGTGACCGCCGCCGTTTCTACCGTCTCGCGGTAGACTGGTGTGTCCGAGCCGATCACACACAACGCGCGCGTGGTCGGAATGCCGAGACAGTGCATCGCCTCCGAGCACAGGAATTCGCGGATCGACGAGCGCAGCACCGCCCGGCCATCGCCCGTGCGTGAGTAGGGGGTCCGACCACCGCCCTTGATCTGTATTTCCTGGCGCTGTCCGCGATGCTCGGTCTCGCCGAGCGTCAACGCGCGTCCGTCGCCGAGTTGGCCGGCCCAGACGCCGAACTGGTGGCCAGAATACACGCTGGCGAAGGGCAACGCCGCGTGCTCCAGGTATTGCGTCAGATTACCGCAGAAGTAGTCAGCGAACGCGGGATCGGTCAGTGCCGTGGCGCCCAAGCCGAGTTCGTGCGCGAGGTCGGTGGAAACAGCGACCACATACGGATCAGGCAACGGCGTGGCGCTTTGCCGCGTGAGGAACTGCGTGCCGAGTTGGGAGAACGCGCCGGGCCGATTCAGATCGATTGCGCCCGCAAATGCCGGCTGTTCGTGAACAACGGTGCCGCTTTGGGAAAACGCCATGAGCGCTCCGGTGTCGTATTAGCCTCTATTGTAGATCGTCCCTCGCCCGCTTGCCGATCCCTGGCGAGCTGTGGGCACGACAATGCCGTCGCCCACGTTTGTACTGATGAATCGAAACACATCAGGAAACGCCCGATGCGCACCGTTGCTGTGCCAGATGACAGATAGTGCGTTTAGGTGGCGGATAGTTCGTTGTGGATCTCGTCGTTGATCGCGCATATAGCGCGGCATGTCGGCGATGTCAAAATCGTGTCCTAGCGCATCGACGGGCCACCAATGCACGATGACGGTCACGCGGCCGCCGCGCGGCGGCATGCGACAGAAACGCCGATCAGAGGCAAAATGGCGGGCTTGCTGGTCCGCCCCCGCGACGCGATGATCACCGCGTCGTGATGCAATACGGGTTCAATTGTCGGATCAGCGTTCAAGGAGGCAGATGTGCTGAAACATATTGTCATGTGGAAATTGAAGGAGCAAGCCGAAGGTGCGGACCGCGCAACGAACGCAGTCCGGCTGAAAGCGCTGCTCGAAGGCTGTCGGAACATCGTGCCCGGCATTCGCCGCTTCGAGGTCGGCGTCGCGACGCCGGGGCTCGAGGCGACCTATGATGTGGTACTCGTGTCCGAGTTCGATAACAAGGCCGCGCTTGAAGCCTACGCAGTGCATCCCGAGCACGAGAAAATCAAGGCGTTTGTGGCGAGTGTGCGCGACGCGCGGCAGTGCATTGACTATGAAGCTTGATATACAGCCTGATGCCGTGCCCGTAGCGAACGACACACCGCCGGCCGCGGTGCAAGCGCTGAGCAGTCCATTCGCAGACCATCTGGGCGTGCGGCTCGTCCATGCGGCGCACGGGCGCAGCGAGATGGTACTGCCGCTCACAGCGTTGCATTTGAATACATGGGACGTCGCGCACGGCGGCGTGATAATGACGCTGCTCGACGCGGGCCTAGCACTGGCCGCGCGCTCGTTGAGCAGCGGCGCGGGCGTGGTCACCGTCGAGATGAAGACCAACTTCATGCAACCTGGACGTGGCGAACTTCGGGCCCGGGCGCGGGTGCTGCACCGCTCCGCGACGATGGCTTATTGTGAGGGTGAGGTGCACGATAGCGACGGACGCTTCGTTGCCAAGGCGCTGGGCACGTTCAAGTACCTGAGCGCATTGGCCGTGGGTCGTGAGATCACCCACCAGCGGGTGGTGCCGCAACCGGCTGTGCCGGACGCCGACCCGGCGCCGGCGCACGACTGACTTTCACCCATCCAGGACAAAGATCACGAGTGCATCAAATCCAGCAGCAGTGAATCGCCAGATTTGGCTGGTGTCGCGTCCGGCCGCAGAGCCGTCGCACGAGAATTTCCGGCTCGTGCAAACCCCGCTGGAATTTCTCGCGCCTGGCCAAGTTCGCGTGCGCAATCACTACCTGTCTCTCGATCCGTACATGCGCGGCCGCATGAGCGACGCGAAATCGTACGCGCTGCCGCAGCCGCTGGACCAGGTCATGCTCGGCGGCACGGTCGGCGAGGTCGTGGAATCGACCCATCCGCAATGGCACGTCGGTGACAAGGTGCTGGCGAAGTTCGGCTGGCAGGAATATGGCACGTCGGATGGCACTGGCATGGAAAAGATCGACGACACGCGCGTGCCATTGTCCGCCTATCTCGGCCCGGTCGGCATGCCGGGCGTCACCGCCTGGTACGGGCTGAACCGGATCATTGCGCCCCAACCGGGCAGCACAGTGGTGGTCAGCGCGGCCAGCGGCGCAGTCGGCAGTGTCGTCGGCCAGTTGGCCAAGCTGAGCGGCGCACGCGCAATCGGCATCGCGGGAGGCGCGGACAAGTGCCGCTACGTCGTTGAGACGCTCGGCTTCGATGCGCGGCCAACGTGAGCAGCGCCGCGCCGTCTGCGTGGACATCGGGGCGCCAGTCGAATACGATCAGACACATCGCGACGGCGCCCGACATGGACCGCAGTCCGTTTGCCGCTGCGACGGGCCGCTCAAGGCGTTTGCGCCGGCAACGGGTACGGCAGGGGGAGGAACGCCAGCGTCGGGCCGTGGGGGGACCCGACGTGGACTGAACCGGTATCGAGTGCGCCAAGCTTGAGCTGGACCAGGCAATCGACACCGCCCTCGGGGGCCGCGGCGGCATTGACGACCATCCCGCACGGTTGGTTAGGGTCCTCCGAATGAAACACCTCGACGCCGGCGTGCGCCTGCGCGGTGTGCGCCAGCACCGTGCGGCGCTTGATCGTGCCGCGATACTGAGAACGGGCGACCACTTCCTGCCCAGGATAGCAGCCCTTGCGAAAGTTGATGCCACCGACGAGTTCGAAATTTAATCATTTGCGGCACGAACTGCTCGCTCGTCGCGGCATTCACACGCGGCTCGCCCGCGCGGATATCAAGCCAGTCCCACAGTGCGGGGACGGCCCGTCGCGCGCGATGCGTCGCATTCAGTGCGGCAAGCTTCGCATCGACTGCGGCCCTCGGCCCGACCCACAAGAAACGTGGCACGCCGTTCGCATCCGGCACGCGGATCAATTCCCCGCAGGCCGTGTCAATCTTGACGTGTACACCGTCGGGCAATGCCTCGAAGCACTGCGATAGCGCGGCCCGCACGTCGCCGGCAAAGCCGACCACGGCAAGGTCGTCGGTGGTGTTGGTCAGCCGCGCCTTGGCGCGCAGCACGAACATCGACAATCGCTTCTGAAGCGGCGCAGCCAGGTCCGCGGAAACCAGCATGCGCACCGCGTCGCCAGCACGCCAAACCAGTAGCGTGGCGAGCAGCCGCCCCTTGGGCGAGCAGAAGCCGGCCAGCCGCACACTGCCTGCTTCCAGCGTTTGAATATCGTTGGTCAGTTGGCCGTGCAGGAAGCTGGCTGCGTCGTCACCGTGCACGTCTATCACGCTGAACTGGTCGAGCACCATATAAGCGCCTCGTTCAGCGTGAAGCGCGGTGAACGCGTCGGTGTCCACGCGCGCCAGCGCGTTGGCGTCACGACCGGCATCGCCATCACCTGGCCCGGTAACCTTAGAGGATGTGTTCATGTTCAAGCTGCGTTGTCCATTCTGACTTTGGCTTAGGCAAGCAGGTATTATATGCTTTATGGCTATATTGGCGATGCTCGCCAATGGCACGTCCAGCAAGGCTTTCAGCCATCCCGGACTAGATGCCTTGTGCCATAGAATGGGCCATGCGCCATAGATTGATTATCGCAGCGGTCTGACGCGCTCAGGTTTGCGGCGATAAATCCGTTCTACTCGCGCATGGGTTTTTTAAAGCCGTGCGCCGGGTGCGGGAGAGTGCGTATGCGGCCTCACATCGCTTGGTGCGGGATCGGGAGCAGGTCTGAAACTTTGATTCGCTTTGCTGCTCATCGGTACACCTCGCGGCGGTTTCCGATTCGAACAACGAGAATGCGCAAAGCGCTGTCCTCGATATTAGCAATAATTCTGCAATCCCCGACACGGTATTTCCAGAAAGCCCTCAAGCGCGAACCTTTGAGGGCTTCGCCAATGCTGCGAGGGTCGTCCAGTACGGACACACGCTCATGTAGGAAGGCCAGAATACGGCGAGCATGTTGCGGGTTAAGTTCCTTAAGGTTTTTGCGTGCCAGACTTGATAGCTCAACCTTCCATGCCATAGTGTTTCATCACTTCTTCGAGCGGTGCGGTTTCGGATTTTCCCGCACGTATCGCTTCAAGCTCATGCTCAGCCAGGTACAAATCTTCGAGGTCGTCGAGATGTTCGCAGATCGCCTCGGTGATGTAAAAGCTCTTGGTACGCCCGGTCAGTTCGGCCAGGTTCTTCAGCCGGGCTTCCACATCGCCGGGCAGTCGAATTGAAAGGGCCATGGCGCTATGCTCTTTGGACAGGATGATACAAGTATCGTGCAAGGTTGGGCGATGCGCAAGCCCCTTTGTCTAGAAAACAGGTGCATTTGCAGAGGCTGTACGATGATCGTGGCGAGCTATGCCTTTGCCTGGCTTCCCGCATCAGGCGTACGTGGACAAGTTGACTACAAATCAGGTGTGTCTCGTACCGCCTACCCGGCCCTGTGGAATATGGCATCATTGATGCCAACAATCACACCCACAACGTTGGCATTGGCGACGCTGGAAATCATTCTCACACGATCGTAGTAAATGGCGACAGTGGTGAGAAAGCCCGGCCAATCAGCGTTGCGCTTTTAGTGTGTATTAAGATTTGAGCCGAGCATATGCAACCGATGAATACAAATCCATCTTGAATAATAGTAATTTTATGTAAAATATTGATTGCAATGAATGGCGTGAAAAAATTTAGTTTGCATAATTTAGAGAAAACCAAGGAAACGAGAATGATGCCAAGAAAAATTTCAGAAATTCTGCCAAAACGACTAACTTCAATAATCCGTTATTTGGGTTGGGCGGATGCGCCTTATAAGTGGAAATTCTCCCTTGGTGACTGCCCTCTATGCGGGCGAAGCATATTTGTTTCTATAAAGCCAAGTCCTTTTATGACAAGATGCTTAAAATGCATGGCAAACATCACCAATTTATCTCTTATTCCAGTCGTCAAATCTCACTGCGGTGGTGAATATTCAGGCCGTATCGCCTATGAGTTATCTATTTACGGTAGCACGCTTCATTGGCTAGAAAAAAACTTTGATACAGTAATTTCCAGTGAATTTTTTCCTGATCATAAATTGGGTGAGATGGTTAATGGATACTTGAATCAAGATGTGCAAAATTTAACTTTTGATGATAATAGTATTGATCTCGTTACGTCCAATCAAGTATTTGAGCATGTGCCAAATGATATAAAGGGATACAAAGAATGTTTACGTGTTTTGCGCAAAGGTGGGGCCTTAATTTTTAGCGTTCCTCTATACGACATAAAAAATACTCAACAAATTGCTTATTCAAATGGCAAGAGTATCGTTTTTATTGGTGAGCCTGAGTATCATGATAGCCGGATAGGTGGAGCAAAATCGGCACCTGCTTTTTGGCATCATTCGCTTAATGATATTGCAGCACGGGTCGCCAGTGTAGGTTTTTCCAAAGTAAAATTAATTGATGTTACAATTGCAAGCTCACAACGGAAGCCAGAAAAAGTTATTTATGCAATTAAGTAGGTGGATGACCCTAGGCTTATGAGCACGTCCAGTATAGGTCCACAAGGCGGCAGCATCACATGGCGCTTTCACGCTAATGGACGGGCACATACAGGTACCTCAAACACTGGTTTTTCTAAACGCATCACACCCAGGCAGTAACATACACAATGCCAATGTCGCAATTAGCGACGCGGGCGGTGGCGTCGCAGCCGACGAACAGTGGGATAGACAAGCTGCACGCGCTTCAGCGCTACGTATGTGCAGTACGGCCAGAGACAGTCGGTTGCCACTGACGCAACAGCGCTTCCCATTGTTGGCATCGGTTGCTCACATTTAGAGTACACACAGGTGGATCAGTACGCGTATTTGAGGATACTTGGGCGGTGAAAACGATGGGGTGGAGAAAAGGGACCAAGCCCTGGCCACATCAAAGATACAGGCATGACGGCTGAGCCCGCCTACTGTGGCGAGAAACAACTGAATTTACCGATTGTATGGCAATCTACCTAGTCATATCGACAATGCTTGCCAATAACATGTCACATTAGGCGTGTGAACATTCTCGTACACGGCTATGCGCCAGCGCATACGAGAGACCGCGATGAGCCGTGTGCGTTACGGCTACTGCAAAATTCACGTGCTTCTGCAGCGAGAGAGGACCCGGTCAGCAGGAAGGTGGTGTACAGACTGTGCCGCGGGCAAGGGTTACCGCTTCGATACAAGCCGAACCACACGCGACGCGCCCAGACAAATCAGGCTGCAAGTAAAAGCGACTGCGGCCAATGATACGTGGAGCCTCGACTTCATTGTGGATCCCGTTGCACAGCGGCCAACGATTGCGCATTGACATCACGTTATCCGCCAAAAGCGTAGAAATCGCTGCGTATTAATCTGCTAATCTGCCTGCTTTCGGTTAACCTGCTGCACTGCATCGCTTCCCATTGCGTCTATATATTACTGAGCTGACCGATGGACTTCGATTTGAATGCCGCTTTAAACGACTCCCGCGCCTTTATCTGTGCGTCGAAAGCCTACCCGCAACCCACCGCGCCACTGAAACCGCCAAGCGGCATTTTAGTTGACCTACCGGTCAAGCGGCCCACGACGTACTACGAGCTGCCGCTCGAATTGATTGCGCGAATCGGTGACAACGTGCCCGTTCAAGATGTGAAAAATTTTTCAACAGTTGATCGTCGTACTTATCATGCAATGCAAAGCCGGCGGCGAATCTACAGCTATTGGCAACGGGCGAGCCAGGCCGTGAGCCTCGCGTCAGTCGAAAAGCTGCTCGAGGAGATGGACGGCACGCTCAGCGAGCCGGCGCAGCACATTGAACCAATTGAAGCGTTGCGCCAGCGTCTGCAAGCGCTGCCGGAAGCCGACCAAGCTGAGGCCTTTAAGCGATTGTTCATGGCTGCGGATCGCATCCCGAAAGAAGGGGTGCAGATACAAAAGGCAATGACTGCCATGCTGAGCAGCTTTCCCGACGACGAACAATTCGAATTATTCGACTTTGTTATGGCAATGGCACAAAAACGTAGGCCGGATGACGAAAACGTTTGGCCAGAGCTTGCAGATCAGCTTACCTGTTTCCCGGGTGGTGCACCTGAATACCTTGAAGGCTACGAGGCACTTCTAGCCCAGCTTCCCTATTTGGGCGACGCTCGGCAAGCTGAGATAATTACAGTGTTATCGACGATGCTGTGCGATTTCGATGAGGCTAACGGCTATCCAAGCACAAAAACCTCCGAGCTGTATGCGATATTACGAGAACGAGTGCTACAGCTGTCTCCGTCTCATCAAGGCGCACCGGTTGGTGCGATGGCGGCTGCTGTATTGGCGCTGCCAGAAACAGAGCAATCTATCCGCTATGCGGAGATGCGCAACTTGGCGATGTCACTGCCGGATGAACAATGGGGGATTGCGCTATACCGCTTGCCGGCTGGATTTACTGTGTTGCCATTAGATCGCTATGCTGAAGAATTTCAGCTGTTGGAGTTTGGTCTTGAGCGTGTGCCACTTGCGCAGCGCGTGCAAGCGGCGAGCGGGCTGCTCGATCGTGTCTTTCATATGGATGACATGCTCGCAAAGCGAGTGTGGCAGCGAGCGTTAGGTTTGCTGGATGGCACTGAAGAGGCGAAATTATTTGAATTTCTTAACGAAATTAAAGCGATGGGCGTGACATCTTCATTAAGAGAGGATAATTGGAGAATTGCCGTGGACAGCATTATGTCATTTATAAAGCGCAATCGATTCTCTGAGCAGGCACGTTCACGGTTCATTGAAATTTTGCCATCGATGAAAATTTATCTATATTAATACAATTTTGCTATTTTCCATATTTTTTATATTTAAAATGACAAATTGCGCTCAGATCTGCTGTAAATATTTTAAGGTATGCTTATTATTTTTTCTACTTAAGTTGTTCTAGCGGCATTTAAGCACTTTTAAACGCTTTTTGTCGCACTTGCCGAATGCTAGTGGGCCCATGATGTCTGAGTTGGTCTAGGCGAGTTAAATTTAACTTCAACGGCCATCGCATGGACAATTCACTGTCGAACGCACTTATGCTGTACCCATTGAGAAAAGCGCATAACATGCTCTAATAAGTCATGACCAAACTTCTTCCATATTCTACCGCTGAAAAGTATTTTTTCTAACCTGTCGAGGACTTTGGTAGAATCTATACATTTCAGACCTGCGATAGTCGATTTATCAACAAACGTTCTACGCGTCTCTTCGATGGCGACTTGATACAAGAACGATCGGTGTTTTTCCTCTTGAATGCCATAGTGCATCCCAGAAAAAGGCTTGTCGTAAGGCACCGATAGCGCTTCACTCATTTTTTTCCAATTTTGACTTTAATGTCAAGCTTAGGGGCGGCTAGATTGATTCGGGGAAGGATTGAAGCAAAATCCTTCTGTGCATCACTTGCTTTGCTGCCGTGCTTGTCGGGTTTGGTGTTGTAAAAACGATCGACGACCGTTGTCAGTCCGGTGTGATTTTGGGGAAATTTTTTTCCTTGAAACGTGGTAGCAGCAAGCCTGGAAAGATCGGTTTCGACGTTCAGTTTGGCATAGTCAACTAAAATATTAACGCCGCGAAAGGGATGCCGATTGTTTTGCGAATCGATTGACAATTTTGTCCGAACATCCTGGGTGTGCTCGGCATGCTTGGGTCAGTCTCCATTTTACCTCCCGCAGCCAACGCGGCTGCTCCTGAAAGAAGGCGTGCTGAAAAAAGAGTTTGTAATTCGTCGGCGGCAAACCGACTGACATTTTTTGCCATTTCGGTAAATTCAGACCGTCCCTCCCCAAATCGAAGCGTACGACCAGTAGGACTCGTGCCAAGAGCCGCGGTAGCGTCTAAAAAAAGATTTGGCTCGGGCGCATAGGGCAGCAGTGGATCGAGCTGCGAATAAGCGTGCCGAGCTGCCATATCTGCTTCAATCTTTGGCAAAACTTTGGTTGACACATGATTCTCTAAATGACGCTCATCGACATTGCCCGCATCCAGCCTTGCTCTGGTACGAGCAATCAAACCCTCTCGGTTTGCTCGGTAGCCACCGGCGATCATGAGCGGCAAAAAAGCCAAACCGCCTTTCCCCTTTTTCTGCGTACTTGAGGGGCCAACATCTGAGTGCTCTAAGTTCATGCCTTGCTCGCGTGTTTTTTGGGCTGGTGTGGACGCTTCCGCAGCTTGTTTGCCCGGTTTCGTCTCTATCCCTTCTTCTAGTTCGAAGCTCAGCATCTTATCAATCGTGTGAAAGACGTGTTTTCCATTATCATTACCGACCCGTCGGGAACTACTATCGAAGTCTTGCACTGAGATATATGGATGCAGGTTTTGGCCCATGAAATATTGGGTTAATGCCTTTGTTTCGGCGGAATGGAGGACGTCATTACGCATCTTGCCGTAAGGAAATTTTTCATTTTTTCTGTTCCTAAATGTATTTGGCAACAACGCGATAGAAAATGGATACTTGTCAACTAACTGGGATACTTTTTCGATGGCACGCTCCATGGCCTGTTGATCTTTTTCAGGCGCATTGACACCCACGACAAGCGCAATTCTCTTGTTATCATTTTTTTCAAGCCCGTCTACCATGGCGCGGACCACGGCTGGCAGGTCGGCCAACTGATCGTAGGAAACAATAGTATTGACAATAAAGGCGGCTTGTTCAGCTTGGGCTGCGGAGCGGATTGCATGGTCCAAGCTGGATCGTCTGCATAGGTCGGAGGCCGGTATGCCTTGGTTACCCGTAGCAAGAAGCGCGGAGTATCTGCTATTTAAAACTCGCCCTGTTGTAGCTAACGGTTCACTTATCGTGATTGCTCGGCTTCCCCGTGCAGTGTTGTCTACCGCTTGTGTTGTTGCGACGTTGCGCTGTGATAGCACGCTGTTTGTTCGAGGCGAACGCTTGGATGGCGGATTAATGCTTCTTGAATTAAGTCTTGCGCTACCGGCGAATGCGGCTTCGCGACAGCCTTTGGAGACGAAGGTACGCTGGTATTGTCACGAGTGGCAGATAGGTCCTGTATGTTGCTTTCCTGAGATTCGATTTTGCGCATGGCTCACTTGCTGGTCCGTTGTTCATGGTAAACGTTGATCTGTAGCGAATTTTTATAATGTAGAAATCGTTATATGCTGTCTCCAGGCGCGAAGCGATGTAGTGTTTCGCGCACTGCGAGCATGTATGACGGTCTATGATCGTCAGCGCGTCGCATTTTTTGTCGCAACGGTGGAATTGGATTAACAAGATAGAAATTCGTCCGATTCACACTGAACAAGATTACAGTGAAGTGCTGAAAGCTATTGCCGCGCTGGTAAGTTGATTCTGCATCCAACACCCTAGAAGGTAAACAGTTAGAAATTCTGTTGTCCTTTGTCGAGGACTACGAGACCAGCGCTTTTCGCTGAAACTGTCGGAACGAGTATTCTATATTTAATGACTTTGATGTGGCGAAACATTGGGTTTAATCGACTTCTGGGACAAAATTGCGGTCCGTAAAGCCACTATGAACAGTGCATACACTGAGGGCTGACCTGTGAGTCTTCGCCTCATGCCGCCTGGCCAATGCTTGTATGTCTAGCAGATCTGCAGATTGTTGGGATTCGCAGATTATGGAATTTATGCAAAATGCATGGTATAGACTGTGTGCTTTCCTGCGATAAGGCACTCAATCGATCTTGGTAATTCGTACTGGACTTAAGGCGGTAAAATCGATGAAGTGGAAGGAGCGACTGGTGCGTCGTTGAAACCCTGTGCCATAGATGAGGGACTGCCGTGTACCAATCCATAGTTTACGTGTTCATAGTAGGCGCGCCAAAGGTACAAACACAAACATAGCCGCCGAATCCACCTACCGTCGCGGGATACGGCTTAATAGCTTCATTGTGTTATATTGAGTCTTGTTCAGCCCTGTTTCACATGTCCCTGTTTAAGAAAGTGTTGTTCGCCACGGCGGCCGCCGCGACAGTCGCCGTCGTCGCGGCGTGTGGCGCCGTTTGGTATTGGGCTCGCACACCTCTTCAGATCACGCCTTCGCCGCTCGATGTCACGATCAAGCCGCGCAGCAGCCTGCGCAGCGTCGCCGTCCAATTACGCCGCGATGGCGTGCCCATCGAGCCGCGCTTGTTCGTGCTGATGGCCCGTGTGCTGGGCCTGTCCTCACAATTGAAGTCCGGCAATTACGCGTTTTCGGCCGGGGTCACGCCATACGGCGTATTGCAGAAGGTGGCGCGCGGCGACGTGAACCAGTACGTCGTCACGATCATCGAGGGCTGGACGTTTCGCCGCATGCGCGACGAGATTAACGCGCACCCGGCGTTGCGCCATGATTCCGCTGCGCTCAGCGACGCGCAATTGATGCGCGCGATCTTGGCCGACGTCGCACCCACCGACCCACACGCGGCGGGCACGCCGCCAGCATCGCCGCCCGCTCGCCACATGCCGGCGCTGCAAGGTGCGCCTGCGCAAGAGCCTGAGGGCCTGTTCTTCCCAGATACGTACCTGTTCGACAAGAACACCAGCGACCTGGACATTTACCGCCGCGCATACCGGTTGATGCATCTACGGGTGCAGCAGGCATGGGAGGGGCGCGCGCTAGGGCTGCCCTATGCGACACCCTACGATGCGCTGAAAATGGCCTCGATCGTCGAGAAGGAGACTGGCCTCGCACAAGACCGGCCGCTGGTGGCTGCGGTATTTGTCAACCGGTTGCGTCTGTCGATGCCATTGCAAACCGATCCGACCGTGATCTACGGGCTTGGCACATCGTACGCTGGCCGGTTGCGCAAGCAGGACTTGCAGACTGACACCCCGTACAATACCTATATGCGCGGCGGGCTTCCGCCCACGCCAATCGCGCTGCCTGGCAACGCGTCGCTGGAAGCCGCGCTGCACCCGGCTGTCAGCAGCGCGTTGTACTTCGTCGCGCGCGGCGACGGCAGTAGTCATTTTTCCGACAATCTCGGCGATCACAACAAGGCCGTCGACAAGTACATCAGGGGCCAGTGACATGATGGATATTACAACCAGTCGCCAAAACGGGCCCCGGCCGCGCGGCAAGTTCATCACGTTCGAAGGGATCGACGGCGCTGGCAAGACAACTCACCTGACGTGGTTTTGCGACCGGCTGTCCGAGCGTGCCGCACGGCAGGGCGCCAGTGTCATCGTCACGCGCGAGCCGGGTGGCACGCCGCTGGGCGAGGCGCTGCGGGACATCCTGCTGCGCCAGCCGATGCATCTGGAAACGGAGGCATTGCTGATGTTCGCGGCGCGTCGCGAGCATATCGCCGCGGTGATCGAGCCGACGCTTGCCCGCGGCGACTGGGTGCTGTCTGATCGCTTCACGGATGCGACATTCGCCTACCAGGGCGGCGGGCGCGGCTTGTCGATCGACAAATTGCAGGTACTCGAGCAATGGGTGCAGGCAGGGCTGCAACCGGATCGCACCGTGCTGTTCGACGTGCCGACCGAAACTGCCAGTGCAAGGCGTGGCGGGGCTCGCGCACCTGATAAGTTCGAGAGCGAGTCAGACGCGTTCTTCGCGCGCACCCGTGCCGAATACCTGCGCCGCACCGCGCAGGCCCCGGCGCGATTTGCGATCGTCGATGCAACATGCTCGATCGCCGAAGTGCGCGAACAGCTCGAAGCCATTCTCCTCACCCTTTAATCGATAAAAAATGCCGTATCCATGGCAATACGACGACTGGACGCGGATCCAGGCCCTGCGCGAACATTGGCCTCACGCGCTATTGCTGTACGGGCAGGCCGGCATCGGCAAGGTGGACTTCGCTCGAGAACTCGCGCAGAGCTTATTGTGCGAACAGCCTCGTGATGACGCCAGCGCGTGCGGGCAGTGCGCCGCATGCACCTGGTTCCTGCAACGCAACCACCCGGATTTCAGGCTCGTCTGCCCCGAGGCTCTCGCCGCCGAGGCCACGCCGCTGCAAGCGGACAGCGATACCGGCAAGAATGCCAACGGTGAGCGCACAGGCGACGACGGTGGCGCAAGCGCGAGCGGCAAGAAATCTAAGGCGCCAAGCAAGGAGATTAGGATCGAGCAGGTCAGGGCGCTACTCGATTTCTGCAGTATTGGCTCACACCGCGGTGGCCGGCGCGTGGTGGTACTGTTCCCAGCCGAGGCACTGAACGTGGCGGCAGCCAACGCACTGCTCAAGACGCTGGAGGAGCCGCCGTCCGGCGTGGTGTTCCTGCTTGTGAGCGCGAACGTGGAGCGTTTACTGCCGACCATCGTGAGCCGCTGCAGGCAATGGCCGCTGGCGACGCCCGACGCGGCGAGTGCCTCGGACTGGCTCCGTGGCCAGTCCATTGACGATCCGGTGGGGGCGCTCGCGGAAGCCGGCGGCGCACCATTGGCCGCGCTGGCCGTTGCCCGCGACGAGCATGCACCGCTCAAGCGCTTCACGCTCGAGCAACTTGCGGCCGGCCCGGCGTGCGACGCATTCGCCTGCGGCGAAGCCCTGCAAAAGGTGCCGGTGCCGTCAGTGCTCGGCTGGCTGCAACGCTGGCTCTATGACGTGCTGACCATGCAAACGAGCGGCGAGCCACGCTACTTCCCAGCGCACCGTAACGCGCTCGAGCATGTGGCACGAGGTGCCACGCCTTTGCAGGTCGCCCAGTGTCTGAAGCGGATTACGCAACAACGGGCCGTAGAGCAGCATCCGCTGAATGGCCGATTGGTTTTCGAGGAGCTGTTTATCCATTATCGAAGCCTGTTCGGGAGCAACTCATGACGCAAGCGCCCTATCACGTCGCGACACGCGCCGATCTGCCGGCGATCGTCGCGATTTATAATTCGGCGATTTCATTTAGGCAGGTGACTGCTGACCTAGAGCCCGTCAGTATCGACAGCCGGCACGACTGGTTCGACGTACATGCTTCGGACTGGCGCCCGCTGTGGGTCTTGGAGCGCGACGGCGTCATCGTCGGGCGCCGGCTTACCGCTGGCGCGTACAGTCAGTTTCAATAGCGCGCCGCGCGGCGGCGACGCGGGGTACCGATGTTTATCGATTCACATTGCCACATCAACTTCGACGAAATGGCCCAGCGCCTGCCGGACGTGCTTGAAAAGATGCGCGTCAATGCGGTGACCCATGCACTGTGTGTCAGCGTCGATCTCGAGACGTTTCCGTCCGTGCTGGCGATCGCCCATGCGCATCCGCATATCTTCGCGTCAGTGGGCGTGCATCCGGATCACGAGCACGCGCGCGAGCCGGACGTTACCGAATTAGTCTCGCTCGCGCAGGATCCGAAGGTTGTCGCGATTGGCGAAACCGGGTTGGATTACTACCGGCTCGAAGGCCGCACGCTGGACGACATGGCATGGCAGCGGCAACGGTTTCGCACGCACATCCAGGCCGCGCGCGCTGCCGGTAAGCCATTGATCGTCCACACGCGCGCCGCCGCACAGGATACGCTGCGGATCATGCAGGAAGAGGGCGCTGCTGCTGTCGGCGGCGTGATGCATTGCTTCACCGAAACGTGGGATATTGCGCAGGCGGCGCTCGAGCAGAATTTTTTCATTTCGCTGTCGGGCATTGTGACATTCAAGAACGCAACGCAAATCCAGGAAGTTGCTCGCAAACTGCCGCTCGAACGCTTGCTGATCGAAACAGACTCACCTTACCTAGCGCCTGTGCCGTACCGGGGCAAGCCAAATGAACCTGCGTACGTCAGCCATGTCGGACGTTTCATCGCGCAGCTCCGCGGCATCGACGCAGAGCAACTTGGTGCGGCGACGTCGACCAACTTCTTTCGTCTGTTTCGCGGCGCAGAATCTTGAGGTATAAATTATTTATAATCAACAGATTAAGCAAATAAACTAGTGTCATGTATGAATAATTTCGCTGGGTTCTCCGATGTTATTCGCTCGTCGTTTGCTGCCGCTCGGGTATCGCGCTATCGTTCATCGCGCCGGCTGGCCGGAGCATGGCTCGCGTGCGTGTTGACAATGGTGATAGGGGCCACGATCTCGTCAACGGCGCAAGCAGGCCCGGCCGATACGATGATCAAGGCGGTGAAGTTCGACGATGTTGAGGCGGTGCGCAAGCTGCTCGCCGCCGGAGTCGATCCGAACTTGGTCGATGCCGGCGGCATGCCGATGTTGGTGCTCGCCGCGCGGGAAAAGTCCGGAAAGGTCGCCGCGCTGTTGGCGGACCAACCGAAGACCGACCTGGAGAAACTGGATCGTGCCGGTGAGAACGCGATGATGTTGGCCGCACTCAACGGCGAGACCGGGCTGGTCAAGCATCTGATCGAGAAGGGGGCCGAAGTCAACAAATCCGGCTGGACACCGCTGCATTACGCGGCGACGACTGGCCAGGATGAGGTCGTCAAGCTGCTGATTGATCATTTTGCGTACATCGATGCCGCGTCGCCGAATGGCACCACGCCGCTGATGATGGCCGCGCGCGGCGGCCATATCACGACCGTGAAGCTGCTGCTCGACGATGGCGCCGACCTGACACTGAAGAACCAGTTGGGATTGACCGCGATCGATTTCGCGAAACAATACAATCAGAAAGACATCGCGGATGGTCTGGCCGCGCGACTGGAGAAGATACAGGCGCAACAAAGGCAAAAGGATTCACGCCCGCCTGCCACGGCCGGCAGCAATGCAGGTAGCGCAGGCAGTGCAAAATAACCCGGCCCGGCACGGCGGTGTGCCGGGCCGGATCTTGTCGACCACAACATAAGGAACACCATGCTAAGGACATTGCTCCGCGCCATCGCAATGTTGGCGATCAGTGTGCCGATGAGTGCTTACGCGTTCACCGGCGCGGACCTGGACCGTCTGTGCCAGCGCACCGATGTGAAATCGCGCGTGTCGTGCGAAGCCTACATCGAAGGTGCGGCGGATGGTGTGTTCAACACGATCGAAGCCATCGGCGGCACGACAGGGCCGCGTGTGGGGCAGTACTTTTGCTTACCCGACAACGTGAAAGCGGCGGAGTTGACCGACGCGGTACGCAAGTATTTGGCAAATACGCCAAACGCAAAGGACTACAACGCCAGTACAGTCGTCGCACTGGGGCTGGGCAAGAGCTATCCATGCTCGACAGACAAGTGATGGAGCGTTGGTGAACTGGATTGAACTGATCAGCAACATTGCTGCTGCGCCGCTGCATTCGTGGACCGGCCTGATCGTCGTTGCCGCAATCACGGTGGCGTGCGTGCGCGCGGTGCACTGGGTCGGCGCCCGGATCATGCGCCGCGTGACGCGCCCGTATCCGATCCTGGCTGTCGTGATAGGGGCGATCGAGTGGCCATCGCTTTACGCGCTGGCGATGCTGGCTATTGAACTGGTGCTGCACGAGGCGCCGGACGAGTTGGCGTTGATCCGCGTTGCGCGCGACGTTGGTGGCCTGACGTTGATCGGCATGCTGACGCTGTTGGCCGTACGTTCGGTTGCCGGCGTGGGCGATGCAATCGTCGCCGCGAACCCGCTGGACACGGCCGACAACTTGCATGCGCGACGCATCCACACGCAGACGCGCGTGCTCGCCCGGTCAGTGATGACGTTGATCGTGATGCTCGGCATCGCGTCGATGCTGATGATGTTTCCCAATGTCCGGCAGGTCGGCACGAGCCTGCTCGCGTCGGCGGGCGTCGCCGGTCTGGTTGCCGGTATCGCGGCGCGCCCGGTGCTGGCTAATATGATCGCTGGGTTGCAGATTGCCCTGTCCCAGCCGATTCGGCTCGACGACGTAGTGGTGATCCAAGGCGAGTGGGGGCGGATCGAGGAGATCACCGGCACCTACGTTGCCATTCGAATCTGGGATCAGCGGCGGCTGATCGTGCCGCTGCAGTGGTTGATCGAAAATCCGTTCACAAACTGGACTCGCAACAGTTCGCAAATCATCGGCACGGTATTCTTGTTTGTCGACTATAAGATGCCATTGCCGCCGTTGCGCGAGGAACTGTCACGTATCGTCAACAATGCGCCGGAATGGGATGGGCGCGTCCAAGTATTGCAAGTCACCGACGCAACCGATCACGCGATGCAATTGCGGGTACTGGTCAGCTCGAGTGATTCGGGCTTGAATTGGGATTTGCGTTGTCGCGTGCGAGAAGGATTGATTGCGTTTATCCAGCGCTACTATCCGGAATGCCTGCCGAAGATGCGGGCGGACCTGTCCACTGAGCGTGAACGTGCACTGCAGGCCGAGCCGCAGCCGATGCGCGAGGCCACGCCACCGGAGGCGTCCAAGACCGTCGCCCATACGGAGGCTGACCCGGTGGCGATGCGTCGCGACGGTTGACGCGCATTCAGTGAACCGCAGCGGCGCGTCGTTGGTCATAACCGACATGTCCCATTCAGAACCTGACGGAGAACAAGCGAATGAGCCGGCTGGTCGTAGTGTCGAACCGCGTCGCAACCCCCACTGAGAGCAAGGGATCCGCTGGTGGACTCGCCGTTGGCGTGTTCGGCGCGCTAAAGGATGCGGGAGGGGTCTGGTTCGGTTGGAGTGGCGACATAGTCGGCGAAACGGGGGCAAACGCCGTGCCCACGCTCGTGGAGGATGGCAAGGTCACGTTCGCGACCGTCGGGCTGACGCGCAAGGACTATGACCAGTATTATCGCGGTTTCTCGAATGCGACGCTGTGGCCGGTTTTCCACTATCGCAATGACCTGGCCGTCTACGACCGCACGGACTATGCAGGATACCTGCGCGTGAACCGGTGGCTTGCGCAAAAGCTACTGCCTCTGCTGCGGCCTGACGATGTGATCTGGGTCCACGATTATCACTTGATCCCATTCGGCGACGCGCTGCGCCAGCTGGGTGTGCAGAACCGGATCGGTTTTTTTCTGCATATCCCGTTTCCATCGCCGCAGATTATGCTGAACATCCCGCCGCACGACGAACTGGTGCGCGCATTGTGTAGCTATGACGTGGTGGGTTTCCAAACCGCGGTCGATCTGCGTGCTTTCGCCGATTATGTCGAGCGGCACGCGCATGGCAAAGTGTGGGACAACGGTCGAATCGAGGCATACGGGCGCGTATTGCACGGCGCTGCCTACCCAATTGGGGTTTTCCCCGATGACATCGCTGAGCAAGCGCGTCGCCACGAGAGTCGGCAACACGTGCTGGAACTGAAGCAGAGTTTGGAAGGGCGCAAGCTGATCATGAGCGTGGACCGGCTCGATTACTCGAAGGGGCTCGTCGAGCGTTTCCGGGCATTTGAGCAACTGCTGGAGCGTGCGCCGCACTGGCGCGGCAACGTTACACTCGTTCAGGTGGCGCCGCCCACGCGCTCGGACGTCCAGTCGTATCAAGAAATTAGGCAGAACCTCGAATACGAGGCCGGCCGGATCAACGGCCGGTTTTCCGGCTTAGACTACACGCCGATCCGATATTTGAACCAGCGCTATGACCGTTGGAAGCTGATGTCGCTATTTCGCGAGTCACAAATCGGCTTGGTCACGCCACTGCGTGACGGAATGAATCTGGTGGCCAAGGAGTATGTTGCCGCCCAAAATCCGGACGATCCTGGCGTGCTGGTCCTGTCGCGCTTTGCTGGCGCAGCGCTGGAGTTGCCCGGCGCGCTGATCATCAACCCGCACGATATCGTCGGCATGTCCGAAGCCCTTGAGCACGCGTTGGCGATGCCACTGGTGGAGCGACAGGAGCGCTACCAGACCAACATGCAGAACCTGCGCGATAATGACCTGGGCGTCTGGCGCGACACCTTCATCGCCGATTTGCGCGGACACGCACGCGCGGTGCCGGGGCAGCATTGACCGGCCACCGCGCGGATGTTTCGCGAGTGTAACGGCGATCTGAAGTCTCAATATCCAACGCTAAAATTTGCAATATCCGGCGGCGTGGGCGGGCGTCGCGCTCGATTGTCAACGACACCGGGCCGAGCACGGCAGGCGCCTGTACTGCGGTGGCTGCGTGGTGAAACATCGCGCAAAAGTGCGCGTGCAGTCAAAAGTGTGGCTTGCAGTGTGTCATACTGGCGCGCTCGGTTGCAGGCCCAATAACCGCATCACCGCAGGGATTTTCAGATCGGAGACAAGCATGAGGATTGCCCAGATCGCGCCACTTACCGAGTCTGTGCCGCCCAAGCTGTATGGCGGCACGGAGCGTGTCGTTTCGTATATCACCGAAGCGTTGGTCGATCTCGGCCACGATGTGACGCTGTTCGCCAGCGCAGACTCGAATACCCGGGCCAAGCTCGTACCGGTCTGGCCGCGGGCGCTGCGGCTCGATCCTGCCATTCGCGACCGGATCGCTCCACATATGCTGTTGATGGAACGGGTGCGGCAGCAAGCGAGAGAATTCGACGTGCTGCATTTTCACATGGACTACTACTCGTTCTCGCTGTTCGGCCGCCAGGACACGCCCTTTATCACTACACTGCACGGGCGGCTGGACCTGCCAGAGCAACAGCCGATCTTTGACACCTTTTCGAGCGCGGCGGTCGTCTCGATTTCGGACGCGCAGCGCGAGCCGCTGCCGCAGGCGAGGTGGCTGACGACCGTCTACCATGGTCTGCCCGAGAGGCTGTACACGCCGCAGCCCGTGCAACCGCAGTACCTGGCGTTCCTTGGCCGGATATCGCCGGAAAAACGTGTTGATATCGCGATCCGGATCGCCGGGCTCTGCGGCATGAAGATTCGCATCGCCGCCAAAGTCGACGCGGCCGACCAACAGTATTTCGAGCGCGACATACGGCCATTGCTGGCGCTGCCGCACGTCGAGTTCATTGGCGAGATCGCTGACGAGCAAAAAGCGCACTTCCTGTCCGGTGCACATGCGCTACTGTTTCCGATCGACTGGCCCGAGCCGTTCGGCCTGGTGATGATCGAGGCGATGGCTTGCGGCACGCCGGTCATCGCGTTCAACCGCGGTTCGGTATCCGAGGTGATCGATGAGGCGCAGTCTGGCTTTATCGTAGAAGACGAAATCAGTGCGGTCGCGGCAGTCAACCGCCTTGGCACGTTGTCGCGTGAACGCGTGCGAGCGTGCTTCGAGCGACGCTTCACGTCGCGCCGCATGGCGCAGCAGTACGTAGAAGCCTACCATGCGGTCGCGCGCGCGCAGCGGCGCGCGCGCTTCAAAGTCATCGATAGCGGCGCGGCGCCGCCCAAACAACACCACGCGGCGGACGCGGCAAGCTAACAACGCTGCGGCGCCGCCTAGCAAGACGTGTCGCCGTCGCCGACCCGCCGGGCGGCCTGACTGGGCCACGGGCCGTGCGTTGAACCACCACACGTCAATGCAGCTTGTCGCCGAACAAGCCAAGCAGGCCGATGATGATCAGATACAACGCGACAATGATATTCAACAGTCGCGGTATCAACAGGATCAAGATGCCAGCGCTTAGCGCCGCTACCGGGCCTGCTGTCACGGTCAAGCTCATGAGCGCGTGCGGCTCAAAGCTTCAGTTTCGTCACCTTCGTGCCTGCCAGCGATACGCCAGCCATCAGGCCCGCGTTCGTCAGCACGAACGCCTGCACCGGCGCGGTGGCCGTGGTGGTATCGATGTTGCCGTTCACGCCGACCTTTAGCACCGCGACGGTTGCATCGGCGCCCACAGCCCAGCCTTCGCTGTTGCGGAACTTGTCCAGCGAGTCCTGCGTCATGAACAGGAAAATCAGCGCCTTGGATTGGGCACCAGCCTGCAAGCCGAACGAGCCCGTTGCGGTACTGTAGTAGCCAGCCGTCTGGCTACCGATACGCAGCGCGCCTTCGCCATACTGTCCCCCGACGATGAAGGCTGCGGACACGACGGACGGGAACACCAGCACGCCACGGGCCTTCGCGACCAGCTCCCGCGAACC
Source organism: Mycetohabitans rhizoxinica HKI 454 (assembly GCF_000198775.1). Lineage (NCBI taxonomy): Bacteria > Pseudomonadati > Pseudomonadota > Betaproteobacteria > Burkholderiales > Burkholderiaceae > Mycetohabitans > Mycetohabitans rhizoxinica. The sequence goes on along the minus strand of NC_014722.1, from coordinate 1,492,095 downwards.
GTTGGCGGTAGTATAGAGGCGCGCCAACGTTTCATTGACCGAAGTATTGATGCTCTGGCGCTTGCTGGCGTTGCCGGCTGCCGTCGACGCAGAAGTCTGGGTGGTCGTCGTGCAACCGGTGAGCGCGAGGCCGCTTGATGCGAGCAGGGCGGAGGTCGTCACTATGAACTTTCTTCTTTCCATCTCATTCTCCTAGGTTGCTTTCGGGGGACTACCATGACATTGAAGCATGGAGCGGGCCAACTGCGTAATGGTTCCCCAAAACCACCCGGAGCGCAATACGGGACCCTCAACGGGCTTGCGCCTTAACTGTCGATTCCACGGGGCCTGGTATGGGGGCCGATTCTGACACGGTAGGGTGGGCGGGCGCCGATGGACCAGACGACGCGGACGAGGCAGTCGTTGTGCGCGTCGGCCGCTTGGGCGACGGGCGTCGCAATGCCAATCGCACGAATAAGACAACCAGGCCGACAGCGAAGATAAACGACGAAGGCACGACCCAGTAGCCGAAAATGGCTTGGCTCAGGTACGACAGCAGCGTGCGCCGGCGTCTCGCATACTCATCCTGAGCTGCTTGCAACGCCGGTGCATGCGCCGATACAATCGCGGCCGGGCATCCGGCTGCTCGGGCCTGCTCCGCGGTCCCGGCACAACGGCCGGCTGTGTCCACGGCACGCTCGGGCGCGCTGAGTTTCCAATCGTCGAGTGCGCGTTGCAGAGCGGTGCGGTTATAGGCCATCTCGACCTGGATCTCGTGAATCGTGATCAGCGCGACGGGCACTGCCCATGCAAATGTGGCGATCAGCCAGCGCCTGATCCAGCGGTTCGGTTTCCATGCCATCACGCGCCTCCGTGCGCATTGGGTGCGCGGTCACGAAACAACGGCGGCGGTCTACAGCGATTAGCCGGCCATTCGGCTTGAATAGGCCACCGTATCCCGATCATAGAGAATTCGACGGCGCTGCACACGGTGCACCGCACCATGAGCGGCCGCATCGACCGCGATGCGAGCCTGATGCGGCATGCGTCAGCCTGCCGGCTTGGCGCTCAGGCAACCTTTCATGAAGGCCTTGCATGGCGAGTTGGCAGTGCATGACATGCTGATGCGTGCCAATGACGCGCCGTACCAGTTTGTGCCGGTCAAGCACCTACCGGTTGTGTGCCGGTCCATACCAGGGTGTGCCGGCCAATATTGCAAAAATCCGACCGGTAAGTTCTGCAAAGCCGGTGTAAAGGTGTCCTATCGGGCGCCCCGGCCGACGGCCACGGCGGCATTCTGGCGTGGTGCGCAGGGTGTGGTTGGCACAGGTGGCGCAATGGCAGGCGTATGCCCCAGCACAGATTGCGGTGATTGCCTTCGTGTTGGAACAGGGTTTGCTTACTTAACGACCGCCGTGCTGCACGGCACTCTGTGGTGCAGCTTCCCTACTGTTCACTTGTCCAACGTCCGATTTCGCAATGGCATCGCAGCCTGTCCAGCCCTCCAGTTCCGTGTCATCCGCCACGGCCGCGGCCGGTGGGGCCCTTGCCCGACGTGGTTTGCGCGTGCTCGTAGTCGACGACGCTGAAGACGCTTGCGAGGGGCTGGCATTGCTGCTACAGATCGAGGGGTTCCAGGTCGAGGCAACGCTCGATGGTCCCACCGCAGTGGAATGCGCCACGCATTTCGCCCCACATATCGTGCTGCTCGACTTGGCGATGCCGCGCATGAGCGGCTACGACGTCGCGCGCCGTCTGCGCGGGCATCCGTCCACACGTGACGCGCTGATCATCGCATTGACGGGGTTGAGCGAGTTCGACGACATCGCCCGCAGCCGCGCTGCCGGTTTTGACCACCATCAGGTCAAGCCGGTGGACGTTGATACGCTGCTGTCGCTGATCGATCGCCACTTTACCACCCACGCGCCACAGCACTCCGGTTGTCAATGAACGGCGGCGGAGCCGAGCCAGGAGGAATATGCCCGAGCAACGCGCCGGCTCCCTTCCATACCATCACTGCCCGAAGTAACGTCGCATTGCGTAACAGCGTTTCGGCGGCAATGACACGCCGGCGCTGACACATCGGCCCGCGGCTCCGACACTAGGCGAGGGCTTGCACACGGACAATGCACCCGCCATGCGGCTCACCGCGACGCTGGACGCTGGCAGATCCGTGCCGCTCGATGCAATTGACGCCAAAAAGTAAAAAGGGGACGGGATGAATCCTTGTTCGGCGTCGATGTCGCGCTCAAGGCGCTTGCCGGACACCAGAAGCAAGGCGAGCTGTCGAGAATCGGCGGATTGATCATGCCGTGCGCCGGCACGCTGAGGCTGCTCGGACGACCGTATGCCCCGAGCAGTCGCAGTGACGCCGAGATTAGGGCATGCGCATGGTGATGCAGGAACTCAACCTGGCTGCCAAGCTTGAGCGTGGCCGAAAACCTGTTTCTGAAACGGCTGCCGCGCAACCCAGTGGGATGGATTGCCAAAGGGCGGCTGCGCGAGCAGGCGCGTGCCGCAATGACGCATGTGGGGCTCGATGCCATCGATCCGGATACGCCGATCGGTGCGCTGGGCATCAGCTGCCAGCAAATGATCGAGATCGCGCACAATCTGATCGGCGACTGCCGTGTGCTGATCCTAAACGAGCCCACTGCGATGCTAACCTCGCGCGAGGTCGACTTGGGCCCGCGCCGCATCGGTGCGCCCCGGCTAACCGCGACAGGCCTGAAGCGTGGCACCGCCGTGCGCGACGTGTCGTTCGACGTGCGCGAAGGCGAGATCTTTGGCATCAGCGGCTTGATTGGGCCCGGCCGTACCGTGCTGCTGCGCCTGGTTTTCGGCGTCGATCGCGCGAGCGCGGCACGATCGCGCTGGGCACGCCGCCGCGCGCTGTGTCGATTGCGTCTTAGCTTGATGCGGTGCAGCATGGCATCGCGCTGGTTACCGAAGACCGCAAGGAAGAGGGGCTGCTGCTAACGCAGTCGGTCTCGGCCAATCTGGCGTTGGGCAACCTGCAGGCAGTGTCGCGCCGTGGCGTCATCGATGCACGGCGCGAGTTGGCGCTCGCACGGCGCCACCGGAAACAGGCGCAAGCCAGGGCTGAAAGCAGGCCGATACCAATGTCATGACGACGTTGGTCAGCGAATGGTGCGGGAGCAATATTGTAGGGTTTCGATGTAGGGCGCGCCAGCGGTTAAATTGTTTCAATAAGCACCTACGCGCGGTTAGTGAAATTCTCCCAAAATAGGATTAGCATGAGTCTAAGGGCATGCCGATCGACTCGCCCGAGCGCGTGCCACGGCGTGTGCACCGCGGTGGTTGACCGGCAGCCCTCGTTGAATATCGGCGAGGAGGTGGTATGGATATTTACAACAGTTTCGCGACCCGCTTCGAAAAGACGAGAGAAGAAGAGTTCTCGTTGGAAGAGTATCTCGAACTGTGCAAGAACAATCCTGCCGCGTACGCCACGGCTGGCGAACGCATGTTGATGGCGATCGGGGAGCCGGAGCACGTGGACACCCGCAATGATCCGAGGCTGTCGCGTATTTTTGCCAACAAGGTCATCAAGATCTATCCGGCATTCCGCGAGTTCTATGGCATGGAAGAGGTCATCGAGCAGGTCGTCGCCTATTTCCGCCATTCTGCACAGGGGCTCGAGGAAAAGAAACAAATCTTGTACCTGCTCGGGCCGGTCGGCGGTGGCAAATCGTCGATCGCGGAGCGTCTGAAGCAGTTGATGGAGCGGGTGCCGTTCTACGCGATCAAAGGCTCGCCGGTCAACGAATCACCGCTCGGCTTGTTCGACTACGACGAGGATGGCCCGATCCTCGAAGAGCAGTATGGAATACCTCGCCGCTACCTGAAGAGCATCCTGTCCCCATGGGCTGTCAAGCGCCTGCACGAGTACAATGGTGACATCCGTCGGTTCCGCGTGGTCAAGCGCTACCCATCGGTGCTGCGTCAGATTGGCATTGCCAAAACCGAGCCGGGTGACGAGAACAACCAGGATATCTCGTCGCTGGTTGGCAAAGTTGACATCCGCAAGCTGGAGCAGTATGCGCAGGACGACGCCGACGCGTACAGCTACTCGGGAGGACTGTGTCTGGCAAACCAGGGCCTGCTCGAGTTCGTCGAAATGTTCAAGGCGCCGATTAAGGTGCTGCATCCGTTGCTGACTGCTACGCAGGAAGGTAACTTCAAGGGTACGGAGGGCTTCGGCGCGATTCCGTTTGACGGTATTATTCTTGCGCACTCGAACGAATCGGAATGGAAAGCATTTCGGAATAACAAGAATAACGAGGCACTGCTTGACCGAATTTTCATGATCAAGGTGCCATACTGCCTACGCTACTCGGAAGAGATCAAGATTTACGACAAGCTGATCCGGAACTCGTCGCTCGGTTCTGCCGTTTGCGCACCGGGCACGCTGAAGATGATGGCGCAGTTTGCCGTGCTGACGCGCTTGCACGAGCCGGAAAACTCGAGCCTGTTTTCGAAAATGCTGGTCTATGATGGCGAAAACCTGAAGGACACCGACCCGAAGGCGAAGTCGTACCAAGAGTATCGCGACTACGCTGGCGTTGACGAAGGCATGACAGGCATCTCGACGCGCTTCGCGTTCAAGATCCTGTCGCGGGTGTTCAATTTCGACACGGCCGAGGTTGCCGCCAACCCGGTGCACCTGATGTACGTGCTCGAGCAGCAGATTGAACGTGAGCAATTCCCACCGGAAGTCGAACAAAAGTACTTATCGTTCGTCAAGGAACTGCTAGCATCGCGCTATGCGGAGTTTATCGGCAAGGAGATCCAGACTGCCTACCTGGAATCGTATTCCGAATACGGCCAAAATATTTTCGATCGCTATGTGACTTATGCGGACTTCTGGATCCAGGATCAGGAGTTCCGGGATCACGACACCGGCGAGAGTTTCGATCGCGCGGCGTTGAACGCGGAATTGGAGAAAATCGAAAAGCCGGCGGGAATCAGCAATCCGAAGGATTTCCGCAACGAGATTGTCAACTTCGTCTTGCGCGCGCGCGCGGCCAATGGTGGCAAGAATCCGGCATGGATCAGCTACGAAAAGCTGCGTGTCGTGATCGAGAAGAAGATGTTTTCCAACACGGAGGAACTTCTGCCGGTTATCTCGTTCAACGCGAAGGGCTCCGCCGAGGAGCAGCGCAAGCATGAGGACTTCGTCAACCGGATGGTCGCTAAGGGTTACACGCCCAAGCAGGTCCGCCTGCTGTGCGACTGGTATCTGCGCGTGCGCAAGGCTTCCTGACGGCAAGCGTGCATAGCGTATTGGCGCCATGAGCAACGCGGCGTCTTGCGTACCGGGCGGTGTCGGCGCGGCGGCGAACATCACCGCGTGCTTTGCCGCGCCGCGCGCGGGCGGCGCCTTTCACGAGAGCGGGGGACGGTAACGTGCTTCATCAGATCATCGACCGCAGACTCGCCGGCAAGAATAAGAGCATTGCGAATCGCGAACGCTTCTTGCGGCGGGTCAAGCACTATATCCGCGAAGCGGTGTCCGAGGCCGTGCGCGACCGCAGTATCAAGGACATCCAGAGTACGAAGCGCATCACGATTCCGAAGAAGGATATCGGCGAGCCGATGTTCCGCCACGCACCGGGCGGGCGGCGCGAAATCGTCCATCCGGGCAACACGGACTACGTGAAAGGCGACAAGATTCCGCGCCCGCCCAGCGGCGGTGAGGGCAGTGGGGGCGGGGGGCAGGCGAGCAACGAAGGCGAGGGGCAGGACGACTTCGTGTTTGAGTTGTCCCGCGAGGAATTCATGCAGTATTTCTTCGACGACTTGGAACTGCCGCGGTTGGTTAAGACGCACCTGATGGCAGTGCCAAGTTGGAAGAACCAGCGTGCCGGTTGGGCTACTGAAGGCACGCCGAACAACATCGACGTCGTGCGCTCATTGCGCAGTGCACTGAGTCGGCGCATCGCGCTCGGTGCGCCTTTGGTCAACCAATTGCGCGAACTCGAGGCACAGCTGGACGAGTTGAAGGATGATCCGGGTGATCACCGGGCCGAGATCAAACGGCTTGAGGACGAAATTCATCACCTGAAGGGGCGCATCTGGCGGATCCCGTTCATTGACCCATTCGATCTGCGCTACGTGAATCGTGTCAAGCATCCCACTCCGTCCAGCCAGGCGGTCATGTTTTGCTTGATGGACGTTTCCGGTTCGATGGACGAGCAGCGCAAGGACTTGGCCAAACGCTTTTTCATCCTACTATACCTGTTCCTGACGCGTAGCTATGAAAAGATCGAGGTGGTGTTTATCCGGCACCACACGCGTGCGGAAGAGGTCGACGAGGACACGTTTTTTCATGCGACCGAGAGTGGTGGCACCGTGGTCTCTAGCGCGTTGGAGTTGATGAAGAAGATCATCGACGAGCGCTACTCGCCGACGGAATGGAATATTTATGGCGCACAGGCATCCGATGGTGACAATTGGACGGATGATTCGCCAAAATGCCACAAACTGCTAGAAAACGACATCCTGCCGAAAACGCGGTATTTTGCGTATATCCAGGTGGCCCCGGAAGTGCAGAACCTTTGGTTCGAATACAGTAAGCTGGCTGACGTAGTACCTCATTTCATGATGAAAAAGGTCGATGATGCGGCAGATATCTATCCGGTGTTTCGTGAATTGTTCGAAAAACAGGTGGACGTATGAACTCCAACCCGAAATCTCGCAAGTCGGGCAAGGAACCTGTCGCGATGCTCGGTGACGATGCTAACGGGGATGCTCGCATGCGACCGAGCGACCATGGCAATGGTCGCCAGCCATTGCCGAATCCGTCGGACTGGACCTTCGAGTTAATCGAGCGCTATGACGCTGAAATTGCGCGCGTGGCAGAGCACTATCAACTCGACACCTATCCGATTCAGCTAGAATTGATCAGCGCCGAGCAGATGATGGACGCATATGCGTCGGTCGGCATGCCGGTTAATTACCGGCACTGGTCTTTCGGCAAGCACTTTCTTGCGACCGAGAAAAGTTATCGGCGCGGCCAGATGGGGCTGGCATACGAAATCGTCATCAATTCGAATCCCTGCATCGCCTATCTGATGGAAGAAAACACGATGACGATGCAGGCACTTGTGATCGCGCATGCCGCCTACGGCCACAATTCGTTCTTTAAAGGCAATTATCTATTCCGGCTGTGGACCGATGCTCACGCGATCATCGATTACCTAGTTTATGCTAAGCACTACATTGCCGAATGCGAGGAGCGCTACGGCTTGGACCGCGTCGAGGAGTTGCTCGATTCATGCCATGCGCTGATGCACTACGGCGTGGACCGCTATAAGCGTCCCCAAAAGCTGTCGCTACAGCGGGAGCTGGAACGGCAACGCGAGCGCGAGGCGTATTTGCAGACGCAGGTCAACGAATTATGGCGCACACTGCCAGCGCGCTCAAAGCCCGAAACCGTGGACGATGCGGATGACGCCCGCTATCCGCCCGAGCCGCAGGAAAACTTGTTGTACTTTGCTGAAAAGAATGCGCCGCTATTGGAGCCGTGGGAGCGCGAAGTCATACGAATCGTGCGCAAGATCGGGCAGTATTTCTATCCGCAGCGGCAAACCCAGGTGATGAATGAGGGCTGGGCCTGCTTCTGGCACTACACACTGCTCAACACGCTGTACAGCGAAGGCAAGCTAGCTGACGGCTTCATGCTCGAGTTCCTGCATTCGCACAGCAATGTCGTCTATCAGCCACCGGTGACCAAACCGTATTACAGCGGGATCAATCCGTATGCGCTTGGGTTTTCGATGATGACGGACATTCGTCGCATCTGTGAGCAGCCGACCGACGAGGATCGGCGCTGGTTTCCCGAATTGGCGGGCCGCCCGTGGCTTGAAGCGCTCGACTATGCGATGCGCAACTTCAAGGATGAAAGCTTCGTTGCCCAATATTTATCGCCGTCATTAATTCGGGACATGCGGTTGTTCTCGATCCTGGACGACGATTCGAAAGAAGCCTTGGAAATCTCCGCGATCCATGATGAAAGCGGCTACCAATACGTCCGGCAGGCGCTGTCGCGCCAATATGATATTCATCACCGCGAGCCCAATATCCAAGTATGGTCCGTGAACACACGAGGTGACCGCAGCCTCACGCTGCGTCACTTCATGACCGACAATCGGCATCTGGGCAGCGACACCGAAGAGGTGCTCAAGCACATGGCGCGGTTGTGGCAATTCAATGTGTACTTGGAAAGCGTCGATGAAAACGGCGCTGTGCGACGACGCTATGAATGTCCTTACGTTGCGCCGGCGGTGCGGGTCTAGGGTCGGCCGGCTGCTTCACCGCGCGAACCGGCGCGCGGCTACAGTGGCTTAACGGCCAACAACCCATCTTGGCGGGGAGGCTGGCCTCTAAGCGTCATCTAAGCTCACCATCGTATCATAGCGTGGTGGCGGCTCTTTGCGTGGGTCGACCGTTTTACCGTACGTTGCCCGGAAGTCGTTAAATGCGGCATAACCTTCGCGAGCGTAAGGATTGGGTCTAGCGTTGCGCCAAGCGTTAATAACCAGCTGGTTCTTTGGCGTCAATTCCAAGTTTAATACATCATCAAGCGGTTCTCGACTTGGATCGCCGTTCTTAGCCCATGCGCTAAAATGTCGTAACTGCGTTACATACTTCGCTGACTTGGTGTTGGAACTGCGCTGAAGATATGTATTAATTAATTCTTCAGATCTTGTGAGACGCTGCTTCGGCCTGAGGTTTAGCACCGAGAAAGCCGGGTCACTCGAGCCAGCTTTTCCAGCCGCAACTTTAGTGGCCAGCCACGCGGTCGTACTCTCGTTGCGGCTATCGGTCGCACGCTTAGTCGTTTGTTCGGCCGAGCCGGTAGTCGCGGTTCTTGTACCCGTGTCGGCGCCCACGTTCCTTGCACTCGTGTCAGTAGGCGTTTCCTGGGCCATCGCATCGATACCACTTGTGCTGCTTTCGGTGGTTCTATTTGAGGACGCCATCGCGCCGGCCGGGCTCGACGATTTCAGCGCAAATTGACCCGACATCTGCTTAATAATGGATCGGGTGGGGTCAGCGCTTTTCTTTCTTTTGGTAACGCGGCCGTCTTGATCTGCTAGCGTACCTAGCCGGGCATTGGGCTGTATGTTGCTAGGCTGCACGTTGGCTTCTTTCTGTTTTTCCTCGTGAGCGCGCGGTGGGAAGCTCGTCGAGTTCAGCATGTCATTGATACGCATTTTCCCTCGCAAGAGCAGGCGTGTATGACATTGACAATACGCAAGATCTTTATGATCGAATGCCTAAAAGCGAAGTGTGGGGGTGAATTTCCGAACACCCGCTTGTTTTGCTGATCCAGCCGACCCATGGCACTAAACAGAAGCCAACAGACGAGCTTGACGCGGCGACGTTGCCGGCCGGCCGCGCTGCGACACAAAGCTCGCGCTCATCGCTGTGTTCAATCGGTCCCAGTCAATTAGATCAGCCAGACGAACCAACGGATGCTTCAAGTTGATCTGCTCGCGCAGCGGTTGGCGAAACAAATCTCCCTCTGGCACCGGCGTCTTCGGACCCATCCAAACCTCGTCGAAATTTGCAGGAATCTCGCCTCAATATGCCTGCCTCTTGCAAATCTGTCAAGCGCATCTGAAATTTGAGCCACTTCGCGCGTGATCGCGCAAAGTAAAAGTGAGCCAATCGTTACATTTTTGGTGCCAGGACGTGGCCGGCCTTTCGTTGTTGTTTAAGTCGGTAGCTGTCTCCTTTGATCTGAATGATATGGGCGTGGTGCAGGATGCGGTCAAGCATGGCCGCAGTTAGCGTTGCATTGCGCCCGAATGTTTCGTCCCATTGGGTGAACGCAAGGTTACTGGTGAGGATCATTGAACCGCGCTCGTATCGCTTTGCCACGATCTGGAAGAAGTGGCTGGCTTGGTCTTCCGAGAGGGGCAAGTATCCGATTTCATCGACAATGAGCAGTCTTGGGCCGAGGACGTTGTGTCGAAGTACGGCGTCGTAGCGTTCCTGGCGCCGTGCTGCTTCGAGTTGCAACATGAGATCGGCCGCCGTGATGAACTTGGTCTTGATACCCGCTTGTGTTGCGGCGTATCCGATTGCAATCGCCAGGTGCGTTTTGCCGACACCGGATGGACCAAGCAACACGGCGTTCTCACCACGTTCGATAAAGCGCAGCGTGGCTAATTCGTCAATGGCCTTGCGCGGAGCGCCCACAGCGAAACTGTAGTCGTAATCGTCCAGCGTCTTGATCGCCGGAAATGCCGCCATGCGTACCAGTGTCTGTCGCGATCGAACCTGCCGTATCTCGCGTTCATGTGCCAGCACGTGCTCAAGAAAGTCGAGGAAGCTCCACTGCTTGGCCGCGGCGTCGCTGGCCAGCGCGACATAGCGTTGCATGAGCCCTTCAAGTTTTAAACTCTGGCAGTGATCGTCGATACGTTCTTGCTGCAGATTCATGCATGCACCTCGGTCAGCAATTGCTGGTAGACCGACAAGGGATGCTGCAACGATATGGCTGAAGGTGCCGACGGTCTGCCGACCGGCGTGGTTACCCATAGCTGTGTTGCAAACGCGGGCAAGCTGCGCAGCGTGTCTCGTTCGCGCTCTTCGAGAAGCGTTGCTGGTGGCGCTCCCGTGACCGGGTGCACCCGTTGGTTTGCAACGTCTCGCAGCCATTTGCCTACCTCGGCGTTGGCCGTATCGACGTCCAGTACCATACCCGACTGCTTGAGCCAACTGGACAGCGGCACATAAAAGTTGCCGCGCAGATACCGATGGAAGCGCTCGACCTTGCCCTTCGTGCGCGCGCGATAGGGCTGGCAGAGTCTGGGCATGAAGCCGTAGCGCTTAGCCAGATCGAGTAGACCTGGATGCCATCGATGTTCACCCTTACCGTACGCATCACGCTCGAGCACGATCGTCTTGGCGTTGTCGTACAGGATCTCGCAAGGCACCCCGCCGAGCGTTTCAAATAAAGCGTGATGGCAAGCAATCAGCGTTTCGGCCTTCTCGTTGGTGGCAAAGCGTGCCCAGCGCCAACGGCTAAAACCGAGCGTGGCGGTGAACGCGTACAGCGGATCAGCGCCGCGACGAAATACGACGAAGTCGCATTGCATCTGTCGCCCCGGCTCGGTCTCGAAGCGCACGAGCGGATCAGGTGCCGGCACAGGTTTGTGCGCCTTCATAAAAGCTTGAATACTGCGCAGCTGCCCTTCATAGCCCAGCGCGCGCAGTTCACGCAGCAACGCTGGAGCGGCGATCGTCTCGGGCCAGGCCGCTTGCATCCTCTCAAGAATGTACGCCTGAAACTGATCAAGCTTGCTCGGCCGTGGTTCACGCTGCTTGTAGCGAGGCACGTCCTGCGACGCTAAGTAACGCGTCACAGTGTTGCGAGACACGCCCAGGCGCCGCGCGATCTCTCGCAACGACAACCCTTGGGCTTTGAGTACATGGACTTGCATCCACTGTTCCTTCTGAAGCATCGCCAGCCTTCGCGCGAAAAAGGCTGACTGTACTGAAAGGTGGTTCACATTTACTTTGCGCGAAGTGGCTCATTTTTACTTTGCGCGCAACAAATCCCACAACACCATTCTGGCCTCAGAGCCTTACTGCACTAGCGTCTGCGGTTTATTCAGGACCGACTTCTATGAGTAGAAAGTTGTCAAGAATTTGTGCAAAGAAACAATCCATAAGCAGATACCTCAAATTTCAGCCAAGCAATATCAACGCTCGTTCGGGTGGGGTCGAGCCGATTATGCGCACGTGAGACATTCACATCTCACCCACTTCTATCCGCCGGATTTGGCCGGCCTCATCCTGTATGCGCGCTAAGTCGGACATCCTGGTCCGATGGATATGCCCCATCTAATCATCGGTTACGTTCAGCAACCCGTCGGTCCTACGGGCATATCTCAGTTCAGCCCCTCCAATAGAGGTTGACCCTACAGCTATGAGCCATGCCTACTCATGCCCCTTTCAACTGAGCGCTTTGTGGAATCACGCCGTCTTTTAGGTAGCGCCATAATGCAATCACTAGCCGCCTGGCAAGCGCGACAATCGCAATGCGCCGCGCACGGCGATTGGCTTCGGTGCCCTGCGTGCGCTTGTTGAACCACTGCGCCAGCGCACTGCTAGGCTGATATCGCAACCAGCACCAGGCCATCTCGATGAGTTGGGTTCGCACTCGCCTATTTCCCTGCTTGCTGATCCCCTGATCAATCCGGCTCTGTCCGCTATCGTAGGGCTGCGGGACCAGGCCTACGCAGGCGCCCAGCTGCCGCCGGTTATCAAACTCGCGCCAGAACAACTCAAGCATCAGGCGCGATGCCCCGATATGGCCTACACCTTTGAGGTGCCTAAGATAAGCGATGCGTTTGCGTACAGGTGCCGGTAGGCGTTCTTGCAGTGTGCGCTCAAGTGCCGCGAGTTGTTCTTCGGCAAGCGCCAGGCGGGCCGTCTCGCGTAACAGTCGTTCATGCAGCTCGCTGGGCAGCGGCGTGCCATCATGACAAACCAGTTTGCCGCTAGCTAGCCGCTTGGCAAACGTCCTATGATCGAAACCGTCCCAGCAACCCATCGTGATCAACAACTTACGCATACGCTCGCGGTGCTGCAGCACCTCTTTGTGCAACTGGCCTCGATCACGAATCAACTGGCGCGACGCTTCATCTTGCAGCGAGGGCACTCGCACTACGCGCATGCGGTCGCGTTCGCCATGCAGCCATGCTCGCAAATTCGTGACCAGCTTGATCGCATCAAGCCGATCCGTCTTGGCGCGACGCCTGTGCCGCTCCACCGGAATACTGGCCGCATCGATCACGTAACACTCCATGCCACGCGAGCGCAGTGCTCTATAGATCCAAAATCCATCCTGTCCAGCCTCATAACTGACCACCACACGCACCTCTTGGGGCAGCGACCATTTCTGCTTGTATCGCTCAATCACCTCCAATAGGGCTTGCACTCGCATGGCCGCTTGCGCCCCCCTTACCGTGTGCACCGCTGGACTCTGTCTGCGTCCGTCGTGCAGCGCAATTTTCCATTGGGCCCCCGCCAGTTCGAGTGACGTCGCCAGTATTATGTTCTCGGTATCGACTCCGGCTAAGTGATCTGTACGCATGATAACCTCCGTTGCGTTCGCCTTGTTTCACTTAATCTTACAACTTAAGCTTTGCCTGTTCTCACGCTACATAGGATCTATTTATTATCTTTGCTTTAGAGGAAATAAAATCAATATGGGGCATCTGTATCCCCATCCCAATGCCAATATAAGCACCGACTGTACTTTCGTTTAGTAAGGCATTTTCTGACCAATCCACTCCATCAGCATAATCCGCACAGCCAACTGCAAACTCCATGGCAATAGAGTTGTGATTAAATTTTCCGAATAAACCCAAATATTTATCTGTCACGTCTATGCCGCCCACTATGATTTTCTTGGCAATATTATCTTTGATGATTAGTTGATTGTTTCCGGTAGGGCAGCATTCCATAAATTTTTGAAGGAGAGTGCGAAATTTTGTTTTTTTGATCAGCGTTATTGCATAAAAATAGGATGCCGTCAAAACAATCAGAGTTATTTACAACCAAAACTTCTTCACTAAATTGGCAAAAAATACTTTCGCCTTGTGATCCAAGTTCAACGCAATACGTTGAAAGCATATCTGCATAGGCATCCGAACGCCTTTTTAGTGCATCATTAAAGCGCACTGATAAAAGTTTGGTTAGGGCATAGTCAATGGTTTGTGGCGAACAGTCTGACTTAACCATTGAAAGATGCATCACCGTGGAGTTGCAAATGTCCCACAAATACTTTAATTTTTCATAGCTTTCGTAAGTTGCAATCAAAATAAGTGCAGTATTTTGATGATTTGAAAAATCAAAATCATTAAAATTTACAACTTCAAAGTCATGCTTTTTCGCAATTTTTTCACTTGCAATTGTATCTGTAACAATCGGTATGCAGCGCGCAGTTAATTCATGAAAATAAAATTCAGCTTTCATTTTCTCCCGCCATTTTATAGGTGGGCAATAAGCCTGAGTTGCTCGGTTAAATAAAAATAGGAGCTAGCAATTTCCGTAAGAGTGCACATTTTAGACTTCGCTTGCGAACTACAGGCCGTTACTTGATACCCTCAATTCCCAAGGGCGTTTGTGATCTGCTTAGGTCTCGGCTGCGCCCACAACCCGTGCTCGCGACGCGATGAAATCGATGTGTGGCATTTGTAAGCCCATTCCAATGCCAATATGCAATCCTAGTGTGCCTTCATTAATCACGGAATTTTGCTAAACATGCTGACAAAATGTTCGGCAACATCCACTCCACCAATTAGAATCGTTTCGGCAATGCTGTCTTTGAAAACGATTGCATTATTTCCGGCGGTACAATTTCTCATCAACTCGGTCAGTGCATTTCCAAATTTTTGTTTTAATTCTTCATTATTGCAAAGGTAAATCATGCCGTCGAAACAAAATTTACCATTTTGCGCTGCCGCTGGGCCTGCAGGTGGTGAACTCAGCGTGAAGCCGCCAGGGCGTGTTAAAGTGGGTAAATGCCTTACGAAGTGTTGATGCCGCGGCGCGTGTAGTGCATCTGTGTCACGTTCGCGCCGGGCTCCGAACCGGCTCATAACCGTGCGGTGTATCGAGCCGGACATTGCATATTAGTTTACATAACGTGATTTATCGCATTATTAGCGTGTAATAGCTTTATAGAAATGTCGTGTTCTAGCCATTTAGAGATGTCGTGTTTGGACCTCGGTATGCTTGCTGGTTCCTGGTGGGATGACGGAGCCGACCATGCATCGAGCAGCACTGGTGACATTGAATATGCGAGAATTGGATCGTCTAAAGGTGGTACAGGCTGTTGTCGATAGCAGGCTCAAGCCCGGGCGTGCAGCTGAGCGGCTAGGTCTGACGGTACGGCAGATCGAACGACTCGTGATCCGGTACCGGGAATGCGGCGCGGCTGGACTAGCCTCGCGCAAGCGTGGCCGTCCCGGCAACCGGCAGCTGGACACTGAACTGGCCCGGCGGGCGCTGACGCTCATCCGCGAGCGCTACGCCGATTTTGGGCCAACACTGGCCTGCGAGAAGTTGTGGGAATGCCACAGCATTGGACTGGCTAAGGAGACGGTTCGCCGGCTGATGACACAGGCCGGCTTGTGGATACCGCGCCGGCAGCGTCCGCCGAAGCTTTACCAGCCGCGGGCACGGCGCGCGTGCCTGGGCGAGCTAATCCAGATTGACGGCAGCGAGCATGCGTGGTTCGAAGACCGAGCGCCCTCATGCACGCTGTTAGTGTACGTGGACGATGCGACGAGCCGGCTGATGCACTTGCACTTCACGACGACGGAATCGACGTTCAGCTATTTCGAAGCGACGCGGGTGTATATCGAGCGCTACGGCAAGCCTGGCGCGTTCTACAGCGACAAGGCAAGCGTGTTCCGCAATGTCAGCCCGGGCAAGACTGGAAACCGGGTAACGCACTTTGGCCGCGCAATGTACGAGTTGAACATCGATACGTTCTGCGCAAACAGCAGTTCGGCCAAGGGGCGCGTTGAGCGCGCGCATTTGACTCTGCAGGACCGGTTGGTCAAGGAGATGCGGCTTCGCGGCATCAGCACGGTGGCCCAGGCCAATGCGTATGCGCCCTGCTTCATCGCGGCTTACAACGTACGCTTCGCGAAGCCACCGAAGAGCGATTTCGATGCACATCGGCCGCTACGCTTTGACGAGAGCCTTGATTTGGCGCTCACCTGGCGCGAGCCGCGCAAGGTAACGAAGTCGCTCACGGTGCAATACGACCGCGTCATATACCTGCTGGATGACACGCTAGAGAATCGCAAGCTGATCGACCGCTATATCGACGTGTGGGAGTATCCGGATGGCCGCATTGAGCTTCGAGCCGACGGCCGTGTGTTGCCCAGCAGGCAGTATGACCGGCTGGCTGAAATCGATCAGGGCGCCGTTGTCGAACACAAACGCTTGAGCCATGTGCTGCAAATTGCGCAAGCCATTCAAGCACAACGCGATAACAGCCGGATCGGTAAAGCGCCGTCTCGAATGCACTTGGGCGATTCAACCCGGAGCAACCGGAACGAACGTCAACCGGGTAAGAAGAAACAGCGCGAGTTCACGCAGGCTGACATTGAGGACGTAATCTTGCCGGGCGTAGACAGGCGCAACAACCACTGCGCAAACCTGGCCGTTGGTCTGCCAGGGACAGTGGAACAGGCGTAAGTGACCTGCCCGTTCAGGATCCGCTCTTCGACACGGCGTGATTTGTAACCCATTAAAGATAAACCCTCAAAACACGACATTTTTAAATGGCTGGCGCTACGACATCTTGAAATACGTGTAGAAACCAAGTCCAGCATTTCCACGGCCTTTCTGGAAATTCGATAAATCAAGATGTAGGTAGACTCATTTCCCGAATGGGTTGAACACCGGTACGTCAAAGCGTTCAAAGTCGCGAACGTTTCTCGTGGCGACGATAAGTTTGTGCATCAGCGCGCTAGCCGCGATCATGGCGTCTTCATAAACTGTGTTCGACTGACGATGCATCAGCTTTGCCCAGATCCGGAAGGTCGCAGCATCCATGGGCAAGACATTGTAGGTCGCGCTGACTTGATCGGCCCACGCTTCTATCGCTGATGCCTTGTCGGCGTCTTGCTCGCGCGTGATTTCGATGCCTGCTTGGATTTCACCGAGTGTCACAGCGGACAGATAAAGCTCGTGGTCGGGAACGCTTTCGAGCCATGACACGACTGCCCCATGCGGGCGAAGTTTGCGAAGCTCAGAAACAATATTCGTATCCAAAAGAAACACGGTGGTTTTATAGAGCAAGAGTGGTGCGACGCTGCGCCCGTCCACGTTGTGGCAAGTCAAGGTCACCACGACTGAAATCGGACAACAGCAAGGCTTTCAGCGAAGGGCGTGCGGCGGCGTTGAGCCGTTTCCACTCCGTGATAGGCACCAGCACGGCTGTTTCTGCGCCGCGACGGGTCACCAACTGTGGCCCCTCACTGACACAGGCGTCAAGTAGCTCGCTGAAACGGGCTTTCGCGTCTTGTACAGGCCAAGCATGCATGGCGGATCCCTAATGACTAGACATATAACTAGTTTATATGTGTCATCACCGCAATGCAAGGGTTCATCAGCGGATGAGCTGCCGTTTGATCGGATCCAGGAGATTCCGACGGGCTGTGCTGTCGCCTATAGCGAGGGTGGTAAGCCGCAGATCGTGACGCTCCGGAATTCCCTCGAGCAAGCGCATGTGGACTTGATTTTAGTCATGCAAGAGGGTGCGATTCAGGGCTTGATGCACGTCTTGGCCATTCAGATTCTGACAAACTATCAGCAGCATCACAGTAGTTACGAGTAAGTTCGCTGTGCAAGGTAGGTAAATAACTCATCGCAAATTGCCTGACTAATTCGGTTGCGCTCGATAAAATCCTTAATTTCTGTTTTTGCATGTTTTGGCAAATATAAGATTATCCTCGGATTCTCTTCGAGAGCTAATATACTATCGGTTTTTTCCAATTCATGGAAAACATCGAGTATGTCCGTTTCATTGCCGCCGTCGAGCAGGTGCAGTGCAAGTTGCCACATCCGTTTCGATAAAGCTTCGCCCACTCCTGGAGCAGCTTTGATCAGTCCAACAGCCACCAGTGTACGTTGTCCAGGTATCACACGCTGAGCTGCATCTTCAAGCAATGAAAGTTCGTACGCGTGATGTTCCCACGGTAGTGTCTCCAACGCGACCGGCAGGTAGCGTAGTGCGTTACCCAACTGGTGATTTGGCAGTAATAGTGCCAAGTCCCGCAGCTCAACATAGTGCTCAAACCTTTGTGCATTTAGCGCCCACATTGAATTAGCTAATGCACCGATCGGCTCACCTTGGTACAACTTTGGCAAACGTCGCACCCATTCCTGTAGTATTTGATAATATTCAGCGATCGTTGTTACTGCATTAACATGACTAGCGCCGAGGATTCCGTATTGCAACTGAAACGCTAGTTCCACAATTAGTTCAGCTTGCTCGGCCGCATTTAACTCGGGAAGTCGGCTTATAAAATTTTGATAGGTGCTTGCAAAAGGAAATTGATCGTCTGGTAATTGTGACATTAGCGATTCAACAGCGGCCCAAGTGCTGCCTTGTCTAGGACTTCGTCGTTCGGCGTCAGCATACGCAAAATTATATAAATCGATTTTCTGCCCATCAGGGAAATTGCTGCGATTACCCGATTACGGCGCCAACCAGCACATTCCATCAGGGACTGTGGCGAAAGGCCACAATATGAGTCCGAATGTACGGGTGCAATCTTTACCTCGCGTTGTCAACTACTGAGAGCTTGGCAAGCCGAGGGGCGTCCATGTACGACGGAAAAGCGTGCAAGCCGTACGAATTTGGCGTGAAGGTGTCGATCACGACCACACACAAGGATGCTTTGGTAGTCAGGGAGAGGCGGCGATCCTGAGCGAGGTGCAACCGCAGACCACGGTCGTCGATCGCGGCTACAAGGGCGTAGCGATCGACGGTGTGAAATCTATCACCCGGGCTTGCGACGCGGTATCACGTGAGGCTTGCGGGCAATGATCCGGCGGCGCAGTGCGATCGAGCCGGCCATTGGACACATAAAGGCAAACGCAGAGCAAAGTTAATTGTTCAGGACGGACGTGGTAGCCACAATGTGGTGCGCGCCATAACAATGGATGAATATAAGCGGCTGGCCCGAGATCGGCTATAGGCTGAACTATGCTTGCTAACCGGCCTGCGGCCACATGAGCCTTTGTATAAAAAGCGAATGTCGGTGACGGCGTCACGGAGTCTTTTTGAGCGCGCGCGTCGGCGGGCGTGGCCGCCTAATCGGGCCAGAGGTGCGGCCCAATGCGGACTGGGTGGATGTGCGCTGCTGCACGCGCCGCACTTTTTCAATAAGTTATATATCTAACGCTAATGACACACCGAGGCGCTCATATTGCCCGAGCACTTAGACGGGCGCGACGGCACCCACGCGGCGCGCCCGAGACCGCGCAACTCGCCGCGCGCAACGATCTGGACGCGGTGCGCGCCCGGCTGTCCAATTACACCGACACAAAAACCACGTTCGAGACCTACCGGACGGTGCGCGGCCATTGGATGAACTGGGGCGACAAAGATCCGGTCGAACCCCCTGCTCGGCCGCCTAGATAGCGTCAAGCAGCTTGGCCGACGTGTTGCCTCACGGGATAAAGTTATTCTTGGGTAATTGTCATTCTTCGATTGTTATGCGATGAAGCCTGGCGGTGCTACACAGCGCCAAGCTTCATCGCATCAGCGGCGCCATTTCCGGGTCACCAGTTCCCTGGCGCGGTTCGATCACCATGCCCTCATGCGACGCTGGTCTGAGCAATCTGGTGCTGTTGACCGTGAGGGCCTGCCGCCTTGCTACTTACACCGCCCACCGATGGGCGACGTTTCAATTTCTCCCTGGGAAAGTGCCGGGGTGGGACCCATACGCACCCATACGGCTCTGGCTTTGCGCCTGCTGGCTCTCCCATTTGTCTAGCTGACAGGCTAGGATGGAACCAATAGTGGCCGTGGGTTCTGGCTTAAGCATCTCTCCGTGGCGACAGTGAACATCATAAACTTTTATCTCCCCGAACACATACGGTTTCCACGCATCAGGTGTGACTAGGGTTTTGAGGCTACCCCCAACTCGGGGGGCACGATCCGAGCCACCGGCACATGGTTGCGTTCGATGATGATGGTTTGACCTTGACCATCGTCGTACCCAACCGATTCCAGTCGATTAGATCGGCCAGGCGAACCAATCATACTGCCCGGCCATTGCTCACGCTTGAGGGATGCGCCGCCTGCCACCAGGTCATCGCACTTTTAATGCATCCGGGATGGAGTCATTCGACTGCAACGGCCTTACAGGCGGCTGTTCGCGCTGTTCAGCCTGCCAAAGTTCGTAATTGGTTTGCAGGTTCATCCAGAAACGCGCCGTGCTGACGCCTGCGCGTTCCAGGCGCAAGGCAAGATCGGGGCTGATGCCGGAGTGTCCATTCAGCACACGCGAGAGCGACGTGCGGTTATAGCCGAGCCGCGCAGCGGCTTCGGTCACGTCAATTTCAAGCGGTTGCAGCACGTCCTCGCGCAGCAGCTCGCCGGGGTGCGGATGATGCTTCATCATGTCGTAATCCTTAATGATAGTCTTGGTAATCGACCAGCTCAACGTCAACACCGATGAATCGGAAGGTGACGCGCCAGTTACCGTTGATCCATATTGACCAGTGCTCTTTCATGTCTCCTTTCAGGAGATGCAATTTATAGCCGGGCTGATCCAATTCTCGCGGCGAACAGGCAGCGTTGAGCGCAGCCAAGATGCGGCGGAGTTTGGCCGCGTGGGCTGCTTGCACACCTCGCGTGGAATCCTCGCGAAACAAGGCTTCAAGCCCTTTGTGCCGAAAACTGATTATCATGCAGCGAGTGTAGCATGATGCGCAACGCGCTACAAGAAAAAGACCAATAGAAGAGAGGTAATTATTCTAGAACGTGTCATCAATTCAAGGAAACGACAGAAGCGGCTGATCTCGTAGTCCAGACACGGCCTCACACGCCAGCGTAACTCTGGACCAGTCTCATTGCCTGCGCGAGTGCCGCCCCCGGCTGGTGCGGTGTGGCGCGCAGAGCCACGGCGGCAGGCGACTGCGGCCAGTCCGGGCTATGTACCAGTGCAGCTAGCGCAACCCGCGGATGCCGGCCAACTTCGATCTGCAGCACCGCCGTGCGATGCGCGCTCAACCACTGCGCTAGCCGATCGGAAACGTTCGCGGCCTTGGGCGCTTCGGCGGCGACGTCTCCTTCGTTCGTGGCTCCGCCCTCCGCGAGACCCCACCGTAGCCGTTGCAAGGTGCGCGGCACCTTGGCCTCGGCCTCGCACCGCAGCCCGCGATGAATCACGGCTTCGCCCTTGCGGTCGATGGTGACGAGGGCACCGGCCACGGCGAGCCTGTCCGGAGCGTGGCCCTGCAATGCTTGCTCGATGCCAAGCCGCCCAAGAGCGATTTCGACGTGCCGGCCGCTGCAAACGGACGAGCGTCTTGATCAGGTGCGCACATGGCGCGAGCCACGCAAAATGACGAAGCGCATCAGGCAGCCTGCGTAGTGTGGCCCTTGACCCCGGTCGTACTGCACGATGCCTCCCATGACATGGAAGGCTCGTTCATACTCGATCCACCGCGACCACCGACGAAGCCCGATCTCGCAGACGGGCAACCCGGCGCAACAAGAGCCGGGGAACACTGAGCACAAGTCGCCATCCGTGCATTGGGCTTGTGCCCCCTCGATCAACCGATGCGCGAGACGATTAGCCTGTGCATTCAAATCTGCGTAGCTCAGTGCCTGCACTTCAATACCAGCTCCGGCGCCTGCGGCACGCGCTTCAAACAATTGGTGCACGCACACGTGCGACGGGTAATTGCACTGCGTCGCGTTTTACGTGTCAAGCAACAACGTTCGCTCGGCCGGCGCGAGCAGCTCGATGCGGGTGACAGGCTGTAGCACATCAGCGGCCATCGCCTGTAGCATCTTCCGCAGATACCCGACGTGCCGCTCGATCGTCGCGCCATCGAACAGCGCCGTCGCATAACCTAAGTTGCCAATAATTTCCTCGCCTGCCTCGTACAAGTTCAGCTCGAGATCGAACTTTGCCACGTCATAATCGATCTCAGCCGGCGTAACCGTTAGCCCGGGTAAGCGCCATTGTTCTTTCTCGTTGTTATGCCACGCGAACATCACCTGAAACAGCGGCGTATAATCGAGCCGGCGCGGCGGCTGCACGATCTCCACTGCTTGCTCAAATGGCAGATCCTGATGCGCTTGCGCCTCCAGCGTCGTGCGTCTCACCCGCTCCAGCAGCTGTGCCACACTGGGCTTACCCGACAGATCCACACGCGATGCGAGCGTATTGACAAAGAAGCCAATTAACGGCTCAATTTGGCGATGGTTGCGATTGGCGCTGGGCGTGCCGATGACCAAATCCTCTTGACCAGACAAGCGCGAGAGCACTGCGCTCCACGCGGCGAGCACCGTCATGAACAGCGTCGCGCCGTGCTCACGGCTGAAACGCTTCAGTGCACGCGTGGTCTTCGCATCAATGTGTACTGATACATGCGCGCCGGCAAACGATTGCTGCGCCGGGCGCGGCCGATCGGTCGGTAACGCCAGCAGCACTGGCGCATTGGCGAGTGTGGCGCGCCAGTAGTCCCTTTGTGCTTTAAGCCTCTGGCCTGAAAGCCACTGCCGTTGCCAAGCCGCATAGTCCGGATACTGAACCGTCAGCGGCGGCAAGGGATCAGCCTGGACCCCAACGCTTGCCGCATACAGTGCGCTGAGCTCGCGCACCAACACGCCAAGCGACCAGCCGTCCGACACCATATGGTGCTGCGTGAGCAGCACCACGTGCTCGTCATCGGCCAGCTGCATGCCACATGCGCGCAACAGGGGTCCATGTACCAGATCGAACGGCGCGTGCGCTGCTTCGCGACTTAAGCGTGCCAGTTGCACATCTGCGTCCGGCATGCCACGCAGATCATACCAGTGCAGCGGCACGCCCGTGTCCGCCGGCAGCAATTGCACCTGCGGCTGACCCTCGACGCTCACAAACGTCGAACGCAGCGCTTCATGACGTGCGAAGAGCGCATCGAGCGCTTGTTGCCACGCGGCCCGATCAAGCGATCCGCACACGCGCAGTGCCAGCGGAATGTGATAGATGCGACTTACACCTTCGAGCTGCGAGAGGAACCACAACCGCTGCTGCGCGAACGATAGCGGCAGGTAACCCTCGCGCGACACCGGCATGATCTCGGGCGGCGTATCGGGGCCTTTCTGCAAGTAGGTCTCGAGCGCGCCTGCAAACGCGGCCAACGTCGGCATGGCGAACAGGGTGGCCAGCGACACGTCGGCACCCAGCTCTCTCGCCCAGTTTATCAAGCGCACCGCGAGCAGCGAATGGCCACCGAGCGCAAAGAAGCTATCGTGGCGGCCCACACGCTCCACACTTAACAACTGCGCCCAAATCGCCGCGAGCGTCGTTTCCACCTCGCCTTGCGGCGTTTCATAAACTTGATGCGCGAGCGCGTCGTCATCGGGCGCAGGCAACGCACGGCGATCTAGCTTGCCGTTCGGCGTGAGCGGCAACGCGTTAAGCCGCACAAACGCGGCCGGCACCATATACTCGGGCAGCGCTGCGGCCGCATGTGCGCGCAGCGTGCTGGCCAGCGACTCATCGGCCTGATGAGCGACCACATACGCGACGAGCCGCTTGTCGTGACCTTCGCCCAAGGCCAGCACCACCGCATCATGTACTTGCGGGTGCACAGCCAGGCACGCTTCGATCTCACCAGGCTCAATGCGAAAACCGCGAATCTTGATCTGATGATCGTTACGGCCCAGGAACTCCAGATTGCCATCAGGCAAGTAGCGCGCCAAATCCCCCGTCTTGTATATTCGCGCATCCGGCTCGGCCGAGAACGGATCGCGCACGAAACGCTCTACGGTCAGCTCCGGGCGGTTCAGATAGCCGCGCGCGACGCCCGCACCGCCAATATACAACTCCCCGACCGCGCCTAGCGGCACGGGCTGACCATGTGCATCGAGCAGATAAACCTGCGTGTTCGCGATTGGCCGGCCGATCGGTAAACGCTTAGGCCGATCACCAAGCTCAGTTACCTCATAAGTTGTTGAAAAAGTCGTGCTCTCGGTCGGCCCGTAACAGTGAATTAGATGGCTTGGTCCGGTCTGCTTTAGCAATTGCGCGAAGGACTCTGGGTTCTCTTGCTCTCCGCCACAAAGCAAATATTTCAATCGCGCCAAAGCCGATGCCATTACTGGAACCAGCTGATTAAACAACACGGTCGTCAAAAAAAGCGTGGTGACCTGATATCGTGAAAGCGCCTCCTCCAAACGGGATGGATCCAGCACCGTGTCCGAATCGAATATGACCACGCAGCCGCCGTTGAGTAACGGGGCCCACATTTCAAAGGTGCTCGCGTCAAAAGCGGGACTGGCCGCGAACGCGACGCGATCATCCGTCCCAAGTGTCGACATAGCCATTGTTGATTACTAGTCGGACAACGCAGCGATGCTCAACCATCACGCCCTTCGGGGTGCCGGTCGAGCCGGACGTATAAATTACATACGCAAGATGGCAGGCGGTCAGGCCCGGCACCGATGGGTTGGTATCGGGCAACGCCGGCAGCGCAGTTGGATCAAGCACCGTACGGGGCGCAAGCGCCGCGTCGCCAAGTGCAGCGCGCCCCCTCGCATTAGCGAGCACGATGCTCGGCGCGGCATCGACCAGCCTCTGTGCAAGCTGCTCGCTCGGATAGCTGGGATCCAGCGGCACATAAGCCCCACCGGCTTTAAGAATCGCCAGCAGCCCGACGACAAGCGCCGGGGAACGCTCAATACAGATCGCCACGCGCGTGTCCGGCTTAACCCCCAGCTCAATGAGCTGGTGCGCCAAGCGATTGGCTTGCGCATTCAACTGGGCGTAGCTTAGACTCTGTTCCTCAAACACCAGCGCCGTCGCCTCGGGCGTACGCGCCACTTGCGATTCGAACAACTGGTGCACACATAAGTGAGATGGATAATTACGCTGCGTCGCGTTCCACGTCTGAAGCATCAGGTTTCGCTCTTCTCCTGGCAGCACCTCCAGCTGCCAAACTGGCTTGTCGGGCGCGTACTCGAGTGCGTCAACGAGGCTTTCCAATGCCTGCTGCATATAACCGCACATCCGGTTCGGGTCAAGTGGCTGCATAACCTGAGCATTTAAGCTCAATGCCTGCTTAGAATCTTGCACCATCAACGTAAGCGGATAATTGGTATGTTCCTCTACGCTGAGCAGCTCAACACCGTCCACCATTGGGCTGTCAACCGGCGGCATGTCATCGTGCACGTAGTTGAATAGTGCACTAAAAAGCGGCGTGCCGACCGACATGCCACTGCAGCGCTGCGCGAGCGCCAACGACGCGTGTTCATGCTCGAGTAGCGCGGCCAAGCGTGCGTGCGTATCTTTTATGCTGTATTCAACGTTATCTTTTAGATCCAGACACAGTGGCAGCGTGTTGATAAATAGCCCCACCGCGCTATCCGCACCATCACCGGCTTGCATTCGCCCGAATAGCAATGTGCCGAACACGACCCGCTGTTGACCGCTTGCCCGCGCGAGCACTTGCGCCCACGCCAGGTGGCATAGGCTGGCCAAACTCGTCCCCAGGCGCCTGGCCTGGGCGCGCAGACGCTCATTTAGCGCATCTGACAACATCCGATGTGCTTCGGTGATTTGAGTACCAGCGCAATGCACATCGGCCAAATTGAACGGCAGCGTGGGCTCATTTACATCAGCGAGCATGTCAGTAAAAAATCGTGCATGCTCAGCTTCACTCAATCCCAAGCGCGCTTGTGCGACCAAGTTGCGAAACGGCTGCGCCGAAGGCAATGTTTTACCCCGGCCTTCGATAAACATCTGCACTTCCGTGTGCATGACCTCCAGTGCTGAATGATCGGCAATCAAATGGTGCACCAACTCGATAAGCAGCCAGCGGCCATCACTGTCTTGCGCAATGACAAAATGCATCAATGGGGCTTGAGTCAAATCGATGCGGCAAACACGGGAGTTGAAGCGCTGATTTAGCTGCTCGATGACGGGCCCCTCGGCTGAATCCAACGCGAGTTCCGTGATGGATAGTGGCGCGTGACGCCAGACGACTTGCGCGGGCGTGGATAGACCTTGCCAAAGGAACGCAGTACGCAAAATATCGTGTCGCTCCACGACATGTTGAATTGCCTCTAGGTAGCCATTAAGCCGTTCCCGATTGGCAAAGGCTTTTTGAAAAACCAGCAGATATGGATCGCCCTCAGTAGCCAGCAAGTGGTGAAACAAAATCCCGTCTTGCAGTGGCGAAAGCGCATAAATATCTTGGATGTTTGCCACCCCGCCCGGCACTCGTTCAATAATTTGATCGATGTCCGCTTGAGTCAAGTCGATGAGCGGCAGCATCTGCGGCGTAATCGCGGTGGTGTTGGGTGTGATTACGTTGGGCGGTACCGTCACTTCACGGTGCTGACCAAGCGATTCGGCAAGTGCGCTCAGCGTGGGCGAGTCGAACAACGTGCGTACCGAGACTGTCAACCCAAACCGACGCAAGCGTTCGATCATCCGTATTGCAAGCAGCGAATGACCACCCAGTGCAAAGAAGCTATCTTGGCGCCCCACCCGCTCGACCCCGAGCAGCTCGGCCCAAATCGCCGCAAGCTTGGTTTCCAACTCCCCTTGCGGCGCTTCATATAGTTGACCTAATAGTGTACTGTCTGGGGCCGGCAGCGCACGTCGATCAAGCTTACCGTTCGGCGTGAGCGGCAATGTATCCAAACGCATGAAAACGGCCGGCACCATGTATTCGGGTAGTCGTGTTGCTACATACTGACGAATATCTGCGAATTGATCTAAGCTTGTCGGGTTATTTGCATAAGCATGAGGGGTTTGCCCACTACTGGAGGAAGGCGGCAAATAGAGATCCGTCGGGACGGCGCAAGCCATGTCGCGTGCCTGCACCAGCACAACATCTATACATGCCGGAGCAGTATGTTCCGACCACGTAACACCGACCCAATAACCCAACGATTCACCCAATGCGTAGAAATCTTCAACAGTGGGCGCAGTAGTCTGTGCATAACCCGTTTTGAGCCGATGCTGGATCAGTTCAAGATCACAATCAGCGTTATTCAACGCCTGCGTGGCTTCAAGTTCGCACGCTACGCGCATATTGGGCACACCGACAATTCGCAAACAGGCGGGACGTTCAGTGGCTAAATGCGTTTTCACCGCCTCAAGCGTAGTGGCCTCTGCCCAATGCAGTTGCGGCGCGTGCGCCAGCGGTAGCGTGTTGACCGACCCTTTACGCAGCACCACATCGTAGCGATAACGGCTCAATTCATTATGGTAATCGCCATGCTTGAGCTGAATATCAATCGCCGCGATTTCATCAATGGCGCGGTGCAGCGTACTGAAGAAGGCCGGTGCCAGGCGCAATTCCTTTCTGGCCAATTGGCTTTGCTTGATCCGTCGGCGCAAACTGGCATAGTCATCCGTGCTGGGATCCGCTTGGTATAATTGGACGGCACTAGTGAAGCACTCGAACAAGCGCAAGTCTGGCACATCCCCGACGAAAAGAGCGCCTCCCGGCGCAAGTAGCGCCATCGCCTGACGTAACACATCAATCAAATAATCAGCGTTCGGGAAATGTAAGACAACGGAATTAATGACGATAGTGTCAAAATAGCCTTGCGGCAAGCCCTCAGTAATATGTGCGGCTTGCGTGCGCAACTCAACGCGTGCCGCTAATTCAGCGTGCTGCGCCACTTGAAGCTTGAGCGCTTCAATAACGGGGGCGGAAATATCCGTGCCCCAATACACTTCACAATGAGGTGCTAGGTGCGCGAGCAGCAGTCCCGTGCCTACACCAATCTCCAGCACCCGCCGCGGTTGCAACTCACGAATACGTGCGACCGCGTCCGCGCGCCACGCTTGCATGTCCGACAACGGAATCGGCTGACCATCGTAGCTGCTCTTCCAGATATTAAAGTTTTCACCAAATGCATAGTCCGCGTCGTCTTTATAGTACGTATCGTAGACCTTCTGCCCTTCTTCGACTTGGCTCGCCTCCGTCGAAAAATCTCGCTCGGCAGGGGCTTCATCAAGCACAATATAGCCAACAAGTTGTTGGTCCCCAGCCCGGTCTTCCCGAGCGATTACCGCAGCTTGCGCGACGGCCGAGTGACGCTGCAACACCGCCTCAATCTCGCCAAGCTCAATCCGGAAACCTCGGATCTTGACTTGCTGGTCCTCCCGGCCGATAAACTCTAGCGTGCCATCCGAGCGCCAATATGCAAGATCGCCCGTCCGGTAAAGCCGTGCACCGCTTGCATCGAACGGGTTAGCAATGAAGCGCTCGGCGGTCAATCCCGGTCGGTTGACGTAACCCCTGGCCACGCCCGCGCCGGCTATATACAACTCCCCCACTACGCCCACCGGCACCGGACGCAAGCACGCGTCCAAAACGTAGGCCGTAACGTTATCCAGCGGCGTGCCTATCGGCATAGACGCTTGCGCTTGATACGGCGCCTCGAACAGATGGCAAGTGGTAAAGTTCGTCTCGGTCGGTCCATACCCATTGATCAAGCGCAGTGCGGGACAGTGCTCAAGCACGCGCTGCGCCGCTGCGGATGAGACAATATCACCGCCCACCGTCAGCTGACGGACACTGCGCAGATAGCTCAAGTCACCTTCGACCATGACCTGAAACAGCCCTGCGGTCAACCATAGCGCGTTCACCTGATGCGCTCGGATGGTCTCTTGCAGCATGTGCACATCCAACTCACCGGCCGGCACAAGGATTACCTGACCGCCGGATAGCAATGGCGTCCACAACTCGTACATAGAGACGTCAAAAGCATGCGACGAATGCATCAGTACGCGCTCTCGCACTGCTGACAAGCGCCGGTCTAAGGCCGTATTGCGCACCGTACGATGCACAATGGCCACGCCTTTAGGCTGGCCGGTCGAACCCGACGTGTACATTAGATACGCCAGTTGCTCGGGCGAGCAAACCACCGCTGGATTATCGCTTGGCTCATCATCGAGTGACGCATCGGCATCGACGACAATGACATGGGCGCTTAGCGCATCGCAGCGCGCTTGCAATGTGCGATCTGTCAGCACGACGGGCGCGTGCGCTTCACTCAATAAGGTGTGCAGCCGGCTGTCAGGCCATTGCTCGTTCAATGGCATATAAACGCCACCGGCTTTGAGGATGGCCAGCGCTGCCACCACGCGCTCGGGCGAGCGTTGCATCAACACTGCCACTGGCGTCTCCGCCACCACCCCCAGCCGGATCAACCGATGAGCCAGACGGTTCGCTTGAGCATTCAGTCCTGCGTAACTGAGCACCTGATCTACGCACACCAGCGCAGTGGCATCGGGAGTGCGCTCGACTTGTTGTTCAAACAACTCGGGCAACGTCGCGTCAGGCACCGGTTGCTCGGTAGTGTTCCATTCGACCAATATGCACTGCTGCTGCGCTGCATTGAGCCAGTCAACGTCGCTGATAGGCCGAGTAGGCTCAGCGTTGAGCGCTGTCAGGAACGTCAGAAAACCATGTTGAGAAGTGCTGAATTTATTTGCCGTGCCGAATGTGTGACTCGTATCAAGATCAACCTGCAACATACAGCTATCAGATTGAAGCTGGGCTATGGCGAGGCTTTCAATAGACCCATTGGCTAAAAGATGACTCGTTGAAGAATACGCACCAAACGGCAAATTATTATCGATCAATACAAAATCCAGTATGGAACTCAGCAATCGCTGAGTGGGCGATAATCCCAATGCTTGACGCAATGCATCAATCGAATAGCGTTGATGCTGCAGCCCTTGATGGATTTGCTGCGCGGCCTGGTCTTTCAATGACAAGAGGCTTGCGCTCGGTCGCACGGTCAGCCGTACCGGAAGTACAGTGGATATCCTGCCGGGGACGCATTGGTCTATACTCGAGCAAACAGTCACTGGAACGCCGAGTACTACGTCCTGCACGCCAGTTAGCCGATGCAAATAGGCCGCCATGGCGGCGGTAACGCATTGCGCTAAATCAATGGCTGAAGACTTGAATGTAGCAATCTCATGGCTATCCAATTGGGCAAGACCAGCGGTATCACGTAGATCATGAAAAAAAGCGCTCGCAGGTTGGGTTGTCAGCATCACCGGTTCAGGCCAATGGGCGCAGCGCTTGAGCCAATATGCTTCATCGCGCGCCCATTGTGCCGCATTCCGATATTGGGCATCCCGCTCTAACAGCTGGGATAGCGACTGAAAAGGACATGGAGCAGGCGCGACACCTTTGCACATTGCGCTATACACATGCGCGACGCGTTGCGTAAGCAGGTGCATACCGAATCCATCCATTACGATAGCCTGATAGCGCTGGTACCACAGCACTTGGTCCGACGCAGTTCTTAACAGCGCATAATGGAACAGTGGTCCTTGTAAAATATTCACTGGCCGCTCAGCATCGGCGCGCATCCATGCTTGAGCAGCGGCTTGCGGATCCGCTTCTGCGCTGAAATCAACTACTGGCAACGACCACGCAGGCGAGCCGATATACTGTTGCAGCCTGTCATCGTTTTTAACAAAATGCAGCCGTAGGCTATCCGCCTCACCCATGACCTGACGTAATGTCGCTTTAAAGACAGCCGTGTCAATGGGGCCGTTGATCATTGTGTACTGGGCAATGTTGTAGACCGGGCTGTCTGGGCGGAGCTGCTGCGCGAGCCAAATCTCAGTTTGAGCAGTGGATAATGGATACATAACAGGCATGATGCTGATATGACTGCCGGTGTCAATCGAGATCAGTTTTTCAGTTTTCGAATGCATGTTGTCCGAATTCCCTAAGAGCGACGTCGCAGTACATCATGACGGTGGACCACGCTGATATGCGCGGATTAGCTACTGCATGACAGAAGTCCACCCAATGAGCCTTCCGCTATCTAGCGCCGCAAGTCGGATGCAATTCGTTACGTAGCGTCCTCGCGGATGACTCGTGTGCCGGGCTACGCCGCCTTTAGGAAACGCTTCCTCCATCGTCAGGTTAATGGGCGAGCGCCGCGTCAGGCGGGAAATGTCTCGCGCGATATGGCAAGCGACAGCCATACCATTAAACTGGCGCGGGTGCGTGAAGCGGGACAAGTCGTCAAGTTCGGTGAGCCTACCCACTGCCGCGGTGAACTGCACGCCACGCATCGTCTGCAAGCCCAGAACGGCGCAGATAAAAGCGCTAGTTGACGACCACCAGTCCCAGGTAAAGCGTACTAGCATGTCGACATTTGACTACTTCACGTCTTCCGCAAGCTCTGTGCCCGATTGTCATGGGCTGCTATGAAGAATGAACATAGCGAAGACAACGAAATGTACATCGACTCAAATTTTTTGTTACTGAGCTAGACTCGTTGCTTCAAATATCTTGCTACCTGTCAGAAGACTGGCCAGCGGATTGACTCGTACTTCACCGCCACACCGCGCTTGAACAGCCGCTCCGCGATATCATGCAGGCCCAGGCCGACGCGAAAGTACCAGCGTACGTAAACAGATGCGAGTGCGGGAATTCCACCAAGCGAACATTTGCGCGTGCAAGCCGTTTCAGCATTTCGAGCATGCGCAGCAGCAGAGCAACGCACTCGATTTGGAAAAATATTTTGAATTATTCGGGGCGGGAAAAATTTGCTTCAGCCTAGATGTGCGAAAATACAGGCTGCACGAAACATTCGGATAGTCCCGCTCATCATTGTATTTTGCAGTTGGCACAGCCGATGCTTACGAAAGCAGGAGCGAAATATGCAAGGAAACTGATAGGCGGTCCACAATCTGGAACAAACGGCATGAGCTATGCACAGAAAAGGAGCACAATAGTATGAACGACTATCTGAGTTATGTTGGGATTGGCCTGATAACACTCTTACCGATCATCAATCCGATTACTAGCGCCAGCGTATTTCTCGGATTGAGCGCTCATATGAGCCCCGCGCAGCGCAATCAGCAGATCAACTTGACCGCCCTTTATGTACTGATATCGTTATTGGTCTGTTTTTACGCAGGCAGTGCCATTATGAGCGCATTCGGTATTTCGGTTCCGGGAATGCGTGTCGCGGGAGGGATGATTGTTACCTATATTGGTTTTGGAATGCTTTTCCCAAAATATCACGAGATTGAGGCACAAGAGAAAATAGCGTCAAAGCATCCATCAAATGTGGCTTTTATTCCACTTACCTTGCCCGTGACCGTTGGACCAGGCGCGATCGCGATGATTGTTAGCGATGCTTCAGCAATCCACCGAACGGGTGGGTATCGTCTAATCGATCATCTTGTCGTGCTGACCGTCGATATTGCGCTTACATTGATCCTGTGGATGACTTTGCGCAGCGCATCACGGGTGCTTCATTTGTTAGGAAGGTCTGGCACCGATGCCATTTCCCGAGTAATGGGTTTTATGCTGGTCTGCATGGGGGTTCAGTTTGGGTTAAATGGGCTGCACGGGGCCTTCATGGCGTCAGAATGACCGTTACGCGGTTCCCGGCGAGTGTGCCGCGGGATGCGAGACTTGCCACTATGCTCAATGCAATGCCAGTATACGGTAACCTTTGACGCGAAAGCGGTAAAAACAGCCGGCATGAAGCTGATCAAGTAACAAGCTACCGCCCGAATTCGGTGTCGCGCACCGCGTCGACTAGATAATCGACGAACGACGCAATGCGCGCCGAAATCGCGGTATTGCGATAGTAGACCGCATTGATCGGCTGCCGGACGTCTTGGGTCTGACGCGGGAAAAGCTCCACGAGCATCCCGTCGCGCCGATCACGCACGGTCATAAAGTCGGACAGGCACACGACACCGGCACCCGCCAGCGCGAGTTGCCGAAGCGTTTCTCCGCTTGACGACCAGATCGTTGGCGTAATGCGATACGGCTCTTGGTCCGGCCCCAATATCGGCCAGACATTGAGCGCCTCTGGCTGGTTGAATCCTAGCAGCGCATGCCTTGTCAGATCTTCAACGCGCTTTGGGTGGCCATGGGCTTCTAGGTACGCGGGGCTCGCAAGGATGCGCAAGCGGCTACGGCCCACGGCTTTGCGATGCAGCGTGGAATCCTTTAGCGCCCCAATCCGGATGGCCACATCGGTGCGCCGCTCCAGCAGATCGATGATGCCTTCGTTACTGTTAAGTTCCAATTCGACGTGCGGATAGCGCTCACGGTAACCCTGCACGAGGGGGACAATCACATGGAGCATGAACGGCGTGGCCGCATCCACACGCAGCCGCCCCGATGGCCGCTCGCGGTACGCGGCCATCCGCTCCTGCGCGCTCTCTACCGATGCGATGATCGCTCGGGCGTCGCTTAGAAACGCCCGCCCTTCCTCCGTCAGCTCTAGGCGGCGCGTGGTACGGCGCACCAGCGTAGTTTTAAGCTTCTCCTCCAGCCTTCCCAAGGTGCGGCTCGTGGCTGAAATGGTCAGGCCGAGCTGTTGCGCGCCGGCGGTGATGGAACCGGTGTCGACAACGCTCACAAGCGCCTGCAACTCGTCCAGTGTGATCTTCATTTTTGATTTCAAATCAAAACGATTTCGTTTATAGACGACTTTTTAAACAAAAGTAAAGCGTGCACACTCCGTCCCGTCTTCACCGAAGCCAGGACTGTAAGCCATGCCCCTCGCCCTCCTCGCGCTCACTATCAGCGCTTTTGCCATCGGCACGACCGAGTTCGTGATCGTTGGTCTAATACCGACGATTTCGTCCGACCTCGGCGTCAGCCTGCCCTCCGCCGGCCTCCTCGTGAGCCTGTATGCGCTTAGCGTCGCGGTCGGGGCACCCGTGCTCACCGCCCTGACCGGGCGCGTGCCGCGCAAGCTCCTGCTCGCGGGACTGATGGCGTTTTTCACCATAGGCAATCTCATCACCTGGCGCGCCCCCAATTACGACTCGTTGATTGTGGCGCGGGTCCTAACCGGCCTCGCCCACGGCGTCTTCTTCTCCGTGGGCTCGATCATCGCAACGACGCTCGTTCCGAAGGACAAGGCGGCTAGCGCGATCGCAACCATGTTCAGCGGCATGACGGTCGCCTTCGTTGCAGGTATTCCGCTCGGTACCTTTATCGGTCAGCACTTCGGCTGACGAGCAACCTTTTTCATTGTGGCCAGCTTCGGCTTGATCGCGTTTTTCGGCGCCATGGCCTTCGTTCCGCGCCAACTCGCGCATACGCATCCTGCCGGGCTGCTCCAGCAGTTCCGGGTGCTCGCCCAACCGCGTCTCGCGCTGGTCTATGCCATGACTGCAGTGGGTTACGGCGGCTCGCTCATCGCCTTTACGTTCATGGCGCCGTTGCTCGAGCAGATTACGGGATTCTCGCCATCCGAGGTCAGCGTCGTGCTCGTCTAACCCGACAAAGTCCATTTTGAACGTTCGCGGCAATTACGCCGTGAATCCAATCAGGAAATACATCATGAACTGTGATCCGCTTTTCCAGCCGCTCCAACTCGGCGCACTGACCCTGCCCAACCGCATCGTGATGCCGCCGATGACACGCTCGCGCGCAAGCCAGCCCGGCGACGAGGCCAACGGCCTGATGGCCGAATACTATGCGCAGCGCGCCGACGCCGGCCTCATCGTGAGCGAAGGCACGTATATCGCGCCGCTCGGCAAGGGTTACGCGTGGACGCCCGGCATCCACACGTCAGGCCAGATCGACGGATGGCGCAAGGTGACGGATTCGGTTCATGCCAAAGGTGGCCGCATCTTCGCGCAGCTCTGGCACGTGGGGCGCCTGAGTCACACGAGCCTGCTGGGCGGCGAGCAGCCGGTGTCGTCATCGCCGCTTCAGGCTAAAGGCGTGAACGTGTTCATCGCCGGCGATGAGCGCGGCACGCCGGGCTTCGTTCAGGCTTCCCAACCACGTGCGCTCAGCATCGACGAGATTGGCGAAATCGTGGACCAGTACCGCACGGCAGCGTGCAACGCGATCAAGGCGGGCTTCGACGGTGTCGAGCTGCACGCCGCGAACGGCTATCTCGTCAACCAGTTCATTGATTCGAACGCGAACACGCGCACCGATGAATACGGCGGGCCGCTAGAAAATCGTCTACGTTTCCTCGACGAGGTGGCGCGCGCGCTCATCGAAGGCACGGGCGACGCGCAGCGCGTGGGCATCCGGCTCGCGCCGCTCACCACGCTCAACGGTTGCGAAGACGCGGACCCGGA
Organism: Mycetohabitans rhizoxinica HKI 454; assembly: GCF_000198775.1. NCBI lineage: Bacteria > Pseudomonadati > Pseudomonadota > Betaproteobacteria > Burkholderiales > Burkholderiaceae > Mycetohabitans > Mycetohabitans rhizoxinica. The sequence continues at coordinate 1,457,254 of NC_014722.1, read as the reverse complement.
AACGACCTATCTCGCAGCGGCAAAGCGGCTCGGCGAGATCGGCGTGGCCTACGTCCATATCGCCGAAGCCGACTGGGACGACGCCCCCCACATGCCGCTCGAATTCAAGCGCAAGCTGCGTGCCACCTATTCAGGCATACTGATCTATGCGGGCAAGTACACGGGTGAACGCGCGCGCGACGCCATCAAAGCGGGCTGGGCCGACCTCATTGCGTTCGGCCGTCCGTTCGTCGCCAATCCCGATCTCGTGCAGCGCCTGCGCCGTGGCGCACCGCTCGCGCAGCTTCATCGCGAGACGCTGTTCGGCGGCGGCGCGAAGGGCCTCACGGACTATCCAGTGCTCGACGAAAATCGTGCGGGTGTCATGGTATCCGCGTGACCAGAGAGGCCGTAAAAAATTCCTTCTGCGCGCGGCTCGATCGTATGGCTAGCCACATCGGTGCCATGGCGCGGGGCCATGCTATCGTACCGGCAAGCCGGACGCTATGAGCGACACATCTGCCGACATCAGTGGTCGCCAGAAACTCTCCTTTGGCATGACGCATCACTGGCCGCAACCGCCCCGCTCTACTGCAGCAGCGCCAGCACGGCGTGAAGCAGTTCGCTGGATGGATCGGCGAGTTCGTTGACCAAATTGAAATGATGGCAATCTGGCTGCTGCACCAGTCGGACCGGCAATCCTTTTGCGACCAGCAGTTCATGGAAATGATAGGTCTGGTGCTTGAAGCCGGCTGTCTCTAGTCCCCCGACCGCCAATACTACCGGTGGTCCGTCGTGCGGCAGCCGCAACGCCGGGCTGAGCAACGCCGCTTGCTCCGGATGGAGCCGTAGCCATTCGTTGACGTTGATGTCGCACAACGGCCGAATATCGTAGAGTCCGCTCAGGCCGACGATTCCCTTGATGACGTCGGACGGAACCTCGAACGCGCGTTGCCAGTCGTCGCCATACAGCATGCCGGCCAGATGCGCTCCCGCCGAGCTGCCACAGACGATGATCCGCTGGACATCGATGCCATAGGTTCCGCCATGGCGATACAACCATGCGAGCGCGCTGCGCACCTCGCGAACGACTTCGGCAAGCGTCGCCTCAGGCAATAGTGTGTATTCGACCATCGCCACCGCCACACCGTGGCTCGTCAGCGCTTGCGCCATCGAGCACGCGTCTTCCTTGCGCTGCGAACGCCAGTATCCACCGTGAATGTAGACGAAGAGCGGCGCGGGCTGGCGGGCCGCAACGGCCGGAAAGATATCGATGCGCTCGGCCTGTCCCATGCCATAGCGTTGGTCGAGTATCGCCGGGCAGGCTTGCCGGGACTGCTCGGCTAGCTGCGCGTATAGGCGCATTTGCGCATCGAAGTCGGCTACGGAGGCGCGAGCATTGTACTGAACCGCGCGTTCAGCGAGGTCGGAAAACGTCAAGTCAAACGGCATGATGGTCCCGCTGTCAGTTCGAAATGCATGATACGCCGCAGCCACTGCCGCGGCGGCATGATACGCTGCGCCAGCTGCCGTGTCGCTAGATGCTTAGGTGCACGCTCAACTTGTCCGCCTGCGCCTGCAGCTGTGCCGAGTCGCCGTGCCAGACCACGCGTCCCTTGGACATCAGGTAGTGATGGTCCGCAATCGCCAGTTGCGATGCGAGGTTCTTGTCGATGCAAAGAATCGCCAATCCGGTCCGCTTCAGTTCAGCAAGGCATCGCCAGATTTCCGCGCGAATCAACGGCGCTAACCCTTCTGTCGCTTCGTCCAAGATCAGCAGGCGCGGATTGGTGAGTAACGCGCGGCCGATGGCAAGCATCTGCTGCTCCCCGCCGGACAGGTTCGAAGCGAGGTTACGCTCGCGTTCCTTGAGCCTTGGAAACAGCTGGTAGACACGCTCCAGCGTCCATGGCCCCCCTGGCCGCGGATGGCCGGCGCGTGCCGTCGCGACAAGATTCTCGCGCACCGTCAAAGTCGGGAAGACGTGTCGGCCCTCGGGCACGAGACCGATGCCGGCCCGCGCGATCCGATAGGACGCGCTTGAATGCACCGACTTACCACCGAGCCGGACGGCGCCCGTGCAACTGCGCAGCAAGCCGGTGATCGACTTGACTGTCGTGGACTTGCCCATCCCGTTACGACCCAGCAGCGTCACGAACTGTCCGTCGTCGACCATCAGATCGACACCGAACAACGCTTGGCTGCGGCCATAAAACGCTACCAGCGATTTGACTTCAAGCAATCGGCCCGTCATACGTGTTTCCCTTTGCCGTGCAGTGCCGTGTCATCACCGAGGTAAGCTTCGCGTACGCGAGGATCAGTGCGGATCTCGTCGGCACGGCCTGTAGCAATCGGCTTGCCGTAGACCAATACAGTGATCCTGTCGGCCAGTGCAAAGACCGCATCCATATCGTGTTCCACCAGCAACATCGCATGACGGCCTTTGAGTTCGTGCAGCTGTGCCATCATGTTCTCTGACTCGGCCTGGCTCATGCCTGCCATGGGCTCATCGAGCAACAGCAGCTTAGGCCGGCCGGCGAGCGCCATCGCCAGCTCTAATTGACGGTGCTCGCCATGCGCCATCTGCGCCGCGCTTACATGCGCACGCTGCGCCAATCCGACACGCTCGAGCAGCGCCAGTGCGGGCTCACGCACGCGGCTCTGGCGCGCGAGCGCGCCCCAGCAGCTAAAGCGCCGCGGCCCGAGCGCATTGACCGCAAGCATGACATTCTGCAGTGCGGTATAGTCCGGGAGCACAGATGTGATCTGGTATGAGCGTGTCAAGCCGCGCTGCGCCCGTTGACTGATGCTTGTCGATGTCACGTCGCGGCCGTCAAACTTGATCGTGCCTGCATCCGGGCGCAACTCGCCGGCCAGTTGCGCGATCAGCGTGCTCTTGCCGGCCCCGTTCGGCCCAATGACCGCATGGATCTCGCCCGCCTCGATCGTCATGCTGAAATGGTCGGTCGCGACAAAGCCGCCATAACGCTTGACCAATCCCGTCACTTGCAACAAACTCATACTTGCTCTCCCGTCGCACGGGGGCTACGGGCCGTGCGTGCGCCGAACGACTCGAGCAGCCCTGCAAGCCCGTGGCGATTGACGAGCACCGCCACCACGATCAATGGTCCCATGACGAGCATCCAGTGCTCCGTCATTGCCTTGAGCCCCTCTTCTGCCAACACGATCGCAAACGCGCCGAGCACTGCGCCGATGAACGTGCCGGCGCCGCCGATCACCACCATCACGATCAGATCGCCGGACATCGTCCAGGACAGATACGACGGAGCCACGAATTGGGTCAGGTTCGCGAACAACATGCCAGCGACGCTTGACAATACCGCGGCAACGACATAGGCAGCCCGTTTGCATCGCGTAGTGGGTATACCAAGCGCCTGCATCCGGCGCTCGTTAATCCGAATGCCACCTAGTGTCATGCCCATTGCAGTGTGCAGGAAGTGTCTGCCGAACGCGAGTAGCGCCATCAGCAGGCATGCGGATACGACGTATAGCGTGAGCGGATCAGTCAGCTGCACGGCGCCGAACTGGCTGCCGGCAGCCAGCGCGAAGCCATCGTCGCCCCCATACTCGCGAAGACCGACCGCAAAAAAGTAAAACATCTGCGCGAACGCCAGCGTAATCATGATGAATGCGATGCCGCGGGTGCGCAACGCGATGGCCCCAGTCACCACAGCCACCAGTACACTGACCGCGACCGCACAAAGCAAATGCAGCCAGCCGCTGCTCACGCCGTGTTGCGCGAGCATCCCGGTAGCATAAGCGCCCAGCCCAAAGAACAGCGCGTGTCCAAAGCTCACGAGACCGCCAACGCCCAATATCAGATCCAGCGACATGGCGGCGATGGCGAGAATCGCGATGCGCGTGACCAACGTCAGTAAAAACGGCTGCTGGGTCGCCTGTGCGTAGAGCGGCACCGCGATCAACGCGGCCATGATCAGCCATGACATCCTGCCAGTGAGCGTCGCGCGCGCGGGTGACTCGTGGCTGCTCGATGTTGAACGCGCCGTACGGCGCGCGGCTAATGGGATCGACATGATCGTCCGCCTATTCAGTGTTTGACCGAAAAAAGCCCTTGCGGACGCCACGCGAGCACGGCCGCCATCAGGATATAGATCAGCATCGATGCGAGCGCAGGCCCGGCGCTGTCAGCGGCGCTGCGCTCCAGCAACTCGCGCAGCGCCACCGGCAGCAGCGTACGGCCGAGTGTGTCCACCACGCCAACGATCAGTGCTGCATAAAAGGCACCACGGACCGATCCGATCCCGCCGATGACGATGACCACCATCGTCAGGATCAGAACGGGCTCGCCCATGCCAGACTGCACGGACAAGATCGGGCCGGCGAGCAACCCGGCAACGCCTGCCAGCGCAGCGGCGACACCGAACAACAACGCATTGAGCAATCCCATGTTGACGCCCAGCGCGGCGACGATGTCACGATGGGTTGCGCCCGCACGAATCAGCATGCCTATGCGGGTGCGATGAATGACGACGTAGCAACTCAGGGCAATGCCAATACCGACGGCCACGATGAGCAGCCGATAGACGGGGTAGTTGATGCCGAATACGTCGATGGCGTCGGACAACGAGGGCGGCACTTCCATATAGTAGGGAGAAGGACCCCATAAAGTGCGGGCCAGTTCGTTGAAGAATAAGATCAGCCCGAACGTGGCCAGCACCTGATCGAGGTGGCTTCGTGCGTAGAGGCGGCGGAATATTCCCGCTTCCAGCGCGATGCCCACTACCATTATGGCGGGAACGACGGCCAGCGTCGCCAACATGAACGAGCTTGTCAAGTTATATACAAACGCGCCGACAAAAGCGCCTATCATGTAAAGTGAGCCGTGCGCCAGGTTGACGAAGTTTGCAATACCAAACACAAGCGTGAGGCCGGCCGCCATCAGGAACAATAGAATGCCGAGCTGCAGGCCATTGAGGCACTGCATGATCGCCAACGTCAGGTTCATCGTGGCATCCGCTCAGTTCATGTTGCACTGCTGCAAGACCGGCGTGCGGGACTTCGGCACGATCGGGTTCTTGCTCTCGAACGCGGCACCGGTGGCAGTGTGCACGACGTCGACGCGATAGAAGCCGGCACGGGGGAATTGGTTGGATTCCAGGCTGAAGTCACCTCGCACCGATTGAAAACGCGCGGTGCGCAGTGCGGCACGTAGCGCATCGCGATCCGCCACGTTACCCTTAACAGCCGACAACGCAGCATCGAGCAGGTTCGCCGCATCATAGGATTGCGCCGCGTACATCGATGGCTTGCGCCGGTACTTGGACTCGAAAGACGACGCGAATTGTGCGTTCTGGGCGTTCTTCAGATCAGGCGCATACGGTGCGGCGGTAATCGCGCCAACTGCGCTCTCTTTGAGTGCCGGTAATGTCGTGCCATCGATCGTCGAGACCGAAATCAACGGGACCTTGCCCAACAAACCGGCCTGCCGATACTGCTTGACGAAGTTCACGCCCATGCCCCCCGGATAGAACACATAGACGGCGTCCGGCCGCGCAGCCTGCAACTGAGCCAATTCGGCCGAGTAATCAGGCTGGTTGACCTGCGTGTACACTTCATTAACAATCGTGCCGCGGTAATCGCGCTTGAAGCCGGCGATCGCGTCACGTCCCGCCTGGTAGTTCGGGGCCATCACATAGACGTGCTTATAGCCCAAGTCCTGCACCAATTGCCCCCCTGCTTCATGCAGTTCGTCGTTGTTCCACGAGGTCGAGAAAAACAGCGGCGAACACCCCGGTCCGGCAAGCTGCGTGGGACCGGCATTGGAACCGATCAGGAACACGCCGGCGCTGGTTACCGGTTTGTGGATCGCCATCATCACGTTGGAGAACGTCACGCCGGTGATGATTTTCACCCCATCGCGATTAATCAGTTGTTGGGCTTCCTGGAGGGCGATATCCGGTTTGAGCTGGTCGTCCTTGCGCAGCACCTGAACCGGTACGCCGCCCAGCTTGCCGCCTTTTTGCTCGACAGCCAGCATGAATGCATCGTATTGGTCCTGGCCGAGCGCGCCGCCTGGACCCGACAATGTCCCAATGAAGCCGATTTTCAGCGGCCTCGGCTCGGCGGCTTGCGCCGGCATTGGGTACAGTACGGCAGCGGCCAGCGCAATCAGCATGCGGACGCCGCGACGACGCGGCGTGGAGTGATCGACTCGGTCGGTCATGCGTGGGTCTCCTGACGAGGCTGTTATATCGATTCAGCAGACGGCGCGGCGGCCCGGCCCCGGTATGCTGCCGCATCGCCGCGGCGACCTGCCCGAGCTGCGCGTCAGGTCTACGAAACAGATCAGTGCAGCCAGTCTAAGCGGCACTGAGTGTAAACAATAATAACCTTTTCAGGATGCGCTATTCCCTACCGTTATAGTAGCGATTTGTCCGCTGTCGAGCGCGTCGTGTACCAAGGCTGCACTTTCCCGAAGGCAGGCGATGAAGCGCATGCATGCAGGGCTGATTTTCTTGTTTGCGCGGACTGAAAACCCCACGGCGCCAAAGTCCGCCGCCTCGGTGATCTCGACAATCGCCAACAAACCCGCATCGACGAACTGATGTGCGGCGGCGCGCGGCATCAGCGCTGCGCAGGGCCGCTCGAGCAACAAGCCGAGATTGGTCAGCATTGACAGCGACTCGACACGATCGGCCGGCATCGGCAAGCCGGCGTCATGGAACAGCCGTTCAGCCCGCAAGCGGACTGGAGAATCGCCAAGTGGCACGATCCACGGCAAGTGCATCAAGTCGGCAAGGCCCGGTTGCGCGGGCAGGCCTGCCGCATGCCTAGCACCGACCACCACGCACATCGATTCCTGGAACAGGACCTCGTGCTGCAACGGGAACGCATTGGCAAGCGGCAGCTCGCGCTCGGGCAGACGGCCGACCACGATATCCAGGTCGCCGGTCGCCAGCGCCGGAAACAACTGCGCAGTCGCCCCCTCACGCACCGTGATCAGCATGTCGGGCGCCTGTTCCTTCAATTTGCAGATCGCCACCGGCAGCAGCCGGGCCGACGCCGATATCAGCGTGCCGACGATCACGTGTCCGGCCGTGCCGCTTTGCAGAGCATTGACCTCGTCGGTCAGGTAACGCAGTTCGGTGAGCATCGATTTAGCACGACGGCCCAGCAGCCGACCCAGTTCCGTGGGCACGACGCCGCGGTTCGTGCGCTCGAACAATGCCTCGCCGAAGAATGCTTCCAACTCCTGAATGGACTTAGTCAACGCCGGCTGCGTCATGCTCAACTCGTTGGCAGCGCGTAGCAGTGACCCGCTGTCGATGACCTGGGCGATTAGGATCAGTTGCTGCAACTTGAGCTTGCGCGACAGCGAAACGTGCGTGAGCTTATGGGTATGCGGCAAGGGTTGGTGTACGTTTTCGTTCATCGTGAAGTCTCGTCGATCCTCCATATATCGTCCCAAGCGAGGGCGCGGCAGCACGGTCCCTTATCCGGATCCCATAGCGTAACGCAGAAATGCGCGGTCCCGATCATCCGCATACAGCGTGAGCATCCCCGCCGTGCCTGCCGTCGATCTGACCTATCGGCCGATATTACTGTTTGGACTATAACGGCCTGGAATTTTCATTATTTTTTTGCTTACCGGCCCCTAGATTGGGCGGGCCTTTTCCGACACACCGATCGGTCTGCGTAGGTGCCGGCGGGCATCTACCTGTCTGCCCCGCTAGTGCAAGCGGGCGTTGATCGAAGGAAGCCAGATGAAAAATATAACGATGCTTGCGGTGGCCTGTACTTGTGTCGGTGTGGCAGCGCCTTGCCCTGCTTCCTAGACAGGCAAATCGCCTAGCCAATTTAAAGATGTTCTATCCGATCGACGGCGCTATATGCACCGGCCGGCTATGCCGCATCATGCGGTATTGGATCGCGACGGTGCAGATTACAGTACTTTGCATGACTTAATAGCTAGTGGTAACTTTGGCACTACGAGATTCGTGACCGGTATGCGCAGACAGTTGCGATCGGTATGCGCAATCGGTATGCGCAGACAGTTTTAATTGGGCAGCCCGCAATGCAGGCCAGCACCTTCAGGTGAATCTACGGCACGCCGGTGCGCAATCAATGTCTAACCGTACGCATCCGGTCAGCGGCGCAGAATACGGCTTGAGCAGGCACGCGTTCGCGCAGTGGTCGCAGACGCCGCGCATGCATCGCAGGTCGCAATACACTGCTGCCGTCCATCCTGATCCATCTCGATTCGTCCAGTGGCACATTCCGCGCCCCGCCGACGGCCGTAGTGCGGAGCGCACTGCTAACGCCTAAGCTTGGAAGGCTGTGGCTGCTCAGTGAGCCCGCTCTTGTCGGTGTCAAAACCCAGCCCGTTCTTTCGATCACTGGGCGGATGGTTCCCCGCGCCGCCATGGTGACGCGTGCCGTCGGCACTGCCGCCGGATTGTTGCATCGGCGGCGTGACCCGCTTCGCCTACGCCGCCACTGGGTCCGGCGTCGCCGACGCCAGCTTCACTTGTGCCGCCGCATCAACAGGCCCCCTGTCGGCTGAGCGACTGCCAGCTGGGCGATCCGTCGTACCCGCGAGTGCTGCCCGCGGCACAGCGGCGACGACGCAGCAAACCAACCCCAATGCGGCCAGGCCGAGGTGTGGCCATGACGGCCGCGAAGCCCTGGACACCTGCCGCTGCGCCCATTGTGCGTGCCGACGGGCGCGCGTCACGTGATCCGAATAGCGTTGATGTCCCATGATGCTCTCCATTGTCGCAATTCGAGGTGGTGTTAAGCATTTCCAATGCCTGCGCCCGCCCGTACGTCCTCCTGCCTTCTGGCCGGCATCGATCGCGGCGTCGCGGCAATCGCCGCGGTGCGTGCCCACGCGGCTCAGGCCAATGGATGGGGCTCAGGTACTTCAGCGACATTTGCCAGCATCCTGTCATCCAGACCGAACTGCTCGTGCAGTGCGCCCCAGCCGAGCGGCGTAACTTGCACGGCGCGCATCGAAGCATGCGCGTCGCCGCGGAAAACGCGCGCGGCATCGATCTGTGTGTGGCCTTCCCGATACGGCAGCGTGGACTGCCCATCGGCACCAGTATCGATTAGGATGTCATCGCCACGCCGGCCAGTACAGTCTCCAGCCGCTCCAGGTCTTCGTCCGTGTGCGCCATAGCGTCGCGCGCCATCGCCCAACGCTTGGATCAACGCTGGATGCGCGGCAAGTCCCAGATAGTCGTTACTCGCAAAACCCACGATGCGTCGCCCGTCCACGCTCATCCGCGTGCTGCATGCGCTGTCGGCAATGCGCCGATGCCGGCGCAAGTGCTCTGCATCGAGCGCCGACAAGTCGCGCCCGAGCAATTCGATCAACTTCATGCGAGTTTTTCTGGAGGTCATTGCCGTGATTTGGCGATCCATTGGATTGGGGCCGCCTCCTGGCTCGTCGCGCCAAGCCGGTCGATCAGCTCGCGGTCCTGACTGGGAGCCGGATTGGGCGTAGTCAACAGTTTCTCTCCGATGAACACCGAGCCGGCGCCGGCGAACAGGCACAGCGCTTGAAGCTCATCGCTCATGTGCTCACGCCCGGCCGAGAGCCGTATCACGGACGCAGGCATCACGATGCGGGCCACCGCGATCGTGCGCACGAACTCCAACCCATCGACGTCGCGCTCGTGCGCGAGCCGCGTACCTTCGACCCGCATTAGGGAGTTGACCGGCACTGACTCCGGGTGTGCCGGCAAATTGGCCAATGTCTGCAACATGCCGACTCGATCCTCGCGCGACTCCCCCATGCCGATGATGCCGCCACAGCAGACCTTCAGGCCCGCGTTGCGCACGTGCTCGAGTGTGTCAAGCCGCTCCTGCAACGTACGCGTAGTGATCACCGACGGATAGTATTCGGGGCTCGTGTCGATGTTGTGGTTGTAGTAGTCCAGGCCGGATTCGGCCAGGCGCTGCGCTTGTGCGCCGGTTAGCATGCCGAGCGTCACGCAGGTCTCCAGTCCCAGCGCCTTCACACCCTCGACCATCGCGCAGACCCGCTCCAGGTCGCGCTCGCGCGGACTGCGCCATGCGGCTCCCATGCAAAAGCGCTGCACGCCGGCAGCCTTTGCTTGCGCAGCGGCCTGCAGCACTGCGTCCACGCTCATCAATGCGCTCGCCTTCAGGTCGGTCTCGGCGTGGACCGATTGGCTGCAGTAGCCACAGTCCTCCGGGCATCCGCCCGTCTTGATGGACAACAATTGCGAAATTTGTAGGCCGCGGCCGGCATGATAGCGTCGCTGCACGGTGTGCGCGCGATATAGCAGGTCATCGAATGGCAAATCGAACAACGCCGCAATTTGCTCGTGCGTCCAGTCGTGCCGGATCGGCGCTGCGTCGTCGCCGGACAGACTGGAGGATTGAGCAGATGATTCTGTTGCCCTAATCGACATATGCAGATACTCCTGTGCGGGTGGGGGTCCAAAATGGCCCGGCGGCCACGGGTAGGGATGACACGCGTCGCTGGCACGCCGCGGCCGTGGTGGGTGTCGACCACCCAGCTCATTTAATAGATAATCTATCAACTTCCCATGCTCACGCCGATTGCTTCTTGGATGTTATAACGGAATTGGCGTCAGTTTACTTACTCATGAAAATAGATAATCTATGAAATGGACACCGTGCGCCTAAGCGATACCCACACATCAAGCTTGGTCGAGCATATCGTGGACCGGTTGCGCGAGCGTATTATCAGTGGGGAGTTGGCCGGCGGTACCGCCCTGCGGCAAGACCACATCGCCAAGGAATTTGGGGCAAGCCATGTGCCCGTGCGTGAAGCGTTCCAGCGTCTGCAGGCAATCGGACTGGTGACAATCCTGCATAGGCGTGGCGTGCGCGTCACCGTATTGGACCGTGTCGCCATCAAGGAAGCGGCTGACATGCGGGCGGTGCTCGAACCGCTCGCGCTGCGCCACGCTATGCCACACCTGCGCGCCGAACATTTCGAGGCGCTCGAAAGCGCCCACGCCGCGTGCGACGCCGCCAATTCGCTTGCGTCGTGGGATGCGGCCAACCGAGCGTTCCACTACGCGCTGGTGCGTCATTGCGCGATGCCCCGCCTGCTGGCGACGCTGGACGTGCTGCAATTGACCAGTTCGCGTTTCGTGCTCGCCGTCGGCCGGGCGCGCGGCTGGCAATCGCGCTCGAACCACGACCATCAACTGATCATCGACGCGTTGAAAAGCCATGATCTCGAGCGCGCCGCTCAATTGTTGTCACGCCACATCGGCACCATGGAGCGCGTCGGATTCCCGGTCAGCTAGCGCGGTGATATCCGTCGCGCCACCGAGCCGTGCTGCTGATCATCGACGGCTTTCGTCACGCACGTGAGTGCAGTAAGAGCGATCCTGCTCTGTCGCAGGTCGTTCACGAGTTGAGTCCGCTAAACACAGCACGGGGTGTGCAGTTCACCTCAACTGAGCCCCGCTTCGGCAAACGGCAACTTGTGTTGCACCGGCTCGCGCACCAAGCGCTGTGCGTGCGCTGGTCGCAGCGCACTGACCCGCACGCCGAGCAACCTGAGCCGCTTGTCCAGCGGCACGCGCTTCAGACATTCGGTGGCGGCACGCCGGATCACAACCGCATCCGCGGTAGGCTCCGGCAAGCTGACATCGCGCGTGACAGTGCGAAAATCCGCATAGCGCAGCTTCAGCCCGACCGTGCGTCCGACATAGCCCTTGCGCGTCAAGTCTTGCGCCACGCGCACGCACAAGTCCGTGAAGATCGCCGAGAGCGAGGCGCGGTCGTGGCGCACGTGCATATCACGCTCGAACGTGGTTTCGCGGCTCATCGATTTCGGCTCTGACGTGACTTGCACCGGCCGCTCATCGATGCCGTGGGCGACATCGGCCAGCCAGGCGGCATAACTGTGGCCGAAATGCTCCTGCAGCAGTCCGGGATCGGCCTTCGCCAGATCGCCGACCGTGGCAATGCCCAGCGACACAAGCTTCTCGCCCGCCTTCGGGCCGATACCGTTAACCCTGCGCACCGGCAGTGGCCAGATCCGCGTCGGCAGGTCCGCGATGGACAAAATCGTCATGCCGTCCGGCTTGTCCAACTCCGAGCCGATCTTGGCGAGTAGCTTGTTTGGCGCAACGCAGATCGAGCACGTAAGACCGGTCGCGTCGCGCACCGCCTGCTTGATGCGCATCGCCAACGCTCGCGTGTCGTCAGGCAACGCGGTCAAGTCGATGTAGATTTCATCGATCCCGCGGTCCTGGATCTGATCAGTGAATGTCGCCACCGCGGCCTTAAACAGCCGTGAATAGTGGCGATACGAGTCGAAGTCGGTGGGCAGCAGGATAGCGTCGGGCGCAAGCTGCGCGGCCTTCATCATGCTCATCGCGGAAAATACGCCGAGCGCGCGCGCCTCATACGTGGACGTGGTGACCACACCGCGCCCCGCATAATCGCCCAAGCGGGCGAACCGGCGCGTGCCGTCCGGCAGCGTCTGCGGCGCCGCCTTCCGGCCACCGCCAATCACCACCGCTTTGCCGCGCAACTCGGGATAGCGCAACAACTCGACGGATGCGTAAAAGGCATCCATGTCAAGATGGGCGATCCGGCGCGTCAGAACCATGGCAATCGGAATGGCGGCTGTGCAATGTTGAACGGCGATAGTATACCTGTATATTTGTACAGGCGGCGCAGCGGGAACGCGTACGTTTTGTCAAACCGGTAATCGCGGGATCGACACTGGCGTCGATGGCATCCGCATTCATTTCATATGGACTGCTTTTTATTGCTGGCCCGTACCTGCAACGTGTATTGCCGTGTTTCGCCTGCCCACCTGTCCGGCGCGCCAGACTCACGCTGTTGCCGATGACGGCGATGGTCGCGGCCCGCAGTCGGCGTTGCGGCGGGACCTCGGGTTGAACTACGCGCTGAATACGCACTGGTCATTAACCGCGTCGGTGCCGTATATGCCGCTGACAACCTATGCGAGCACGCCGATCAAGACGGCGAGCGGCACCACGCTGGCGGCATCCAAGGCAAAGTTGAGCGCCGCCCCGCTCATCACGTTCCCGACACTGTCCACGGGCCGCAACAGCGGCATGCTCAGACCTTCGCCCACACCTCCGACTGGCCCGGCACGTCGCCTTGCGTCCACCACTTTGCACGATACGTCACGCCGTGGTACTTGACGGTCATCCCGGCTGTATAGATTTGCGAGCTGGACCATTGCGCGCCCGGCGTCGGCTTGCCACCGTGCGAGCCGCCACCATACGACGAATCCTGCGTCACGCCAGTGCCCCAATGGCCGCCCAGTTGCCGGAACACCTGCGTGAATGCATACGGTTGCTGCGAAACGCCGGAACAACTGGGCGATGCGCCACCGCTATTGCTCGCACAAGCCTTGTCCCGGCCGATCGACCAGTTACTGAGCAGTCCGATACCATCCGAGCGAGCTTTGTCGAGCAGCGCCTTCGCGTCTGCCAGCGAGAACGTCTCGCCTTGCACGTCATTCTTGCCGATCATCGGCGTCACGCCAATCATTTGCCACAACTGGGCGTCGGTCTTCGGGCTGCCCGCCGCCTTGTACGCCGCATCCAACTGCGCGTAGACTGACGTGGCAGCGCGCTTCGCCGCCGCGCCCATGTCAGCTGTGCCATTGCCATAGTCCATCGCCATGATGTTGACCGTATCCAGCGTCACACCGTTGTCTAGCGCTGCGTCGAGTACGCGCAAGCCATCGGCGGTCAGCCCCGATGGCATCACCGGGAGAGTCAACGTTACATGCAGTGCCTTGCCGTTGGTGCGCATCGTGTGCTGCAGTTGCCGTACAGCCTGGAAATTGCGCGTCAGCGCCGCGCTGTCCGTTTGCGCCGCGCCTTCGATATCGAAATCGATATGCGTCAACGAATACGTATCGATCACCGTCTGATACGCCGCGGCCAGCGCCGACGCGCTGCTGCATGCTTGCATCAACGGCATGCCAGCTTGGCCGCCAAACGAAATCGACACCTCGCCGCCCTTGGCTCGATAATTGTTGATCGACTTGGCGATGGAGGTCAGCAAATCTGACGTTTGGCCGCGTCCGATCGGCTGCACGCCGCCCCACGACGGCACGCATTGGTTGCCGCCGGACAGCACGAATGCCATTGTGAATTGCTGGATCCCTTGCCGCACGCCGACCTCGTCCAGCGAGGGCGTGGGCCATGCCGTCATGTCGACATAAGGCGCATACACGCCTTCGCCAAACGCATGCCCGCAGAGACCAACGCTCATGGCTGACAGGGCTATCGCTTTCAACAGGTGCTTTTTCATTGCTTCTCCTGATTGATGAAGGGAACGTGACCACCACAGGCGCGCTGGCTGCATCGCTCTATTAACATTCGACAATACAGGCCTGTCTGTTTGTGATAGTCGCTATAGACAACGTCCGAGTTGATTCTCGTGGCGCTTCGAGCAAAGCTGAGGATCAGTTTCGGGAGTCGAAACGTTATTGCGCCCCTGCGGCTGGCTGAAGCAGACCGTTGCGTCGTGCCGTCCACGAACGTTGCCGGATCATGGGCGAAAGCGGGCATTCATGTATCGCCAGGCGCGAGCCGGCATCGCGCCTAGCGAAGGCCCGAGGACGAACGCACTTTTTATAAATAGCGCTGTGCGTCGGCCCACGCGTCGCGCACCACGCGCGCAGCGGGGACCGCCCGTGCCATTGCGGCAGCCTGCCCAGCCCATACCTGCATTCGATGATAGTCACGCGCCGCTGCGCCTGCCTCTTTCATCGATGCGGTAAGCGCGCGCTGTACTGGATACGGCGCCGGATGTGGGGCATTCGGCGCCGCTGCTGCAAGCACGTAATTGGTTGCCACCGAACGGCCGAGACGGCCAGTGAACGCGCGCGTCGGTACGGTGTCCTCCGGCTCCAATCCGTCCAGCGCGTCCGCCCATGCGGGGTTCAGCGCCGCCTCCGGGCAACGCAGGAAAGCGGTACCAAGCTGCACCGCGCTCGCGCCGAGGATCAGCGCGGCCGCCAGCGTACGGCCATCGCCGATACCGCCGGCGGCGACCAACGGGACGCGAATGTGGTCGGCCAGGCGAGGCAGCAGCGCAAACAGGCCAACAGCTTGCCGCTCCGCTCGGGCCGCATCGAACGCGCCACGATGACCGCCCGCCTCGAAGCCTTGCGCAATAATCGCATCGGCTCCCGCTGCCTGTGCCTTCCGGGCTTCGTCCAGCGACGTGACCGTCGCGAACCAGGCAATGCCGTGGTCCTTCAAGCGTTTCACGTACGCGGGCGCAAATACCCCCATGATCGAGGTAACGACATCCGGCCGCGCCTCGATCAGGGCATCGCATTGCGCTGCGAAATCCGGTGGCACCGCATCGCCTGCCGACTCGGGCACACCAGGCCCCCACTGCGCCAGGAATGCGCGCACGCGCTGCTCGTTGTCCCGGTCGCGTTCGGGCGGCGGATCAGGAATCCATAGATTCAACTGGAAGCGCCCGGTGCTGCCACGGCGAAATGCGTCGGCCCACTGCACGATACCTTGCGGCGGCGTCAGCAGCGCCCCCATGGCGCCCATGCCACCTGCATTGGCCACGGCAATCGACAATGCCGGCGGGCACGCGCCAGCCATCGGTGCCAGCAAGATCGGCGCCGACAGCCCAAATTGGCTGCAGAACGCGGCCGCACGGCTTCGAGCGTCGCCGCCGGTGTTCGGTGAAGAAGGCGAATGGTTCACGGGGGTCTCCTGGTGGCGGATCGGGCCAATGCCTAGCCAGATCGGTACGTCCGGCAGCACGGACGCTGGAACAAGGCACGCTCAAAGCATACGGGCTCAGCCGCCGGCGATCCAATGAAAATGCAAGATGCAAACCATCGCCAAAACAGATCTGTCATTGCGCTCGACACGGTATACACGGTAGCCATGCGGCAGGCCACCCACGCGGCTGCTCTCCGGTGCAGGCGCTTTACCCCCCGGCATCTGGTCCGGCGGCATCCGGATCCACTGCGTCAGGGCTCGGCGTCGGATCCCACGGCACCTCATTGCCGAACGAGGGTAAGGTACGCAAGGGAGCTGGGCCCGGCGACGATGGGCCGGGCGACGTGGCCGGCCCGTCGGCTGCGCCGCCAGGGCCGACCGACGCCACGGCACCATCCGGCACACCGGATGCCGTCGCCGGCGACGCAGCAGGCGTGACAGGCATCCCGGCGATCGAACCCGGTGTCGATGTCGGCGGCACACTGGCCGACACAGCTGCCGCGGCCGACGCGACTGATGCCGCCGACGCGGCCGTCGGCAGCCCCATGCTCGCGCCGTCCACAGCGATGCCGCTCGCTAGCGGTGGCGCGGCAAGCTCACCCGCGGACGACTCGATCCGCCGCGGCGTCCGGCGCGGCGGCGCTGGGGGCTTGGCCTGGTGCGCCGCCGGGAACACTTGCACGAACCAGGCACGAACCTGCGCGAGCACGCGCTGCACAATACCGGGCGGCGGCTCGCTCGCGAACCGCAGGCGCGGATCGACGAGCCGCGCGCGCAGCGCGCGCTGGTAAAAGTCGCCAACGATCGGCAGCGCGCTGTGTGCGCCCTGTCCCCAGTACTCGCTGCGCAGCGTCACGCGGCTGTCATTGAAGCCGACCCATGCACCGGCGACCAACTGCGGGTGCATCAGGATGAACCAGCCATCCGCGTTGTCCTGCGTCGTGCCCGTCTTACCAGCTACGTCCGCACGAATGCCGAAGCGGGTGCGGATCGCAGCACCGGTGCCCCGATCAATCACGCCCCGCATCACGTCGAGCAACGTCCATGCGACGTCGGCAGGCAGCACCTGCTTGCCTGCATCCGGCGCGAATTGCGCCAGCACGTTGCCGTCCCGGTCCTCAATACGTGTGACCATTATAGGCCGCACATAGCGGCCGCCATCGGCGATGGTACTGTATGCGGACGCCATCTCCTTGAGCGTGACGGGGCTCGTGCCGAGCGCCAGCGATGGCACGGGGTTCAGCATGCTGTCGCGCACGCCCATCGCCTGTGCAAGCTTGGCCACCTTCGCGGGCCCGACCGATTGCATCAATTGGGCGGTGATGCGGTTGCGCGAGTACACCAGAGCGTCGCGCAGCGTCATGGGCTGCCCACTGGGCGGGACGTCGTCGGCGGGGCGCCAAATTTCTCCCCCTCGCAGCGCGATCGACACTGGCTGGTCGACAATCGTATCGTCGGGACGGGCGCCCTGTTCGAACGCGGCGGCATAGACGAACGGCTTAAACGTTGAGCCGGGTTGCCGTCGCGCCTGTTGCACGTGGTCGAATGGATCCTTGTTGAAATCGCGGCTGCCCACCCATGCCTTGATTGCGCCATCGCGCGGATCAATCGCGATGAAGTCCGCTTGTACCCGTGTTTTCTCGTCACACAGCGCCTGCATGAAACCACGATCGGCCAACAGCCGCTTCAGCGCCTGCTGGCTCGTCAACCCCGCGTCGAGCGCCGCCCGGTAGTTCGGCGTGTCGCGCACAAAGGTCTGCACAAAATCGTGACTGCCCACGCACGCCGAAGCGGTCGACCAAGCGGCATTGGCAATGGCCTGCAATTGATGACCATGCAGCACGACGGATTGCGTGGCCATCGCCTGCAGCCGCGAATCGATGGTCGTGCGCACGATCAAGCCGTCGGAATAGAGATTATAGTCGTGGCGATCCGCCCACGCGATCAACCATTTGCGCAATTGCTGCGCAAAATGAGGCGCGGGGCCGGGGGGCTCGACCTGTCGCTCGAAATCCAGCCGCAACGGCCGGCGCGCCAGCGATTCGTACGCGTGCGGCGTCAGCTTGCCGTACTTAACCATCTGCGCGAGCACCGTGTTGCGACGCTGCAACGCGCGATCCGGGTTGATGACCGGATTGTAGTAGCTATTGCCCTTGAGCATGCCGACCAACGTCGCACTTTGCAACACGTCCAATTCACGGGCTGGCTTGTCGAAATAGGTGCGGGCCGCCATCTCGATCCCATACGCGTTGTACAGGAACGGGACGGTGTTTAGATAAGTTTCCAAGATCTCGGCTTTCGTGTACACGGCCTCGATCTTCAAGGCGGTCATGGCCTCCTTGATTTTGCGCGTGAGCGTCGGTGCCCGCCCAATCTCGTCCGGGTACAGGTTGCGGGCAAGCTGCTGCGTGACGGTCGAGCCGCCTTGCCGGTCGCCGGAAAACGTATGCGCGGCCGCTGCTGCTGTGCGTCGCCAATCCAGGCCGTGATGTTGATAGAACCGATGATCCTCCGTCGCGATCAACGCATCGAGCACGTGCGGCGAGATGTCGGACAAAGCGACCCATTCACGATTGGACGGCTTGAACTGGGCCAGCAACTTGCCGTCCGCGGACAACACCTGCGCCGGTTGCTCGACCTTCGCCTTGCGGATATCGCCGATGCCGGGCGTGAACGGCACCAGGATCAGCACGTACAGCGCCATCGCGGCAGGCACTGCCGCAGCCACCCAGGCCAACTCGCGCCGGCCCGGATGCCGCGCGCGCCGCCAGAGCCTCACGGCGGGTGGGCCCACACAGGCCAGCAGGGCGGCGCACCACGCGCGCAGCGGGGCAATGTCCGTGCGTCTCACAGTCGGCTATTGTTCGATGAAAGGCTGAATCGTACCAAAATCGGCATCCCCCCATGTCGGCTCCCTCTTGAAATTTCGCGCGGCGGGACTATGTTATGAATCACTTAGGCAGCCGCGTGTATGACGCGCTGCGTGTTTCGATTTGTTTGTCGACGGATCCACGTTGGCGGGCGGACTGGAGCGCGTAGCCCGGTTCGCCCCTTCGACGAAGGATCGAAGGAGCAAGCCATGAGTGATTTGTTTTTCAGCACGGACATCTTCAACGACATCGACCGTCTGCAACGGCAGTTTGCGAACCTGTTCGCCAACATGCCGACTAGCCTGCGCGCGTCGCGCGTCGGGACATTCCCCGCGGTCAACATCGGCAGCACGGACGAGTCGATCGAGATCGTCGCATTTGCTCCCGGACTCGATCCGGCGCAGATCGATGTGTCGATCGACAACGGCTTGCTGATTCTCAGCGGCGAGCGCAAGCGTGTGCAACCGGAGCGCGCCGACGACACGCGGACCTATCTGCAGGAGCGTTTCAGCGGCACTTTCCGCCGCATCATCGAATTGCCGCACCAGGCCGATCCGGACAAGGTCCAGGCGCGCTATGTGAACGGCTGCCTGAGCGTGACTATCGGCAAGCTTGAGGCATCCAAGCCACGAGCGATCACGGTGCAATGACCTGTTGACCCGCATTGACGCAAACCAGGAGCACACCATGAGCCACACTACTGAACTGGTCGAACGTCCCACCCAGCAGGACGCCAACGTCGCCGCACAAGGCGCAACGGCGCCGCAATCGCGCCGCACGACAGTGGCGCCCACCGTGGACATCTTCGAGGACCACAACGGCGTTACACTGCTGGTTGACCTGCCCGGCGTGCCACGCGACAAGTTGCATGTGAGCGTGCAGGACAGCACGCTGTCGATCGAGGCCGAGGCCGTCGTGCCGACGCCCGCCGGCTTGCGGGTCCAGCACGCCGAATTGCGCGATCCGCATTTCGCCCGCACGTTTGCGCTAGGCGCGGATCTGGATGCGTCACGCATCGATGCGCAATTGCGCGACGGCGTGCTGAAGCTGACCATTCCACGCCGCGACGAGGCTAAGCCTCGCCGGATCGACGTCAGCATCGGCTGAACGCCGTCAGGAGTCGAGCGGACCGGTGGCCGCTCGACGGCTTGCGCTCCGACGCGATTGCGCGTCGGAGCGCTGGGCGGCCGCTGTCATTGGCCTGTCATCTCGCCGCTTTATCTTGCAATCCCAGGCGACAGGATCGCAGCTTCATGGACGATTGGAGACGAAGATGCTGAGCCCACACGAATTCGCTACGTTGATGCTGATTCGCAGCGCACCGGAGCAGATCGACATGAACCGTGCCGAGCTAGACACGCTGCTCGAGCGGCAACTCGTCGAGTTGGAAGATCCCGCCGAAGGACATCGCCGTGCGATGCTTACGCCGACCGGCCAGTCGCTGCTCGCCGCAGCGAGCCGGCTGGAGACCATCCGCACGCCGCCACCACTACACGCCGGCGTGGGAGACGCGCTCTAGCAAAGCAGGCGCGGGCGCACAGTGCGCCGCGCGTCGCCGCTCGGCCCACTCCACTTGTTGTAAGCCCGCCTCCCAGCAGGAAATCGTCGCCTGGCTGACACCAAACAGCTCGGCGGCATGCGCCTACTTGACGCAATGCAGCGCCCGCCAACGCATGAACTGGTTGCCCAATTGGGCGCTTGATGGCATATCCGACAAAGTCTCGTTCATGATCGATCCGAATGGCGACTCGCCAGGGCATGCATTCAACTCAGCGCGTCGACCACGATACGCGTGGCTTGCTCGATCGCCTCGTCGCACGCCGGCGCATCCC
The DNA here is from genome assembly GCF_000198775.1 of Mycetohabitans rhizoxinica HKI 454. Classification (NCBI taxonomy): domain Bacteria; kingdom Pseudomonadati; phylum Pseudomonadota; class Betaproteobacteria; order Burkholderiales; family Burkholderiaceae; genus Mycetohabitans; species Mycetohabitans rhizoxinica. The sequence continues at coordinate 1,436,833 of NC_014722.1, read as the reverse complement.
GCCGTGGCTGTGTGAAATAGACGGACAGCACAATCGGCGCTCGTCCGGGCGGCCAAAGGACTCCGATGTCGTTGGTGGTTCCGTGCTCCCCGGTACCCGTCTTGTCGGCAACGCGCCACTGCGCGGGCACACCGGCACGGATTCGCTTGTCGCCCGTGCGATTGTCCAGCATCCATTGCTGCAATCGCTGTCGCTGCCACGGACGCAATCCATCGCCCAGCATCACTGCGCGCAACGTGTTCGCCATCGCCGCCGGCGTCGATGTGTCGCGCACGTCCCCGGGTATCGCCGTGTTCAAATCTGGCTCCCAGCGATCCAGCCGAAAGGTGGCATCGCCCACCGAGCGGGCGAATGCCGTCACCGCATCCGGTCCGCCAAGCACCTTCATCAACTGATTCGCTGCCGTATTATCACTGTACTGCAGCGTTGCCGCGCACATTTCATCAATGCGCATTCCGTCGCCGGCATGTTGCCCGCTGATCGGCGAATAGCTGACCACGTCAGCCAAGCCATATCGGACGCGCTGCGACAACCAGTCGGGCGTATCCCCGCTGCGGGCCAGTACGGCTGCCGCAAGCACCGCCTTGAACGTACTACAGAACGGGAAACGCTCCGCTGCACGGTGCACGAGTTGCGCGCCGCTACCCGTGTCGATCGCGCAAACGCCGAGGCGCCCGCGCATGCGCGCTTCCAGTGCCGCAAGCGCCTCGAGTGGCAACGCAGCCGGCCCTTGCAATGTGGCCGGCCCTAGCAACGCGGATGACCCTGGCGCCGAGGCGCTCGGTCCCTGCGCCGCACACGCTGCCAGCGTCGGCATCCACGGGAGCATTGCACAGGCGCGCAGCAGCGCGCGACGGGAGCGACAATAACGCATTAGCTTTCCTTTTGTTAGTCGAAGCAGAAAATGTTGTTGCCCAACAGTATTGCCCAATAGAGAGAATTATCAGTCCTTTTCCTTGTGGGTAATAGGCAATGATAATTGCAAGGACACTAAAAAAATTAACGCCTGGCAGTGGACGCAGACCCCCTATTTTTCCGAAGCTGCGCTCATTTCATCATCCTTTATGGTGGTTTGAAAGAACCGGGCCATATCCATCGTCTGTCCCGCGCGTGGCGGCCGGCTCCTGGGCGTATTCGTACGCGACCGTTCCCTTGGGGTGCCGGTACCAGCCCGGATCCCGGTAGTCGTCGCGGCCCAGGCCCAATCCCCTGGGCGCGATGCATCGAACTCGATCGCCCGCATCTGGCCGACACTGACATCCACGGTCACTTCCGGCCATCGCGCTGCCGGCGCGATCCAGCCCCCATCGGTTCCCGTCACCTCGAATGCGTACCCGTGCAGATGGATAGGATGATTGGTCATCGTCAGATTGCCGAAGCGAATCCGCACACGCTCGCCGCGGCGCACCGGCAGCGGGTCGATCCCGGGAAACACCCGTGCATTCCAACTCCAGACGTTGAAATCCGTCATTTCGTTCACCCTTGGCGTGAAGCTGCCGGGATCGATGTCATACGCGGACATCAAGAATGCAAAATCTCGGTCAACTGGCATCACGCCGTGCGCTTTCGGATGGACAATGAACAGGCCCATCATGCCCATCGCCATCTGCACCATTTCGTCGGCATGTGGGTGATACATAAAGGTGCCGTGCCGCTCGAGCTGGAACTCGTAGACAAACGTTTTGCCGGGCGGGATATGCGGCTGCGTCAGTCCGCCCACGCTATCCATCCCGCATGGCAGCGGCATCCCATGCCAATGCACGGTGGTGTGCTCGGGCAAGCGGTTCGTCACGAAGATGCACACCTTGTCGCCTTCGACCGCTTCGATCGTCGGGCCCGGCGCCTGCCCGTTATAGCCTCACAGGTTCGCTTGCATCCCCGGTGCGATCTCGCGCATCACCGGCTCGGCCACCAGATGGAACTCCTTCCAACCATTGCGCATACGCCACGGCAGCGACCAACTGTTAAGCGTGACGACCGGATTGTACGGCCGGCCCTCTCGCGGAGCCAACGGCGGCTGGGTGGCGGCACTGGCGCTGGACGGTGCCTCCGGCAACGCTGCCGCACCGGCCTTGCTGACTAGGGCCGCTCCCAGCAATGCGGCGCCGGAGCCGTTCAAAAATTGTCGGCGTGTGACCATCTCAGTGCTCCTCCTGCTGCTCGTGGGCAGCAGCCGGCCTGCGTGTCGTCGGTTGGCTTGCCACAGGAACGCTTACCGCCGCCGCCACAGCCCCAGTGTGCTGCGCCACCGTCGGCAAACGGCCGCCGAGCGCACGCTCCAGATCCGTTTGGAACGGCTCGGCGCGGCCGATTCGCCACGGCCCGGCGCAAGCGCGCGATTCAACCGAATCCACTCGACGGCGTCACTATTGTCGTATCGGCGATATTCGGCAAAGGCCGGTGGCACGGTGACAACCGGAACCGACGCACTGGCGTCGGCCGGCCCGGGGAAAGCGGACTCGGCGTGACGAACTGCGGCACATGAGTCGCGGCGCACGCGAGCGCTGTAAACAGCTTGCGCATGATGATCTCGAACAAGGTCCAAGGGCCGGCGTGACGGCCGGCCGACAGGTCACCGCTTCGCCTGCACCGGCGAGCGGACGATGAACTCAGACGAGATGCGCGCTTGGAGGCCGATCAATACCGCCAGTCAGGAAGCGGATTGCGCCAACGGACGGCTGAGGCAGCAAATGGAGGTGGACGAATGCATGGATGTCGGCAATCGCGCCGACACACGGCAACGGCGCGCTGACGCAGCAGTTTGCGCCACCACTGCACTGGCCCGCGCCATGATGCGATGCGTGGTCACAATGACCTCGATGGTCGGTATGCGTGCCATCGGACGCGGCCACGCATGAAGCGTCCGGCGATATCGCCCGGGCGGCCAACACCTCATGCGAATCGGTACTGCGCACGGCGCTCTTGACATGAGCGGACTGCGCATGCGCGACAGGCGGCGTGAACTGCGATAGATCACAATTCACGGATGCCACCGCGAGCCGGATCGGCAAACCCAGCACCAGCAGCAAGACGATAGAAGCTCTGCGCCAAACGGACATGCGCGGCAGTTTAGCATAAACTGATGGCTGCTAAGCGGTCATCACAGCGCTGCGGCCTTGCGCCTTCGCCACATACACAGTGCTGCATCGGCGCGTGCCATCAGTATGCTCAAATGGATTCGCAACGATGGGTCAGCCATCGTCGAGCAGTACTTGCCAAGCGGCGCCAACGTTGAGGTGGACGAGTCGCTCGTCGGCCGCCGTCACGACGTCGATATGAACGTTTTTTAATGTTTGATGCCGTCCGGGCGTTGCTGTGGCAGCATGGCATGGGCCCTTTCGAATCGGACCGGGAAGCCGGCCGCATCATGGCCCTGCCGGACGCTTGGAACTCGCCGCGCCTCGATCAGCCGATGCGCCGTATTCGGGGCAGCCGTGGGCGACGGTGTTCAGCCGCGCATATCAATCCACTGCTGGGCCCAGCGATTCGAATAGCGAACCGCCTCTTGTTCAGAACTAAAATAATCGAGCGAATAAAAAGAATATAACGTCGCTGCGCTCGCCACTGCAGTCAACGGCGACGACGACAACGGCGAATTTTCCCGTTCCAGCGTCACGTTAGAAGAAAAACAGCCATCGGGCAACCGATGCGCGGAAGGCTGCACCGCATAACCGCGGTACATTTGAATAGTTTGATTGTGCATTGTCTTTATCTTTATGATGTGACACAGCCGGCCAGTGGCCACGAACGGGCGACACCCAGGGTGGATGGGCGCATTCAGATGGGAGCGCGAAGCGCTGGATCGACGGCCGAGCGGTCGGAAGACGGCACGGCGCGGGAGACTGGCGGGCAATACTACTGCCCCACGGACGCGAGGCAGTCTGTCGTCCGGACACATCCGGACGTATAGCGCTTACAACGGCTTGATGTTGGCAGCCTGCAGGCCCTTCGGGCCACGCTTGACTTGATAGCTGACGCGCTGATTCTCCACCAGCGTCTTGAATCCCTCTCCGGTGACTTCGGAGAAATGCGCAAACAGGTCTTCACCCCCCGCGTCCGGCGTGATGAAACCAAAACCCTTGCTGTCGTTGAACCACTTAACGATACCGGTATCCATAGAAGAATCCCTCAAAAGAAAATAAATGTTTCCCGCTTAGTGCGGCAGTACGGAAGCGATCAAGAGGGAGAGGACAACGAGCGTACCGCGTGGGTCGCGGACAGATGATGAACAGCAATCGGACATCTGAAAACTTCAGTCAGCAAAGATACGCGAGATGATGCATACAGTCAAACGTTTTCGCGCATGGCCATGCTTAAGCAATAAAAATCCTGATAGTGGATGATTCTGATAGTGGACACAGTACGCGCCCGGCGGCCAACAAACTGACACGTTCCGCGTGGCCAGTGCTTATGCCGTTACATCCTCACTGCGCTGCCGCGCGAGCGCCGCGCTGTCTGCCATACCGGCCTGACGGTCTCAGTCGCGGACATCCTGTCACGAGAGCGGCTCGGACGCGGCGGCCCTTCCAGTGTCGCGCCACTACGAAACCTCGTATATACCGGTTCACGACACTTCTGGAATACTCATTAGATGTGTTTCCGGCGCCACACATTCCGACTTCGATGGCGCCAGCCGGACATGCCCGGTGACGACACCAAGCCTCGCGCGGCGCTGCAACGAGGATGTGCCGCCGGGCGCACTGGCATGACGGACCGCAGGCCGGCATCTGCAGACTTCGCCGTGTTGGTTCACTATACGGCCGCAGCGTGTTGCCCGCCACGCGAAGTTGATACGTACGCGCTCAAGCTGCGCCGGCCGTGCGGCGTGCACCGGCGGCTGCCCCGAGCCATCGCTTGAGCGGATCTGCGCAGCCAGCCACGAGCAGCAACGAGGCGATCGCCACTGCATCGGCGACGAGCCCGAGCGGCACATCGAGCCACCCGTCGGTCCACCAGTAGAGTACCGAATCAACACTGAGCGAAATTACCGTACCCGCCACAAAGCACAATAGGCCCTTGCGCCCTACAACGCCGATCCACGGCACCCATCCGGCCAGCCGACGCATCCAGCCATATTGCACCAGGTTCGTCACCAGCCAGGCGAGTGCGACGAAAATTGACCACGCGGGGCCATTGCAAATCGCGCTTCATCACACTGTACGACGCGCCATCGACGGACAATTTACAATACGCGCAGACGAGCACTGTAAGCAGCGCGACGACGCTGACAACCCAGCCTGCGCGCAAACGACGCAGGCCAACGTAGATTGGCTGGCAGCGTGCCAGCGCGCCGAGTGTGAACATCGCTTGCCAGGCGAACGGATTGAAGTCCCACCGGTTCTCCTGGGCGGCCGGCAGCAGCCAGTACGCGTCACCGGCCAGGCACCACAGCGCGAGCGAGCACGCCGCCAGCAACCAGGGCCGGCTGCGCGCGAGCGGGATGATCACCGGTACCGCCAGCGCAAAGAACGCATACATCGGCAACACGGACGCCAAATAGGGCTGCCGTCGAAACAACAAGATGTCGCGCAGCACCACCACAGGCGACGCAATCAACCCGTCCAGGTCAGACGACGCCATATTCGGCGCCTCGATGCTGAACGCGCGCAAAATCGCGCTGACGAGCAACATCAAGCCGGCGGTGACGAGGAAAGCACGGTAAATTTCCCATGCACGGCGGATGAAACGCCGACGCGCAGCGGCCTCATCGCAACGCGCGGCGAGCGTGGTCCACCCGATGGCAGTGGCGTAGCCGCCCAGAAACACAAATACTTCGGCCGCATCGCACAGCGCGTAGGTGTGCAGCGTCACACGTGACAACATGCTGCCGCCGATGTGATCGACGACGATGATCAGTAATACGAGGCCACGAAAAAAGTCGAGCTCGGCCAAGCGAGCAGTCGATGGCTGCATCAAATACGAAGGGGATGGATGAAAAGGCAAGGCAGGCCGGGAGCCCACCGTGCACCGCCCGTCATTAAGACAAAGCGCTGCGCGATCGGTACAGCCCTATATTATGCCATTGAACCCCGCGTCTTCACTCGTCAATGCCTTTCACACGTCACGCGCGAGCGGCGGCATGTCGGCGTCCGTTGCGTCGGCCTCGCGCGTTTCGGGCATCGCCAGCCAGACTAGCAGCACGGCCAATGTGCCGGCTGCCGCCAAGCCGATGAAGCTCACGCCGTTACCGAAATGGTCCGCGACCAGTCCGGCAAGCGCGGTGCTCAGCGTCGCGCCGATGCCGGCAGCCAGGCCGAATACGCCGATGCACAGGTTGTAGCGGCCCTTGCCGCCGGCCACATCGGCCGCGATCAACGGCAGCATCACGCCGAATACCGCGGCGCTCAGCCCGTCGAAGACTTGCACCGGCACCAGCAGGCTCGGCGTGGTGATGCCAGCGAACAGTAGCGCCCGCACCGGTAGCGCGGCAAAGCCCAGCAACAGGATTGGCCGGCGCCCCCATCGCTGCGCCGAGCGCCCAACCCACGGCGAGAGCAGTGCCACGATGATCTGCGGCACGATGATGCACGCGGCAATCACCAGTTGCACGTTGTCGCCCATATGCGCGGTGACTTCGCCGGCCGCCAGATTCAACATGGCCGCATTGGACAAGTGAAACAACACGATGCACGCGGCGAATGTCAGCATGCGCCGATCCCGCAACAGCTCGCCGATGCTCTCGCGCGGCGGCGCCGTCGCCGTCTCCGCCGGCAGGGGCCGCCGTCGCAGGTCGCGCGCGGCGCGCGCCGGACCCAGATGAGACGGATCGATCATGTATAACGCGACAATGGCTGGCAGCGTCAATGCAGCCGTCAACCAAAACACCGAGCGCACTGACACATATTCGCCGAACAATCCCATCAACCCGGCCGCCACCGCGCTGCCGATCGAGGCAAACCGCGCGTTACGGCCCAGCCGGTCGCCTAACGCGTGGCGGCCGACCAGCGCGAGCGACAACGCCGCGAGAGCCGGCGTCAACATGCAACTGGCAAAGCCGTGGAACACCTCCGCAGCGAGCACAGGAATCGTCGTCGGGCTGCCGGCCAGCAGCAGCGCGCAGATCGCGATTGCAACGATCGCCGCCATCGCCGCGGCACGCTTGTTCTGCGTCGCGTCGATCAACGCACCGGCCGGCACCTGGCTGACCATTGCCGTGATCGTGCCCACCGACAGCGCGATGCCGATTTCTCCCTGGGTCCATTTGTGCGTGGCCAGGTACGCGGCGATGAACGGTCCGAACCCCGTCTGAACGTTCGCAAGGAAGAAGTTCAGGCCATCTAGCGCACGCAGGCTCCGTGCATCCGGTATGACAGTCTTGCTCATCGGGAGGCCCGCCCTGCCGGGGCCACCGGCTGTTGTGCCGTGGCCGGCGTGCCGCGCGCGGCGGTGGGTGCGGGCGATACCGCACGGATCGGCTGATTGGCCGCATACGACGGCGAAGCATCCAGCTGCGGGTCCGACAGGTCCAACAGCAACTGGATGGCCTTGTCCCGGGTCACGAAGCGCAGCGCTGACCAATCGGCAGCGATCCGCCGCCGGTCCGGGCTAATCAAGTTACCCAACTCGAGCACCGCGGCCTGCGGCCGCAGCCCCGCATCGACCAGCACGTCAACGACGCGCCCCACCTTAGAGCCGTTGGTGCGCTGCACGGTGGCGTCCATCAACGGCACAGTGCCCGATGGCGCGCTGCCGACTTGCGCCGGCGTGCGCGATGGCACCAGCTCCAACGCCCCAGCCGCACGCGGCCCCACCGGCTTGATCCGCAGCGCGCCAAGCGGGAAATCGACCTTGCGATCCCCGACCCCCATGAACCCCGTCAGGTTGACGACGATCTCGCGCGGCGCCCCGTTGGCATCGACCACCAAGTCCACGGCATGGCCGATGGCCTTGCCATCCGGCCGTTGCACCTCGGTATCAAGCAGGCCCTTGACCTGGCCCGGATACAGCAGCCGCGAGGCGATCAGCGGCGCCGGCGCTGGCTGCGCTGGTGGCGGCGAAGGCGCAGCCACCGTGGTGCGTTGTGGCGGCCGGTGCGGCTTTTTCGGCGCCGCGCGGTCACTATCGGCCTTCGCCTCATGCAGCTCGGGCTCGGATTGTGCCGGCGGCGCGAGCGGTTCCGGCGGCGCCGCTTCAGGCATGGGCACCGCCTGCACCGTGCCTTCGACGATCGGTGCCGGGCTTTGCTGATCGAACGTGCTGCAAGCGGTAAGCGCCGTCAGCATGATCAACAGGCACAGACAACGTAGAATCGGAATGGGATGATTCGGGCGGCAAGCGCGTCGGGGAAAACCGCTCATCAGGGACGGGACAGATTGGCTCGCAGATGGCCGAAGTGTAACACCAGGGGCGCCCCGGCTCTTTGTGACGCACGAGGTGTTGGCCGGCGCGGCGTCCACACCGGACCGGATGTCCACGCCGCGAGGCAAGATTCGCGGGAATAGCCCTTGCGCCCCACTATTAACTTGCGCCCCGTTACCACCTTCTTCGCTCTAATAACCGAGGCTTTGGCCAGCCGGGTTCAGGGCGGGGGCCCGAATGGCACGCGGGGCCGTTCACGCTGGCGCCGTGCGCAGCCGGCTTGCGCCCGGTGCACCACGCTCTTACGCTTTGTGTTCGTTCACTCACGGAATCCGACGCTTATGCGAATCGAGTCATCATTTCTGTTCGACCTGGACGGCACGCTGGTCGACAGCGTCTATCACCATGTACTGGCGTGGAAGGAGGCACTGGACAGCGAAGGGATTGAGCTGTCGGTATGGCGCATTCACCGCCGCATCGGCATGAGCGGTGGCCTGTTCATGAATCAACTGTTGCGCGAGACGGGGGGCGACTTTAGCGCCGAGCGCGTCGAGCGGCTGCGGCAACGCCATGCACATGCGTACCAGCGCCGCCATGCACAGGTGCGCCCGCTGCCCGGCGCACGCGAACTGCTAGAGCAGTTGTCGCGCAGTGGCATGCGCTGGGCGATCGCGACCAGCGGCCGGATGGAGACGGCGGCGCAGAATTTAGCCGCATTGGGCATCGATCCGTCGCGCGTGCCGGTTGTGACGCGCGACGACGTGCGCTATGCCAAACCGGATCCTGACTTGTTCATTGCCGCGGCTGAACGGCTGGGCGTGCCTATCGAGACGTCGATCGTAGTCGGCGACAGTATTTGGGACATGCTCGCCGCGCAGCGCTGCCGCGCGCTCGGTGTCGGACTGCTGTCGGGCGGCTATGGTCAGGACGAACTGGAGCGCGCCGGTGCGCTGCGCGTGTACGAGGACCCAGCGAATTTGCTACGGCACCTGGATGAGGTGGCCGCACGACGGTGAGGACGACCTCGCCCCCCAATGTCGAGCCCCGATAGCCGTTCTCTTTCCATCGGCTTCCCCGCAGCATCGGCCTCCCCCGCAGAATACGGACTGATTCCGCTCGTGAAAAACCTACGCGCACGAGGTTCTGTTAATGTGCGGTGGCCCGCGCCGAGTTGCAACTCGCACCTTGCGCGTTCAGCCCAGATGAGTCTGCTTGGGGACATGGGCAGGGCTGTCCATGGCCGCCAAGCCGCGCATAATGCCGCAATCCTGGACGGATCTTGCGCCACGACACCGTTCGCGGAGCGCGCTCAATTGTGCGCGCAACTGCTGTAACTCGTCGATTCGCATGTTGACGTGCCGCAAATGTTCATCGACCAACGCATCGATCGCGCCACAATCGCGCGCCGGGGCATCCGCGGCCTGCAACAACACGCGAATCTCGTCATGCGTCATGTCCAGTGCCCGACAGTTGCGCACGAAGCGCAACCGGTCCAAATGCGCTTCACCATAGGCGCGGTAATTGGCGCCTGTGCGCGCTGCCATCGGCAGCAACCCTTCTTTCTCGTAGAAACGGACCGTTTCAGGCGTGCATCCGACCCGCTTTGCCAATTCGCCAATTTTCATCGTTGTCCCGCATTGGTCAGCTTGACCTTGAAGTGGCTTTAAGGTGTGTACTACAGCATAAATCACCTGAGGAAACCAGCATGGCCGACCGCTATTCCGCTAGAGGCACACAAGCGACGTCAGTCGATATCGAACATGAGCGCCGTTCGCAAGCGCCGTGCCACGCCCATGCCGCCACCCGGAAGCACGACACATGCTGTGCCGGCCCGCACGGCGGCAACCTGCCACACGCCGATAGTCGCCATACCGATGCCCTTGCGCAGGCAGCGTACAGCCCAGGCGCAGAGTCGTCTTCGGCGGCGCGCGCGCGCAACGGCGGCGAGATGGCTGCTACCGACACGGTACGCACGCGGATCCATATTCGACAAATGGACTGCCCGACCGAGGAAACATTGATCCGCTCGAAGCTGCACAAGATCGTTCCCGCCGAACGACTCGAGTTCAACCTGTTGCAACGGGTATTGACCGTCGAGCACCCGAGCGACGCGCTGGACGACATCGTCGCCGCGCTCGCCTCACTCGGCTTCACCCCCGAGGTACAACCTCACGACGACACGCGCACCGTGCCACCACCGGTGCCAACGCATACGGCACGGCACTGGCCGCTCGTGGCGGCCGGCACCGCCGCGCTGGCGGCCGAAACGGTAACCTGGCTCGGTGCGCCCGGCTGGATCACGGCGGCACTCGCAGCACTCGCCGTGCTCGGCGCCGGCCTACGCACATACCACAAGGGCTGGATCGCGATCCGCCACGGCAATTTGAACATCAACGCGTTGATGAGCGTGGCGGTGACCGGCGCCTTCGCGCTGGGCCAATGGCCGGAAGCCGCCATGGTGATGGTGCTGTTTGCGATCGCCGAACGCATCGAGGCTGGCTCGCTGGAGCGCGCGCGGCGCGCGATCGAGCGTCTGGTTGCGCTCGCACCCGACAAGGCGACTGTGCAGCAAGCCGACGGCAGTTGGCGCGTCGTGGACGCGCGCACCGTGCCAACCGGTGCACGGGTGCGCGTGAAGCCAGGCGAGCGAATCGCGCTGGATGGCTGTATCGTGTTCGGCCGCTCAGCGGTGGATCAAGCCTCGATCACCGGCGAGAGCCTGCCGGTGGACAAGCAGGTCGGCGACGCGGTATATGCCGGAACCCTCAATGCATCGGGGTCTTTCGACTATCGCGTCACCCTCCCCGCCACGCAAAGCACGCTAGCTCGCATTGTGCAAGCGGTTGAGCAGGCGCAGGCGTCCAAGGCGCCGACCCAGCGTTTCGTCGACCGTTTTGCGCGCGTGTACACGCCAATCGTGCTGGCGTTGGCGCTGCTGGTCGCGGCCGTGCCGCCGCTGCTTGGCCAAGCCGCGTGGACGGCGTCAGTCTATAAGGCACTGGTGCTGCTGGTGATCGCCTGCCCATGCGCGCTGGTCATCTCCACCCCTGTCACGATTGTCAGCGCGCTGGCGGTGGCCGCCCGCCACGGCATCCTGGTCAAAGGCGGCCGCTACCTAGAGCAAGGGCACCGCCTGGCATGGCTCGCATTGGACAAGACCGGCACCCTGACCGTGGGGCGTCCGCAGCAAACCGATTTCGAGCTTTGTGCGGCAGTCGATGCCGCGCGCTGTCGCCAGTTGGCGACGAGCCTTGCCGCCCGCTCGGACCATCCTGTCTCCGCCGCGATCGTTGCCGCCGGTGCCGCCGGCTCGCAACCCTTGGTCGTCGACGACTTCGGCGCACTACCCGGGCGCGGCGTGCACGGCACTATCGACGGCGTGCGCTATTGGCTCGGCAACCGCCGCCTGGCTGAAACGCTCGGATGCTGCGATGCGAAGCTCGACGCGAAGCTAGACAGCTTAGAGCGGCAAGGTAAGACGGTCGTGATGCTAATGGACGAACACCGCATTCTCGCCTTGTTCGCGCTCGCCGACACCTTGAAGCCCACTAGTCGTGAGGCCGTGGCGCAGTTGCATCAGCTCGGCGTGCGCACGCTCATCCTGAGTGGCGATAATCTGCATACCGCACAGACCATCGCGGCCCAGGCCGGCATCGACGAGGTTCGCGGCAACCAGTTACCAGACGACAAGCGCCACGCGATTGAGTCACTGGCCGGAGCGCGCCATGCGGTGGGCATGGTGGGCGATGGCATCAACGATGCGCCTGCGCTCGCACGCGCCGATATTGGCTTTGCCATGGGCGCATTGGGCGCTGGCGCCGCGATCGAGACCGCCGACGTCGCCCTGATGGACGATGACCTGCGCAAGATTGCCGTATTCGTCCGGCTATCGAAGGCCACGCGTCGCATCCTGACGCAGAACATCGTCGTCGCACTGGGGCTCAAGGGCGCATTTCTGGCGCTCACGCTGGCCGGCTACGGTACGATGTGGATGGCCGTGTTCGCCGATGTCGGTGCAAGTTTGTTGGTCGTGGGCAACGGGCTCAGGCTGTTGCGTCGCTAGGCGCACCGCAATGCAACTTCATTGACGCGGGGCTGCGACACAATCCCGCTGCCGCCCTCGCGTTGCTCGACCGGATGCGTGGTGCAGCCCACCACGATGAACTTGGGGTGCATGGACACATGACGTGCTACAAACCCGGACAATTCATGGGCTCACGACACCACCTCCTTGTCTAGCATTTCCGTTGCTGGTAAACTTCCCTGTTCCCGGAGAGATGGATGAGTGGTTTAAGTCGCACGCCTGGAAAGCGTGTATAGGTTAATAGCCTATCGGGGGTTCGAATCCCCCTCTCTCCGCCACCGACACATAATTGATTGATCTAAAGGGCGTTTTCAATCAAATCTCGCCATGGTGCCCCTCATCTGGGACATCCGCGCCATGAGCATTTCTGCCACGTCGCAAGATTACGGTACGGCGTCTACGACTTCCCCGCATTACACCGAGCACGATCGTCGCAAGGAGCGGCGCGTGACCTTGAACACCGAGGAACCGGTGGTTGCCCGTGCCGCACGGGTTGAGTCATAACCCGCCCAATTGGGAAATTCAATGCCATCATGGACTGCTCAGTTCGCGGCCATGCGCAGGATGGGCTTCAGGGTAATCCCCTTGATACTGTCCTCAGCGGCCTGATTGATTTGTTCCAGAGGATAGAACTTGACCAGGCGGTCGAATGGGAACCGGCCCTGCTGATAGAGCTTGACCAGCTGCGGGATGAACACCTGAGGTACGCTGTCGCCCTCGACGATGCCACGGATGCTGCGCCCGCCTAGCAGCAAGTTGTTGACGTCGAAGCTGGCCCGGGTGCCAAGCTTTGGCGCGCCGACAATACCGATGGTACCCAAGCCACCCAGCGCCTCAATGCCGGCTTCGAGCACTTCCGGTGTTCCAGTGGATTCGAGTGCGAAATCGGCACCGCCACCGGTTATCTCGCGTACTGCCTCGACGATATTGGCCTCTCGGCTGTTCACCGTGTGCGTGGCCCCCAGTTCCCTCGCCAATTCCAGCCGCGAAGGCACGACATCAATGGCAATGAGGGTGGTCGCACCTGCCACGCGCGCAGCCATCACCGCGCTCAATCCCACCGCACCGGCGCCATACGCGACAAAGCTGCTGCCCGGGCGCACCTTCATCGAATTGATCACCGCGCCTGCGCCGGTCTGGATGCCGCATCCCAGGGGACCGAGCAACTCCAGCGGCGCATCGGTAGGCACCTTGATGGCGTTATGCTCACGAGCGAGTGCGTAGGTGGCAAAAGAGGACTGGGCGAAGAAATGATCGTGTAGTGTTTCGCCCTCGGGTGTCTGCAGCGCGGTATGGCCGTGGGCATCGCTGCCACCGAAGTTAAGCGGATAGAAATCCTTGCAGTAGGCTTCATGGCCGCTGGCGCACGGGTTGCAATGACCGCAGGCGCCGTAGGTCAGCACCACATGGTCACCGGCCTTCAAGTTTTTGACATTCGGACCGACCTGCTCAACGACCCCCGCGCCTTCATGGCCGAGTACCGCTGGCAGCGGCACAGGATAGTACTGGTCACGCATGATTAGGTCAGTGTGGCACAGGCCGGTGGCGACCACGCGCACCAGCACTTCGTCTCCCTGTGGTCCCCGAATACGCGCCGGTTCGATGGTGAAAGGCTGTTGTGGAGCGCGTACCACCGCCACCGTGATATCGTGCAATTCTGTCGACGCATTCATGGTCTAGTCCTCTTCAGAGTGGGTAGGCAGGTGCCTGCCCCTTGACGATCAGCCACTGCCATTGAGTGAACGCTTCCCATTCGGCGCCGCTCGCCGGCGCCACCCCAGCCGCGGTGGCACTGCCTGCTCGCCACTGGCCGTCGAACAGATGTCCATTCCATATCTTCGAAGGAAGCAATGCTTGCTGTTGGTTCATAGATATCGCCTCGACATGCACGGCTGCGGCAGCATGTTATTTACATTGGGCGGACTAGGCCACCTCCTACCAGTTGAGTTGTGATTGCTCCATCTCTTCGCCGTCCCCGGCGCCGAACAACCGCCGTGGTTAGCGCACAGCAATGTGTGCAGGCCTTCGGGAGTTGCAGGCATGACAACTTGCATGGCAAGCATATCGCATACGAAAAGTGGCATACAATTCTAACCAGATCTAATCAATGTCTGAGTAGAAACCGATGTGGATGTTTGTGAAGGGTCCCATACAGCCGTGGCGCCGATGACGGCGCCGCACAGCGAGCCCCTGCTTTACGATAAAGACAATGCACGCGCTTTTTCGAGACGATGTACGCGCTCCTCCGAAAAAATTTACTAGACGCCGGCTGGCCCGGTTACTAAAAAACAGTCACAGGACGTCAAAATTTGGCCAACTCGGTCCAAGAGGCACAAAAACTCATGTGTTGACGAAAATCCGATTGCAAGTTCGACTTGTGCGGCTTTGTCCCGGATCGTCATGAATGTCCGCTCCGGAGAAAGCTGCTTGTCCCTTCGAGTCGATGACGAAAGGTCGGTACGGCAAGCGGGAAAGCAAATCGCGGATACGAAACGATCGTCCCGGTTCAGTCATGAACGGTCGTTCGCAACGCAATTAGCGGGCGGCGTCTTACGCACCCAAATGGAACCGCTGGTTGTCGCATACTGTTTTTCCCCTTCTTTGCGAATTAAGCGCAGACGTCTAACGTACGCTTTGCGTGCCGCTGCCAAGCGATCAGCGATAGCCGCGCTCGTCCACTGGCTTGAATCAAACACGAGTTGGTTGCTCAAGTTCCAAATAGAAAAACGCCATGATTCTGGTCCTCGTTGAGCACGACCGACTGCAGGATAAGCGTGCATAATCGGTTTGCTTATGCACTCCGATTCTCAATCAAAATGGTTTCAATGATTGCACGACCTCAACGGGTCGCCTGAATAACGATCTTCCCGCGGACATGACGCGCCATGCTTCTTGCCATCGCTTCGCTGGCACGGGCAAGCGGATACACGTAGTCCATATCAATGATTAGTCATACTGATTCATAAAGCAACGCGGTCGCAGACAACCGAGCGCCGTCGGACCGCGTGGCGAAATGCGTGCCGATGGCGCCGACGCCTTGGCCGCGCTTTGTATCCGGCTTCTAGTTGACCGGGTTGACCGAAGTGCCGGCCATGTCGATCAGTACCTCTGTTGCCGGCACGCGGCTTTCAATGCTCTATAGTAAGAACAATTCTGGACCGCCGTAGGCGGCAACACGAATAGCTTTCACGAGGCTTCTCCAAAGGTGATAAATACGCTGTTCAGTCAAGGCCGACAATGGCAGCATCGAGCGCCTTCGCGGCCTGTATCGGATCAAAATATTCGCGCAGATGTGCGATCTTGCCTGCCCGCGCATCCAAAAATACCACGTACTCCTGCCGGTACATTCGGCCGGTCGGTTTGATCAAGCCCTCGGCGCATACCTGCGCAACTGCCTGCTGGGGGTTCGCCCCAGCGACGATACGCAGTTCAAAGAAACGGAAATCAGCGACCGCGCTAACGAACCAGGAAACGTGGCTCAAAACCTCTTCCCGGCCATTAAGCCGGGTCGGATGTCCGATACCAGCTGCGTAGGGCAATTCCCACACTATGTCGTCGGCAATCAGCTTCTGCCACGCAGCATTGTCGTCAACGAGTAGATGGAAGTGCTGCTGTAGCAATTATGAAGCGGTGCTCATGGTATTTCCTCAGTCAAAAATTGATTAAATCTCGAAGCTGCCAAGGGTCATCCCCCCGCCCACTGCGAGCATGTGGCGGACCTTTGCGTCGAATTCCGTAGCCTTGGCTTCTCCTTGTCCCGGCACGTCCGGGTAGCGAATGGTTAGTGATACGTATTGGGAAAGCGCAACCCGCGGATTGGGCTAATAACGGGGCCCATGCGTGCCGCTGGCTTATCCGAACAGCTTCGCAGCGGTCCTGGCGACCAGTTCGCCCTGATGGCGGGCGCCTGCGAGATCGATTTCCGTGGGTTGACGCGACCCATCACCGGCGGCGATGGTCGTGGCGCCGTATGGTGCACCGCCGACAATCTCAGCGACACTCATTTGCCCTTGATGGCTGTACGGAAGGCCCACGATTGTCATGCCAAAGTGAAGCAGATTGGTAATGATTGAAAATAACGTCGTTTCCTGGCCGCCGTGTTGCGTGGCCGATGAGGTGAACGCGCCGCCCACCTTCCCGTTCAGCGCTCCGCGAGCCCATAGCCCACCGGCCTGATCAAGAAACGCAGCCATTTGTGACGAGATACGGCCAAAGCGCGTGCCGGTGCCAACAATGATCGCGTCGTAGTGCTCCAGTTCAGCAACGCTGGCGACCGGCGCGACCTGAGCCAATTTAAAGTGAGCGTTCACCGCTACTTGGGAGGGAACCGTCTCCGGCACCCTGCGAATATCCACTTGAGCACCTGCGTTACGTGCGCCTTGCGCGACAGCCTCGGCCATCGCTTCGATGTGGCCATACGAAGAGTAATAGAGAACCAGGACCTTAGCCATTGCAACTCCTTGAGTAATAAAGCGTGCCATGTGGGCGCCGCATGGGTTGAAACTGTGAGAGGGCCCGCGAAACGCCGGGCGGCGTTCTGACTTGCATTACTGCGCCAACGCGATGGCGACGTCGGACGCCTTCTCGCGGTTGTCAAAACTATACGCGCCGGCTCCGAACGCACGCCCCTGAAAAAATTCTGCGGACATTGCGACGTTCTTGAGGAAATGGAACATCGGGTTCTGATCACTCAGCGCATGGTGGAAGATCAATGCAGTAACGATCGAGTACACGGCCCGCAACGCCGCGATGAACCGCCTGTGGTAACCGACGGTTAGTAGCACGCTCGCCGCGAGTTCGAGAGTCATCGAACCGATGTAACCGAGTATCGGGGTGGGTAAGCCGCCGGTTGTGCCTGCGTAACGCAGGTCACCGTTAAGCAAGACGGTGATCGTCGCGATGCCCGAGTGAGAGTGCACCCGAAACGATGTGTAGCCGAAAGGCGTGATGTCGAAGTCATCGAGAAAGACGAACGATTTGATCAGCTCACCGATGCCCGCGGGGCTCACCCGCCGCGTAAGTGGCCCGTGCGGTTGGCCATGGGTGCGCAACGCAATCGTTCGAGTTGCCCGTTGCCGGACGCTGTCTGGGGCGTGCTCCATGGACATCTCTTTCGGTAATGGCATGGGAAAAGGTTAAATTCTTGACAGCTTTCGCGGAAGCCTATATTTCTCGATAAAAACCATCTAAGGAATCGATATATGCTGGACGGCGTATCCCTGGATCAGTTGCGCACTTTCATTGCGGCAGCAGACGAAGGCAGCTTCTCCGCCGCCGGCCGAAGGCTGCGCCGCGCGCAATCCGTCGTGAGCCAGACACTCGCCAACCTCGAAGACCAGATCGATGTGCAGTTGTTCGACCGGAGCAGCCGCTATCCGCGCTTGACTGAGCAAGGCACTGCGCTGCTTGTGCAGGCACACCTCGTTGTCAGCGCAGCGGACGATTTCAAGTCGAAGGCGCGAGCCATTGCGCAGGGACTTGAGCCCGAGCTGTCGGTCGTAGTGGACGTCATGTATCCGATGGCCTCGCTGACGGCCGCCGTTGGCGAGTTCCGCGATGCGTTTCCCCACACACCATTGCGGCTCTACGTGGAGGCGCTGGGCGCGGTGATGCGGCCGGTGCTCGATCGCGAGTGTCGGCTCGGTATCAGCGGTTCGATGCCGGCCGTGCCCAAAATGGTGGATGCTGAAAAACTGCTTGATGTCCCAATGGTCACTGTCGCGGCTCCAGCACATCCGTTGGCGTCGATCAAGCGGGTGATTCGACTGCGCGAGCTTGAAGAACACGTGCAGCTTGTGTTGACTGATCGTACGACATTGACCGAGGGCAAGACGTTTGGCGTACTGTCGCCGCTGACCTGGCGACTCGCCGATCTTGGTGCCAAGCACGCGTTTCTGCGCGCGGGCTTCGGATGGGGGCACATGCCGGTGCCCATGGTGCATGACGATATCGTTTCCGGCGAGTTGGTACCGCTGCGAATCGAGCATTTTCAGCCACACACCCCGCCGATCGCGATGTTTGCAATCTACCGCAAGGACACGCCGCCGGGTTTCGCAGGCCGCTGGTTTCTTGATCGGCTCAAGCATTCTTCCAGCGTCGCGTAACATCTTTCAGCGTCGCGTGGCGCTAGTGGTTCGGCTCATCCGCCAAATAACGCCGCCGCATCATGCGTTCGTGCAAGTCGAACATCTCGTCCTCCGCGACGAGCCTGCCGTCGCCTTGATGTCGGATTAGGCGGCGTTCCGACCGGATCCAGTCGATCGCGGCTTGCTGCATGGCAAGGACAAACAAATGATGGCGGCTAGCCATCGACTAATCGGCAACCACACACTTGAGTTTTGCGATGCATTGCTACTAAGGCAGCGTCCGTCACCGGGCGCTGCCAAGCCGCGCTACGACATAAGTTATACGAAATGACATTCAAGCAGCCATGAAATGGGGCTCGAGGTCTATGGTTACTGGAGAGCTACGCTCATTCCACCATCCGCCATCACGACTGCGCCGACGATATAGCTGGCTTTGTCGGACGCCAGAAAGGCGATCACTTCGGCAATTTCGCGCGGCTGTGCCGCGCGTCTGATCGGCGCGTTTTTGCCATGCTCGGCGAGAAATGCAGGACCATCCTCGTGGATGTGGTTTGTGATATTTGTTACCGCGTCGCCGGACCCTACCGCATTGACGCGAATGCCGTGATCGATCGCCTCAAGCGACATGGCACGCGTCAACTGGGCAAGCGCGCCTTTGGACGCTGCGTACGCAGCGATAAGCGGAAACGCCTGATAGCACGCGTATGAACCCACGTTGACGATGGCGCCTGTGCGTGCCGGCATCATCGCGCGCATGGCCTCACGCGAGAACAGGAATGCACCCGTGGAATTCACGGCCTGCACGCGGTTCCAGTCCTCAAGCGTCATGTCGACAACGAGTTTATTGATGATGATCGCGGCATTATTGACCAGAATATCGAGTTTGCCAAACTGCTGCATTGCGGCGGCCACCGCGCGTCGCGCACTTTCCTCGTGCGCGACGTCGGCAACGAGCGGGACGATTCCCGGCCTGGCCAACGCCTCGACATCGGCGCTCCGGTCGACGGCAATCACGCTGGCGCCTTGAGTATGCAACAATTCCGTGGTAGCGAGCCCAATGCCGCTGGCGGCACCGGTGACGATAGCGATCTTGCCGTCGAAAGACTGATTGGTGGAAGCTTGTAAAGTCATAAAAACGCTCCTAACGAGATAGACAGTTCAATAAGGGCTTGCGGTCGGGCGCACCACGATCTCCATGAACAGACGAGATAGCGGTTGCGACGTCTTTCGGCACTTGAGCTGAACCGTGCAGCCGATAACCAATCTTATGAACCGCAGGCGCGGACGCAAATACACGTGACGATGACAGTGTTGCCTATTCCTATCGAAGTAGAGATGTGCCGTCGATCGGGTCGGTTACAATTTCTTCGCCTTATCCGCCAGAAAAGAAGCCCTCGTGACAGTTACTGACGATCCGATTTCCGTAAAGATGGTGAACCTGCTCGAGCGCCTGGCGCCGAACGAGGGATACACGCAGTCCGCCCTGGAGGGCGTGCGGTTCATGCGATCTAACCGGCCGTTAGGGCGCACGCCCGTGCTATATGAGCCGAGCATCGTGATCGTCTGCCAGGGGCGCAAACTGGGATTCCTCGGCGATCAAATCTATGTGTACGATGCGCAGCATTACCTAGTTTTGTCGGTGCCATTACCGTTCTCCACGGAAACCGAGGCGAGCGAGTCGGAGCCAATGCTGGCCGTATCGCTGCGGCTCGACTTGACCGAGTTGGCCGACCTCATTCTGACGATCGATCAGTCAGGTTGCCATCAGCAAGGCGCGCCGCTCGGAATCTTATCGACACCATTGGACGGCGATCTGGCCGACGCCACCTTACGCCTGCTTCGGGCATTGACGTCCCCCCTCGATGCACAGGTATTAGGGCCCGCGATCGTGCGTGAAATCTGTTATCGGGTACTGGTCGGGCAGCAAGGCGCGGCACTGAGGGCGGCACTCGCCCATCAGGGTCGATTTGGGAGAGTGGCGAAGGCGCTGCGCCGGATCCACGCCGACTATGCCCAACCATTGGATGTCAGTGCTCTCGCGAAAGAGGCTGGAATGAGCGTGCCAGCTTTCCATGCCAACTTTCGCGCCGTCACGCTCACCTCGCCGATCCAATACATCAAATCGACACGTTTGCATCAGGCTCGGCTGATGATGATCCGCGACGGCTTGACGGCTGCATCCGCGTCAGCGCGTGTGGGCTACGAGAGCCCATCCCAGTTCAGCCGGGAGTTCAAGCGGTTTTTCGGGCGATCGCCCGTCGATGAGGCTCGGGACATGCGAGCTTCGTTCGCCCTGTCACCCGCGACTCAACTCGACGATTTCGCCGCGTCCAACTGACGGGAACGCCCGTCGATGGATCAGGATGTGAAGGAAGGTTGATGGCATTTGGAGATTCCGCCGTATCAGCCGCACTCGCTCGCTGGCTACGAGCCGGTCGTCAAAGTTTGCCCATGATGCGTATTGTCGAATGGGAAATGATCAGCAATCGGCTCATCGTTGCACTGAAACATAAAGGCCTCGTTGCGCACTGCACGGCGTGTGGAGCGACAAGTTCCCGGATACATGCGCGCGAATGCCTGGTGATCGAAGCCGACACCTCGTTGCCGGGGCTTCACGTAAAACAGGGTTTGCAGCGCCTGGGCCAGATACGTGGACTGCCGGGCGTGGCTACTGCCGATAGCTGGGGCAATAGCCCCCGCAGGACTCGGTTTCACTCCCACTCAATCGTCGCCGGCGGCTTGCCCGAAATATCGTACACAACGCGATTGATACCCCGCACCTCATTAATGATGCGATTCGACGCGTGCCCAAGCAATTCATACGGCAAATGTGCCCAATGCGCGGTCATGAAATCGTGCGTCTGCACCGCGCGCAACGCGACAACATAGTCATACGTGCGGCCATCGCCCATCACGCCAACGCTGCGCACCGGCAGAAAAACTGCAAACGCTTGGCTGGTCAACTCATACCATGACTTGCCGCTATCCGGATCAATCGTCGTGCGCAGCGTTTCGATGAAAATCGCATCGGCTTTGCGCAGTAGATCGGCGAACTCGCGCTTGACCTCGCCCAGGATCCGCACGCCCAGCCCCGGCCCAGGGAATGGGTGCCGATACACCATCGATGACGGCAAGCCGAGCTTGACGCCAAGCTCGCGTACCTCATCCTTAAACAACTCGCGCAGCGGCTCGAGCAGTTTCAGATTCAACGTTTCCGGTAATCCGCCCACGTTATGGTGACTCTTGATCGTATGCGCGCCCTTCTTGCCTTTGCCAGCCGACTCGATCACATCCGGATAGATCGTGCCTTGTGCAAGCCATTTCGCGTCGGTCAGCTTGCGGGCCTCGTTCTGGAACACCTCGACGAATTCCGCACCGATGATCTTGCGCTTGTGCTCTGGATCCGTCACGCCGGCAAGCTTGCTCATAAATGCGTCGCTGGCGTCGACGTGAATCACCTTTACTCCAAGGTGCCGCCCGAACGTCTCCATGACCTGCTCCGCTTCGTTGAGCCGCAGCAAGCCGTGGTCGACGAACACGCATGTCAACTGGTCGCCGATCGCACGGTGCAGCAGTGCCGCCGCAACCGACGAATCAACGCCGCCAGACAATCCGAGGATCACCCGCTCGTTACCGACCTGCGCACGGATCTGCTCTACCGCCTCGGCGATGTAGTGCCCCATTTCCCAATCCGGTGTCGCACCACACAACTCGAGCACGAACCGATTCAGCATGTCACGGCCCTTGATCGTATGCGTGACCTCCGGATGCCACTGCAACCCGTAGAACCGGCGATCCTCATCGGCCATCGCCGCAATCGGGCATGATTCGGTCGACGCCATGAGCTTGAAGCCGGGCGGCATCTCAACCACCTTGTCACCGTGGCTCATCCAGACCTTCAGCATGCCATGACCTTCCGGCGTCGTGAAATCCTCGATCGCCTCCAGCAACTTCGTATGGTTGCGCGCACGTACCTCGGCGTAGCCGAACTCGCGCACGTGGCCGAGTTCGACCTTGCCGCCGAGTTGCAACGCCATCGCCTGCATGCCGTAACAAATGCCCAGTACCGGCACGCCTAGATCAAACACGGCCTGCGGCACGCGTGGCGCATCCGTGTCGGTGACCGAGTTCGGACCGCCGGACAAAATCACGCCCTTCGGCTTGAATTCGCGCACGAATGCGTCATCCACATCGTATGGATGAACCTCGGAGTAGACATGCGCCTCACGCACACGGCGCGCGATCAACTGCGTGACCTGGGAGCCAAAGTCGAGGATCAGGATTTTGTCATGCATGGCAATGGGTGAATCTCAATAGAATGAAAACGGGACGAGCCGCGCTGTGCGCGGAGCCGACGGCAGCACAACGCGCAATACGGCGGGAGGCGCGTTCTAGGCGGGTATCGAGGCGCCGTTCAACCGCGGTCCGTGTCGTCGTCGCCGCGCACGAACGGCTCGCGACGTTCGTCGGCCTCGGCGCCGCGCTCGGGTATCGACGCGGTGGATGGTGATGCGTTGGATGCCGATGCACTGTGCCGCGTCGTCGCCGGCGCCGCCGGCGTCCGGCCGGCTGATTTCGCCTGACTGGTCGACACGTCTGCGGCCTGAGCCGGTGTCATCGGCGCCGTCGCGGCGGCACGTTCGCGCGCACGCTCCGCGGAGGCCGCCCCTTGCGCGGCCGCCCGGTCACGCCGCCGTACCGCGGCGGCCAGCCGGACGTTGATCAGCCCATACAGCAGCAACGCGACACCCACCAGCGGTCCGATCCACAGGCCGAGGCCGGCCAGCGACGGCGAGCGCACCGCAACCAGCCAGACGAGCATCAGCACGCCGCAGGCCCACAGCGCGTGGCCACTGGCGCCGGCAACCAGCGCGGTCAGTGCACCATGAATCGCCGCGCGCAATTGCAATCCGGCCAGCGCCAACAGCACGATGCCGAACAACTGCCCCACCATCGCTGGTGACACTTGCACCAACTGCAGCGTGTCGTACAGCGACCGCCATGGGGTCGCGATCATCAACAGACCGAATGCCGCCGTCACCAGCGCATCGACGATCAGTACCGCGCGCAACAGGGCTTTCATGCGTCCACTCACTCGACGTGATAGTTCGGCGCTTCCTTCGTGATCTGCACGTCATGCACGTGCGATTCGCGGACGCCAGCCGCCGTGATCTCGACGAACGCGGCTTTTTCGTGCAACTCCTCGATCGTGCGGCAACCACAGTAGCCCATGCTCGCGCGCACCCCGCCGATCAATTGGAACAGGATCGCGCTGACACCCCCCTTGTACGCGACGCGGCCTTCAATCCCTTCCGGCACCAGCTTGTCAACGTTGGCCGAATTGTCTTCCTGAAAGTAGCGGTCTGCCGCGCCATCTTTCATGGCGCCAACCGAACCCATGCCGCGATACGATTTGTATTGGCGTCCCTGGAACAGGAACACGTCGCCAGGCGATTCTTCGGTGCCGGCCAGCATGCTGCCCATCATCACCGCGTCGGCGCCCGCGGCCAATGCCTTCGAGACATCCCCGGAGTAACGCACGCCGCCGTCGGCGATCACCGGCACGCCGCTGCCCCGCAGCGCATCAGCCACGTTCGCGATCGCGGTGATCTGCGGCACACCGACGCCCGCGACGATCCGCGTGGTACAGATCGAACCTGGGCCGATGCCAACCTTCACACCGTCGGCGCCGTGCTCGACCAGCGCCTTGGCCGCTTCGGCCGTCGCAATGTTGCCACCCACCACATCGATATGCGGAAAATGCTGCTTGACCCAGCGCACCCGCTCTAGCACGCCCTGGCTGTGCCCGTGCGCGGTATCAACGACGATCACGTCGACACCCGCCGCCGCGAGCGCTTCGACGCGCGCCACATTCTCCGGACCGACACCGACGGCAGCACCGACCCGCAGCTTGCCGTGCTCGTCCTTGCAGGCGTCCGGGTGCTCGGTCGCCTTCGTGATGTCCTTGACCGTCATCAATCCGCGCAGCTCAAACGCCTCGTTGACGACCAGCACACGCTCCAGGCGGTGGCGGTGCATGAGCGCCTTGGCTTGCGCGAGCGACGTCCCCTCGCTGACCGTGACCAGCCGCTCACGCGGCGTCATGATCGCGCGCACCGGCTCGCCCAGCCGCTCCTCGAAACGCAGGTCACGGTTCGTCACGATGCCGATGAGTTTCGCGCCATCGACGACTGGAAAGCCGGAAATGCCATGCTGGCGCGACAGCGCAATCACGTCGTGCACCTTCATATCGGGCGGCACGGTGATCGGATCGCGCAGCACGCCAGACTCGAACCGCTTGACCTTCGCAACTTCACGCGCCTGCTCAGCCGGTGTTAGATTCTTGTGCACGATGCCGATTCCACCCTGCTGCGCCATCGCAATCGCAAGCCGCCCTTCGGTAACCGTATCCATCGCCGCCGAAATCAGCGGCATGTTTAGCGAGATATTGCGAGTCAGGCGGGTTTTGAGATTGGTGTCACGCGGCAGTACGTTCGAGTACGCTGGCACGAGGAGCACGTCATCGAATGTGAGTGCTTTTTGGATCAGACGCATGGCAAATCCTATAGGCGCAAAATCGGATTATACCGATAGTTTCCTGGATTTTCACTGCCTGAACAGCCAGTTACACATATGTCCCCGTTTTATAGCCCGGGGCGACGTGGTGTTGCGCCGATTACAGGATTCGACAAGCGCGATGAATGGAGCGCGTGCTATGCTGCGCGCCTTTAATTGCCGCCGCGCCCGCCGCCGCATGCCAGCCGCCTCGCACACGCCGCTGGTATGCGGCGTGGCAGCCGTGCGCAATTCGGGCACGGCGCGGCACAGCCAACGATGACAGGGAGTCGGCAATGCAACGTGGGGTGATGTACGGCCTGCTAGCGGGCGCAGTGTGGGGCTTCGTCTTTCTCGGCCCGTGCCTGCTGCCGGACTTTTCGCCGTTGCTGCTGGCCGCCGGACGCTATCTGCTGTACGGCCTGGTGTCGGTCGTCGTCGCGCTGCCCAACGCGCGTCGGCTGCTATCCAAGCTCACGCGCGCGGATCTCGTGGTGCTCATCTGGCTCGCGCTCGCAGGCAACATTGTCTATTACATTCTGGTCGCCGCAGCGGTACAACTGGTCGGCGTCGCGCCATCGTCGCTGATCGTCGGTGTGCTGCCGCTGACCATCACGCTGGCCGGACGCGCCGATCACGACGCGGTTCCACTGCGGCGGCTTACGCTTGCGCTGCTGATGATTGTCGCCGGCATCGCCTGCATCAACCTCGACGTCTTCACGGCATCGTTTGCCACGCACGGCACGATCGCGAGCCGGATCGCCGGTGTGTTGTGCGCAGCGGGCGCTCTGGTGGCGTGGACCTGGTTCGCCGTCGCCAATGCGCGCTATCTGCGCAAGTCAGGACATTTCGACAGCAACGAATGGTCGATTGCATCGGGCATTGTCACCGGTGTACTCGGCGCACTGCTATGGGCCGGGCTGCTGCTGGTGCCAAGCAGCGCAGTTGGGCGGCCAGCGCTCGATGCCGAACGCTGGCAACTGTTCTGGGCGCTCAACCTAGCCATCGCCATCGGCTGTTCATGGTGGGGCAATGCGTTGTGGAACGCTGCGGCGAAACGCCTGCCATTAACGCTGTCGGGCCAGTTGATCGTGTTTGAGACGCTGTTCGCGCTCGTGTATGGGTTTATCTACGCGCAGCGCTGGCCGCGCGCGCTCGAATGGGGCGCGATCATGCTGCTCGTTGCGGGCGTGAGCTGGTCAGTGCGCCAGCACGCGAGTCAGCCGTCGCGCCCGGGCAAGTCTCGGCACGCGATCGAGGAGGACGCGCCAATCTCGGCGCACTGACGTGCCAACGGCCGTTAACGGGGGCGCACCATGCGCGGCCTACTTCAGCGGGCGTCTTTCGCGCGCCATTTGCGTCCTTCGAGCGAGCCGCTGTGGCGAGCTTTGGCGACGCGGCGCTGTCGCGCGAGCTTCGGATCGACGGTCAACGGCCGATAGATCTCGACGCGATCACCATTCTCGAGCACCGAGTCCAGCGCGCGGATGCGTCCGAACACGCCGACGCGCTGCTGGGCCAGGTCGATCTGCGGATGCATCGCGACGATCCCGCTAGCCTCGATGGCCTCACGCAGCGTCGCACCGATTGGCAGTCGCAAGGCGACGAGCGTTTGCGTGTCGGGCAGCGCATAACAAACTTGCACCTCGATCATGGCCCCGGCGCCGCCGCCCAGCGCCGCTGGATCAACGCTTGCCATAGCGCTCCCCGGCCCGCTTGACGAACGATTCGACAAACGTGTTCGCGATGTGATTGAACACCGGTCCGATCAGCTTCTCCAAGATGATGCTGGAAAACTCATAGTGCAACGCAAACTCGACCTTGCACGCATCGTCCCGCAGCGGGATGAAGTTCCAATAGCCGGTGAACCGCTTGAAAGGCCCTTCGGTGAACTCCATATCGATCCGTTCCGGGCGCCGTTGCGTGTTATGGGTGGCGAAATGCTGATGAATCCCCTTGAAGCGGATGTCGATCCGTGCTTCCATGCTTGTTTCGTCCTGGTGCCGGATCTCGACGCCACCGCACCAAGGCAGAAAGTTGGGGTAGTCGGCGACATCAGTCACAAGGTCGAACATGCGTTCGGCGGAATAACGAATCAGGACGGTTTTCTGAACGTCTGCCATAAAAGGGCATCGAAGAGGCGCGTGGCGCCGCGCGCGTCGCGGCGAGCCCGGAGCACGCGCGGACGCGACGCGGCCTTCGGCGCCGGGTCGCTTTGCTAAAATCATAATTTTATCCGAGTTGGTCAAAACCCATTCATGAGCATCATCGACAACAAGAAAGCATTCTTCGATTACTTCATCGAGGAACGCTACGAGGCGGGGCTCGTGCTTGAGGGCTGGGAGGTCAAGGCACTGCGCGCCGGGCGCGGCCAAATCAAGGAAGGCTACGTTGTGATTCGCAACGGTGAACTGTTCCTGATCGGCACGCACATCAGCCCGTTGCAGACCGCCTCGACGCACGTGCACGCGGATCCTGTGCGCACCCGCAAGTTGCTGCTCAACGCCGATGAGATCCGCAAGCTGATTGGCAAGGTCGAGCAGCGCGGCTATACGTTGGTGCCGCTGAACTTCCACTACAAGAATGGACGAGTGAAGTGTGAAATCGGCTTGGCCCGGGGCAAGAAGCTGCACGATAAGCGCGAGACCGAAAAGAAGCGCGACTGGCAACGCGAGAAGGCACAGCTGCTGAAAAACACCACGCGCTAGCGGCGTGCCGCCGCGACGCCGCCCGCCCCCTCTACTTCTGGTTTCGCCAACAATGGCAGGATCGCGAGCGCGTAGCGGATTGCCGGACCGTCGGAGTACTGGATGGCTGTCAGACATCCAGAACAGCCTTCGCTAGCCCACCCCGAGTTCGTAAGCGTTAGCCCTTCTGACGAGTCAACCCCAGAGCATGTTAGGCACTTTGGGTCAGCGTTGTTACTCTATTGGTATAACAGAACGCAAGCCTTACTCGATGGATGTATCGAACGAGGCATGGAGCTTTGCTGCTCCCTACCTGACTTTAATGAATAAAGCTGCACCGCAGCGTCGATATGAGTTGCGCAAAATGTTCAACGCACTGCGCTGGATAGCGCGAGCGAGTGCCTCGTGGCGTATGCTTCTGACCCACTTCCCGCCGTGGGAACAGGTCTAGCAGCAAACGCAGCATTGGCTGAACGCGGGTTGCTTCAAAGCTATGATCCATGATTTGCGCTCAGTGCTGCCCCGCCGCTGGGTGCTCGAGCGCAGCTTCGGCTACCTCAACCGGTTCAGGCGACGCGCTCGCAACTACGAGCGCTTGCCCGAAACGCTAGCCGGCCTGCATTTCGTCGTCTCCGCTATGCTCATGCTCATTCATGCTGTCCCATTAAGGGCCTAACACGCCCTAGGCGCAGGTTCAGTGGACGTCGTCCCCTATGGAAGCTCGCGCTATGGCGCAGTCGGTACGCGGGCGCGCATTTACCCTGGAGCCGATTTTGGCATTGCCGTCTGATTCTTAACGGCGCCACTATTTGATCACGCGTAGCAGCCGGCGGGAAAGAAGTGTTCTCATGTCGCGGCGAATGTCACAAATGATGTGGATGTAAATAATTGTGTCCCCAATCTCATAGAGAATGCGATTCATGCCAGAAATAACTTGGCGGTACTGTTGAGGATTACAGTCAACAAGCTCTTCAGGGATAACGCCGCTTTGGGGGAAAACTAAAATGTCTCGAACAGAATACTTGATTGGTTGATAAGTCTCTTGCCAAGTTGATCGGCCAAAGTTTTTAATGATGTAGCGACGAAGCTCCTTTAAGTCCTCTTCGGCACCTTCAAGGAAAACAACTTTCACCCGCGGTCTTCCTTGTCCAAGTCGGCAAAGACGTCATCCGCATCGCGGAAGCGGCCTTGAGAAATTTCCTGATTACCCATGGCAAGAATTTTTAGAAGGGCAAGGGTATCTTCCTGCTGCTCGTAAGAGCGAACGTCCATGACCACAAGCTTGGCTTCCCCATTTTGGGTGATCAGCATTGGCTCCCGGGACTCGGAAATATTCTTAATGATGTCGGCTGCGTGGCTCTTAAGGTAGCTGATAGGCTTAATTTGAGTTGAGAATTTCACGACGCATTCCTAGCTTGCTGACTGGCGACAAGACTAAATATAGATCAAATTCGGCCCTTCGTACAGTTCGTTTGGGCAGCTGCCCCACAAAACAGCGGCGCGGCAGGCGTACTATGCGCGCTGCCGCTGGCAGACAACGCTTTTCTACCTGCAAAACCTGCGCATTGCCGAGGTCACCAGCGGGACCATGGACGACTTCTCGCGGCGCTTGAGGGCGCAGGGGCGGGACCAATGGTGGCTCGAAATCGTCGGCAATGAAAAACGCGCGCGGATCGTGCCGGCGTCGCCGGTGTTGATCGTCGAGCTGACCCGCTATCAACAAGCGTGTGGCCTGCCCTCGCTGGCCGGCCGAGCCAGCACCACGCCGCTGGTCATGCCCTTTAAAGGCCCGCACCGCTGTCTGTCACGCTCGGTTTTGCGTGACGCAAATCAAAAACATATTCAGCCGTACCGCGACATGGCTGCGTGCGCGCGGTCCAGTTCATCGAGCGCGCCGATGAACTGGACGTCGGCACTAACTGAGACTGGCTGAGGCATACCGCCGGGTCACATCAGGCCGATGGCGGCTCGGTCTGCGCACGGTGCGCGACAATCTGGGTCACGTGTCGCTGACCACTACGAGCCGACACGTGCGCCTGGCCGCTTGGCGACACCCTACTTCGGCTACACGTCACGCTTGGCGTGTGCGATGCTCAGCGCGGAGGCGATCATCGTGCTCATGTCGCCAAATTGGCCGGGACAATCAGTGTATTGCCTTGCTTGGCCAGGTTGCCAAAAGCACTGACATATTGTTCGGCAACCTTCAGATTCACCGCATCCATGCCGCCACGCGACTGAATCGCATCGGCGATTTTCTGGATCGCTTGCGCATTCGCGTCGGCCACAGCGAGAATGGCGGCAGCCTGCCCCTGGGCCTGGTTGATCGCGGCCTGTTTCTCCCCTTCGGATTGCTGAATCGCCGCCTCGCGCGCGCCGGACGCCAGGTTGATCTGTTCTTGCTTACGGCCCTCGGACGCACGCGATCAGCGCCCGCTTCTCTCGCTCGGCCGTAATCTGCGCCTGCATCGCACGCAAGATTTCGTTAGGCGGCGTCAGATCCTTGATTTCGTAGCGCAGCACCTTCACGCCCCAATTCGCTGCTGCATCGTCAAGTGCCGATACGATGCTGTGGTTGATCAGGTCGCGCTCCTCGAACGTCTTGTCCAGTTCCATCTTGCCAATGACCGAGCGTAACGTCGTCTGCGCAAGCTGCGTGATCGCCATCACGTAGTTCGCCGAGCCGTACGAGGCCTTCATCGGATCGGTGACCTGAAAGTACAAGACGCCATCGACCTGCAGTTGCGTGTTGTCGCGCGTGATGCAGACCTGCGACGGCACGTCGAGCGGGATCTCCTTCAGCGAATGCTTGTACGCGACGCGATCGACGAATGGCAGCACGATGTTCAGGCCCGGCGTCAGCGTCGCATGATAACGGCCAAGCCTCTCGAGCACCCAGGCATGCTGCTGAGGCGTAATCTTCACGCATTGTGTCGCGATCACCACTACGACGACGAACAAGACTAGTGCAATAATCAAAAGATCCATGGCGTAGTATCCCATCAGGCTGTAGAAGAAGAGCGAGCGGCCGGTCGGGCGGCAACGATGAGCCGGTTGTCGCGCACCTGGCGAATCAAATACCA
This sequence comes from Mycetohabitans rhizoxinica HKI 454, assembly GCF_000198775.1. Taxonomy (NCBI): domain Bacteria; kingdom Pseudomonadati; phylum Pseudomonadota; class Betaproteobacteria; order Burkholderiales; family Burkholderiaceae; genus Mycetohabitans; species Mycetohabitans rhizoxinica. The sequence continues at coordinate 1,406,043 of NC_014722.1, read as the reverse complement.
GTGCGCATGCTCGCTCTCGCCGGGCTGAAGCTCGACATCCCATTGCGCACCACGATAGTTGATGCGTGCCCGGCCGTTATCCCAGCGTTCAACGCACACCGTCTGGCCGATGTCTAGTAGCACATCGGCGTCCCGCGTGACGTCCCGCACGTCGCGGCGCCGCCGATGACCGTAGCGGGAACGCCGCAGCACCGTCACGGCGGCCAGCGCGACCAGTGCGGCCAGCGCAAGCTGCGCGGCCACCGGCATGCCGATTCCGTGCGCAATACCGCCCGCCGCGCAGCCCAGCGCAATCATCAATAGATAGAACGTGCCGCTCGTCAGCTCGACTACCAACAGCGCACCGGTCGCGATCCACCAAATAAGTCCCGAACCCACCATCGCGATCCCCTAAATAAAAAAACACCTCGGTGCCGTCACCGAGGTGTCTTATAGCACGAAGCCAGCTCGCGCCGCGAACCGGCCGCGCGTCAGCGCCCGGTTTCTGGCGGCCGGCGTATCGTCCGACCCGCCAACGGACGCGGTGTCATGCCGCCTTCGCGTCGTCTGCCTGCGCGAGCGCCTGCCAAGTGTCGATCACGGTATCCGGATTCAGCGAGATCGAGGCAATACCTTCCTTCGTCAGCCACGCAGCAAAATCCGGATGGTCCGACGGGCCCTGGCCGCAAATGCCGACATACTTGCCCAACCGCAGGCAGGTTTCGATCGCGCGCGACAGCATGAAGCACACTGCCGGATCGCGCTCGTCGAAGTCGTGGGCAAGCAATTCCATGCCCGAGTCCCGGTCCAAGCCTAGCGTCAACTGCGTCAAATCGTTCGAGCCAATCGAGAAGCCGTCGAAATACGCCAGGAACTGCTCGGCCAGAATCGCGTTGGACGGCACTTCGCACATCATGATCAGTCGCAAGCCGTTGTCGCCGCGCTTGAGCCCGAATTGGGCGAGCAGCTCGACTACCCGCTTGGCCTGCCCCAGCGTACGCACGAATGGCACCATAATCTCGACGTTGGTCAGGCCCATCTCGTCACGCACGCGCTTGAGCGCACGGCACTCCATTTCGAACGCGGCCGCGAAATCGTCGGCGATGTAGCGTGACGCGCCCCGGAAGCCGAGCATCGGGTTTTCTTCGTCCGGCTCGTAACGCGAACCGCCGATCAGCTTCTTGTACTCGTTCGACTTGAAGTCCGACAGCCGCACGATCACCGGCTTCGGATAGAACGCCGCGGCAATCGTCGCGACGCCCTCGGTCAGCTTGTCGACGTAGAACGCACGAGGCGACGCGTGACCACGCGCCACGCTCTCGACGGCTTTTTTCAAATCCTGGTCAACATTCGGATACTCGAGAATCGCCTTCGGATGCACGCCGATGTTGTTATTGATGATGAATTCGAGCCGCGCCAGCCCGACGCCGGCGTTCGGCAACTGCGCGAAATCAAACGCGAGTTGCGGATTGCCCACATTCATCATGATCTTGACCGGGATCTTCGGCAACTCGCCGCGCTGCACTTCGGTCACCTCGGTCTCAAGCAGGCCGTCGTAGATCTTACCCTCGTCGCCTTCCGCGCACGATACCGTCACCAGCGCACCGTCCTTCAGCACGTCAGTCGCGTCACCGCAGCCGACTACGGCCGGCACGCCAAGCTCGCGCGCGATGATCGCCGCGTGGCAGGTACGGCCGCCCCGGTTTGTGACAATCGCCGACGCGCGTTTCATCACCGGCTCCCAGTTCGGATCGGTCATGTCCGCCACCAGCACATCACCCGGCTGCACACGCTCCATCTCGGAAGGATCGTGGATCACGCGCACCGGACCGGCACCAATCTTCTGACCGATTGCCCGACCGGTCGCAAGCACCTGCGACTGGCCCTTCAGCTTGAAGCGCTGCTCAATCTTGCCGGCCGCCTGGCTCTTCACCGTCTCGGGGCGCGCCTGCAGGATGAACAACGTGCCATCGCGGCCGTCCTTGCCCCACTCGATGTCCATCGGACGCTGGTAGTGGTTCTCGATGATCACCGCGTACTTGGCAAGCTGGATCACATCCTCATCGGTAATCGAATAGCGATTGCGCTGCTCCGCCGACACGTCAACCGTCTTCACGCGGCCCGACTCGCCCGGCTGCGTGAACTCCATCTTGATCAGCTTGGAGCCAATCGAGCGGCGGATGATCGGATACCGCCCCTGCGCGAGCGTCGTCTTGAACACATAGAACTCGTCCGGGTTCACCGCGCCCTGCACCACGGTCTCGCCCAGTCCGTAGCTGGAGGTGATGAACACGGCGTCGCGAAAACCCGATTCGGTATCCAGCGTGAACATTACGCCGGCCGCGCCGACGTCCGAGCGCACCATCCGCTGCACGCCGGCGGACAACGCCACCTCGGCGTGCGTGAAGCCCTTGTGCACGCGATATGAAATCGCGCGGTCGTTATACAGCGACGCGAACACATGCTTGATGCGATCCAGCACGTCGTCGATGCCCACGACGTTCAGATACGACTCCTGCTGGCCGGCAAACGACGCGTCTGGCAAGTCCTCGGCCGTGGCTGACGAGCGCACTGCAAACGACAGCTCCTGGGGCGAGGATGCCTGCAGCTTGTCGAACTGCTCGCGAATCTCCGCATCCAGGCGCGGTTGCAACGGCGCGTCGATGATCCACTGGCGGATGTCCTTGCCGGCCTCGGCCAGCGCCTTCACGTCATCGACATCGAGCGTCTCAAGGCGCTTAGCGATCCGCCCGGTTAAGTCATTGTGCGCGAGGAATTCGCGGAACGCGTGCGCGGTCGTCGCGAAACCGGTCGGCACGCGAACGCCTGCCGCAGCCAGTTGGCTGATCATCTCGCCCAGCGATGCATTTTTTCCGCCGACCGAGTCGACATCTGTCATTCGTAATGCTTCGAACGGTAGGACGTATGCTCCGTTATGTGCTGCGTTAGACATGAAAGCCCCTAAGTGGTAGAAAATTTCCGGCATGCGCGAGTGGGGCCCGTGCGCGCGGCTCCATTGGAAGCCGCAACGCACCTCGCACAACCTGTTTGACAAGCCATCGCGGGCGCCGCGAGGATCGCCTCGCCCCGTGCCGCGGGGGGCCATGTGCTCACCGTGCGACACCCCACCCATCCGCCGCTGACCTGCAAAGTTTTATGGGACAAAGCTTGCCGCCGGTTCACGGACATCGCCTGCAATTGCTTGTCAAACAAGTTGCCGCTATTCTACCGTGCTACTCTGCAAAAAATCCCAGAATCCCCGCTCAGGCCCTTTGACCGACGGAAATCCGAGCCTGCCCGCGCGGCGCTCTACTAAACAAGCATCATGCCTGCACCGACTGTATTCATCGTCTCCGATGGCACCGGCATCACTGCGGAAACATTCGCGCATTCGATCCTGTCCCAGTTCGACCAAAAATTCCGCCTCGTGCGCGTGCCATTCATCGACTCGTCGGAGAAGGCTTACGCCACGGTCCAGAAAATCAATGAAGCGGCCACGCTGGACGGGCGCCGCCCGGTCGTCTTTACGACGCTCGTCGATAGCCAATCAAACGAGATCGTCAAGCGCTCGAAAGCGCTGGTCATGGACATGTTCCAGACCTTTATCGAGCCGCTAGAGCAGGAATTGCAAACCCAATCGACCCACGCGATCGGCCGTGGCCACCAGGCCGCCGATACCGAGGAGTACAAGAACCGGATCGAGGCGATCAATTTCTCGCTCGCGCATGATGATGGCCAGAGCAACCGCAATTTGCAGGACGCAGACGTGATCCTGGTCGGCGTGTCGCGCAGCGGCAAGACGCCTACCAGCCTCTATCTGGCGATGCAGTACGGTGTGAAGGCGGCCAATTACCCGTTAATCCCGGAAGACTTCGAGCGCGGCAAACTACCGACGCCGCTGCGTGCCCATCGCAACAAGATCTTTGGACTGTCGATCGATCCGCAGCGGCTCGCTGAGATCCGCAACGAACGCCGCCCAGGCAGCAAGTACGCTGCGCCAGAAAACTGCCGCTACGAGGTCAACGAGGCCGAGGCGCTGATGCGCCGCGAAGGCATCAAATGGCTGTCGTCGACGCACAAGTCAATCGAGGAGATCGCGACGACGATCTTGCAGGAAATCAAGCTCGAGCGGCAATCATACTGAGCGCGCGCCGCTACGCGACACGCCGTTGCCGACATTGCTCGAAAAAGCACACGGCGGCGGCGGCAGCGACGTTCAACGACTCCATGCCGCCGGGCTGCGGAATGGTCACGCGCCGGCTCACCGCGGCACGCCACTCGGCCGACACGCCGGCGCCCTCGTTGCCGAACACCCATGCAAGCGGCCCGCTCAGGTCGACATCGTACAGCGCCTGTGCGTCATGCGAATCGGTGACAAACACCGGCACTGCGAGCCGTGCCAACAAGTCGGCGGCCTCCACCTGCTCGTGCACGCGCAGCAGAAATTGCGCGCCCATGCCGGCACGCAATACCTTGGGCGACCACGCGTGCGCCGTGCCAGGCGAGCAGAACACGTCGCCGATCCCAGCCGCAGCGGCACTGCGCAGGATCGAGCCGACATTGCCGGCGTCCTGCACGCCGTCGAGCACCACGCAAGTGGCCTCGACGCGTTCGGGCAGTGGCCGTGGCCGCACATCCACCACGAAGGCAATGCCAATCCCATTGACGAGCGTCGACAACTGCGAGAACAGCACGTCGCTGAACCGCACGACCCGGGATGGATCGAGCCGCGCGACGATCTGCGCGGTCTGCACCTGCGCCAGTGCCGACTCGGTCAGCACGCAATGCGCCGGCTGGCCGACCGAATCGAGATAGGCTTCGGCCAAGTGCAGGCCCTCGAGCAGTGCCTGGCCACGCTTTCTCTGCTGTGCAGGGACTGTCAGCGCCTTGAGGTGCTTGAATAGCGGATTGTCCCGCGATGTGATGGTTTTCATCGGCTCAGCCGGCGGGCAGTGTCGCACGGCTCAGCATGGCGGCGCGTCCACCCCGCTCACAGGCATCGCGTCCAGCCCGAAGCTCAAATAGGCTTTGCGCACCGGCGCAAACGAGCGCCGGTGGTGCACGCACGGCCCATGGATACGCAGCGCAGCCAAGTGCCGCGGCGTGCCATAGCCTACATGGGCGTCAAACCCATAATGCGGAAACTCATCATGCAACGCATGCATCATCCGGTCCCGCGTGACCTTCGCCAGAATCGACGCGGCGGAGATCGACGGCACCAGTGCATCGCCCCCAATCACCGCCTCGGATCGCACCGACAGCACCGGGCAGCGGTTACCATCGACCTTGACCAACGCAGGCGTGAGCGCAAGGCCCTGCACCGCGCGCTGCATCGCCAGCATCGTCGCGTGCAGGATATTGAGCGTATCGATTTCCTCGACGCTCGCCGACGCGACGCAATAGGCCAGCGAGCGCTCAACAATCCGATCGAACAGCTTTTCGCGCGTCGCCGGACTCAGCGCCTTGGAGTCATCGAGCCCACGAATGCGAGGTGCGGCGGGATCGAGAATCACCGCGGCGGCCACCACCGGACCCGCCAGCGGCCCGCGCCCCGCTTCATCGACGCCGCAAACGAGGTCAGCCGGATCGTCGAAGTCCAGCCCGCGCTGTACAACGGCAGGCGTGCCACCGCAGCCGGGCGTGCGCATACGGCGCCCGGTCATCGAAACCTCCTGCCCGACGGGCCCGAGTCGATGACATCGACCACCACTTCCGCGGCACGCTCGGCGGTGTTGCAGCGCAAACGTTCGTGCATCTCGGTGAACAGTTCGACCAACATGCGACGGTTCGCCTCATCGTTCAGTTGCAGCAGCGTCGCATCGGCAAGCGCCTGTGGCGTCGCGAAGTGCTGCAGGATCTCGGGCACGACGAACCGGCCGGCCAGGATGTTCGGCAAACCAACGTACGGCAAATAGCCTTGCCGCTGCATAATCTGCCCGGTCAACCATGGCACCTTGTAAGAGATCACCATTGGCTTTTTCAGCAACGCGGCTTCCAGCGTAACGGTGCCGCTCTTGACCAGCACCGCGTCGGCTGCCGTCATTGCCAACTGGGCATTGCCCTCGGTCAGCGTCAGCGGCAATGCCGGGTAGCGGTCCGCGAGCGGCTGCAGCAGTGCGCGGATGGCCGCGTTCGGCGCGGGCACAACAAAGCGCAACGATGGCTCGCGCTGGTGCATCAGCTCCATCGCCGCAAAGAACGTCGGGCCGATCAACTCGATTTCGGAACGGCGGCTGCCCGGCAGCACCGCGACAACGGGCCCCTCATCCGGCAAGCCACTTGCGCGCCGCGCGCTCAGGCTATCCGGCTGCATCGCAATCGCGTCAGCCAGCGGATGTCCGACATACGTAGACGCCACGCCGGCCTTGTCCAGGATCGCCGTTTCAAACGGAAACACGCACAGCATGTGGTCCACCGCCTTGACGATCTTCTTGATACGCCCGCCCCGCCACGCCCAGATCGATGGGCAAACGAAGTGGATCGTCGGGATACCCGCATGCCGCAGCGTCTCCTCGAGCGAGAAGTTGAAATCCGGCGCATCGACGCCGATGAACACGCTTGGCGGCTCAGCCAACAGCTGCCGTTTCAATTCACCGCGGATGCGCAGGATTTCCGGAATATGGCGCAGTGCCTCGACATACCCGCGCACCGACAACTTGTCCATCGGCCAGTGCGCGTCAAACCCGTGGGCGGCCATCCGCGCACCGCCAATGCCATAGTACTGCGTGCCAGCCGGAAGACGCGCGGCGAGCCCGGCGAGCAACGACGCCGCCAACAGGTCGCCGGACGGCTCACCCGCCACCATCGCGAGCTTGACAGGACTCGAATGTAACGTCATCGTCGATGCATCAGCGAATAATGCCGCGCTTGGCGGTCTCGATGAACCGCAGGAACGTTGTGACCGGCTCATCGCCATCACCGCCCTGCGCCGCCAACTCACGCAACTGCGCTTTCGCCTCGTCTAGCGATAAACCATTTTTATAGACGGCCCGGTACGCGGCCCGCAACGCGGAAATCGCATCGGCAGTGAAGCCGCGACGGCGCAGCCCCTCGATGTTGATGCCGTGCGGCTGGGCCTTTTCACCGGCCGCAATCACATACGGCGGCAAGTCCTGCACTAACGCCGACGCGCCACCGAGAAACGCGTGTTCGCCGATGCGCACGAACTGGTGTACACCGGACATGCCGCCAAGAATCGCCCAGTCGCCGACGTCGACGTGCCCGGCAATCTGCGCATTGCTCGAAAATACCGTATGGTTGCCGACCCGGCAGTCGTGAGCAATGTGCACGTACGCCATGATCCAATTGTCGTCGCCGATATGGGTGACGCCGTTGTCTTGCGCAGTACCGGTGTGAATCGTCGTGAATTCGCGAATCGTGTTGCGATCGCCGATCTCGAGCCGCGTCGGCTCGCCGGCGTATTTCATGTCCTGCGGCGCACCGCCGAGCGCCGCAAAATGACCGATCTGGTTGTCCTCACCGATCGTCGTATGGCCTTCGATGACCGTGTGCGAACCAACCGTCGTGCGCGCGCCGATGCGTACGTGCGCACCAATAACCGCATACGGGCCAATCTGGACGGTGTCGTCCAGGCTCGCGCCCGCTTCGATAATCGCGGTGGGATGGATACGAGTCATACCTTCGCCCTTGCTTCGTTTTGCGTTGCGAAAACGTCCGCACTTAGGCGGCGGAATCCGTCTGCTTGACCGTGCACATCAAGTCAGCTTCGACCGCCAGCGACCCTTCGACCTCCGCGCGCCCCTTAAATTTCCAGATGCCACGCATGTAGCGCTCGAACGAAATATTCAGAATCAGCTGATCACCTGGTTCAACGACACGCTTGAAACGCGCGTTATCGATGCCGACAAAGTAATATAGCGTCGTGTCCGGATCGTGTGGCTCCTCGGAAAACGTGAGCAACCCAGCGGTCTGCGCAAGCGCCTCCAGGATCAGCACGCCTGGCATCACCGGCCGCGTCGGGAAATGGCCGATGAAATACGGTTCGTTGATCGTCACGTTCTTCAGTGCCTTGATGCGCTTATGCGGTTCAAGCTCCAGCACGCGGTCAACGAGCAGAATCGGATAGCGATGCGGCAACAGCGTGAAAATCTTGTGGATGTCCAGGTTTATTGTTTCAGTGCTCATGGTGTTTCGGCGCGACTGGGTCGCGCATTGCGTGCAGTGTGTTACGGCCGCTCGCCGGCATCGCCGCGCGGCGTATGCCCCGCGTCAAGCGCGGCTTCGAGCGTCTTAATGCGCTCGCGCAGCTTATCAATGTTGCGCAGCAGCGCTGCGCTCTTGTTCCAGTCACCGTGGGGCACGGCGGGAAACGCGCTCGTATAGATGCCCGGCTTGAGTAGCGATTTGGAGACCCCGGACTTCGCGGTCACGATCACACGATCGGCGAGCGTAACGTGGCCGGCAACGCCGACTGCGCCACCGATCATGCAGTGCCGACCGATCGTCGTGCTGCCAGCGATACCCGCGCAACCGGCGATCACCGTGTAGGCGCCGATCCGGCAGTTGTGCCCGATCTGCACTAGGTTGTCGATTTTCACGCCCTGTTCGATGACCGTGTCAGCCATCGCGCCGCGATCAATTGTCGTGTTCGCACCGATCTCGACGTCCGAGCCAACCGTCACCGCGCCGACCTGCGGTATCTTCACCCATTCGCCGGTCTGCTCGTCCTCTTCGCCGACGAAGTCCGGCGCAAAGCCGAAGCCATCCGCGCCGATCACCGCACCTGAATGCACGACCACACGCTCGCCAAGCTGACAGCCATGGTACACGGTCACGTTCGGGTACAAGCGCGAATCGTCACCGATCACCGCGCCATGGCCGACGAAAGCATGCGCGTCGATGCGCACGCGCTCGCCGATTACCGCGCCCGCCTCGATCGTCACGTGGGGGCCGATCGTCGCGCTGGCCGCCACCTTCGCGGCGGGGTCCACCACCGCACCCGGATGAATGCCGGCCAGCGCAGTCGGCAGCGCCTGCGCTGCGAACTGTTGTGCAACGCGCGCAAAATACGCGTACGGGTTCGGCGTCACGACGAAGGCCGGCCCAGGCGCGGCGCCGGTCCCCTCGTGCTCGGCTTGCAGCTTGGTCAGATCCGGCTGGCTGATCAATACCGCCGCCGCACGCGTCGAGCTGGCCTGCGATAAATACTTCGGATTGGCGACAAAGGCAAGCTGGCCGGGGCCCGCGCTGTCCAGCGGCGCGAGACCCGCGATCGTGCGGCCCGCGTCACCCACGACTGTGCCGCCGTAGCGTTGCGTCAACTGGGCTAGCGTCATCGACATGCGCGGCGATACCCTGGTCAATTCGACGTGCCGTTGGCGAGCGCCTTCAGCACCTGGTCTGTGATGTTGATGCGCGGGCTCACGTAGACTGCCTCCTGCACCACCAGATCATAGTGCTGCTGCTCGGCGATCTGCCGGATCACCTTGTTGGCCCGATCCAGCACGCCAGCCAGTTCCTCGTTGCGACGCTGGTTCAGATCCTCGCGAAACTCGCGCTGCTTGCGTTGGAAGTCCGTATCGAGCTGCGCGAGGTCGCGCTGCCGCTGCTGCCGCTCGGACGTGGACATCGACGCACCATTCTTATCTAGGTTGTCGGACATCGCCTTGAGCTTTTGGGCCATCCCCTGCAGGTCGCGGTCGCGCTTGGAGAACTCCTGCTCGAGCTTGGACTGCGCGGACTTGGCCGGCGCCGACTCGCGCAGGATGCGGTCTGAGTCGACTGCCGCGATGCGTGCCTCTTGCGCATAGGCGGTCACTGCGGCGGTGCCCGCGGACATTGCGAGCACGCCCATTGCGATATAGCGGGAAAATTTTCTAGTCAGCAAAGTCACCTCTTAAGCCGATGAATGTTCGTCAGAATGCCGTACCGATCTGGAACTGGAATTTCTGGTATTGATCGCCGTTATGCTTGACCAGCGGGAAGCCCAGGCTCAGTTTCAACGGTCCAATCGGCGAGATCCACGCCAAGCCCAAGCCGTAGCCGTAGCGCAAGCCGTTCGCGCCGATACTGTTGCCTTCGGTCCCCCATACGTTACCGCCGTCGAGGAACGTGAACACGCGCAAAGTTCGATCGTAGCCCGTCCCGGGCAGTGGGAACGTCAACTCGATGTTGCCCACGATCATCTTCGAGCCCCCGATCGGATCGGTTGTCGCCTTGTCGCGCGGACCCAGCGAACTCGGCTCGTAGCCACGCACCGACCCGATACCGCCGGCAAAGTAGTTCTTGAAAATCGGATACGGCTTGCCGCCGAGCCCGTTGCCATAGCCGCCTTGCAGGTTCAAGCCCAGCACGAAGCCGCGGGCGAACGAGTAATAGTATTGCGCCTGCAGATCGGCCTTGTAGTACTGCGCCTTGCCGATCGGCGTGCCGTATTCAGCGTTCGCCTGCGTGTAGTAGCCGCGGCTGGGCACCAGCGCGCTGTCGCGCGCGTCACGCGACCAACCGACGGTGACCGGCACGTTGTTCGACACGCGGCCGAACTGGTTCACGTAATCGATGTAGCTCTGCGGCGTTGCCGAGTCGATGTCCAGGCGGTTCTGCTCGACGCCGGCACCGAAATACACGGTGTCAGCTTCCGAGAACGGAATACCGAATTTTAGATCGCCGCCCGCGGTGATGATCCGAAAGCTCGAATTGGTCGAATAATACAGCGGCTGGTACGTGCGATAGTAAACATCGGTGATCCGCTTGATGCCGTCGATCGTGAAGTACGGATCAACCTGCGTGACGGCCAGCGTGCGGTACGTACGAGCGGTGTTCACGTTCACCGACAGGCTCGTGCCGGAGCCGAACACGTTGTCCTGCGACACGCCGGCCGACAGCACGACCTTGTCGGTCGACGAGAAGCCTGCGCCAAGTGTAATCGCGCCGGTTGGCTTTTCGGTCACCTTCACGTCGACATCAACCTGGTCGTTCGTGCCCTCCACCGGTGTCGTCGTCACGTCCACGTCAGTGAAGTAGCCTAGCCGGTTAACCCGATCCTTTGACAACGTGAGCCGGCGGCTGTCGAACCACGAACTCTCGAATTGCCGCATCTCGCGGCGGATCACCTCGTCGCGCGTCTTGTTGTTGCCCGTGATGTTCACGCGGCGAACGTAGACGCGCTGGCTCGGATCAACCTGCAGAATCAGGTTGACCGTATGGTGCGCCTGATCGATGTCCGGCTGCGCGTTCACACTGGCGAACGCGTAGCCATACTCACCCAGCTTATCGACGATCGCCTTGGTCGACGCCTGCAACTTCTCTGCGGAAAACCGGTCGCCCGGCTTCAACTGCACGAGCTTCGCAAGTTCGGCCTCCTTGTCGAGCACGTTGCCGGCGAGCTTGATGCTCGATATCTTGTACGGCTCGCCCTCATGCAGCGTGACCGTCAGGTACATATCTTTTTTGTCCGGCGAGATCGACACTTGCGTCGAGTCGATATTGAACTCGAGATAGCCGCGGTTCAAGTAGTACGAGCGGATATTCTCCAGGTCGCCTGTCAGCTTTTCCTTTGAATACAGGTCGGCCTTTGTGTACCACGAGAACCAGTTCGGCGTGGACAACTGCATCTCGTCGCGCAATGTGCTGGTCGAGAACGTCTTGTTGCCAATGAAATTGATCTGGCGAATTTTCGCACTTGGCCCCTCGACGACCGAGAACAGGATCGACACGCGATTGCGGTCGATCGGCGTGACCGTCGTCTTTACCTGCGCTGCGTAGTAGCCGCGCGTCAGGTATTGCCGCTTCAGTTCCTGCTCAGCCTTGTCGACCAGCGCCTTGTCGTAATAGCGCCCATTGGACAGGCCGACCGCGCGCAGCGCCTTGGTCAGATTGTCCTTGTCGAACTCGTGGATGCCGGCGAAGTCGATCGAGCCAATGGCCGGACGCTCCTGCACGTTAACGACTACGACGTCGTTTTGCGCCAGGATCTTGACGTCACTAAAGAAGCCGGTCGCATACAATGCACGGATGGCTTCCGATCCCTTGTCGTCGATAAACGTATCGCCTTGCTTGATCGGCAAGTAGGCAAACACGGTGCCCGGCTCCACCCGCTGCAGTCCTTCGAGGCGGATGTCCTTGACGACAAACGGCACCGTAGCATGCGCAACTATCCCGTGTGCCGCGAGCATCGCAGCCGCAACCGTCTTAGGAACAAAGCGGTGATGTTTGAACAACTTGCTTCCCCAATGTTTTTGCTGTTGCGATGCATGCCGCGCCACCCGCGCGCACATGGCATCGACTTAGAAATGAATCAGACGTGACAAGTCGTTGAACAGCGCGATCGCGGACAATGCAACGATGCACACGAGACCTGCCCTTTGTAAAATCAGTTGCCAGCGTTCCGAAACAGCCTTGCCCGTCGCGGCTTCAACCAGATAATATAACAGATGCCCCCCATCCAATACCGGAATCGGCAACAGATTCAGCACGCCGAGACTGATACTCACCAGCGCCAGAAACGACGCAAACGACGCAACGCCCAGTTGCGCGCTCTTGCCCGCGTAGTCGGCGATCGTGACCGGCCCGGACAGGTTCTTCAGCGAAGCCTGGCCGCTGAGCATCCGCCAGAACATGCGCACTGAATAGGTCGAAATATCCCACGTGCGCCGCGCCCCTAGCTGCAGGCTTTCCGTTAAACCGTATTTCACGTCCACAGTCTGCACCTGCGTGGCCATCGCCGCACCGATGCGGCCGACCGCCTGGCCGCCGGCCACATCAAGCCGTTCGTCGGGCACTACCTCGATGTTGCGACGCGCGCCGTCGCGCTCGACCGTGATCGTTAAATGCTTGAGCGCATGCGCCTGGATCGTCGCAATGAACGCCTGTGCGCCCTGCACTGCCTTGCCGTCGAGCGCGACGACCACATCGCCCGCAGCCAGCCCCGCGCGCTGCGCCGCGCTGTCCGGCTCCACACTGGCCACCCGCAACTTGCCGCCCGGCTCGAAACCCAGGCGCTCGATGACATCCTCGTCCTGTTCCGCGCGCGTTGCCCGCGACAAATCGACTGGGTAATCGAGCGTATCGTTACCCATCTTGGCCAGCAGCACGATGTTGCGCTGGTCGAACTGCGCATCGAGCAGCTTCCAGCGCAAATCGCTCCAGGAGCGCACCGACTCGGTGGTCCCATCCGGCGCCCGCACTGCCACCACGGTCTCGCCGCCGACGAAGCCGGCGCGCTGCGCGACCGAATCGACGGCAGGAGCCGCCAGCGTGGCCACCGGCTCCTCGACACCGCCCGCGTAGACACCCGCCAGCAGCATGATCGCCAGCAGAAAATTGGCGAGCGGTCCGCCGGCGACGATGGCAAAGCGCCAGCCGACGGGCTTGCGGTTGAATGCGTGCGGTAGATCCTGCGCAGCGATGCGCGTATCGGTATCGCGCTCGTCGAGCATCTTCACGTAGCCGCCCAGTGGCAGCGCGCAGAGTGTCCACTCGGTGCCGGTGATCGGGCTGGTCCGGCGCAGCAGCGGCCGGCCAAAGCCGACGGAAAAGCGCAACACCTTGACGCCAGCGGCGCGTGCGATCAGATAATGGCCGAATTCATGCACGACGACCAAGATGCCGATCGCGACAATGAACGAAACCAGTTGAATCAACAAACTCATGCGACCCTCGCTGCAATATGCCGCACGTGACGGCCCGCCGAATGAACGCGTGTATCAGCCCAGCTGGCTAGCCGCCGCCCCGCCACGCACGCTAGACCGGTCACGCGTACGGTGACGGGCCAGCGCCTCTTGTGCCGCACGGCGCGCCTGCGCATCGACGTCGAGCACCGCATCCAGCGTCGTGGCAATATCAGCCTGGACTTGCTCGAGCACGTCACTGACGACTGCCGCGATCGCGGTAAATCCGATGTGTCGCGCAAGAAACGCTTCGACCGCGACTTCGTTCGCCGCGTTCAATACCGTGCTCGCCGAGCCGCCGTCGCGCAATGCCTGCAGCGCGAGCGCCAGACACGGAAAGCGCTCGTAGTCGGGCGGCTCAAAGGTCAACGTCGCCACCTGCGCCAGATCCAGCGGCTCGACGCCCGACACGATCCGCGTCGGAAACGCCAGTGCATAAGCGATCGGCGTGCGCATATCGGGATGGCCCAGTTGCGCGAGTGTCGAGCCATCCGCATACGACACCAGCGAATGGATCACACTTTGCGGATGGATCAACACATCGATCTGCTCGGGCCGCAGATCGAACAGCCAGCGCGCCTCGATCACCTCGAGGCCCTTGTTCATCATCGTGGCCGAATCGACCGAGATCTTGCGCCCCATGACCCAGTTCGGATGCTTGCACGCCTGCTCCGGCGTCACGTCAACCAGCGTAGCCGGTTCACGCAGCCGGAATGGACCGCCGGACGCGGTCAGCTGGATCCGGGTCACGGCGCCGCGCAAACCAGGCTCGCGCGGAAAGCACTGGAAAATGGCGTTGTGCTCACTGTCAACGGGTAGCAGCGCAGCGCCACTGGCATAGACTGCGTCCATGAACAATGCGCCGGACATCACCAGCGCCTCCTTGTTCGCGAGCAAGATCCGCTTGCCGGCACGCGCCGCTGCCAGCGTCGGCTCCAGCCCGGCCGCACCCACAATAGCGGCGACCACCGTATTGCAAGCGGCGTCCGACGCGGCGGCGGCCAGTGCGTCGCGGCCGTAGTCAACGCGCGTCGCACAGCCCGCCTCGCGCAGCCGCGCCTGCAACTGCATGGCCGTTCGCGCATCGCCGACCACCGCGACGTGTGGCGCGAAGCGCACGCATTGCTCAGCGAGTTTTTCCCAGTTGCGGTGCGCAGTCAACGCGTGGATCGAGAATCGATCCGGATGCCGGGCGATCACGTCCAGCGTGCTATCGCCGATCGAGCCCGTCGAGCCCAGCAGGGTCACACAATGTTGCGTCATCAATGATTTCAGCTCAAAAGCAGCATTGCCAGCGGCAGCACGGGCAGCAGCGCGTCGATCCGGTCCAGCACGCCGCCATGGCCGGGCAGCAACTGGCTCGAATCCTTCACGCCGGCCTGGCGCTTCAACAGCGACTCGAACAGGTCGCCGACAACGCTGCAGGCGACCAGCATGCTCAGCGCGAGCGCCGCGCCCACCACGCCGAGGCGCCCAACCAGCACGCCAGCCACGGTTGGCTCGCCTAGATGCGCGGCAAGCGCAAACGCCGCGACCACGATGACCGATAGCCATCCGCCGATCGCTCCTTCCCATGTCTTACCCGGACTGATCGCCGGCGCCAGCTTGTGCCGGCCAAAGCGCCTGCCCACGAAATATGCGCCGATATCGGCAAGCCAGACGATCAGCAGCAGCGACAGTACGAATACGACGCCGGTCGCGCGCGCGACTACCAACGCATGCCAGCACGCGACGAACAGCACTAGGCCGGCCGCCAGCAGGAAACCGCGCCACGCGCCACTGGCCAGCGCTGGTTTGCGCAGCAGCGCGAACGGCGCAGCGGCAACCCAGAACACCGCGGCCGCCCGCGATACCGCGTCACCGCGCGGCGCACCCGCGAACACATAGGCGAGCAGCACCACGCCGGCCAGCGCCGCATAGGCGAACGGCCAGACGCCCGGCAGCTTCAATAGCCTGGCCCATTCCCATGCGGCAAACACCAGCACAAAGCCGATCAGTGCGCCGAAAACGCCCAACGGCGCAAACAGCGTAATGGGCAGTAAAACGGCCAGCAGGACGATCGCCGTAACGACACGGGTTCTTAGCATGAAAGCGAATCGACGTTTTGCGACTGCCGGCTGAGTTGCGCGCTGGTGCGCCCGAAGCGCCGTTCGCGCTCGCGGTACGAAGCGATCGCCTTACTCAATTCCGCGTCATTAAAGTCCGGCCAGAACACGTCAGTGAAATACAATTCGGTATAAGCTAGTTGCCACAGTAGAAAATTGCTGACGCGCTGCTCCCCGCCGGTGCGAATGAACAAGTCCGGCTCCGGCGCATACGCCATCGCCAAGTGTTGCGTGAAGCTCGCCTCGTCCACATTCTGCATCGCACCTGCATCCACGCATTGCTGCGCAATCTTGCGCGTGGCCTGTAAGATGTCCCACCGGCCGCCATAATTGGCGGCGATGGTCAGCGTCAAACCGGTATTGGCTGCCGTCTTGGCTTGCGCGCGACGCACGAGTTCCTGAATCCGGGGCTCGAACATCGACAAGTCGCCAACCACATGCAGCCGGATGCCATTCGTATGCAAGCGCGCAATTTCACGCTCGAGCGCGCTGATGAACAGACGCATCAGAAACGATACCTCGTCGACCGGCCGCCGCCAGTTCTCGGAACTGAACGCAAACAGCGTCAGGAACTCGACGCCACGCGCCGCGCACGCCTCGACGATCGTGCGCACCGCATCGAGCCCCTTCGTATGACCCGCAACGCGCGGCAGCCGCCTGCGCTGCGCCCAGCGGCCATTGCCATCCATGATGATCGCGATATGCCGCGGCACGTCCGTGACGCTCGGGGTGCACACAGTGGAACTGGTATAGGTCATTGTCTCGTCGTTGCGCCTTGGCCAGCGACGATGCAAAGCAAGCGGCGGCGCCCAAGGCACCGCCGTCGCGTCACACCGTCATGATTTCCGTTTCTTTGGTCTGAACCAACTTCTCGATCTCAGCGACGAACTTGTCGGTCAGCTTCTGAACTTCGTCTTGCGCCCGACGTTCATCATCCTCGGAGATGTCCTTGTCCTTCAGCAGCTTTTTCAACTGATCGTTCGCGTCGCGGCGCAGGTTACGCACTGCCACCTTCGCGCTTTCGCCTTCCGACTTCACGACCTTGGTCAGCTCGCGGCGACGCTCTTCGGTCAGCGCCGGCATCGGCACACGGATCAAGTCGCCTTGCGTCGCCGGGTTCAGACCAAGATCCGACTCGCGAATCGCCTTCTCGACGACCGCGACCATCTTCTTCTCCCACGGCTGCACGCCAATCGTACGGGCATCGACCAGTGTCAGGTTTGCGACCTGCGAGATCGGTACATTCGAGCCGTAGTAGTCGACCTGGATATGGTCAAGCAAGCCGGTATGGGCGCGCCCCGTGCGGATCTTCGCCAGATCGCTCTTAAACGCCTCTAACGAGCGCTGCATCTTCTGCTCCGCGCCCTTCTTGATGTCTGCGACAGTCATTCAAACCTCCGAAACGATGTGGTCGGATGCCGGCCGTGTGCGAATTGGCCACGCCGGGCATTCGCCCACCCTGCAAGTTTACACGTGCACCAGCGTGCCCTCGTCATCGCCTTGCACGATGCGCTTCAGGGCGCCGGGCTTATTGATCGAGAACACCCGGATCGGCAACTTCTGGTCGCGGCACAGCGCGAACGCCGTCGCATCCATCACCTGCAGATTGCGGCTGATCGCCTCATCGAAGCTGATCATCGCATAACGCGTGGCCGTCGGGTCCTTCTTCGGGTCGGCGGAGTAGACGCCATCAACCTTGGTGGCCTTGAGCACGACTTCCGCGCCGATCTCCGCGCCGCGCAGCGCGGCGGCGGTGTCCGTGGTGAAAAATGGATTGCCAGTGCCAGCCGCAAAAATGACGACGCGTCCTTCCTCCAGCTGCCGAATCGCACGCGGCCGAATATAGGGCTCGACCACTTGATCCATCCGCAACGCGGACTGCACGCGCGCCTCGATGCCTGCATGGCGCATCGCATCCTGCAACGCTAATGCATTCATCATCGTCGCGAGCATCCCCATGTAGTCCGCCGTCGCGCGGTCCATGCCTGCCGCGCCACCCGCTACGCCCCGAAAGATATTGCCGCCGCCGATCACGACGGCGAGCTGGGCACCCAGATTCACCACGTCGACGATATCCGCGACGATTCGCTCGATCGTCATGCGATTGATGCCAAACGCATCATCGCCCATCAGGGCTTCGCCGGAGAGTTTGAGCAGCAGGCGTTTGTAGACAGTTGACATGAAAGGTATCCGTTCGCGCCGAAAAGGACTTCAGAACTGTATGAGGGAAATGCGTTGCGGATCAAGCACTGCAAAAACGCATCGCGCCGTCCGACGCTCACCCGGACGCATGCGATGCGCCGGCACGGCAGCGGATCGTCTCGCCGGCCGAAGGACACCCGCGTGGGCGGGGCCCCGGCAACACGGCCTCGCTGCAAGCACGGCGCCACGCCTGGATGGGCGCGCTACCGTTGCCGCAACGGCTTACTGCTTCTGCGCGGCGGCGACCTGCGCGGCCACTTCGGCCGCGAAGTCATCCTGGCGCTTTTCGATGCCTTCGCCGACGACGAACAGCGCAAAGCGCTGCACCGTCGTATTCGCGGCCTTGAGCATCTGCTCGACGGTCTGCTTATCGTTCTTCACAAACGGCTGGTTCAACAGCGACACCTCCTTCAGGTACTTTTGCACGCTGCCTTCGACCATCTTCGCGACGATCTCGGCCGGCTTGCCCGACTCGGCCGCCTTCTGTTCAGCGATGCTGCGCTCTTTCGCGATCAGCTCGGCTGGCACGTCGGCCGACGACAGCGACACCGGCTTCATCGCGGCGATGTGCATCGCAACGTCCTTGCCGACCTGCTCGTCGGCGCCGTCGTATTCGACCAGCACACCGATGCGCGTGCCGTGTAGGTACGACGCCAGTTTACGCGCGGTCTCAAAGCGCGAAAAGCGGCGGATCGTCATGTTTTCGCCGATTTTGCCGACCAGTGCAGTCCGCACCGCATCCACCGTCGAGCCGTCCAGCGACAGCGCGGACAGCGCAGTGACGTCGGCCGGATTCTGCGTGGCAACCAGTTCCGCGACCTTTTTTGAGAAAGCGATAAAATCTTCGTTCTTTGCGACGAAGTCCGTTTCGCAGTTCAACTCGACCAACGCGCCGGCGCCATTGCCAATGAACGACACGATCACGCCTTCCGCGGTCACGCGCGCCGCCGCCTTGCTCGCCTTATTGCCGAGCTTTACACGCAGCAACTCCTCGGCGCGGGCCATGTCGCCGTCGGCCTCGGTCAACGCCTTCTTGCATTCCATCATCGGCGCATCGGTCTTCGCGCGCAGTTCTGCAACCATACTTGCGGTAATTGCCGCCATTGTTCGCTCCTGTCAATCTGTCGGACTATTCCGGTTGTCTACACGCCGCGCGGACACCGCGCGCGGCCACGATCCGTTGTCCCACTACGCCGCTCGCGCAAGCCGCGCATCGCGGCGGCACCTGGGCCGGGAACCGCACCAGCTAAAAAAAAGGGGCTCAGTGAAGCCCCTTGTCTGGCTGGTCGCTGATGCAGGGTTAGGCCTGCTCGTTGACCTCGACGAACTCGTCGTCGCCACGGGTCGACTGCACAACATCGTTCAACGCATTCGCGCGACCTTCGAGAATCGCATCGGCGACCCCCTGCGCGTACAACACGACCGCTTTGCTCGCGTCGTCGTTACCCGGAATCACATAGTCAACGCCATCTGGCGAGTGGTTCGTGTCGACGACCGCAATAACCGGCACGCCGAGCTTTTTCGCCTCAGTGACGGCGATCTTATGGTAGCCGACGTCGATCACGAAGATCGCGTCCGGAATGCCGCCCATGTCCTTCACGCCACCAATCGACTTTTGCAGCTTTGCCATTTCGCGCTCAAACATCAGCGCTTCCTTCTTGCTCATCTTCTCGACTTCGCCGGACTCGATCGCCGCTTCCATGTCCTTGAGCTTCTTGATCGACGTCTTCAGCGTCTTGAAGTTCGTCAACATCCCGCCGAGCCAGCGGTTGTTCACGTACGGCATGCCAGCGCGTGCCGCTTCCTCTGCGATCGTGTCACGCGACTGACGCTTCGTGCCAACGAACAGGATCGTGCCCCGATTCGCCGCCAACTGACGCACGTACTTCAGCGCGTCGTTGTACATCGGCAACGTCTTTTCGAGGTTGATGATGTGGATCTTGTTGCGGTGACCGAAGATGAACGGTGCCATCTTCGGGTTCCAGAAGCGGGTCTGGTGACCGAAGTGCACACCCGCTTCCAACATCTGACGCATCGTAACTGCCATGAAATTCTCCACGAAGGGTTGAGTCTGAAACCGGTTGCCGCATCCGCGCCTATATCGCGCGAACACCCTTGGACGCACCGGTTTGTGATTTAGCCGATTACAAGCCGACTAGCCCGATATTGTAGCACGCGTATATGGTGCCCCTCAAGCACACTGGTTGCACGAGCACGGTAATCAGCGCATTCGGATCATGTGCGCGCTTTGCCGTAGCCCGCTTCGCATGCCGATGTTATTCCTCCAGGTATTCCAGCAATTCGGCGCGAGCGTCCTCGCTGAGCGGATTGCGTTCAACGAATGCCAGGATCTCGTTTTTTGCGTTTTCCCATTGCTGCGCAGGCAAGAACGGGATAAACCGGTCGTCCATTTCCTCGAGTACAAGCAGCACATCCGTTTCATCACCGCCGTCAAGCAGACGCAGTCCCCGCTGCCATAACTGGCTTGACAGCGCTTCATTCAACTTCGTCGTGCTCTCGAGCAGCCCGAGTGCCACCCATATGCGATGCTCGGGTAACGCGCGTTGAATGGCCGGCTCGAGTAGCGATAACTCATGCGCTTGTTGTTCTGTCGGCAATACCGCGAGCGCGGACGGCAGGTAGTGTAGTGCCTCGCCCAATTGGTGATCGGGCAGCGATAGCGTCAAGTGCCGCAGATCGGCATAGTGCACGGCTCTGTGCTCGGCGGGCAACGCCCATATCATGTTAGCTAGCATGCCGATCACTGCACCTCGGTGTGACGCGGGTAGGCGTTGCACCCATTGCTGCAATATTCGGTAATACTCGATGGTTTTCGTCTGCGCATGCGCATCGCGGCGGAGGCCAGGCAGTAGTTTCGTCAATTCCACGAGCAGATCGGCCTGGCCAGCTGCGTCCAACGCGGGAAGCCGGCCCAGAAAAGCTTGATATTCGTTTTCGTACCGCGCCCCACCAATTGACCCGCATCTAAGCAACGATGCCACAGCGGCCCAAGTGCTTCCTTGTTCACGGCTGCGTCGTTCGGCGTCTGCATACGCAAATTCATATAAAGGACGCTGCAGCCGGTCGGAAAAATTGAGTATGGACCGGATCATGTCTTTTTGTATTGGTAAGCCTTGCCGCGGCACACGGCCTGCGGCCTCGAAAAATCGTTGAAACGCGCCTAGCTGCTGCTCTTCCGGCAGATCCGATAACCGCGGCCACAATGCGTCAAGCGGCTCGGCGCGCAACATCGGCTCGGCGTGAATACGCTCGATTTCAGCGAGCAGTTGTTGCATCGACGCCAGATCCATTTCACGGGCATAGTGTGCCCGCCGACAGCAAAGCCAACTCAGCCGCCTTTCTTGCAATCCGCGGTATGTCCGCCTGTCCACCGTCGCCAAGTTGCCAATATCGTTGAAAGGCAGGTGGGCGGCCAACTGCTGAATGATCTCGGGCGGCAGGTCGTGGTACGTCGTCGGACGGCTTGTCCGATTCGTCGCCCAATGCATCGTCGGACGGCTTGCCGAGCCAGCCGCCGCACCGGTCGTCGAGCTTGGCTGCCCACCTGCGCTCGCAGGTACCGTCAGGCCAGGCGGATGAGGCGGTGCGGCTGTGGTAGGACGACCGGCTTGCCGACTTTCCGTGGCATATAAAGCGGTTTGAACGCTGTTAATCGTGGAGTTCGAATCGTAATCCATTGGCAAGCTCACTCGGTTATGCATTGAGGACGGGCATGGAAAGGACTACCCAGGCGCTTCAGACCCACGTCATAGCCATCGCCCAAACATCACGCATACGCTAGCACATCCCTTGGCCGATCTTAGCGCTGCAGCATTTCTCGACATCCTGCCCCACTTTGCCGATGACGACGCTGCGCCGTGCGTGCGAGCCCCTGTGGGCGCGCAGCGAAAATGCGATAATGTGGCGCAACTTCATGCCATTTATCCAGCGTGGTCCCCTATGACCGTCACGATTAAAACCGAACACGACATCGCAAAGATGCGCGTCGCCTGCCGCCTTGCGAGTGAGGTACTTGATTACATCACGCCTTTCATCCAGCCCGGCATCACCACCGGCGAGCTCGACCGGCTCTGCCACGAGTACATGCTCAATGAGCAGCACACCGTGCCCGCGCCGCTGAACTACCAGCCGCCCGGCTATCCGCCGTATCCGAAAGCAACCTGCATCTCCGTGAACGATGTGATTTGCCACGGTATCCCCGGCGACAAGTCATTAAAGAGCGGCGACACGTTGAACATCGACATCACGGTGATCAAGGACGGTTACTTTGGTGACACGAGCCGTATGTTCATCGTCGGCGAAGGATCGATCTTGGCCAAGCGGCTTGTGCAGGTCACGTATGAATGCATGTGGCTCGGCATTGAACAGGTGCAGCCCGGCGCGCATCTGGGCGACATCGGGCACGCAATTCAGCGTCACGCCGAAGCGCATGGCTACAGCGTCGTGCGCGAATATTGCGGCCATGGCATCGGCACTGCGTTCCACGAGGATCCGCAGATCCTGCACTACGGTCGCCCCGGCACAGGCGTGCAAATCCAGCCGGGCATGATCTTTACGGTCGAGCCGATGATTAATGCGGGGCGCCGCGACGTCCGCACGATGCCGGACAAGTGGACCGTCAAGACGCGCGATCGCAGTTTGTCCGCTCAATGGGAGCACACGGTGCTGGTTACGCAAACCGGCTACGAAGTACTAACCGTATCGGCCGGCACGCCAGCCAAGCCGACGATTGCCGTCACCGCGTGAGTTTAGCGTACCGACCCACACCGGCTGCCACACCGATGTGCCGTCACACGCTGCCTGCCTCGCGTCATCATACGGCGTCGGCATGCCGGCCACGCGCAGCGTCACCCGCCGCGCCCGATTTGATGAAACAGGCCTGCCCATGAGTGCCTGCGCTATGGTCACCGAGCCCCCCTCGTCGCTGAAAAACGAATTTAAGGCAGCCAAGGCCCAATTGCTTAAACGGTTTGCGCATGCCGGCAACGTCGACACGCTGATGCGCTCGCTCGCGCGGCGGGTCGACGGCGTGCTCGTCGAGGCGTGGCAGGCGTGTGCGATGCCGCCAGCATTGACGCTGCTTGCTGTGGGCGGCTACGGGCGCGACGAGCTTGCGCCGCATTCCGACATCGACATCCTGGTACTGCTCAACGACGAGCCCGACGCAAACCTGCGGGCCAGTATTGAGCGCTTTATTCGGCTGGCGTGGGACCTGGGGCTTGAACTAGGCAGTAGCGTGCGCACCGTCGAGCAGTGCATCGACGAGGCGCGTCAGGACGTCACCGTGCAAACGTCGCTGCTCGAAGCTCGCTGGATCGTTGGCAACATCACGCTGCAGCAGGCGTTCCTCGCACGCTTTTACGAAACGCTCGATCCGCGCGCATTCTTTACTGCAAAAATGCTCGAGATGCGCCAGCGGCACGCGAAATTCCAAGATTCGCCATACAGTCTCGAGCCGAACTGCAAGGAAAGTCCCGGGGGGCTGCGTGACTTGCAGTTGATCCTATGGATCACGCGCGCCGCCGGCTTCGGTCACAGCTGGCAGGCGCTCGAGGCGCGCGGGCTGATCACCGTGCGCGAAAGCCGCGAGCTGCGGCGCAACGAACAATTTCTGAAAACGTTGCGCGCCCGGCTACACGTGCTCGCCGGACGACGCCAGGACGTTCTCGCGTTTGACCTGCAGACCGCGCTGGCCGAGGCATTCGGCTACCGGTGCACGCGCGAGAAGCGCGCCAGCGAGCAATTGATGCGGCGCTACTACTGGGCCGCCAAGGCAGTCACGCAACTGGCCACGATCCTGATTCAGAACATCGAGGCACAACTGTTCCCGCGGACCAGCGGTGTCACACGCCAATTGTCCGAGCACTTCATCGAGAAACAGGGCATGCTGGAAATCGTCGATGACGACGTGTTCCAGCGCGCACCCAACGCGATCCTAGAGGCATTCCTACTGTACGAGCAGGTGCGAGGGGTCAAAGGTCTGTCCGCCCGGACACTGCGCGCGCTGTACCACGCGCGGGAGGTCATGGACCGGAACTGGCGCCGCGACCCGCAAAACCGCCGCTTGTTCATGGAGATTCTGAAACAGCCGGAAGGTATCACGCACGCACTACGGCTGATGAACCAGACGAGCGTGCTCGGGCGCTACCTGCTCAATTTCCGCCGCATCGTCGGCCAAATGCAGCATGATCTGTATCACGTGTACACGGTCGACCAGCACATCCTGATGGTGCTGCGCAATATCCGGCGCTTCTCAATTGCAGAGCATGCGCACGAGTACCCGTTCTGTAGCCAGCTGTTCGCCAACTTCGAGCGACCGTGGGTGCTGTATATCGCCGCGCTATTTCACGACATCGCGAAAGGCCGCGGCGGCGATCATTCGAAGCTGGGCATGGCCGACGCCCAACGCTTTTGCCGCGAGCACAGCGTTGACCCGCAAGATACCGCGCTGGTCGTATGGCTCGTCGAACATCATCTGACGATGAGCCAGGTTGCCCAGAAGCAAGACACGTCCGACCCGGCCGTAATCGGCCGTTTCGCCGCCCTCGTGCGTAACGAGCGCCGGCTCACCGCACTGTACCTGCTGACCGTGGCGGACATCCGCGGCACCAGCCCAAAGGTCTGGAACGCGTGGAAAGGCAAACTGCTCGAAGACCTGTACCGGGTCACGCTAAACGTGCTAGGGGGCGCCCGGCCGGACCAGCACGCCGAGCTGCGCACGCGCAAAGACGAAGCGCTCGCGCTGCTGAGGCTGCAAACGGTGCCGGACGGCGTGCATCAAGCGCTGTGGGACCAACTCGACGTCGGCTACTTTCTGCGTCATGATGCGGCCGACATCGCATGGCAGACCCGCGTGCTTTACCGGCACGTCCACTGCGCTACCCCGATTGTGCGGGCGCGCCCATCGCCGATCGGCGACGGATTACAGGTGCTCGTCTACTTGCAGGACCGGCCCGACCTGTTCGCCGGCATTTGCGCGTATTTCGAACGCAGCGGCCTGTCCGTGCTCGATGCGCGGGTGAACACCACGCGGCATGGCTACGCGCTAGACAACTTCCTGGTGGTCAGCACTAACGAAGGCGTGCACTACCGCGACATCGTCAACCTCGTCGAGCAACAACTCGCCGCATGGCTCACCTCGCCCGACTTGTTGCCGAAGCCCGCCAAGGGCCGCCTGTCACGCCTGTCGCGTACCTTCCCGATCACGCCGCGCGTCGATCTTCGCGCCGACGAACGGGGGCAGTACTATTTGTTATCGATCTCCGCCAACGACCGGCTTGGGCTGCTGTATGGGATCGCGCGCGTGCTAGCCGACCATCGCGTCGGTGTGCGGGCCGCCCGGATCAACACGCTCGGCGAGCGAGTCGAGGACGTTTTCCTGCTTGATGGCAATGGCTTGGCTGACAGCCGCAAGCAGATCCAACTTGAAACCGAACTACTGCGCGCGATCGCAGTTTAAATCTTATGCGCGTAAAGCTTACCGCGAAACATCCTCGACCAGACTCGCCGTCGCGACAGCCGGTGCGACCCGGCGCGAAGCGCGACGCAACCCGGCGCAGCGCCGCGCAGGCACCGCGGGAAGGCCGCGACGCCGACCAGCGTGCGCCGGCTGGACGTCGCCCCACCCCCCACCCGGCCACGCCCGCCGGCGGTAACACCACTACAGCCAGCAAGCGCCATGGGAGCGTGCGCGCCGACACGCCAGGCAACGCCGTCGTGCCGCGCCGAACGGCGGCCGGGGCGCCTGCCCGCGCGGACTCGGGCGACCGATCTGACGCGCGCGACGCAAGGCGCGCGCCTCGCCTGCCGGGCGCTGCGTCGATGCCCACGCCAACCTCCACGTCATCATCGACCTCGCCCTCACCGGATCGACGACGCACGTCAGCGCGCCGTCTCGCCACCGCACCGACGCAAGCGCGTCGCACCAAGCGGCAAGACGAGGTAGCCGCCGGTGAGCCGTTCCAAGGCACGGATCGCGGCGGTCGCGAGCGCGGCGCGAGTGCCGGCAAGCGTACGCAGGCACAAGCGCCGGCACGTCGCGACAAGCCCGACCATGCCGGTCGCAAGCCGCGCCAATCGCCGGCACAGGCCCTGGCCGAGCGCATCGGTGCGCGAAGCACTGCCGAGCGGAGTCCGGCACGCAGTCCCCGCGAGCGTGGCGGCGGCACACAACAGGTCAAGCGCGCGCCAATGGACTGGACGCGTGCGTCGCGTCCGCGCGCTGATGCGGGCCTGCCGCGCCACGACATCCACCGCGGGATCGAGGCCGATGTGCCCGGCCAGATGCGGTTGTCGAAGCGAATGTCCGAACTCGGCCTGTGCTCGCGCCGCGAAGCCGACGAATGGATTGAGAAGGGCTGGGTCCGCGTCGACGGGCAGATTGTCGACACGCTCGGCGCGAAGGTCACCGCCGCGCAGCACATCGACGTGCTACCCAACGCACGCGCAGCCCAAGCACGGCAAGTGACGATCGTGCTGAACAAGCCGGTCGGATACGTCTCCGGCCAGCCGGAAGGCGACTATCCTCCCGCCGTCGCGCTCATCACGCCGGCCAATCGCTGGAGCGACGATCCCGCGCCTACGCGCTTTTCCGCTACCCATCTGCGCTCACTAGCGCCTGCTGGCCGGCTCGACATCGATTCGACCGGCTTACTCGTGCTCACGCAGGACGGCCGTATCGCCAAGCAGTTGATTGGCGAACAGTCCGAGGTGGAAAAGGAATACTTGGTGCGCGTGCGCTACGGCACGCACACGCAGCAGGTGGAACGCTATTTCCCCATCGATAAGCTAGCGCAACTGCGCGAAGGATTGTCGCTGGACGGCGTGCGGCTCAAGCCGGCGCAGGTCGATTGGCAAAACGGCGAGCAGTTACGCTTTGTGCTGCGCGAGGGCCGCAAACGCCAGATCCGCCGCATGTGCGAATTAGTCGGCCTGGAGGTCGTCGGCCTGAAACGCGTCAGAATAGGCCAACTCGTGCTTGGCGCGCTGCCGTCCGGTAAATGGCGCTATTTGCGCGCGGACGAACACTTCTGAGGCAGCCGGTACCCGCCGGCGACGCGGGCCTGTGTCAATCGTCGGACAAAGGATCCAGGTCCGGGAACAGCACTTTGGTGAAACCGAAGTTCGAAAAATCGGTAATGCGCATCGGATACAGCCTGCCGATCAAATGATCGCACTCATGCTGCACTACCCGCGCATGAAACCCCTCGGCGATACGGTCGATCGGCTGGCCGTACTGGTCATGACCTTCATAGCGGATCATCGACAGGCGGCTGACAATGCCCCGCAGTCCCGGCACCGACAGGCAGCCCTCCCATCCTTCTTCCATGTCCAGCGAAACGGGGGTGATCATCGGGTTGATCAGCACGGTCTCCGGTACGGCCGGCGCATCCGGATAGCGCGCGTTCTGCCCGAAGCCAAAGATCACGACTTGCAGATCCACGCCGATCTGCGGCGCGGCCAATCCCGCGCCGTTGGCTGCGCGCATCGTCTCGAACATGTCTTGGATCAGTTGATGCAATTCCGGCGTATTGAACCTGTCCACCGGTTTCGCCATGCGCAACAGACGCGGGTCGCCCATTTTGAGAATTTCGTGAATCATTGCTGTTCACCCTCTAAAAGCCTACGCATCCCTTCTTCGTCAACAATCGGAATGCCCAACTCCTCGGCCTTCGTCAGCTTGCTGCCCGCGTCGGCTCCGGCCACCACGTAATTCGTCTTCTTCGACACCGATCCCGCGACCTTCGCACCAGCGGCCTCCAGCCTCTCCTTCGCTGCCTCGCGGGATAGGGTCGGCAACGTGCCGGTCAGCACCACCGTCATGCCGGCAAGCGGCCCGGCCGGTTTCCGGGGTGCCGGCGGCCCTTCGGGCCACTGCACGCCGGCTGCACGCAGTTGCTCGATCACCATCCGGTTATGCGGCTCCGAGAAGAAATGGCGGATCGCCTCCGCGACCACGGGGCCAACGTCGTTGACCTCGAGCAGCGCCTCCTCGCTGGCGTCTATCAACGCATTGAGCGAGCCGAAATGCCGGGCCAGGTCCCTTGCGGTCGCCTCGCCTACGTGTCGAATGCCCAGCGCATAGATGAACCGCGGCAACGTCGTATGGCGCGCGCGCTCCAACGAGTCGATCAGGTTCTGCGCAGACTTGTCCGCGAAACGGTCCAGTTGCGCCACCGTCGCAAAGCCGAGGCTGAACAGGTCGGCGGGCGTACGAATCAGGCTCTGCTCGACTAATTGATCGATGATCTTCTCGCCGAGCCCATCGATGTCGAGTGCGCGCCGCTGCGCGAAATGCCACAACGCCTGCTTGCGCTGCGCGGCGCAGACCAATCCGCCCGTGCATCGCGCGATCGCCTCGTCCGGCAGCCGTTCGATCGCGGAACCACAGACCGGACAGTGGGTTGGCATCGTGAAAGGCCGCGCATCGACCGGCCGGCGCTCCTTGATAGCAC